>NZ_JBIVUF010000005.1:0-488577 GCF_044757085.1 Streptomyces sp. NPDC091376 | reverse complement strand
CGCAACTCCTGGTCCATGTGCGCCATCGTCACCGGCCCGGAAGGACACTCCTCCACGTTCAGATAGGAGTTGATGCCCGCCTTCGAGAGCGCGGCGCGGCTGCGCCCCTCCTTCTCGTCGAAGGTGCTGGCGAAACCGCCGTAGGCGAAGTCGGGTTCGGCCGCCAGCAGCACCTCGAACGAGGGGTACTCCTTCGCGAGCACCTTGATCCCCCGATAGGCCTCCTGGTACGCGGGCAGGATCCGGTCGTCGAGATAGGCGGTGCCCACCATCGACTCCTCCAGCCCGAGCGCCAGCATGACCTCGGTCGCATGCTGGTTCAGCGACACGGCACGCCGCGGAGGGCGCTGATACGTCGTCTTCACCCCGCAGTTGTCGACGGTGACCGGGAAGCCCTCGGCAGGACCGGCCGGTGCGGCGTCCTCACGGGCGGCGGAACCGCCGCCGCAACCGGCGACCAGCAGCGCCAGAGCCATAGCGGACAACAGGGACAGCGGGCGTTCGCCCATCATGTGGTGGTCCTCTCACCGCGGGTCGCACGGACAGCCCCACGCGACTGCCGCAAACTAGAAGCAGTTGCGAACAGCTTGCAATAGGGGCGCACGTAGCGGTGAGGGCTCGTGGATGCACAGAGCAGCGCGTAGGGCTCAGCACAAGGCCGGCATCACATGCGCGATCACCGGCGGACCGTTCGGACTACCCGAGTTCGCCTTGATTCGGCGCTCTTTCACGGGCGACGACGACCGTCGCCAACCGGGCCTCTACTGGTCAGAACAAGAGCGCGCATCGTGGTCCCCAGCAGACCCTCTCCGCACGCGGCGCGTGCCTGACCGCCGCGCCTTCCTGCACGGGGCACCGGAACGGACGCGGTGCTTCGGCCAGTGAGCACTACCGGGGCCGGCTCGGACCAGCAGCTCGCCCGCGGCCGAAAGGACACCTCCTGCAATCAAGCCGTCAAGTCGCGGGGTGCTCGCCGGCCCATCGCGCCCACAGCGTCTGGGCCCAGTCGCCCACCTCCGAACCCGGGTCCTCCAGCTGCGGCACCGGGCCGGGGGCCGTCTCGATGAGGTGCACGAGGGTCCAGGCGGCTCCGTAACAGTCGTCCGGTCCGAAGCACGTGGCCAAGGCTGCGGCCTCTTCGCGTGTGACGGGTCGGGAGATCGCTGCGAGCTGGTGGCAACGCCTGTCGATCTCTTCCTCGCTCGCGTCCCAGTCAGGAAGCGATCCATCAGCAACGAACGTCCGCACTTCGGGTCTCATGGCCGAATGATCGTCTGCTCTGCCGGCCGGAGCAAGCGCCCCCGATCCGTTCACGTGACGGCTGTTCCTGTCGGCAGCGGCTCGGCTCTGTGGAGAAAGGCCGCATCACCGCAGGTCAGGGCCTACTCGGTGGAGAGCTCAAGGGGTCGGCAGCCCCGTGGATCGAACCCAAGGCGGCCGAACCGCGCCTGAACATGTTCAATAATGGCGGCCGGTGGGCACCCGACCCCGTCATCGGACACAGGCCCACCGAGCATCCGACACCGGCAAGGAAGCCCATGAACCATCCCACCCGTACCGGCCGCACCTCCCGCCTTGGCCGGCTGCTCGCGATCGGTTACGGCGGCTTCGTCGCAACGGCTGGACTGGCCCGCGCCTTCGCGGGGGCACGGCCCGACGGCTTCCTCACCCTCCTACACCTGTCGACGTTCCCTGGATCGGTGCTGGTGACCATCGCGTTGCTCTATCCGCTCGCGCTCCTCGACCCGGAGACCGATCCAGACCCGGACGCGACGGGCAACCCCTTCGCCTCAGCCGCGCTCGTCACCGCCGGCGCGGCCGTCAACGTGCTTCTGGTCCATGGAATCGTCCGCCTGGTCCGCGCCCTGCACCGCGGCACGCGAACCTGAGCGGTTTCGCGCAGGGTCGGCTACCGGTCAGCTCGTCATCGACCGACAACGGCCGGCAGCCGGATACTTTGGCCGGGGTGACCACGACCCCGTCGAGCTCGGCCATGTGCAGCTGCCAGGCAAAGTCTTCACAACCCGATGGCCCCGGTGATGCCTGAGGCCCGCGTGGAACCTACTCGTCGATTCCACGCTGACGCCGGTGAACGGCGTACACCTCTGGTGTCTTTCGAAAGACCTCGCCTTCCCTGCGCTGTCAACGCGGCCGTATCTCGGACGAACGACGCCGGGCGAGTGCAAGCGGTTCAGTCCCGTCCGTCGGGAGCCGCGCTCGGGCGTGTGAGGGACCACAGGCGGTGGTCCCACCCGATGTCCTTGGACGCGCGAACGGTCAGGCCCGCCCGTACGGCGAGCTCGGACACATGGTCCGTGTCCCGGATGCCGGAGCCGAAGGCGCACTTGAGGCGCAGATGGTGCAGCGTGGCGTCGATGTCGTCCGGGTCCGCCGCGGTGACCTGCTCCACCAGCAGGAGTGTTCCGCCGTCGGGCAGCGTGGCCGCGGTCTCGGTGAGCACCTGGACGGCGTCGTCGTCCGGCAGCCATTCGAGGAGGCGGGACATCAGGACGGTGTCGCTGCCGGGAGGCGGCACAGGGCCGGACTGCGGCACCAGTTCGACACGGGGGAGGACGTCGGTGTCGAGGATCTCCTCCTCCAGGACGCGCAGCACCGACGGCATGGCGGCGATCCTGGCGCGCAGTCGGGGATGTGCTTTGACCAGCGCGTTGACGACCGTGGCCGAGCCGTGGCCCGTGGCGGTGAGCGAGCTGACGGAGGACCAGTCGTGGGCGCGGGTCACTCCGGGGGCGATCCAGCGGGCCTCGTCCTCGACGGCGGTTCGGGCGGTGCCGGCGAGCAGGGAGTCCTTGGCCATGGCCTCGGACAGGGTCTCCCCGCCCAGGGTGCGGTAGCCGGCCGCGCCGGTCCGCAGTGTGTGCACCAGGCCGCTCAGTGAGGCGTCGAACGCGGCCTGGGCGCCGCCGAGGTGGTACTCGTCGGCGGAGTGGTCGTCCTCGACGAGTTCCTCGCTGACGGGGGTGAGCCGGTAGCCGCCTTCCTCGTCGCCGACCAGCAGGTCGACGGAGACCAGGTAGGTGAGCAGGGCGGCGAGGGTGGACCGGTCGGAGCCGGTGCGGGCGGTCAGTGCGTCCAGGTCGCGCACTCCACCGTCCACCAGCTCGAAGAGACCGAGGGTGACGGCGGCCCGGATGGCGTAACCCGGGGCGAGGTCGGTGAGTTCGTGGAGGCGCTCGTGCGCGTCGTCGTCCGTGTCCTGTTCCGGTGCGGTGTCGGGTGCGGGTGGTTCGGTGCGGCGCCAGTAGCCGGTGATGTGGGTGCGCTCGCGCGGTACGAGGCGTTCGGTGGCCAGGTGCCTGCGAATGCCCTTGAGGGCGACGGCCTCGCCGGCGACCCAGGCGAAGACGGTGCCGGGAAGCCAGTCCAGTGCGCGAACGGCCTGTTCCAGAAGGTCCGTCGTACCGGCGGGCGCCCCCTTGCGCGACAGCCAGACGATCTCGGCGTCGGCGCGGGTCGGCAGCTCCTGGCGGTGGCTGTCGTCGCCGATCTCGATGAGGACCCTGGCCTTCGTGCTCTCGGGCATCTCGGCGAGCCACCGTCCGATGGCCGGCAGCGCGGTCTCGTCGCCGACGACGAGCAGCCAGTCGGCGCCCTCGGGGTGGCTGTGGGACATCTTGGGCCCGGCGATCCAGGTGCTTTCCCCGGGCTTGACGTGCTCCGCCCAGGACGAGGCGACGCCGTCTTCGTGGCGTACGAAGTCGAAGTCGATCTCTCCGGCCTCGGGGTCGAAGCGGACGGGGGTGTAGTCCTTGGCCACGGGGCGGCCGTCGGCGGGCCAGTCGAGGCTGCTGACGTTCTGCCGCGGCAGGACCAGCCGGCCGGTCTCGTCGGCGAAGAAGAACTTCACGTGGTCGTCGAAGCCGTCCGTGCGCAGCGCGGGGAGTTCGAGCCCGTCGCGGGTGAACGCGTGCAGCTGGTCACCGCCGAGAGTGATACGCCGCATTCCTGGCGTGATGTTCTCGGCGCGCAGCACGGTCAGTTCCCTGAGCACGATGGGGAAGGTGACGACCGAACGGGGGCTGCGGGTGGGCATGCTGACTGCTCCTTCGTACACGGACGGGGTCCTGCGCGGGGCGTCGTGGCCCGGCGCGGGCCGGCCGCGGGCAATGCACTGCCCGGCGGCCGGCCCGGTGCGTCGGCCGACGGGGGCGACGCGGGTGTGCGGCTACTTGCCGGCGACGGCCTCGGCGAGGATGGGCGTGAGCTTCTCGACCACCCAGGGCGAGCTGAGCGCGTCGGGGTAGGCGAGGGCGGAGGCGAGGTTGTTCTCCGAGGGAACCACGGCGTAGTGCTTGTTCTTCACCACGTCGAGGGACTGGAAGAGCTTGTTGCTCTGCAGCTCGCCCGCGCTGAGCAGGCCCCGGTCGCCGAAGGGGTAGGTCATCAACAGGACGTCGGCCTCGAGCTCGTCCAGGTTCTCCAGGCTCACGGAGTTCTTCTCGGCCGTGTAGTTCTTGGACTTGTCCGTCTTGCTGAAGCCGAGCTGCTCGAAGATGCCCGCGTCCTGGTCGGCGTAGGACATGAACGTGATCTGTTCGGGGTGGACGACGGCGTACGTGTACGTCTTGCCCTTGAACTCCGGGTGCGCGGCGGCGGCGTCGGCGGTCGCCTTCTCGTTCGCGGCGATCACCTCCTCGGCCTTGGCGCCGAGTCCCAGCGCCTTGGCCGCGGACTTCAGCCGCTCCTGCCAGGTCAGGGTGTCGGCGTGCTTCTTGTCCGTGTAGGTGACGACCGGGGCGATCGGCGTGAGCTTGGCGTAGTCCTTGTCCATGTCCCAGGTGTTCATGCCCAGGATGACGTCCGGCTGCGCGGCGGCGACGGCCTCGTAGTCGGTGCCGTCGGTGTCGTCGTACGTCTTGAGCTTGCCGGCGCCGAGCTTGGTGATGGCGCGCTGCTTGTACTCGGGGACCGGGCCGCCGTCCTCCGCGTCGGGCGTGATCACCGGGACGACGCCGAGCGCCAGGGCGATGTCGGTGTCGCCGTCGGAGACGGTCGCCACCTTCAGGGGCTTCTTCGCGACCTCCGTCTTGCCCCAGGCGTTGGTGAGCGAGACCGGGAACGCCTCGGCGGCGGCTCCGGCCGCTGCCGGCTTGTCTTCGGTCTTCTTCTCGTCCGAGCCGCCGCATCCGGCGACGAGGGCGACACACGCCGCCGCTGCGATGAGCGCTCTGGCGGCGCCGTGCCGTCCGGCGGGTCTTGCGAGGCTGTTCATGTCATTTCTCCTGCTTGAGGTGGCGCCGGCCGAGGGGAAAGATCTGCGGCCGGTCCGTGCGGGGGTGGGGTACGACGACACAGTCCAGGCCGAACACGTCGGCCACGGTCCGTTCGTCGAGCACCTCTTCGGGCGGGCCCTGCCGGATGATCCGGCCGTCGCGCATGGCGATGACGGTCGAGGCGTACAGGGCCGCCTGGTTGAGGTCGTGGGAGACGAGCACGATGGTCTTGCCCGTCCGCTCGTTGAGGTCGGCGAGCAGGTCCATCACCTCGATCTGGTGCGCGATGTCCAGATAGGTGGTGGGCTCGTCCAGCAGCAGGGTGGGGGTGTCCTGGACGAGTGCCAGGGCGATCCACACCCGCTGACGCTGTCCGCCCGAGAGCTGGTCGACCGGGCGGTCGATCAGGTCGGCGGTGCCCGTGGCCATCAGCGCGTCGGCGATGACGGCGTCGTCGGCCTCGGTACGGCGCTGCCCCATCCGGCGGTGCGGATGGCGGCCGCGCCAGACCAGGTCGCCGACGGTGATGCTCTCCGGCGCGATGGGCGACTGCGGCAGGATGCCGAGTCGGCGGGCGACCTCCCGGGTGGGGAGGGCGTGGATGTCGGTGCCCTCGAGGAGCACCGATCCGGCGGCTATCGGCAGCAGGCGCGCGATCGATTTCAGCAGCGTGGACTTGCCGCAGGCGTTCGGCCCGACCAGCGCGGTGATCCGGCCCGTCTCGATCGTGACGCTCAGGTCCTCGATGATGTGCGTCCTGCCGTACCCGGAGGTGACGCCACGGGCTTCGAGTTGATGTGTCACGGCGTGACTCCCTGCCTGCGCCGAAGGATCAGCCAGACGAAGTAGGGCGCGCCCAGGAGCGCGGTGAGGACCCCGGTGGGTACCGGGCTGACGAGTGGAGCGTTCTGGGCGAGGACGTCGGAGCCGATGACGATGACCGCACCGACCAGGGGGGCCAGCGGCAGGGCACGGTCGGCGCCGACCAGGCGTACGGCGATGGGACCGCTGACCAGCGACACGAAGCCGATCGGTCCGACCACCCCGGTGGCCAGGGCGGCGGCCGCGGCGCCCAGCAGCAGGGCCGCGACCCGTACCGCGGTCACCCGGGTGCCGAGGGAGGTGGCCAGGTGGTCGCCGAGGGCCATGCCGCTCAGCGGGCGGTACAGCAGGGCGGTGCACAACAGGCAGAGGACGAGTCCCGCGGCGAGTGTGGTGACCCCGGTCCAGTCGGCACCGCTGGTGCTGCCGATGAGCCAGCGCATGGCGATGGCGATGCTCGACTGGTCGGCGACCGTGAACAGGTAGTTGGTGCAGGCGGTGCACACGGCGCTGAGTCCGATGCCGACCAGGACGAGGCGGTAGGTGTCCACCCCGCCGCGCCAGCTGAACACGTGGACGGCGGCGACGAGCACGAAGGAGCCGGCGATGGCGGCCACCGGTGCGCCGACGACGAACGCTGCGGGGGCGAAGAGGATGACGACGGCGGCACCGGCGGACGCACCGGCCGAGATGCCGACGATGTCGGGGGTGGCCAGGGGGTTGCGGATCAGCCGCTGGTACAGCGCTCCGGCGAGGCCGAAGAGCGCCCCGGAGAGTACCGAGGCCAGCGCTCTCGGCATCCGCAGCTGGAAGATCATGTAGTCGGCGAGGCCGTCGCGCAGCCCGAGGGCGGCGGGCAGGACGTCGGCCGGATCCACCTGGCCGATGCCGCCGAGCAGGACCGAGGCGGCGGTCAGGGCGAGCAGCAGCAGGGTGAGGACGACGGTCACCGCGCCGGTTGTGCGGTTGTGGGCCCGCCGGGCGGCCCGTAGGCGCGCCATGACGGTGTCCCTGGCCGTGGTGTCCGCCTGGACACGGGTGTCGAGAACGGTCATCAGATCCGCACCAGGTCCCTGCGACGTGCCAGCCATACGAAGAAGGGGGTGCCGATGACCGCGGTCATCACGCCCACCTGGATCTCCCCGTGGTCGAGGATCAGTCGTCCCGCGGTGTCGGAGACGATCAGCAGGACGGCGCCGGCGCCCATGGACACCGGGAGCGACCAGCGGTGGTCGGGGCCGACGAGCAGCCGGGCGCCGTGCGCGGCGACGAGCCCGACGAAGGCGACGGGGCCGACGGCGGCGGTGGCCGCGGCACACAGCAGCACGGCGACGGCGGCGCCAGCCAGTTGGGCCCGTTCGACCCGGACGCCGAGTCCGCGGGCGGCCTCGTCGCCGAGGGCGAGGATGTTCAGCGTCCGGCCGAGCGGCAGGGCGAGGAGCAGTCCGGCCACGACGAAGGGAAGGATCGTGCCGAGGACTTCGGCCCGTCCCGTCAGCTGGCCTACGGACCAGAACCTCAGGTGGGCGAAGGCCGCTTCGTCTCGGACGACGAGCAGGGTGATGAGGGAGGACATGACGGCGGCGAGGGCCATTCCGGCCAGCACGAGGCCGATGGTGGAGCTGCCGGCGTTGGTGCGGGTGCCGATCAGGTGGACCAGGGCGGCGGTGACCGCGGACCCGATGAACGCGAGCCAGAAGGAGCTTTGAACGCTGGTCACTCCGAGGAGCATGATGCCGAGGACGACGAACATCGAGGCGCCCTGCTGGACGCCGAGGATTCCCGGTTCTGCCAGCGGGTTCATGGTGAGCGCCTGCATGATCAGGCCGGACGCGCCGAGGGCGGCACCGACCAACAGGCCGAGGAAGGTCCTCGGGATGCGCTCGGTCCACAGCACATGGGCGTCGAACGTCTCCGCCCCGGGGTGGAGCAGGACGTTCACGATCTCCGCGGGAGAGATGTCGCGGGCACCCAGCCCGATCCCGGCCACGAGGGCGCAGGCCAGGACGGCGGCGGTGATCACCACCACTGTCGCACCGCGCGAGGAGCTGGTCCTGGCCGGCGGCGGGTGGGACGTCACCGGCGGGGACGTATCGGTCATGGGGTTTTCCTCGGCTCCTCACGGTCACACTGGCGACTTAGGTTACCCTTACCTTACTTCCGCCGATCCAACCAGGAGGGCGGACCGTTCACACTCGGGGGTCGAATCAACGACCCCCGCAATCCGGGGGGATGAGCCGTTGTGACGCACGAAGCCACACGGACGGAAGAGAGAGCACCCGGCCTCGCCGCGACGGACGACCTCGTCGCCAGCGACGGCCACACGACCCACGTCCACGATTTCCACCAGTTCCTCTACGCGCCCCTGGGCCGGATAGTGATCACCGCGGCAGGGCGGGAGTACGAGCTGTCCCCGTCCGTCGCCCTCTGGGTGCCGGCGGGTGTCCCGCACAGCGCGTGGTTCGCGCCGGACTCCCTGGTGATCGCCGAGGACTTCTCCACCGGGCGCCACCGACTCCCGTACTCCGGCCCCACGGTCGTCAGCGTCGGCGACGCGCAACGCCGGTTGCTGTTCGCGCGCACGCGCGGTTCCGGGACCGCCACCGCACAGGACGACGCGTCGGTGTTCGCCTCGCTGACCGGCACCCAGGAGGGACGCCTCCCTCTGCCGCGGCCCACGAGCGAGGCGGCGCTGCGCGTGTCCGAGGCCCTGACCCGCCACCCCGAGGACCCGCGCACCGCGACGGAGTGGGCCGAGGGGCTCTACACAAGTTCCACGAGCCTGCGTCGGGCGTTCCGCGCGGAGACCGGGCTCTCCTTCTCCGAATGGCGCACGCGGCTCCGGCTCAACCACTCGCTGGAACTGCTGCTGCAGGGGCATCTCGTCGGCACGGTCGCGGCCCGCGTGGGGTTCACGAGCACCAACGGCTACATCGTGGCCTTCCGCAAGCACTTCGGCAGCACGCCCGGCGCGTACACCAGAAGGCACGCCTGAATCCGCCGAGTCCGTCCCCTCCCGGGCACGGCCCGGGAGGCCGGCACCCGGCGCACTTCACCAACCTGCCCCACAGCGCGGCCGCTTGCCCGCCCAAGAGGAACTTAGGTTAGCCTAAGCTAAGCAATCCGGCCCGGGGGTCTTCCCGCGCCGGTTCCCGAATGCGCCCATGGCCGCGACACCGCTGCGGCAGGCGCCTGCTTTCCCTTGTCGCGCCTTCCGCCCGTCGTGCCATCAGCGAGGAGTCTCGTATGAGCCTGCCTGCCGTCGCGCCCTACCCCATGCCCCACGAGACGGACGTACCGCCGTCGGCGGCTCATTGGTCCTTCGACCCGACGCGGGCCGCGCTGGTCGTGCTCGACATGCAGCGGTATTCGGTCGGCCTCTTCCTCGGTGGCTCGCCGGTCGAGGACCTGCTCCGCAACGTGGCCGCGCTGCGTCAACGGGCGGGAGAACTGGGCATACCGGTGGTGTTCTGCGTCGAAGCGGTCACCCGCCGGCCCGGCCGGGGCGGCCCCCCGGGCGATCTCGGAGGCGTGGGACTCACCGACCCGGCCTCGGCCGCGCTCGTCGAGGACCTCCTGCCGCGCTCCGGCGACCACATCGTGGAGCACACCCGCCCGAACGCCTTTCTCAGCAGCAGGCTGGAGCGCGTACTGCGGGCGAACGGCCGGGACCAGATGCTCCTGTGCGGGCTGTTCGCGCAGCTCGGCGTGCTGCTCACCGCGGCGGACGCCGTCATGCACGGCATCCAGACCTGCGTGGTGGCCGATGCGGTCGCCGATATGTCCGCGGACGGACACGACTCGGCGCTGCGGTGGGCGGCGCGGCACGGTGCCGCGGTGGCCGGGACCTCGCACCTGCTGCGTGCCGGCGACTGATCCGCGGCGTGGCCGGCGCCGCCGACCGGCAGCCGCCGGTCGTCCCGTGAAGTGAAAGGACAGACATCGATGACGTTCACCGTGGCCGTGGCGGGTGCCAGCGGCTACGCCGGGGGCGAGATCCTGCGGCTTCTGGCCGCACACCCCGGTGTCACCGTCGGCACGCTCACCGCCCACGGCAACGCGGGCCGGCCGCTCGCCGAGGTGCAGCCCCAACTCGCCTCACTGGCCGAGCGGGTGACCGTCCCGACGACGGTCGATGCGCTCGCCGGTCACGACGTGGTCTTCCTCGCCCTGCCCCACGGCCGGTCGGCGGAACTGGCGTCCCGGCTCGGCCAGGACACACTCGTCGTCGACTGCGGTGCCGACTTCAGGCTGCGCGACCCCGAGGCCTGGCGGCGCTTCTACGGCACCCCGCACGCGGGCACCTGGCCGTACGGACTTCCCGAACTTCCCGGAGTGCGCGAGTCGTTGAGGACCTCCCGGCGCATCGCCGTGCCCGGCTGCTACCCGACGGCCGTCACGCTCGCGCTGTTCCCCGCCTTCGCCGCGGGCCTGGCCGAACCCGAGGCCGTGGTCGTGGCGGCCAGCGGCACCTCGGGGGCGGGCCGCGTCGCCAAAGCCCATCTGCTGGGCTCCGAGGTGATGGGGTCCATGGCCCCGTACGGGGTCGGCGGAGGTCACCGCCACACACCGGAAATCGCCCAGAACCTGTCCGCCGTCGCCGAGGAGCCTGTCACCGTCTCCTTCACCCCGCTGCTGGCGCCCATGGCGCGCGGCATCCTCGCGACCTGCTCGGCCAGGATGCGGCCGGGAACCGGCCACGCCGCGCTGCGGGAGGCGTACGAGAAGGCACTCGTCGGCGAGCCGTTCGTACGGCTGCTTCCCGAGGGCCGCCAGCCGACCACCGCGGCGGTGCTCGGCTCGAACACGGCACAGGTCCAGATCGCCTTCGACGCCGCGGCGGGCCGCCTGACGGCGCTCTGCGCGATCGACAACCTCACCAAGGGCACCGCGGGTGGCGCGGTGCAGTGCATGAACATCGCCCTGGGCCTGCCGGAAGGCATGGGCCTGCCCACGAACGGAGTGGCTCCATGACCGTGACAGCTGCCCGGGGGTTCTCCGCGAGCGGAGTCGCCTCCGGGATCAAGACGACGGGAGCCCTCGACCTGGCCCTGGTGGTCAACCACGGCCCGTCGTACGCCGCCGCGGGGGTCTTCACCTCGAACCGTGTGCAGGCGGCGCCCGTCCAGTGGTCCCGTCAGATACTGCGCGACGGGCGCGTACGGGCGGTGGTGCTCAACTCCGGCGGGGCCAACGCCTGTACGGGCCCGGAGGGGGACGTCGACACCCGGCTCACCGCAGAGCGCACCGCGGCGGCGCTCGGCGCGGACGCCCGGGACGTTGCGGTCTGCTCCACCGGGCTGATCGGAGTACGGCTGCCGCTGGACGCCCTGCTCCCGGGCGTGGACGAGGCCGCGGCGCGGCTGTCGGTCGACGGCGGAGAGCACGCGGCCGTCGCCATCAGGACCACCGACTCGGTACACAAGACCGCCGTCTCCGAAGGCACCGGCTGGAGCGTGGGCGGCATGGCCAAGGGCGCGGGCATGCTCGCCCCCGGGCTGGCCACGATGCTCGTGGTGCTGACCACCGACGCCGACGTGCCGCCGGGTGCGCTCGACCGGGTCCTGCGCGGCGCGGTCCGTACGACGTTCGACCGGGTCGACTCGGACGGCTGCATGTCGACGAACGACACGGTCCTGCTGCTGGCGTCAGGGGCATCGGGCGTGATCCCTGACCCGGACGCGCTCACGGCCGCGGTGCACACGGTCTGTGCCGATCTGGCGAACCAGCTGGTGCGGGACGCCGAGGGCGCCTCGAAGGACATCGACATCGAAGTCGTCGGGGCAGCCTCCGAGCGGGACGCGGTGGTCGTCGGCAGGACCGTGGCGCGCAGCAATCTGCTCAAGTGCGCGCTGCACGGCGAGGATCCCAACTGGGGGCGGGTACTGTCGGCCGTCGGCACCACGGACGCGCGCTTCGATCCGGACCGGCTCGACGTGGCCTTCAACGGCGTGTGGGTGTGCCGCGACGGAGCGCCGGGCGAACCACGCGAGAAGGCCGATCTGACGGGCCGCCGGATCACCGTCACCGTCGACCTGCGGTCCGGCGAGGAATCCGCGGTGATCCGGACGAACGACCTCACCGCCGCGTACGTCCACGAGAACAGCGCGTACAGCTCATGAACGGCACAACGCCCCTGCCGGCGCCCCGCGACCCTGCCAAACCCCACTCCCCCGCTCCGGTCCGGCGGCCTTCCGGGCGGCAGCCGCGCGCCCGGACGGTGATCGAGGCGCTGCCGTGGCTCGAGAGGTTCCGCGACAAGGCCGTCGTGATCAAGTTCGGTGGCAACGCGATGGTGGACGAGGACCTGAAGCGGGCCTTCGCCCAGGACGTCGTGTCACTGCGCTACGCCGGGCTCCGCCCGGTGGTCGTGCACGGCGGGGGGCCGCAGATCAGCGCGCTGCTGGACCGGCTCGACCTGGAGGTCCGGTTCACCGCGGGGCTGCGGGTGACCACCCCCGAAGTGATGGACGTGGTCCGGATGGTGCTGGCGGGACAGGTCCAGCGGGACATCGTGGGGCTGATCAACGCCCACGGGCCGTTCGCGGTCGGCCTCACCGGCGAGGACGCGCACACTCTGACGGCCGTGCGCCGCCCGGCGTGGGTGGACGGCGAGCCGGTGGACATCGGACGGGTGGGAGACATCGTCCGGGTCGATCCCGACACCGTACGGGCGCTGATGGACGGGGGCCGCATCCCCGTCGTGTCCCCCGTCGCCCGGGGCGAGGACGGCGGGATCTACAACGTCAACGCGGACCTCGCGGCCTCGGCCCTGGCGAGCGCGCTGGGTGCGGAGAGGCTGGTGATGCTCACCGACGTCGCGGGCCTCTACGCGAATTGGCCCGACAGCACCGAAGTCGTGGAACGACTGACGGCGAGTGAACTGGAAGCACTCCTTCCGACACTGGCGAGCGGCATGGTGCCGAAGATGGAGGGCTGTCTGCGGGCCGTTCGGGCGGGGGTGGGGACGGCTCACGTACTGGACGGGAGGGTGCCGCATTCACTCCTGCTGGAGGTGTTCACCGACGAGACCACCGGGACGACCGTGGTGCCGGACGCACCTGTCGCCGGCGAAGACGCCGATGCGCTGCACACGACCGATGCGCCGGCACGCGCGGACCGTACGGGAACGGGAGTGGGGACATGACCGCTGAAGCGGCACACGCGAGACCGCCGGCGGCGGCCGACGACGGCCTGACCGCCCGCTGGCGCAGGGTCATGATGGACAACTACGGCACGCCTCCCCTCGCCCTGGACCGGGGTGCGGGCAGCATGGTGTGGGACACGGCAGGCAGGGCGTACCTGGACTTCACCGGCGGCATCGCGGTGAACGCGCTGGGACACGCCCATCCGGCAGTGACCGAGGCGGTGACGCGCCAGATCGGCCGTCTCGGCCATGTGTCCAATCTGTATGCCGCCGGTCCGCCCGTTGCCCTCGCGGAACGATTGCTGAGACTCGACGGGAGGCAGGGACGGGTCTTCTTCGCCAACTCCGGTGCGGAGGCGATCGAGGCGGCGTTCAAGATCGCCCGGCGTACGGGCCGACCACGCATGGTGGCGGCGGCGGGCGGCTTCCACGGCAGGACCATGGGGGCGCTCGCGCTCACCGGCCAGCCCGCGAAGCGTGAGCCGTTCCTGCCACTGCCCGCGGAGGTCGAGCACGTCCCGTTCGGAGACGTGGGAGCACTGCGCGCGGCGGTCGACGACCGGACGGCCGCGGTGGTCCTGGAACCCGTACAGGGCGAGGGCGGTGTGGTGCCCGCTCCGCCGGGCTATCTGCGGGCCGCACGCGACATCACCCGTGACCGCGGAGCGCTGCTCGTCCTCGACGAGATCCAGACCGGGATCGGCCGCACCGGCCACTGGTTCGCCCACCAGGCGGAGCCGGGCATCGCACCGGACGTCGTGGCACTGGCGAAAGGGCTGGGCGGCGGACTGCCGATCGGTGCGGTGATGGCTTTCGGCGAGGCGGCGGAGCTCTTCACCCCGGGCCAGCACGGCTCGACCTTCGGTGGCAATCCGGTCGCCTGCGCGGCGGGGCTGGCCGTGCTCGACACCATCGAGGTACAGGGACTGCTGTCCCATGTGCGGGCCGTGGGGCGGATGCTGCGGGACGGCATCGAGGACCTCGCCCATCCTCTGATCCACCGGGTCCGGGGGGCGGGACTGCTGCTCGGTGTGGTGCTCGGCGAGCCGGTCGCCGGGCTCGTGCAGACCGCGGCGCAGGAGGCCGGGTTCCTGGTGAACGCGGTCGGTCCGGCCACGCTGCGGCTGGCACCGGCCCTGAACGTATCGGAGCACGAGGCCGCGGCGCTGATCGCCGCGCTTCCGTCAATTCTCCGCTGATCCACAGCACTTGGGTACCGACGCCGTGGCGGCGACGGCGCCCCATGAAGACTCCGGGCGCGGCTTGACACTCTCCCCACCATGGGGCAATTTAGGCAAGCCTTACCTAAGAACTGGCGTTCGTGGCCTCGGAGCCCGGTGCCCGGCATGTCCGGTACCGGCAAGGCACCTCCCGGCAAGGACCGGACTGAGCAAAGGATGAGCATGTCTGCAGGGCACGCGAACGCGGGGCACCACGAGGAGTCCCCGGCGGGAGATCTGGTCGGCATAGGCTTCGGGCCGGCCAACCTCGCGCTGGCCATCGCGGTCGAGGAACACAACGCCCACTGCGGCCCCGGCCGCGCGATTCGGGCCGCGTTCGTCGAGAGACAGCCGGAGTTCGGCTGGCACCGGGGGATGCTGCTCCCCGGCACGACGATGCAGGTGTCCTTCCTCAAGGACCTCGCCACCATGCGGGACCCCGGCAGCCGCTTCACCTTCCTGCGCTATCTGCACGACCACGACCGGCTCACCGACTTCATCAACCAGAAGTCCTTCTTCCCCACACGCCTCGAGTTCCACGACTACCTCGGCTGGTGCGCCGCCGAGTTCGAGGACCGTGTGCACTACGCCCGGGAGGCCGTCGCCGTACGGCCCGTGGAGCGGGACGGCCGCGTGGACGGCTTCGACGTGGTCACCGGCCCTGCCGGAGCAGGTGCGAAGGCGTCCGCCCCCGGCTCCGACCGGACTCTGCGCGCGGGGAACGTCGTCATCGGGACGGGGCTCCGTCCCCGGCTTCCCGAGGGCGTCACCGCCGGGCCGCACATCTGGCACACCCGGGACCTGCGCTTCCGCGCGGAGGCGCTCACGCTCCGCCCTCACCGCCGGTTCGCCGTCGTCGGCGCCGGCCAGTCCGCCGCCGAGGCCGTGGAGTACCTCCACCGGGAGTTCCCCGACGCGGAGGTCTGCGCCGTGTTCACCCGCTACGGCTACAGCCCGGCCGACGACAGCCCCTTCGCCAACCGGATCTTCGACCCGACGGCCGTGGACGACTTCTACCGGGCCCCCGACGACGTCAAGCAAGCCCTCCTCGGGTACCACGCGAACACCAACTACTCGGTCGTGGACGGCGAGCTGATCGAGCAGCTGTACCAGGCCGTGTATCAGGAGAAGGTCGCCGGCACCGAGCGCCTGCGCATCCTCGGCACGACCTCGCTCACGGCCGTGGAGGATCTTCCCGGCGGCGCGCGTGCCGTCGTGCGCTCCCTCACCACGGGCGAGGTCAGCGGTCTGGACTGCGACGCCGTGGTGCTGGCCACCGGATACCACCCCAGCGACCCGCGCGACCTGCTGGGCGCGCTCGCCGACGAGTGCCTGACGGACGAGCAGGGCCGCCTGCGCATCGGCCGTGACCACCGGATCGCCACCACGGACCGGGTGCGCGCGGGCATCTACGTGCAAGGCGCCGCGGCCGAACACACCCATGGCATCACCTCCTCGCTGCTGTCCACCCTGGCCGTGCGTTCGGGAGAGATCTGCGACTCGCTGCTGCTCGGCCGGGCCGGGCGGGACGTGTTCACCGGTCTCGGCACCCCGGAATCCGGCGCGGCGCCGTCCGACTCGATGCCCGTCGTGACCGGCTGAGCGCGGCGATGCCCCGTCACCTCGTCACACGGGACTCCACCGAGCCGCAAGACTCGGCGCGTGCGGCGGCCCGCACGGCGGACGGACCCCTGGAGCTCACGGCGGCCCAGGCCCACGTGCTGGACGCCCAGCGCGCCGACCCGGACAACACCACCTACAACGTGGGCCAGTACGTCGACCTCCAGGGCCCGCTCGACGCCGCCCTGCTTCAGGAGGCCGTCGGCCGCGGCCTCGCCGAGGCACCCGGGCTGCACCTGCGGGTGCGTGAGGATCGGGGACGGTACCTCCAGGAGCACGTGCCCTTCGACGCCGCCCGTTTCCGGCTGCCACGTCTCGACACCTCCGGGGCGGCCGATCCCGTCGCGGCGGCCGTGGAGCTGGTCCGGGACCAGCTGGCGTGTCCACCACGGATGGAGGCGCTGTTCGCCCCACCGGCAGGGCGTGCGCCCCGGGACGCACGCACCGCGCCCCTCACCGGGACCGTGCTCGTGAGAGTCGGACCCGAACGGCATCTGCTCTTCCAGTACTTCCACCATCTGGCCGTCGACGGCTACGGCGTGGCACTGCTCTCCCGCCGGATCGCGGACGTCTACACGGCGCTGGTGCGCGGTGCGGCGCCGCGGCCGTCGCCGTTCGCCCCCGTGAGCGTCCTGGTGGACGCGGAGCGGGCGTACGCCGGTTCACACCAGGAGGCCGCCGACCGCGCCCACTGGGCGGCCCGGTACGCCGACCGTCCGTCCGCCGCGACCTTCTCCGGGCGCTCCGCTCCCGCGGGCAACGGGGTGCTGCGCCGGACCGTACTGCTCGGGGGCGCCGACCTCACCCGGCTGGACGAGGCGGTGCGGGCGGCACGGGCCACCTGGGCGGAGGCGGTCACGACGGCCCTCGCCGCCCGGCTCCATCTGGACACGGGAGCGCCGGAGGCGGTGATGCGGATGTACGTGATGGCCCGCCCGGACCCCGGCACGCTCCGGGTGCCGGGGATGGCGGTCAACGTGCTGCCCGTGCGCATACCCGTGGACGGTGACACCACGTTCCGTGAGCTGCTGCGCCGGACCGCGGCGGAGTTCGCCTCCGTCCGGGCGCACCAGCGGTACCGCGGGGAGGTTCTCGCACGGGAGATCTGGCCGGGCTCCGCCACGGGATCGCTCCCGGGGCCGCTGCTGAACCTCCGTCCGTTCGCCACCGAACTGGACTTCGCCGGCGTGACCGGTCGTGTGGTCACGCTCGCCTCCGGCCCGGTGGACGATCTCTCGCTGTCGGCCGTCCGGCTGCCGGACGGCCGGCTGCGGCTCGACTTCGAGGCCAACGCCGCGTGTTACGAACCGGCGGAGCTGGCCGCCGTCGCCGCCGGGCACGCCGATCTGATGCGCCGTCTCGCCAGGGAGCCGTGCCGCCCCCTGCAGGAGCCGGTCCCGAACTCGTCCCTTCCAGCCACGACAGTCACACCCACACAAGGAGAAGCACGATGAGCACGACCAACCCCTTCGAGGACGACGACGCCCGCTACTTCGTCCTCGTCAACGCCGAGAACCAGCACTCGCTGTGGCCGGCCTTCGCCGACGTCCCCGCGGGCTGGACCGTGGTGCACGGCGAGGACTCCCGGCAGGGGTGCGCCGCGTACACCGACGAGCACTGGACGGACATGCGGCCGGCGAGCCTCGTGGCGAAGTCCTGACGTCCCCTCAGGCAGGGGCGGCCGGGGCGGTGGGGACACCGCCCCGGCGCCGGTGCGCCACCGCCCGGCCGGCCCGGTCAGCGAGCCCGCGTCACCGGGCGGACCAGGATGCGCGAACCCCGGTGCGGGTCGAGCGCGTCCAGCCAGGCGGCGGGCGCGCCCCTGCCGTCGCAGAACCGGAAGCCGTGACGCAGGAACAGTTCACCGTTGCCGGTGGTGGCGGTGAACACCGCGGACACGGACCGGGCCGCGGCGCCGGCGAGCGCCGCCTCCAGCAGCGCCGAGCCGATGCCACGCCCCTGGCTTCCGGGTGCCACACAGAAGTTGTAGACGACCGCGAGGGGCCCTCCGGTGTCCGCCGGTGTGGGCGACGACGCGCCGGGCAGCCGGCACGTCCGCGGCGGCGCGGGATGGCGGCGCAGGGCGACGCAGCCGTCGATCCGGCTCCGCACGTTCGCGGCGACCAGGAAGTCGCCCGCGTCACGTGCGTACTGGGCGACCGGGCGTTCGCGCAACGCACCGTTGCGCATGAACGTCCGGGACAGCCGGTGCAGAGCCTCGGCGTCCTCCGCCACGGCGGGCCGCACCACCGTCACCTGATCCGGGTGGTGGCTGGTTCTGGGCATCGCCGTGGTCAAGGGCTTCTCGCTTTCGTGGAGTTGGGAGCCGGTCCGCGGTGGTTCCGCCCGGCTTGACTCCCACCACAATAGATAGTTAGGTAAGCCTTACCTAACTTGCACTGCCAGCGTCACCCACGGGGAGGGCACGAGAATGGCCGACACGGCCGAACAGCGGACGTTCACACTGGAGCGGCTCGTTCAGGACGTCGCCGATGTGCTGTACGTCGACGCGGACGAGGTCTCACCGGAGGAAAGCCTTCTTGACCAAGGGCTCGATTCCATCCGGCTGATGACCCTGGTCGAGAGATGGCGGTCCGACGGCGCGGAGATCAGCTTCGTCGACCTCGCCGAGCGTCCCACCCTGAGACAGTGGGCCGGTCTCCTCGCCCCGGCAGGAGCCACCCGTGCGGGTGCGTGAACTCCTCATCGACATCGGGCCCTTGCGCACGAGCAAGGACTTCCGCGCGATCTTCGTCGCCCGCGTCGTGTCCCTGTTCGGGCTCGGAATGGCGACGGTGGCCCTTTCCGCCCAGGTGTACGGGCTGACCCGGTCCACCTTCGACGTGGCCGTCGCCAGCATGATCATGAGCGTCACCGTGCTGTTCGGCTCACTGTGGGGCGGCTGGATGGCCGACCGCACCGACCGGCGCCGGCTGATCGTCTGTGCCAGGGCCGCCGCCGCCCTCGCCTTCGCCGGACTCGCGGTCAACGCCTTCCTTCCGGAACCCCGGATGTGGGCGATCTACCTGTGCGTCGCCTGGGACGGTCTCGCCACCGGCGTGAGCGTCACCGCGCTCATGGCCGTCGCACCCACCCTGGTACGGCCCGACCAGCTCCCGGCCGCCGGCGCGCTGATCTCCCTCACCGGGGAGATCGGCTCGATCGCCGCACCGTTCCTGGGAGGAGTGCTGCTGGCCCTCAGCGGCCCCGGCCCGGTGTACGCGTTCACCGCGTTCACCACCGGCGTCACCACCCTGCTCATCTCCCGGATCCGGCCGCTGCCGCCCGTCAAGGACGACGACGAGGACCGCGAGGGGGACAGCGGATCGCCCCTGGTGGCGTTCGCCTACGCCGTACGCAACCGGGTCGTGGGAGGTCTGCTCCTACTCGGCGGCGTCACGGCCCTGTTCAACGTACCGGTCGTGCTCTTCCCCGAGATGGTCGACACCCGGCTCGGCGGTGGCGAGGTCATGCTCGGCCTGCTGTACACCGCCCCCGCCGTGGGCGCCGTGCTCGTCTCGGCCACCAGCGGCTGGCTCACCCGCAGCGCACGCCCCGGACGGCTGCTGCTGGCCGCGGCCTTCACCGGCGGCATCGCGACGATCGGTTTCGGTCTGAGCGGCCATGTCGCCATCGCCTTCGCGATGCTCGCGGTCTGCGGTGCGGCCGGCACGGTGTACGAGATCCTCGAGTACGCCCTCGTCCAGCACAACACCCCCGACCGGCTCCGCGGTCGCGTCGTCAGCGTGATCACCGTCCAGGGCACCACCGGCGACGTCGTCGGCGACGCCGAAGTGGCCCTGGTGGCACGCTGGTTCAGCCCGGCAGGCGCGGCCGTGGTGAACGGCGCGGTCTGCGCCGCCGCGGCGGTGCTGGTCGCCGTCCTGGTCCCCGGGCTGCGCCGGGCGACCCTGCCGGGCGAGGACGACGACACGTCCGGCCCCGCGCCCGAGGACGACGCGCAGTCCCCGGTCCCGGGCAGCGCCCCGGGCACGGCACGGGACGTACCGGCGACAGCCGGCTAGCACCACTCCCGGCGCCCTCGAGTACACCGGCCGGTCGCCCGGCCTCTCTGCGGCGCCCCGTCGCCGCCCCGGTCCCCCGGCGGCGGCCGGGGTGTCCCCTCCCGCCTCCTGTGGCCGGTCCGTCCGGTCCGCCACGCGTGACCCCTGGAGCAACATCCCATGACCGAGCGTGCTTTGCGGCGACTCCCCCTCACCGGAGCGCAGACCGGCGTCTGGTACGGACAGCGGCTCGCGCCCGACTCCCCGGTCTACAACGTCGGCCAGTACATCGAGATCGACGGCACGATCGACGCCGCCCTCTTCGACGCGGCCGTACGGCGCACGGTCGGCGAGTGCGAGGCGCTCACCGTGCGGTTCGAGGAGGACGAGAACGGCGAACCATGGCAGGTGACCGCGCGCGAGCCGTACGCCGGTCAGGTGCTCGAGGTCCTCGACCACACCGGCACGCCGGACCCGGCCGCGGCGGCACGGGCCTGGATGCACACCGACATGGACCGGCCCACCGACCCGTCGCACGAGCCGCTGTTCGCGTTCGCACTGCACGTCGTGGGCCCCGGGCGCACGCTCTGGTACCAGCGCGCCCATCACATCGCCCTGGACGCCTACAGCTTCTCGCTGCTCTCCCGGCGCACGGCCGAGGTCTACACGGCACTGGTACGCGGTGAGGAGCCGGCACCGACGCCCTTCGGGCCGCTGGCGGCGGTGCTGGACGAGGAGCGCGCGTACGCCGGCTCCCCACGCCACGCCGAAGACCGCGACTACTGGCTCGGACGGCTGGCGGACAGACCGGAACCCGAGCCGCTCGCCGGTGCCTCCTTCCCCGCCTCGCACACCTTCCTGCGCGACGGGGCGACGCTGACGGCCTCGGCCACCACCGGTCTGCAGGCCGTCGCACGTGCCGCGCGGGCCAGTTGGGCCGATGTGATGACCGCCGCGTTCGCCGCGTTCCTGCACCGCTCCACCGGTTCCCGGGACGTACTGCTGTCACTTCCCGCGATGGCGCGGCTCGGCTCCGCGGCCCTCAGGGTTCCCGCGATGGTCGTCAACGTCCTGCCGTTGCGGATCGCGGTGCGGCCCGACCAGACCCTGGTCGAGCTGACCGCCGATGTCGCCGGCCACGTCCGGGACCTTCGCCGCCACCAGCGCCACCGGGCCGAGGACATCCGCCGCGACCTCGGACTGGTGGGCCGCGAACAGGGCCTGCTCGGGCCGATGGTCAACATCAAGGCGTTCGACAACGCCCTCGACTTCGCGGGCGCCCCGGGCACCGTGCACAACGTCGCAGCCGGCCCGGTCGACGACCTCACCCTCGCCGTCCACCACGACGCGGCCGAGGGCCGTATCCGGTTCGAGTTCGACGGCAACCCCCGCGCGTACGACCGGGAAACGCTCGCCGCACGCTGTGCCGAGTTCGCCCACTTCCTCGCCGCGGCGGCCGAGGCAGGACCTCAGACACCCATCGGTCGCCCCGACCTGCTCGGCGCACAGGCCCGCCGGGCACTGATCGAGGACGTCAACGCCACAGCCCGGGAGCTACCGGCCGGAACGGTCGTCGACGCCTACGAGCAGCAGGCTCGCCGGCACCCGGAGCACCTCGCCGTGGTGACGGACCGTCACCGGCTGGACTACGCGGACCTGGATGCCCGTGCGAACCGGCTCGCCCGCCTGCTCATACGGCGGGGCGTGGGCCCGGAGAGCTTCGTGGGCCTCGCCCTGCCGCGCTCGGCCGATCTGCCGGTCGCTCTCCTCGCCGTCCTCAAGGCCGGTGGCGCCTATCTGCCGCTGGACCTGGACTACCCCGCCGACCGACTGGAGTTCATGGTCCGCGACGCCCGCCCGGTGTGCACCCTCACGACCCTCGACGCGGCACCCGCCGCGCCTGATGTGACCGGTACCGAGACGGTCGTCCTGGACGCGCCGGACACCCTCGCGGACCTCGCCGACGTGTCGCCCGAGCCGCTCCGCGCGGCGGAGCTGATGGCGCCCCTCGACGGGTCCCACCCCGCGTACGTGATCTACACCTCGGGCTCCACGGGCCGCCCCAAGGGAGTCGTCGTCCCGCATGCGGCGCTCGCCAACTTCCTCCACATGCAGGCACACGAGCTGGCCCTCGGGCCCGGGGACACCCTGGTCGCGGTCACCACGATCTCGTTCGACATCGCGGCCCTGGAGATCCACGTACCGCTCATCAGCGGCGCGACGGTGGTCCTCGCCGACCGCGACACGGTGCGCGACCCCGCCGCCCTGTCCGCCCTCGTGGAGGCCCACCGGCCCGCGGTCATGCAGGCGACCCCGTCGCTGTGGCACGCGCTGCTGGCGGACGGCACCCCGAAGGCGCTGGCCGGGACGAGGGTCCTGGTCGGCGGTGAGGCGGTGCCCGCCGACCTCGCCGCGCGCCTGGCGCGCACGGCGAGGTCCGTCACCAATGTGTACGGCCCCACCGAGGTGACCGTCTGGGCCACGTCCGCCGTCCTGGCCCCCGACCATCTGGGCACCCCGTCCATCGGCGGCCCGTTCTGGAACACCCGCGCCTACGTACTCGACGGCGCGCTGCGGCCCTCGCCCGCGGGCCGGCCCGGTGAGCTGTACCTGGCAGGAGCGCAACTGGCCCGCGGCTACCTCGGCCGGCACTCGCTCACCGCCGAACGGTTCGTCGCCGACCCGTACGGGCCACCGGGCAGCCGGATGTACCGCACGGGCGACCTGGTGCGCCGCCTCACCGACGGAGACATCGACTTCCTGGGCCGGGTGGACGACCAGGTGAAGGTACGCGGCTTCCGGATCGAACTGGGCGAGATCGAGAGCGCGCTCGGCGCGCCGGAGGAGGTCGGCCGCGCGGTGGTCGTGGTCCGTGAGGACCTGCCCGGCTCGCAGCACCTGGTGGGCTATGTGACCGCCGCCGGCGAGGGGGCGGAGCCAGACCCTTCGGTGCTGCGCGACGTCGTAGCCGCCCGGCTGCCCGAGTACATGGTGCCATCGGCCGTCGTCGTCCTCGACGCGTTCCCGCTGACCGCCAACGGCAAGGTCGACCGCCGCGCCCTGCCCGCGCCCGACCTGTCCGGCCGCACGACGCCGGGCGCGCGGGCCCCGCGTGGCGCCCGCGAGGAGATCCTGCGCGGCATCCTCGCCGACGTACTCGGCCTGCCGGGGATCGGGCCCGACGACGACTTCTTCGCCCTCGGCGGGCATTCGCTGCTGGCCGCCCGGGTGATCGCCCGCGTCCGCACGGCGCTGGGCACCGACTGCGGCATCCGCGACGTGTTCGAAGCACGCACGGCCGAGTCGCTCGCGGAACGGCTGGCCGAGCGCGACTCGGCGGACCGGCCGCGGCTCAGCAACGTCGCCGTCCGGCCGGAGAGGCTTCCGCTGTCGTACGCGCAACAGCGTCTGTGGTTCCTGCACCAGATGGAGGGCCCGAGCGCCACGTACAACATCCCGTTCGTCGCCCGTTTCGACGAGGCCCTGGACTCGGCGGCGCTGGACGCGGCGCTGGGCGACGTGGTGATCCGGCACGAGACGCTGCGGACGGTGTTCGACGAAGAGGCCGGTGAGCCGTACCAGCGGATCCTGCACCCCGACGACGCGGGGGTGCGACTGCGGGTCGTGGACGCACCGCAGGAACGATTCGACGCGGAGGCCGAGACCGCTCTCGGGCAGCTCTTCGACCTGTCGGCCGAGGCGCCGGTCCGGGTGACCCTGCTGCGGGACAGGGAGAGCGACGCCCATGCGCTGGTGGTGCTGCTGCACCACATCGCGAGCGACGAGTGGTCCATGGGCCCGTTCCTCCGCGACCTGGAGCAGGCCTACGCGGCCCGGTCCGCGGGGCACGTCCCGGACTTCAAGGAACTTCCCGTGCAGTACGCCGACTTCGCCGTGTGGCAGCGTGAACTCCTCGGCTCCTGCGCCGACCCGGCCTCGCTCACCTCACGCCAGGGCGGCTACTGGGCCGACACGCTCCGCGGCGCCCCGCAGGCGTCGGCGCTGCCCGCCGACCGTCCCCGGCCCGCCGTGCCGAGCCACGACGGCGGCATGGTGCATCGCGAGCTGCCCGCCGAACTGGCCGAGGGCGTACGGCGGCTGGCGCGCGAGAGCGGCACCAGTGTGTTCATGGTGGTGCACGCGGCGGTCGCCGCGCTGCTGCACCGCCTCGGCGCGGGCGACGACATCCCCCTCGGCACCCCCGTCGCCGGACGCGACGACACCACACTCGACGACCTCGTCGGCTTCTTCGTCAACACCCTCGTCCTACGCACCGACCTCACCGGCGACCCCACCTTCACCGAACTCCTCCAGCGCGTCCGCACCACCGACCTCGCCGCACTCGACCACGCGGACATCCCCTTCGACACCGTCGTCGAGACCCTCAACCCCGAACGCTCCCTCGCCCGCCACCCCCTCTTCCAGACCATGGTGTCGCACAGCACCGTCACCCAGGACGTGCGGCACCTCTTCGGGCTGGACGCCCGGGTCGACCGGGTGGATCCGGGGGTCACCAAGTTCGACCTCGACATCACGTTCTCCGACACCGCCCACGGCGACCGGCTGGACCTGGAGGTGTTCTACTCCGCCGACCTGTTCGACCGGTCCACGGCGGACACGCTCGCGGACCGTCTGCTGCGGCTGCTGGCTCAGGCCGTCGACGCCCCCGGACGGCCGCTGTCGGAGTACGGGCTCCTGGACGACACGGAGCGGGAACTGCTCGCGCGGTGGAACGACACCGTGCGGCCGGTGCCGGCGGGAACCGTCGTGGACGTGCTGGCCGAGCGCACCGCACGCACCCCCGAGGTCACGGCCGTGGTGTGCGGCGACACCCGTCTCACCTTCGCCGAGCTCGACGACCGTGTGGAACGCCTGGCCCGGGTGCTGTCCGAGGAGGGTGTCGGTCCGGACTCCGTGGTGGCGCTCGCGCTGCCCCGGTCGGCGGACTCGGTCGCGGCCGCGTTCGCGGTCCTCCGGGCCGGCGGCGCCTATCTGCCGCTGGACCTGGACCACCCGGCGGAGCGGCTGGACCTCATGCTGCGCGACGCGGCCCCCGTGTGCGTGATCACGGCCGGACGGGCGGCCGGCGCGGTGCCCACCGTGCCGGGAACGGTCCGGCTGGTGCTCGACGACGAGTCGACGGCGGCACGGCTCTCCACGGCCCTGTCCTTGCCCGCGCCCGGGCCCGTCGGCCCGGACCATCTCGCGTACGTCGTGTACACCTCCGGCTCCACCGGCCGCCCGAAGGGGGTGGGCCTGCACCACGCGGGCCTGACCAACCTGTACCGGGACCACGAACGCAAGCTCTACTGCCCCGTCGGCGCGCGGCTCGGCCGCCGGGTGCGTGCCCTGCACACGGCGTCGTTCTCGTTCGACTCCTCCTGGGAGCAGTTGCTGTGGCTGGTCGCCGGGCACGAGCTGCACGTCCTGGACGAGTACGCCCGCCGGGACGCCGACGCGGTCGTCGCGTACGTGCGCGGGCAGCGGATCGACACCCTGGACGTGACTCCCTCCTACGCGCGGCAGTTGCTGGACGCGGGGCTGCTCGGCGGCGACTGGCGACCGCCGCTGTTCCTGCTCGGCGGCGAGGCCGTGCCCCCCGCCCTGTGGGAGGAGCTGCGGGACGTCCCCGGCGTGGAGACCGTCAACTACTACGGACCCACCGAGTTCACCGTGGACGCCCTCGAGGCGCGCGTGACCGACAGCCCGTCACCCGTCGTCGGCCGGCCGCTCGACAACGGCCGGGCCCATGTCCTCGACGCGCGGCTCCGCCCGGTGCCTCCCGGCGTTGCGGGTGAGCTGTACCTCGCGGGCGTGCAGAACGCCCGTGGCTACCTCGGCCGGCGGGCGCTGACGGCGGAACGATTCGTCGCCGACCCGTACGGGCCGCCCGGCAGCCGGATGTACCGCACCGGAGATCTTGCCCGGTGGCGTGCAGACGGGCTGCTGGAGTTCCTCGGACGCGCGGACGACCAGGTGAAGATCCGCGGCTTCCGCATCGAACCCGGCGAGATCGAGACGGCCCTGACCAGCCGCGAGGACATCGACTCGGCCGTGGTCGTGGTGCGCGAGGACACTCCCGGCGCACCGCGCCTGGTCGCGTACGCCACCGGCGCGGCGGACCCCGCGGCCGTACGGCGCGAGCTGGCGGACCGTCTGCCGGAGTACATGGTCCCGGCCGCGGTGGTCATGCTCGACGTACTGCCCATCACGGTGAACGGCAAGCTGGACCGGGCCGCGCTGCCCGCCCCGGCGCTCACCGCCTCCGAGCCCTCCCGGCCCCCGCGAGGGGCGGCGGAGGAGCAGGTGGCTGCCGTGTTCGCCGACGTGCTGGGACTGTCCGCGGTCGGTGCGGAGGACGACTTCTTCGCGCTCGGCGGACACTCGCTGCTGGCGACCCGCGTGGTGGCCCTGGTCCGTGCCACGGGAACCGCGTGCTCGGTGCGTGACGTGTTCGAGACGCGTACGGTCGCCGGGCTGGCGGCGCGGCTGACGGAGCGTTCGGCGCCGTCGCGCCCGGCTCTGACGCGTGCGGCGGAACGTTCCGAGCTGCCTCCGCCGTCGTATGCGCAGCGACGCCTGTGGTTCCTGCACCGGGTGGAGGGGCCGAGCGCCACGTACAACATCCCCTGCGTGCTCCGGCTGCGGGGTGCGGTCGACGCGGAGGCGCTGAAGGCGGCCGTCGACGACGTGGCCGCCCGGCACGAGGCGCTGCGCACCGTGTTCGTCGAGGTCGCCGGGGAGCCGCGCCAGCGGGTGCTCCCGCCGGAGGAGGCCCGGGTGCCGTTCACGGTCCGGCGGGTGCCGGCCGGGGACGTGGAGCGGGCCGTGGAGTCGGCGGCGGCCGAGCCGTTCGACCTGGCCGCCGATCTGCCGGTGCGGGTCACGTTGCTGAGCACGGCGGCCGACGAGCATGTGCTGCTGGTGCTGCTGCACCACATCGCGAGCGACGAGTGGTCGACCGGTCCGCTGACGGCCGACCTGGACACCGCCTACCGGTCGCGGCTGGAGGGACGTGCCCCGGAGTTCGCCGGACTTCCCGTGCAGTACGCGGATTTCGCGCTGTGGCAGCAGGATCTGCTCGGCGACGCGGGTGACACCGGTTCACTGGCCTCACGCCAGGCCGCGTACTGGCGCGACACGCTCTCCGGCCTGCCGGCGGAACTGGCGCTCCCCACCGAACGGCCGCGGCCCGCCGTGCCGTCCCACGAGGGCGGCACGGTGGCGGCGGAGCTGCCGACGGAGCTGGTGGCCGGGCTGGACCGGCTGGTGGCGGAGTCCGGTGCGACGATGTTCATGGTGGTGCACGCGGCGGTCGCGGCCCTGCTGCACCGCCTCGGCGCGGGCGACGACATCCCCCTCGGCACCCCCGTCGCCGGACGCGACGACACCACACTCGACGACCTCGTCGGCTTCTTCGTCAACACCCTCGTCCTACGCACCGACCTCACCGGCGACCCCACCTTCACCGAACTCCTCCAGCGCGTCCGCACCACCGACCTCGCCGCACTCGACCACGCGGACATCCCCTTCGACACCGTCGTCGAGACCCTCAACCCCGAACGCTCCCTCGCCCGCCACCCCCTCTTCCAGACCATGGTGGCCTACGAGGGCGGCGGCCCGGATCTGTCGCGGCTGCTGGGGGTCGACGCCGAGGAGTACCCCCTGCTCGCCGGCGCGGCGAAGTTCGACCTGGAGATTCTGTTCCGGCGGATGCCAGGCGCGGGTGGCGCCGGAATGACGTGCGGGGTCCGCTATGCGAAGGATCTGTTCTCCCGGTCCGGGGCAGAGCTGCTGACGGCCCGTCTGGTGCGCCTGCTGGAGCGCGTGGTCGCCGAGCCGGATGTTCCGATGACGTCGGTGGACCTGCTCGAAGCGGGTGAGCGGGAGCGGGTGTTGTACGGCTGGAACGATACGGCCCGTGTCGTGGACGGTCCGGCGACGCTGGCGTCGCTGGTCGCGGCGGGAGCCGGGGACCTGACCGCACCGGCCCTGGTCTTCGAGGGCGAGGAGCTGTCCCGGGCCCGGTTCGAGGAGCGCGTCAACCGCCTGGCCCGGCTGCTCATCGACCGTGGCGTGGGACCGGAGAAGGTGGTGGGCATCGCCGTGCCCCGTTCGTTCGAGCTCCTCGTCGCCATTCACGCGGTGGTCCGCGCCGGCGGCGCCTACCTGCCGCTCGACCTGTCCCTGCCCGCCGACCGGCTCACCTACATGGCCGCCACAGCGAACCCGGTCTGCGTCATCACGGATCTGGCTTCCCAGGGCTCTCTGCCGGAGCGGCAGGGCAGTGAGCCCGTCGTGCTGGACGCCCCTGAGATCGTCGCCGAGCTCGCAGCGCTAAATGCCGGTGCGGTGACGGATGTGGACCGGCTGGCGGAGTTGTTGCCGTCACACCCCGCATATGTGATCTTCACGTCGGGTTCCACCGGCCGCCCCAAGGGCGTCATGGTCGAGCACGCCGCGATCGTCAACCGCCTCCAGTGGATGCAAGCCGCCTACCACCTGACCACACACGACCGGGTCCTGCAGAAAACCCCGACGAGCTTCGACGTCTCCGTATGGGAACTCTTCTGGCCCCTCACCCAAGGCACCCCACTCGTCATCGCCCGCCCCGAAGGACACAAGGACCCCACCTACCTCGCAGACCTCATCCGCCAACAGCACATCACCGTCCTCCACTTCGTCCCCTCCATGCTCACCGCCTTCCTCAGCGACACCCACCTCACCACCTGCCCCACCCTCCGACTCGTCATCAGCAGCGGCGAAGCACTCCCCACCGACCTCGTCCACCGCTTCCACACCTCCACCCGTGACACCGCAATCACACTGGAAAACCTCTACGGACCCACCGAAGCAGCCGTCGACGTCACCGCAGCCACCTGCCCACCCCAGTCACCCGTGGACAACGCGACCTCCGCACCGATCGGATCCCCGATCTGGAACACCCAGACCTACATCCTCGACACCCACCTGCGCCCCGTCCCCATCGGCGTCCCCGGAGAGCTCTACCTCGCCGGAACCCAACTCGCCCGCGGCTACCTCAACCAACCCGCACTCACCGCCGAACGCTTCACCGCCAACCCCTACGGCCCACCCGGCACCCGCATCTACCGCACCGGCGACCTCGCCCAATGGCGCCCCGACGGCCAACTCCACTACCTCGGCCGCACCGACCACCAAATCAAACTCCGCGGCCTACGCATCGAACTCGGCGAAATCGAAACCGTCCTCACCACCCACCCCCACATCACCCACGCCATCGCCCACGTCCGCGAAGACCGCCCCGGCATCCAACAACTCACCGCCTACATCGTCCCCACCCCCGGCACCACCCCCAACCACAACGACATCCACACCCACGCAGCCACCCACCTCCCCCACTACATGATCCCCACCACCATCATCCAACTCACCCAACTCCCCACCACCCCCAACGGCAAACTCGACCGACACGCACTCCCCGCACCGCCCACTGGGACGGCGAGCGCCACGGTTCGCGCCCCGAGGGACGTCCGGGAGGAGATTCTCGCCGGGATCTTCGCGGACGTGCTGGGGCTGCCGGTCGCGGGTGTAGAGGACGACTTCTTCGCCCTGGGCGGACACTCGCTGCTCGCCACCCGCACCGTGAGCCTGGTCCGGGCGGCACTCGGAGTGGAATGCGCCGTGCGCGATCTGTTCGAGGCGCGTACGGTGGCGGCGCTCGCGGCGCGGCTGGCCGAGCGTTCGGCCTCGGAACGCCCGGTACTCGTGCGGGCCGAACCTCGCCCGGAACCGTTGCCGTTGTCCTACGCCCAGCGCAGGCTGTGGCTGATCGACAGGGTGCACGGCGCGGGCACCGCGTACAACGTTCCCCTCGCGGTGCGGCTGCGCGGCGCGGTGGACGCGACGGCGCTCCGAGCCGCCGTCCAGGATGTGGTGGCCCGCCACGAGGTGCTGCGCACGGTGGTCACGGAGGTGGACGGTGAGCCGTACCAACGGGTGCTGACGCCCTCCGAGGCCGCGGTCCCCTTCACCGTGCGCCGGGTCGCCGCGGGCCTGCTGGAGCAGGAGGCCGTCGCGGCCGGCCGGCACACGTTCGACCTGGCGCGGGAGATCCCGCTGCGGGTGACGTTGCTGACCGCCGCGGAGGACCATCAGGTCCTGGTGTTGGTGCTGCACCACATCTCCACGGACGAGTGGTCGACCGCTCCGCTGCTCGCCGATCTGGACACCGCCTATGCGGCACGGGCGGAGGGCCGGCACCCGGAGTTCGACGAACTTCCCCTGCAGTACGCCGACTTCGCCCTGTGGCAGCGCGAACTCCTCGGGGACCCGAGCGATACCGGCTCGCTGTCGGCACGCCAGCGCGCCTACTGGAGCGACGCACTGGCAGGGCTGCCGGAGGAACTGGCCCTGGCCACCGACCGGCCCCGTACCGCGGTGCCGAGCTACGGGGGCGACGTGGTGCCCTTCGAGATCGGCGCGGCCACGGCCGAGGGTCTGACACGGATCGCGCGCGAGTCGGGGGCGACGATGTTCATGGTGGTGCACGCGGCGGTCGCCGCGCTGCTGCACCGGCTCGGCGCGGGCGACGACATCCCCCTCGGCAGCCCGGCATCCGGGCGGGAGGACGAGCAGCTGGACCGGCTGGTCGGGTTCTTCCTCAATACGCTGGTGCTGCGCGCGGACGTCTCCGGCGACCCGACGTTCACCGAACTGGTCGGCAGGGTCCGGGACACGGGGCTGGCCGCGTTCTCCCACGCCGACCTGCCGATGGAATCGGTGGCCGAGGCGGTCGGGCAGGCCAGGAGGCAGTCGCGGAACCCTCTGTTCCAGGCGATGGTGACGTACCACTCCGTGGGCAGCGGGGTGCGGGAGCTGTTCGGCCTGGCGGCCGAGGAACTGCCCGTCGAGATCGGCGGCTCGAAGCTCGACCTCGAGTTCGCCTTCGGCGCGGCAGAGGCGGACGGCGGCATCGCGGGCGGGATCCGCTACGCGACGGACCTGTTCGAGCGGTCCGGTGCCGAGCGCCTGGCGGCACGTCTGCTGCGGCTGCTCGACGCCGTCGCGGCGGAGCCCGGCGTCGCGGTGTCACGGATTCCCGTGATGGCTGCCGACGAGCGGGAGCGGGTGTTGTACGGCTGGAACGATACGGCCCGTGTCGTGGACGGTCCGGCGACGCTGGCGTCGCTGGTCGCGGCGGGAGCCGGGGACCTGACCGCACCGGCCCTGGTCTTCGAGGGCGAGGAGCTGTCCCGGGCCCGGTTCGAGGAGCGCGTCAACCGCCTGGCCCGGCTGCTCATCGACCGCGGCGTGGGACCGGAGAAGGTGGTGGGCATCGCCCTGCCCCGTTCGTTCGAACTCCTCGTCGCCATCCACGCGGTGGTCCGCGCCGGCGGCGCCTACCTGCCGCTCGACCTGTCCCTGCCCGCCGACCGGCTCACCTACATGGCCGCCACAGCGAACCCGGTCTGCGTCATCACCGACACCGAGTCGGCCGGCGCGCTGCCGGTGGACGTCGGCGCCGAACGCATCGAGCTCGGTTCGGCAGCCTTGGAGAGCGAGCTGGCGGAAGCCTCGTCGAACCCCGTCACGGATGCGGACCGGCTCTCGGAGCTGTTGCCGTCACACCCGGCGTATGTGATCTTCACGTCGGGCTCCACCGGCCGCCCCAAGGGCGTCATGGTCGAGCACGCCGCGATCGTCAACCGCCTCCAGTGGATGCAAGCCGCGTACGGCCTCACACCGGAGGACCGGGTACTGCAGAAGACCCCGGCCGGTTTCGACGTCTCCGTATGGGAACTCTTCTGGCCCCTCGCCCAAGGCGTCCCGCTCGTCATCGCCCGCCCCGAGGGACACAAGGACCCCGGCTACCTCGCGGACGTCATCCGCCGACAGCACATCACCGTCCTGCATTTCGTCCCCTCCATGCTCGCCGCCTTCCTCGGCGACATCGACCTCACCACCTGCCCCACCCTCCGACTCGTCGTCTGCAGCGGCGAGGCTCTCCCCACCGACCTCGTCCACCGCTTCCACACCTCCACCGGTGACAACGGAGTCGCGCTGGAGAACCTCTACGGGCCCACCGAAGCCGCCGTCGACGTCACCGCGGCCTCCTGCCCGCCCGGAGGCGACAACCAGAGAACATCCGCACCGATCGGCGCCCCCGTCTGGAACACGCAGACCTACGTCCTCGACGCCCAGCTGCGACCCGTCCCCGTCGGCGTCCCCGGCGAGCTCTACCTCGCCGGAACCCAACTCGCCCGCGGCTACCTCAACCGTCCCGCGCTCACCGCCGAACGCTTCACCGCCAACCCCTACGGCCCACCCGGCAGCCGCATGTACCGCACCGGCGACCTCGCCCGATGGCAGCCCGACGGCCGGCTCCACTACCTCGGCCGCACCGACCACCAGGTCAAGCTCCGCGGCCTGCGCGTCGAACTCGGCGAGATCGAAGCGGTCCTCACCACCGCCCCCGGCATCGCCCACGCCATCGTCGTCGTGCGCGAAGAACGCCCCGGCATCCAGCAACTCACCGCCTACGTGGTCCCCAAACCCGGCACCACCGCCGACCACGACGCCATCCACACCCACGCAGCCACCCGGCTCCCCGCATACATGATCCCCACCACGATCATCGAACTCGCCGGGCTCCCCACCACTCCCAACGGCAAACTCGACCGACACGCTCTCCCCGCACCCGCGTTGCCGGCCCCGGACCCCGCGCCCGCCGCCCCGGCGGCCGGGGGCGCGGGCGAGGACGAGGAGCCCGCGGTGGTGATCGCGCGGCTCATGGCGGAGGTGCTGGGGCTCGGGTCCATGGGCACGGAGGACAACTTCTTCGAGCTGGGCGGCGACAGCATCGTGTCGATCCGGCTGGTCAGCCGGGCCCGCAAGGACGGGCTCACCATCACGGCCCGCCAGGTGTTCCAGCACCCGACTCCGTCGGGGCTCGCCGCCGTCGCCGGTCGGGCGGAGGGGACGCAGTCCCGTCCGCGGCCCGCGGACGACGGTGTCGGACCGATGGTGCTGCCGCCCGTCGCGCACTGGTTCGCCTCGCGCGGCGGCCCGTACGAACGGTTCTGCCAGGCCCGCCTGGTGCGGCTGCCCGCCGGGGTGCGGCACGGCGATCTCGTCGCCGCGCTCCAGGCGGTGCTCGACCGGCACGACGGGCTGCGACAGGTCCTGACCGTGGCACGTCGGGGTGTGTGGAGTGCCGAGGTCCGCCCCGTGGGTTCCCTCGCCGCCGCCTCGGTCCTGCGCACCGTGGACGCCTCGGGCCTGGACGAGACGGCACTGCGGTATCTGGTGGCGCGGGAGTCGGACCGGGCCGCCGGTGAGCTGGACCCTGCTGCCGGTGAGACGGTGCGGGCGGTCCTCCTCGACGGCGGGCCCGCCGAGCCGGGCAGGCTGCTGCTGATCGCCCATCACCTGGTGGTGGACGAGGTGTCGTGGCAGATCCTTCTTCCCGACCTGCGTTCCGCCTGGGAGGCGGTCACGGCCGGCCGGAGCCCCGCGCTCGAACCGGTGCCCACCTCGCTCAGGTCCTGGACGGCCGGGCTGGTGGCGGAGGCCCACAGCGCCCGTCGGCTCGCCGAACTGGAACGGTGGCTGGAGGCCGCGCCGCGTGAGCGTCTGCTGACCGACCGGCCGCTGGACGAGGTGCGGGACACGACGGCGACGGCCCGACGGCTGACCGTGCGGCTGTCGTCGGAACGTACCGAACCACTACTCGGGTCCGTTCCCCAGGCCGTCCACGGCACCGTGAACGACACGCTGCTGACCGCGCTCGCGCTGTCCGTGGGCGACTGGGCGGCACGGCGGGGCCGGGCACCGGCGGCGGCCGGCTTCACCGTCGACCTGGAGGGGCACGGGCGTGAGCAGGACCTCGTACCGGATGCCGACCTGACCCGTACGGTCGGCTGGCTGACTTCCGTGCATCCGCTCTGTCTGGGCGCACGCACCTACGACCCGGCCGCCGTGATGGCGGGCGGCCAGGACGCGGGAAGCGCCCTCAAGGAGGTCAAGGAGCTACTGCGGGGCGTTCCCGACGGCGGGGTCGGCGCGGGCCTGCTGCGGTACCTCAACGCCGCCACCGCGGGACTGTTCGCCCCGGAAGGCCGTCCGGAGATCCTGTGGAACTACCTGGGCCGGCAGACGGCTCCGGTGTCCTCCGACTGGGGCCCGGCCGCCGAGGTGGACGCGCTCGCGGTACGCCCCGACCCGGCCACTCCGCTCTCCCACGCTCTGGAGATCAACGTGGAGGTCGAGAACGGGCCGCAGGGGCCGGAGTTGACGGCGTCGTTCATGTGGGCGGGCGAGGCGCTGCCCCAGGACACGGTCAGCGAGGTGGCGGACGGCTGGCTCGCCGCACTGGACGCGCTGACCGCGTGGGCGGACGGCAGTACCACCGCCGGGCACACGCCCTCCGACCTCGACCTGGTCGATCTCGACCAGGACCAGATCACCATGCTCGAAGAAATGTGGAGGGCCCAGCAGTGACGCAGGCTCGTATCGAGGACATGCTGCCGCTGTCCCCCTTGCAGCAGGGCATGCTGTTCCATGCCGTCTACGACGACGACAGGGACGCCGCCGACGTGTACACCGTGCAGGTGTCGGTGGCCCTGTCCGGTCCGGTGGACGCCGGGCGTCTGGAGCGCGCCGCCGCCGCGCTGCTGCGGCGCCATCCGAATCTGCGCGCCGGGTTCTGGCACGAGGGCGTGCCGCAGCCGGTGCAGTTCGTGCCGGCGGAGGTGCGGCTCGGTGTGGAGCGGGTGGACCTGGCTGCGGCCGGGGCCCCGGTCGCCGAGGCGTTGCGCGAGGTCGAACGGGCAGAGCTGGCACGGCGGTTCGAGCTGCACCGTCCGCCGCTGCTGCGGCTGGTGCTGGCGCGTCTCGCGGACGGCGACCACCGGCTGGTGATCACCGTCCACCACATCCTGGTCGACGGCTGGTCGATGCCGCTGCTCGTGGGCGATCTGCTGGCGCTGTACGAGAGCGACGGCGACCCGGCGGGGCTGCCCCCGGTCCGTCCATACCGTGACTACCTGAAGTGGCTGAAGCAGCAGGACACCGAGGCCGCCGGGGAAGCGTGGCGGGCAGCGCTGGCCGGGCTCGACGAGCCGTGCCTCGTCGCCCCGGTCGATCCGGCGCGGCGGTCGGTGCGGCCCGGGGTGCGCTCGCTGGAGCTGTCGCCGGAGGCGACGGCGCGTCTGACGGCGGCGGCCCGGCGGCTCGGCACGACGCCGAGTACCTTGATCGAGTGCGCCTGGGGCCTGGTCCTCAGCGGATTGACGGGTCGTCAGGACGTGGTGTTCGGCCTGACGGTGTCGGGCCGGCCGGACGAGATACGCGGCGTCGAATCGATGCTGGGGCTGTTCATCACGACCGTGCCGGTACGGATGGCCCTGCGCCCGGCGGAGAGCGTCGAGCAGTTGCTGCGGCGCTTCCGTGACGAGCAGAACGGGCTGCTCGCCCACCATCACCTCGGGCTGCGGCTGATCCAGAAGGAGTCCGGCGGCGGGGAGCTCTTCGACACCCTCGTCGTCATCGAGAACTATCCCGTCGATCCGGAGGCACGGCCCGAGCTGTCCGGCGGGCTGCGGGTGAGCGGCATCGAGGCACGGGACGCCACGCACTATCCGCTGACCCTGGCGGTTTCGCTGGACGAGCGTGCGCTGCTGCGGCTTGAGTACCGGCCGGATCTCTTCGACGCGCGGCGGGCCGGACTGATCACGGACCGTCTGGCACAGGTGCTGGAGCGGATCGCCGTGGACCCGGGCACGGCCGTCGGCGCGCTGGAGCTGCTGGCCCCCGGGGAGCTGGAGCGGGTGCGCACGAGCTGGCCGGGGCCGGTGCGGGACGTGCCGGGGGGCACGCTCGCGGACCGGTTCGCCGAGCAGGCAGCCCGCACTCCCGGGGCGACCGCCGTCGTCGCGGGCGCACAGTCGCTGACGTTCGCGGAACTGGACGGGCGGGCGGCGCGGCTCGCGGGGCTGCTCGCCGCCCGCGGGGTGGGGCCGGAGTCGGTGGTGGCGCTGGCGATACCGCGATCGGCCGACTCGGTGGTCGCGATCCTCGCCGTGCTGAGAACCGGCGGCGCGTATCTGCCGCTCGACCTGGACCACCCGGCGGACCGTCTCGGCTACATGCTCGACGACGCGGCTCCGGTGTGTGTGCTGACCACATCGCAGGCTGCGGCGCTGCTGCCTGCGGACGGGGGCCCCGCGCGCATCGAGCTCGACTCCCCGGGGACGCTGGCCGAACTCGACCGGTGCGCGACCGCGTTCACCGGACCGGCGGTCACGGCCGACCACCCGGTGTACGTGATCTACACGTCCGGCTCCACCGGCCGGCCCAAGGGTGTGGTGCTCACCCACGGCGGGCTGTCGAACCTCTACGCCAACCACATGTCGGATGTCTTCGGCCCGGTGGTGTCCGGCGCGGGCGGGCGGACGCTGCGCGCCCTGCACACGGCCTCGTTCAGCTTCGACACGTCCTGGGAGCAGCTGTTCTGGCTGATCGCCGGACACGAGCTGCACGTCCTCGACGAAGTGGGCCGCAGGGACGCCGAGTTCGTCGTCGGTTACGTGCGTGAGCACCATGTCGACGCCATGGACGTCACTCCCACCTATGCCCGGCAGCTCCTCGACTGGGGCCTGCTGGACACGGAGCACCACCGCCCCGCGTTGCTGCTGCTCGGTGGTGAGGCGGTGCCGGAGGCACTGTGGTCCGAGGTGCGTGCGGTGAGCGGCGTGATGTCCGTGAACCTGTACGGGCCGACCGAGTACACCGTCGACGCGCTCGGCGCGGATCTGGCCGTGAGCCCCTCCCCGGTGGTGGGCCGGCCGATCGGCAACACCCGCGCGTATGTGCTGGACGCGGCTCTGCGCCCGGTCCCCGAAGGGACGGCGGGCGAGCTGTATCTGGCCGGGCACGGCGTCGCCCGGGGCTACCTCGGCCGGTTCGCACTGACCGCCGAGCGGTTCGTCGCCGACCCGTTCGGGGCTCCGGGGACACGCATGTACCGCACGGGCGACGTGGTGCGGCTGCGTGCGGACGGCGAGCTGGAGTATCTGGGCCGTGCGGACGACCAGGTGAAGATCCGGGGCTTCCGCATCGAGCCGGGAGAGGCGGAGTCGGCGCTCACCGCGCTGGACGGGGTGGCGTCGGCGGCCGTGGTGGTCCGCGAGGACACGCCCGGTGTGAAGCGGCTGGTGGCGTATGTGACGGGCACGGCCGATCCGGAGGCGGCTCGGGAGGAACTGACCGCTTCGCTGCCCGACCACATGGTTCCGGCGGCCGTGTTGGTGCTGGAGACGCTGCCGACGACCGTCAACGGCAAGCTGGACAGAGCGGCCCTGCCCGCGCCGGTGTTCGGCGCCTCGCGCGCGTCGCGGGAACCCCGCGACGCGCGCGAGGAGGCCCTGTGCCGGGTCTTCGCCGAGGTTCTGGGCCTGGCGTCGGCCGGTGTGGACGACGACTTCTTCACGCTCGGCGGCGACAGCATCGTCTCCATCCAGCTGGTGACGCGGGCCCGCAAGGAAGGGCTGGTCCTCACCCCGCGCGATGTGTTCGAGCAGCGCACCCCGGCGAACCTCGCGGTGGCCGCCCGTTCCGCCGGCGACGGCGCCTCGGGACCCTGCGCGCCGGTGGCGGACGAACCGCTGATCGTCCTGGACGAGCCGGGGCGCGTGGCCGTCGGGAGTGCCTTCCCCGGTGCGCGGGAGGTGCTGCCGCTCGCACCGCTCCAGGAGGGTCTGTACTTCCACGCGGTGTACGACGACCGTGCGCTGGACGTCTATCTGATGCAGAACTTCGTGGAGTTGCGGCACGCCGTGGACACGGGCGCGCTGCGTGCCGCGTTCGACGCGATGCTGCGGCGGCACCCGAACCTGCGGGCCGGGTTCTGGCACGAGGGCCTGGACGGCCCGGTGCAGGTGGTGCCCGCCTCCTGGGAGCTGCCGTGGCAGGTGAAGGACCTGACCGGCCTCGACCCTGCGGCGCAGGACGAGGCGCAGCGTGAGTTCTCCCTGGCCGACGCGGCGACCCGGTTCGATCTGTCGGCGCCGCCGCTGATGCGTGTGACGTTGCTGAAGTTCGCCGAGGAGCGCTGGATGCTGTGCGTGACGCAGCATCACATCCTCACCGACGGCTGGTCTGAGTCCCTCTTCTTCGAGGAGCTGTTCGCGCTGTACGGGCGGGGCGGCGATCCCGAGGGCCTGGCCCCGGTCACTCCGTACCGCGACTATCTGCGCTGGCTTGCCGGAACCGACACGGACGCGGCACTGGCCGCCTGGCGGAAGCACCTGTCGGGTCTCGACCAGGCGTCCCTGGTGGCCCCGGCCGATCCGGCCCGCCGGCCGGTGACCGCCGAGGTGGTGGACATCGCACTGGGCGAGAAGACCAGCGACCGGCTGCGCAGCTTCGCCCGCGGGTGCGGAGTGACCCTGAACACCGTGCTGTCGGCCGCCTGGTCGCTGTCGCTGTCGGCGATGACCGGCCGGGACGACGTGGTGTTCGGTGCCACCGTTTCGGGGCGCCCGGCAGACATCGCCGGCATCGACCAGATGATCGGCATGTTCATGAACACACTGCCGTTCCGGGTGACACTGCGTCCTGCCGAGCCGCTGCGGGACCTGCTGGTGCGGATACAGCAGGAGCACGCCGAGCTGCTGCCGCACCACTACCTGGGCCTCGGCCGAATCCAGCAGGCGAGCGGAATCGGCCAGCTCTTCGACACGCTGTACGTGTTCCGCAACACGCCGCTGGACGACGCGGCCCGCGAGGAGGCCGTGGCACGGCACAACATCGGTTGGACCCACAGTGTGGACGGCACCCACTATCCGTTGACGATCGCCGTCACACCGGGGCCGTCCCTGGAACTGAGTCTCGCCTACCGCCCCGACCTCTACGACAGGGAGACGGCGGAGCTGCTGGCCGGTCGGCTTCGCAGGCTGGTGGAGCAGTTCGCGGACGGTGGCGCCACGCCGGTGGGCCGGCTGCACTCGATGGACGGGGCCGAGCGCGCCGAACTGCTCGTCCTGGGCGACGACATGGGACACGACGTTCCCGGCACCGCGCTGATCGATCTGTTCGCCCGGCAGGCGGCGTCCACACCGGACGCCACGGCGCTGGTCTTCGAGGACGAGCGGCTGAGCTACGCGGAGCTGGACGAGCGGGCGTCCCGGCTGGCGCGTGCGCTGATCGCGCGCGGTGCGGGTCCCGAGCGGACGGTCGCGCTGGGGCTGCCGCGCTCGGCGGACTTCGTCGTCTCGCTGTTCGCGGTGCTCAAGACCGGGGCGGCGTACCTTCCGCTGGACCTCGACCACCCCGTGGACCGACTCGCGATGATGGTGGAGGACGCGCTTCCGCTGTGCCTGGTCACGAGCAGCGCCGTGACGGGGCGGGTGCCGGGCGTCGCGGGTGTGCCACCGCTGGTGCTGGACGCTCCGGAGACGGCCGCGGAGCTCGCGGGACTGTCCGGCGCGCCGGTCGGTGAGGACGAGCTGACCGGGCGCAGGGACGGGCGGCACCCCGCGTACCTGATCTACACGTCCGGTTCCACCGGCCGCCCCAAGGGGGTCGTGGTGCCCTACGCGGGTCTGACGAACATGCTGTTCAACCACCGGGAGAGGATCTTCGAGCCTGCGGTGAAGCTGGCGGGCGGGCGCCGGATGCGGGTCGCCCACACCGTGTCGTTCGCGTTCGACATGTCCTGGGAGGAGTTCTTCTGGCTCGTCGACGGACACGAGGTGCATGTCATCGGCGAGGAGCTGCGGCTCGATCCGGCGGCGCTGACCGCGCACTACGACCGTGTCGGCATCGACGTGGTCAACGTGACCCCCTCGTACGGGCAGCAGCTGATCGACGCGGGCCTGCTCGACGAGCGCAGGCACCGGCCGGCGCTGGTGCTGCTGGGCGGCGAGGCCGTGCCCGACTCGATGTGGTCGCTGCTGAAGGACACCGACGGCACGATGGGCTACAACCTGTACGGCCCGACGGAATACACCATCAACGCGCTCGGCGCGGACGTGGACGACAGCGTCTCCTCGTGTGTGGGCCGGCCCATCTACAACACCCGTGCCTACGTGCTGGACGGGGCGCTGCGGCCGGTGCCTCACGGGGTGCCCGGCGAGCTTTACCTCGCGGGCGCCGGCCTGGCCCGGGGATACTTCGGCCGCCCGGCGCTGACCGCGGAGCGGTTCGTGGCCGACCCGTACGGCAAGCCGGGGACGCTGATGTACCGCACCGGTGACCTGGTGCGGTGGCGTGCGGACGGCCAGATCGACTACCTGGGCCGGGCCGACCACCAGGTCAAGATCCGCGGCTTCCGCATCGAGCTGGGCGAGATCGAGTCCGCGCTGGCGGACGCGCCCGGGGTGGCCTCCGCGGCGGTCGCCGTCCACACCGGCCGGAACGGCGTCAAGCGGCTCGTGGCGTACACCGTCACGGCGGCGGGCGCCTCGGCCGCCGACATCGGGCAGGACGTGCTGCGGGCCCGGCTGTCGGCGCTGCTGCCCGAGTTCATGGTCCCCTCCGCCTTCGTTGAGCTGGACGCGATGCCGCTGACGGTGAACGGCAAGGTGGACCGTACGGCCCTGCCCGCGCCGGTCTTCGGCGACGCCGGCGGGGGCCGCCCGCCGAAGGACGCCCGCGAGGCGCTGCTGTGCCGGGTCTTCGCCGAGATCCTCGGCCTGGAACGGGTCGGCGTGGAGGACAACTTCTTCGAGCTCGGCGGACATTCGCTGCTGGCGATGCGTCTGGTGGGCCGGATCCGCGACGAGTTGGGCCTGCCGGTGCAGGTCGGCACGGTGATGTCGGCGCCGACGGTCGCCGACGTGGCGGCCAGGATCGGCACCGACGCCCGCCGGGACGCGCTGCGTGTGGTCCTGCCGCTGCGTGAACGCGGGACCGGGCAGCCGCTGTTCTGCTTCCACCCGGCCTCCGGGTTCAGCTGGCAGTACACCGGCCTGTTGCGGCACCTCGACCGCGACCGGCCGGTGTACGGCGTGCAGTCGCCCGGCCTGTCCGAGCCGCTGCCCGGGGCGGCGGACGTGGCGGAACTGTGCGAGCTGTACCTGGCGGCGATACGTGAGGTGCAGCCGGCGGGCCCGTACCACTTCGCCGGCTACTCCTTCGGCGGGACCGTCGCCCACACACTGGCGGCGATGCTCCAGGAACGGGGTGAAGAGGTGGCGTTCCTGGCGCTGTTGGACGCCTACCCGCCGGAGCGGGACGACTGGTCATACGTCGACTCCCCGGACTGGCGGGAGCGGCTGGAGCGCGAGGAGAGCGGCTTCCTGCTGTCCGTCGCGGGACTCGGCGCGGAGGCCGGCGACACCGGCGGCGAGGCTGGCGGCGAGGCCGTGTCCCGGGAGGCGGCGGTGGCCGCGATACGGGACAGTCAAGGGCTCCTCGCCGGCTTCGACGATTCACTGCTGCACGCGATCGTGGACACCAATGTGCACTGCGTCCGGTTGCTTTCCCGCAGCCGGACCCGGCACTACCGGGGCGATGTGCTGTTCTTCACGGCGTCCCGCACCACGGCGCCCGACGACGCGCCGCTCAGGGTGTGGCCCGCCCATGTGGACGGCACGATCACCGAACACGTCCTGGACTGCTCGCACGACGAGCTGATGGCGCCATGGGCGCTGGACCGCATCGGTCCTCTGCTGGACGCGGCTCTGCGGGACACGAGCCGCTGATGCGTACGGCCGGTCCGCGGGGGTCCGCCCTCCTCGGACCGGCCTACCGGCCTGCGGACCGGCGCCGCGGACCCACGCGGTGACACCGCGGGGCGGCCCGGCGATCGGCGTCGCGGCTCAACCTCCGTGCCGCACAAATCCGTTCCCGGCTCCGAACCGCGCCCCGGTCCGGGCGAGACCACCCGGCACGACGAACGGGCGCATCGAACTTCTTAGGTTAGGCTTACCTAAACAGCGGGGAGGATTCGTGTCCGACACCAGCGGGCTCCACAGGGAGTTCGGCGGTCGAGTGGCTCTGGTCACCGGCGCCGCACAGGGCATAGGCGAAGCCGTCGTCCACGCACTCGGCGCCGCGGGTGCCACAGTGGCGGCGACGGACCGGGCCGGGTCCGTCACGGACACGGCCCGCACGTTCAACGAGAAGTACGCACACGACACCGCGGCCGGCACGGTCGTGCCGTACCGGCTCGACGTCACCGACGCCGAAGCCGTCCGGACGACCGTGGACCGGGTCGAGCGCGACCTGGGCCCGATCAGCGTGCTGGTGAACGTCGCGGGCGTGCTGCGCACCGGCCCGGTCGTCACGACGACGGACCGGGACTGGGCAGACGTCTTCGCCGTCAACGCCACGGGGGTGTTCCACGTCTCGCGCGCCGTGGCCGCGAGAATGGCCGACCGGGGCTCCGGCTCCGTGGTGACGGTCGCCTCCAACGCCGGAGGCATACCGCGCGCCGGAATGGCCGCCTACGCCGCCTCCAAGGCCGCCGCCGTCATGTTCACCAAGAGCCTCGGCCTGGAGGTGGCTGCCAGCGGTGTCCGCTGCAACGCGGTCTGCCCCGGGTCCACCGACACACCCATGCAACGGGCGCTCTGGGACGGCCCCGACGGACCGCGCCGTGTGATCGGCGGCGATCCGGCCTCGTACCGGACCGGCATCCCGCTGCGGCGCATCGCCGACCCGGCCGACGTGGCGGAGGCCGTGGTCTTCCTCGCCTCCGACCGCTCCCGCCACATCACCATGCAGGACCTCTATGTCGACGGCGGCGCCACGCTGCGCTGACCGCGGCACACCCGCCACCGGCGTTCCCCCGCCACCCCGAGGCCGCATCCGGCCCTCTCCCCCACTCACCACGAACCAGAGGAGCCTTCCGTGTCGACGGTCCCCCAGGTCACCGAGCACAGACCGACGGCCGCACCGGCCCATCCCGCCGTGGGTGCGGCCACCACTCTTCTCGACGCCTACCGGCAGGGCGACCGCCTGCTCGCGACGCCGACCCGCACCCTGCTCGCCCACGGCGTCCACCGCGACGTGCCGCACGGCTCCGGGCCGCTCGCCCGGCGCGTCGCCGAGACCCTGCGCGAGGCGAGGGACGCCCGGCACGCCTCCCCGGTGGTGATCGGCGCCGTCCCCTTCGACCAGTCCGCACCCTCCGCGCTCGTCGTCCCCGAATCCCTGCGCACCGGCCCGTCGTTGACGTCGGACCCGCTCGTCGCCCTGCCTGCCGCCGCCCCGCCGCCCACGCCCTGGACGATCCGGGCCGAACCCGAACCCGACGTGTACGCCAAGGGCGTGGCCGCGGCCGTCGACCGCATGTGGAAGGGCGAGTTCAGCAAGGTGGTGCTGGCCCGCACCCTGCAGCTGACAGGGCCCGACGCCCCCGACGTCCCGGCCTGGGTCCAGCGCCTCGCCCGCAGGGACCCGGGCGGCTACACCTTCGCGCTGCCCACCACGCCGAACCGCACGCTCCTCGGCGCCAGCCCCGAACTGCTCGTGTCACGCCGCGGGAACCGACTCGTGTCCAACCCGCTCGCCGGCTCCACACCACGCAGTGCCGACCTCGCCGAGGACGTGCAGCGCGCCGCGGCACTCCTGAAGTCGGCGAAGGACCTCCACGAGCACGCCGTCGTCGTCGACGCCGTCCACGAGGCCATGGCGCCGTACTGCTCGACGGTCCGGGTACCGAGGCAGCCCACCCTGATCCGCACCGCCACCATGTGGCATCTGTCCACCACCGTCACCGGCGAACTCGAGCACCGCGACGTATCGGCCCTGGACGTCGCCTGCGCGCTGCATCCGACGCCGGCGGTGTGCGGCACCCCGACCGAACTGGCCCGCACGGTGATCCGGGAGACGGAGCCGTTCGACCGCGGCTTCTTCACGGGAATGGTCGGCTGGGGCAACGCGGCCGGGGACGGCGAGTGGGTGGTCACCATCCGCTGCGCCGAGACCGAGGACCGCACCCTGCGCCTGTACGCGGGCGCCGGCGTCGTCGCCGCCTCCGAGCCGGGCGCCGAGACCGCCGAGACCGCCGCGAAGTTCCGCACGTTCCTGGACGCCGTGGGAGCCGAGCTGTGAACACCGAAGCACCCGCCTGGCCCGCCGAGTTCGCCGAGCGCTACCGGGCCGCGGGCTGGTGGCGCGGTGAGACGTTCGGCGCCATGCTGCGCGAGCGGGCGGAGGCCCACCCCGACCGGATCGCGGTCGTGGACCCCTCCGGCGGCCCCGGCGGCACGCGGCGCGCGTGGACCTATGGCGAGCTCGACCTGCGCGCCGACCGGATGGCCGCCGGGTTCACCGCCCGCGGCATCGCACGCGGCGACAGGGTCGTCGTCCAGCTGCCGAACGTCGCCGAGTTCTTCGAGGTCGTCTTCGCGCTGTTCCGCATCGGCGCCCTGCCGGTGTTCGCCCTGCCCGCGCACCGCGAGACGGAGATCTCCTACTTCTGCTCGTTCACCGAGGCGGTGGCCTATGTGATTCCGGCCCTCCACGGCGGCTACGACCACCGAGCCCTGGCGGCGACTGTGTGCGCCAAGGCGCCCTCGGTCCGTCAGGTGTTCGTGGCCGGTGAGGACGCGGGGTGCTTCGACAACCTGGCCGACGTCCCGGCCGAGCCGGTCGAACTGCCCGAACCGTCACCGGACGACCTGGCCTTCCTCCAGTTGTCCGGCGGCAGCACCGGTGTGCCCAAGCTGATCCCCCGCACGCACGACGACTACATCTACTCGCTGCGCGGCTCCAACGAGATCTGCGCGGTGGATGAGAACAGCGTGTACCTGTGCGTACTGCCCGCGGCGCACAACTTCCCGCTCTCCTCCCCCGGCACGCTCGGCACGCTGTACGCGGGCGGCCGGGTGGTGCTGTGCCCGCAGCCCGCGCCGGACGTGGCGTTCCGCCTGATCGAGAGCGAGCGGGTCACGATCACCGGGCTGGTCCCACCGCTGGCGCTGGTGTGGACGGACGCCGCGCCGGCCACGGCGTACGACCTGTCCAGTCTGGACGTCCTGCTCGTGGGCGGCGCCAAGTTCAGCGAGGAGGCCGCCCGGCGGGTACGCCCCGCGCTCGGCTGCACCCTCCAGCAGGTCTTCGGGATGGCGGAGGGACTCGTCAACTACACGCGGCTGGACGATTCCGCGGAGACGATCGTCACCACCCAGGGACGGCCCATCTCCCCGGACGACGAGATCAGAGTCGTCGACGACGCGGACACCGACCTTCCTCTCGGCGCCACCGGCCATCTGCTCACGCGCGGCCCCTACACCATCCGCGGCTACTGGAAGGCTCCGGAGCACAACGCCCGCGCCTTCACCGACGACGGCTTCTACCGCACCGGCGACCTGGTGAGGCTCACCCCGACCGGCCATCTGGTGGTGGAGGGACGCGCGAAGGACCAGATCAACCGCGGCGGCGAGAAGATCGCGGCCGAGGAGGTGGAGAACCACATCCTCGCCCACCCCTGCGTCCACGACGCGAACGTCGTCGCCGAACCCGACCCGTACCTCGGCGAGCGGACATGCGCCTACGTGATCCTGCGCGACGGCGCCGAGCGCCCGCGCGCCACCGAGGTGAAGAACTTCGTACGCCGACGCGGACTGGCGGCCTACAAGGTGCCCGACCGCGTGGTGTTCGTCGACTCCTTCCCGAAGACCGGCGTCGGCAAGGTCTCCAAGAAGGACCTCCGCGCCCACGTCCAGGCGCCCTGACCGGACCCTCCCCCAACCTGAACCGACCCGTCTCCACCCGCCGCGCCGACCGCCCGAAACGGAAACCCGCCATGGCACTGCCCGCCATCACGCCGTACCCCATGCCCCGCCCGGGCGAACTGCCCGCAGGCCGCGTCGACTGGAGCGTCGACGCACGGCGTGCGGTCGTGCTCGTGCACGATCTGCAGAACTACTTCCTCTCCGCCTTCGACCGCGAGGCCGAGCCGGTCACGGCGATGCTCGGCAACGTCGCACGGCTCCGCAAAGAAGCGGCCGAGCTGGGGATTCCCGTCCTCTACACCGCACAGCCCGGTGGGCAGACGCCCGAACAGCGCGGTCTGCAGCAGGACTTCTGGGGCCCCGGCATTCCGGCCGACGAACACGCCGCGGCCATCGCCGACGAGGTGGCGCCCGGGCCACGGGACACCCTGCTGACCAAGTGGAAGTACAGCGCCTTCGTCCGCACGGACCTCCTGGAGCAGCTCCGCGAACAGGGCAGGGACCAGATCGTGATCACCGGTGTCTACGCCCACATCGGTGTCCTGATGACCGCGTGCGACGCCTGGATGCAGGACATCCAAGCCTTCGTGGTCGCCGACGCGGTGGCCGACTTCTCCGAACGCGAGCACCGGATGGCGCTGGAGTGGGCGGCGGGCCGGTGCGCCCGTGTCGTCACCACCGACCAGGTGTTCCACATTTGACCTCTCACCGCGCGGGGGCGCCGACGGAGGCCGCCCCCACGCCCGTCCGTCCCACGCCCCAGGAGCAATCGGTGTACAGAACGAGGGAGCGGCTTTTCGAACGGATCCGCGAGGACCATCGCCTGGATCCGGAGGCAAGCCTTCAAGCTCTGGCGATGCGCCACCGGGTTTCGCAGGCGGTCGTCGCCGAGGCGCTGTCCGTGGCGTTCACGGTCCATCAGAAGCGGGAGCGGCCCTCGGTCCTGGCCCCGGTGAAGCCGGCGATCGACCTGATGCTCCGGGAGGAGCTCGGCGCTCCGCCGGGCAGACGACTCACGATCCGACAGGTCATCGAACGCCTTCGGACGGAAGAGGGTTTCACCAGGGCCTCGTACTCCACGGTTCGGGACTACGTGCGTCTCCGCCGCGCCACCCTGGCGCAGGAGCCGCCGGACCACGCCCCGGAACCCTCCACCCGCCCGGCCAAGCGGCCGGACTGATCATCACGACGACGAACCTGCTCCACCACGCCGGACGGCCACACGGAAGCGGCCGCGAGGGCGGCCCCTCGGCGCGCGGGCAGTACCTCGGCCACTTCGGAAGCACGCAAACCGCTGATCTACCAGGTCAGGCGTTCTTCAGGACAGTGCTCATCCTCAACGCGAACCCGAGGGCTCCGCTGCGGCGTTCCGGGGGCACGGCCCGTGGTCAGTCCGCCGCCCAGCCGTCTTCGCGTACCCGGGCCGCCAGGTCGATCTTGGTGTAGGTCGGGCGGCCCGCCTGCTGGTACTTGTCCTTCACCCGGTCCAGGTAGTACTTGGCCGTGTGCGGACTGACGCCGACACGGCGCGCCGTGGCCTTCAGCGTCAGGCCGGACGCGTACTCCAGCAGCACCTGGCGCTCCTTCGGCGACAGGCTCGGGCGCGCAGGGCCGTCGTCGTGCGCCCACGCGAAGGCCAGCTCCGCCGAGTGGGCCGTGCCGCCCGCGGCCACCTCCTCAACTGCCCTGACCAGCGTCGGCAGATCATGGTCCTTGGTGAGATAGCCGTCCGCGCCGGCCGCGATCGCGGCGACGATCCGCCTCCGGTCCACCACGGTGCTGATGACGAGTACCCGCGGGCCGGCCGCCCGCAGCCGCCGGATGTTGTCCGGTGGCTGCGAGTCGTCACCGAGCACCAGGTCCAGGAGGACGACGTCGAACGGCAGCGCGGCTCCCGCCTCTTCGGCGGCAGCCGTTCCGGTGCGGTGTGCTTCCACCGTGACCGCCGTTCCGGTGAGGAGCCCGTCCACCGTGCCCGCCGTCGCGGCCAGGTGTATGCCCGGCACGCCGTCCAGCCAGAGACGCAGTCCGTCGAGCAGCATCCGGTCGTCGTCCACCACGGCCACGGTGATCATGCCGGCCACCGCAGCTCAACACGGGTGCCCTCGCCCGGCGCACTGTCCACGTCGGCCGCTCCTCCGCTCTCGCGCATCCGGGCCCCCACGGAGAAGCGCAGGCCGAGCCCCTTGGAGACGACACGTGGGTCGAAGCCGACACCACGGTCGACCACCGTGACCACGACCCGGCGGCCGTCGCCGGTGACCGTCACACAAGCGCGGCCCGTTCCCGCGTGGCGCAGCACGTTGTTCAGCGCCTCGGCCGCCGCCTGGCCGAGTGCGTCCGCGGCATGGGCCGGTACGTCCGCCGGGCCGTGGTACTGAGCACTCACCCGCAGCCCCAGGCTCTCCGCCGACTTCACGGCGCGCTCGATCGCCGCCGCCGTCCCCGGGACGCAGTCCTCCTCCGCCTGCTGCTGCACGAGACGCCGCAGATACGCCGCCTCCCTGGCGCAGCGCTCCCGCACCGGCAGCGCGTCGGCATCGGCCCGGCCGCTCGCGATCGCGGTCAGCGTGGCCAGCACGGTGTCGTGCAGGGCCCGGTGGTGCGCGATCCGCTCCGCGTACCGCGCCCGTCCGGCCTCGGCGGCGAGGGCCTGCTCGGTGGCCGCGTCCAGCAGCGTGCCCTGCCGTCGCAGGTACCACCAGAAGACGCGGGCAAGCACGGCCGACGACACGATCGCGTTGAGGTGCGCGGCGATCACGGCGACGTCGGCACCGGTCGGCCAGTACCCGGCCGTGTGGGTCGCCACCAGCGCCGCAACCGCGCCGACCACCGCGACCGGCCGTACGAACGCGACCGCCGCCACCGCGCTCGCCGACCCGCCGAGCAGCATCGCCCACGCGAGATCCGCCGGCCGGTTCGCACCGCCCGCGTACACCGCGAACGGCAGCAGGCACCCCACGAACACGACGTCCACCAGCGGCGGCCAGACACCGAACCAGCCCCGGGACCGGGCGGTCCCGAAGACCAGCAGGCTCACCGACACGGCGACCGCGAGCCCCGCCCAGGACATGACACTGTCGCGCTGGTGCTGCACCACCGCGAGCACGCCGACCACGAGGTGACTGGCCCGGTACAGGCCCGTCGCGAGGACCATGAACGTCCTGGCCCGGTGGAACCCCGGCCCCCCGCTCACGGCACGTCTTCCCTGCCCACGCAACCCCCCTGAAACGGCGGTACAGCCGGACGGCCGACGCCCGTAGGTTTCGAGGCGTTCCGGCACCGGACACGACGACTCATCAGATCATCGCGTCGCGTTGTGGCGCCGCTCGGAAACCAGGCAAAGAAGGAGGCAAAATGGCTCGAAGAGTGCGATGCGGGGGAATGATCGCGGTCCTGGCATCGATGCTGGTCCTGCTGCTCCCCGGGTCGGCCGCCGCGGCCGACCCGCCGGTCCGCTACACGGCGTGGATCGACAACGCCGCCATATACGAGATGCGCGCCTCGTATTCGTGGCAGTGCATGGACGTGCGGGGCGAGTCCCAGAACCCGGGCGCGGTGATCCAGCGCTTCGACTGCAAGGGCCGGCTGCACCAGCGCTTCTATTTCCAGCCCTCCGGCACGCCCGGTCTCTTCATGATCGGTGTGTACGGGAGGTACTGCATCGGCGCCCAGAACGCCGCGGTCGCGGACGGCACCCCGATCGTCCTCGGACACTGCCAGGGACCGGGCCAGCACTTCCGCTGGGTCGACCGAGGCAACAACCACTGGGAGATCGTCGAGGCCGCCAGCGGCAAGTGCCTCATGGACACCGGCCGTCGCAGCGCGATCCAGTTGGGCGCCTGCGGGAACATCAACGAGCCCTACCCGAGCCTGTGGACGCCCGTCTACGACCGTCAGTACAACTACACCAGCGTCTGGGGCTGACCGCTCACCGGCCGGACCGGACGACGCCACCGGCGCCTTCCCCACGTGGGCCGTACACGGCCGCGTGACCCGCCCGCGCCGTCGACGAAGCCGGACCGCTGTGGCCGCCACCGCCCGGGAGCGACGGCGGCCGCAGCAACGGGCACGCATCGGAACGTTCCCCCAGTGGTGCCGTGGCAAGCGACGCAACGCCTTGCCACGGCACCACCCGGTGCTCCACAAGTACCGCACGGCCCGCCGCGCACGGCGGGCCCGCTCGCGAGCCGGGCCGCCCGCGGCCTGCCGCTCATGGCCTGCCGCTCATGGCCTGCCGCTCATGGCCTCGGCAACGGACGCCGGCACAAAGAGCGAACAGGAACAGAGGGACGAACGCCTCGATGCAGCAGTCGGCGCAGGTCGTTCCAGTCGTCACGAACGAAGGCGACCGAGCTCACCGGATCGCTGGGCGGCGAGTACGAGACGACGTCACACAGGCTGTTCGGAAGATTCTGCCGGGCTGTCGTGGCCGGTCCACGTCGCCCTGCGCAGTTGCATCCGGGTGAGCCTGCGCACGACGAGGACGGCGAGCACACCGGCGGCGATGTCGAAGAGGTCAGCGGCCATCATCAGTCCCACGGCCTCCTGGACCGAACCTGCCTCCTCGGCACGGGCGTAGTAGCGGGAGGCCAGATTGTTCAGCGTCATGTCGCAGATCAAGACCGTCCACCACGCGTTGACGAGGGTGACCGGCGTGCGCGGCGCGTCGGGCAGGCCGGGCCGCAACTCGCTCGCCGTCCCGATGTCCAGGGTGATGCGGCGCGGGAACCACAGACAGACAACCGGCAGGATCCAGCCCCACACCGCCCAGTGCCGAGCCTTGCGGTGAACGTCGGGCGCGAAGAGCTCGGCGTTCTCCCGCATCTGCCGGAACCAGAGGATGAACACGATCGCGCACATCAGGAAAGTGACGGTCTTGATCACTCCCGCGAGGCTGTAGAGGCGCTCGACTCCCTCCGCCTCTTCGAGGCCGACCGTATGGAACCCCTCCTCGCCGAAGCCGCTCCAAAGGCTGTAGTACTGCGCCCCCGTGACGAGCGAGAACACGTCGGCCACCATGGCCAGGCCGAGCAGCACACAGGTCGCCGCGGCAAGCCCGGTCGGCACCGGCACCCGGAACTCAGGTCTGGGCGTGAACCCGGGAAACGTGGACATGAAAGACAACCCCCCACAGGTCTGCGACATCCACCCTGCCGGGGGACGCTCGCGGAACCTACGGGGAGAAGAGGCGAGCTGTCCATGCGGTTTGCCCGCGGGAGTGGCCTTCGGAGTCGGACAGACCCCGAGAGCCCCATCACACCGCCAGCCATGGCTTTGCACAGCGGCCCGGGCTCGGCCGGAGATCCGTCGCCCCGTCGGCGGCCCGGGGGGCGGGGAGCCCCGGCGGGAAGTGGCGCTCCAGAACCTCCGCCCAGCGGTGCAGGACGACGAAGCCGGTGGTGTCGTCCTGCGCCTGGACCAGCTCGCTCAGGCGGTCGACGAAGGGCTGACTGCGGTGGAAGGCGGGAGCCGGCGGCGTTCGAAGCTAGGGTGCCTCGACAGCACATCGCGAACCGGAACAAGGAGCAGACGTGAGCGAGCCGGCGTCCATCGCCCTGCAGCAGGAGATCGCCCGGGAACTACAGGTCACCGAGGCCTTCGAGGCCGAGCGGGAGATCGAACGCCGGGTCACCTTCCTCGCCGAGCGGCTGACCTCGACCGGTCTGCGCTCGCTCGTACTCGGCATCAGTGGCGGCGTCGACTCCACCACCACCGGCCGACTGTGCCAGCTCGCCGTCGAGCGGGCCCGGGCCACCGGGCACGAGGCACGGTTCTACGCGATGCGGCTGCCCTACGGCATCCAGGCCGACGAGCACGACGCTCAGCTCGCGCTCTCCTTCATCCAGGCCGACCACGTGCTGACCGTGGACATCAAGCCCGCGAGCGACGCCGCGCTCCAGGCCTCGCTGGCCGCCGGCGTGAGCTTCCGCGACGCCCACCACCAGGACTTCGTACACGGCAACATCAAGGCCCGGCAGCGAATGATCGCCCAGTATGCGGTGGCCGGTGCGCATGACGGCCTGGTCGTCGGCACCGACCACGCCGCCGAGGCGGTCTCCGGCTTCTTCACCAAGTTCGGCGACGGCGCCGCCGACCTGGTCCCGCTGACCGGCCTGACCAAGCGCCGGGTGCGCGCCGTCGCGGACACGCTGGGCGCGCCCGTCGAGCTGGTGTGGAAGACCCCGACGGCGGACCTGGAGACCCTCGACCCGGGCAAGGCCGACGAGGACGCACTCGGTGTCACTTACGACGACATCGACGACTTCCTGGAGGGCAAGCCGGTGGACGAGCAGGTCTTCAGAACGATCACCAGCCGCTACCGCCTCACCGACCACAAGCGCCGGCCACCCGTCGCCCCCTGAGAGCTGCGCTCACCCCGGACAACTCCACCCGCCCCGGTCGACAGGCCTCGTCCGGTCTTGCACCTCCCCGAGATGGTGGAGGAGTAGCCCGCGGTACGCATCGGACGATGGGAACGTCCTCCGCGCCGGCCGGTCTCGTACTCGCTGCGCACCGCTGAGTTCAACGAGCCTGGCCACCGCGCCGGTTGCCCGTACCGCTTCGGCGGCAGCGTCGTCGGCGACCGGGCCGGTGCGCGCCTGCCCACGGCATCTCGCCGTCGTTGAACGCCGTTCGGGCATTCGGTCATTATCCGATCGGACGGTCCGCCTTCGGGCTACGCTCCCTTCGCCCGGTGTCCGGCCGTGGTCTCGAGGGAGGGGGCGGAGCATGCGGGAGAGCGTGGAGGACCGGCACCGGCGGATCCTGCGGCTGGTGCGGGAGCGAGAGAGCCTGCGGGTGACCGAGCTCGCCACCGTACTCGGCATCTCGGTGGAGACCGCGCGCCGGGATGTGACCGCGCTCGCCGAAGTGGGCCGTGTCCGCAGGCTTCACGGCTCGGTGACCTGGCCGACCGCCCCGCTCAACGCACGCGACGCGCGCCTGGCCCGCCAGGTGCCGGCCCCGCCCCGCGGCGGCCCGGTGCTGGGCATGGTGGTGCCGACGGCCAACTACTTCTACCGGTCGGTCATCCGCGGCGCCCGGGACGCCGCCACCGCGGCGGGCGCACGCCTCCTGGTCGGCATCACCGAGTACCACCAGGACCGGGACGCGACACAGATCGAGAACATGGTCGGAGCCGGTGCCGACGGCCTGCTGCTGACTCCCTGCTGGGGCATCGAGGGCCCCGGTGAGAGGGACGCCGCACGGATCGCGGAGGTCAGGGTGCCCGTCGTTCTGCTGGAGCGTCGGATACCGCTGGGGCTGCCGGGGGCGGACCTCGACCGGGTGGCGTCGGACCACGCCGGAGGCGCCGCACTCGCCGTGCACCACCTGGCCGGCCTCGGGCACCGGCGCATCGCGCTGCTGTCCCGGAACACGCACACCTGGCCCCACATCCGCCGCGGCTACCGCGCCGCGCTCGGCGCGCTCGGCCTCCCCGACGACGACATCTCCCCGGCGGACGCGGCCCGGCCCGGGCACGTCGACGAGTTCGAGCGCCGCGCCGACTTGCTGCTGGAGCTCATCCGGTCCGAGGAGGTGCGGGCCGCGGTCGTGCACACCGACACTGACGCGACCAACCTGCTCCATCGGCTGCTGGCCCAAGCGGTACGGGTACCCGAGGACTTCGCGCTCGTCTGCTACAACGACGAGCTCGCCGGGCTGACGGACACGCCCCTGACCGCGGTCTCCCCCGCGAACCACGCGGTGGGCGAGACCGCGGTGAAACTCCTGCTGCGCCGCCTCGAGGACCCCGAGGTGCAGCGCTCCACCATCGAGTGGCTCCCCGAGCTCGTGGTCCGGCGGTCGTGCGGCGCCCCGACAGGGGCCTGACGCCCAACGATCGACCGATAACTGACCGTTTCGAAGTCACGCCTTGACGGTGGGAATTCGGGCACCCAAGCTGCGCTGAGTCGGCAACCCCACCGTGCGCAGCAAAGGTTGGCTCCCCCCATGGCTCCTGCCTCACGCCGAAGTGCCGGACGTCGCCGTGGCGTCCGTCACGAGCCCGGTGGCACCGCCACCGCGCTCGGCCTCACGGCCGGCTTCCGCCACCAGCCTCCGCCGCCGGCATCGCGTCCGACAGTCAGGAGTTCACGGCCCTGACTGCCCCGGTGGCGTGCCCGACCCAGGGCACGGGTTCAGCCCGACCGGCCAACTCACCTTCCCCCCCACAAGGAGAAACGATGCAACGACACAGTCTCCGATCCAGGCTTCTGCTCCCCCCGGCCGCCGTCGCCGCCGCGATGACCCTCGTCACGGCGAGCCCGGCGAGCGCCTCCGTCCTGTGGGACGGCAACGCGGACAAGGGACTCGGCGTCTTCGCCGCGGTCCTCTGCGACGGCGGCGTCGCCCGTGTGCACACCTGGAACGACAGCCACGGCAACTTCTTCGAGTTCAACAAGGTGCCGGGCATCGACCGATGCGAGGGCCACAGCCTGGCCGGAGCCGAAGGACAGTTGCAGAACGACAAGACCCTGTGGTTCGGCTGGTCGCTCGCGACGAAGACGGGCAACGCCCAGACCGTCTTCCAGTGGAAGTCCAACGGCACCAACGACCAGAACCAGCAGAACTACCCGGTGATCATGAAGGTCGAGGACGACCAGCTCAAGGCCTGGTACGTGTCGCCCGGCGAGACCTGGAACTCGATCGGCAGCCGCAGCTGGACGGCAGGCTCCTGGCACGCCATCCAGATGAAGATCGCCACCAACTCGGCCACCGGCGGCTCGGTCGAGATCTACCTGGACGGCTCGCTGTTCGCCTCCCGCTCGGGCATCCGCACCTGGGACGACCTCGGCAACAAGCCCCGTTGGGGCAGCTACGGCTCGTCCATCGTGGGCGTCGGCTCGCAGAGCTGGGTCGACGACCCCAAGCTGGGGACCTCGCGCGCCGACGTCGACTGACACGGCCCCCTTCCCCTCGGGCCTCCTTCCCCACCGGCCCGCTTGCCCGCCGGGCTCCTTCCCTGTCGGGTTCCTTCCCCGCCGGGCCCGGCGACCGTGGACTGGCCGCCGGGCCCCCAACACCCCGCGGCGGGTCGGCACGGGCCGGAGTGCGCGGTCACTCCGGTCAGCCCCGCAAGGGAGTGTGAAGCTCCGGCCGTACGCGTCCCGGGTGTCGAACTCCATGCGGGTCACGCCGCGGACCGGGCCGAGGGCTTCGTAGCCTCCGGGCACCTGCCCTCGCAGTCGTCGCCGTCCCTGCCCAGCCATCACCGCACACCATCACCGCCCAGCGGACGCGCGAACCGCTCGCGTAGGCTTCGCTCGGCATGGGACGCGGCGGGGGCGGGCGGATGACGGCTGAGACAGCACAGAGGTGGGAGTCGATTCTCGACTCGGTGGTGGTGTACGCGCAGGGCGCGCTCTGCCGCAGGCTGGCCCGAGGAAGCGTGCCGCCGGACGGCCGGGTGCGGGTGACGGGACTGCCCCGCTCCATCGATGCGGGTTCCCTGCGGGCCCGTGTCCTCGGCGCCTCCGGTGTGCGGGTCGTCGAGGCTCGGGTGGAGGTCGAGGCCGAGCCGGCCGCCTCCGGCATCCCCGGCGGGTTGCGGCGCGAGGTCGAACGGCTGCGTGACGCCCACACGGCGGCAAAGGGGCGCAGGGACCGGCAACTGGGCCTGATCGAGGAGGTCATGGCGCTGCGCCCGGTCCCCCCGACCCGTAAGCGCGAGGACCCGCACCGCCGCACCCCGACCGACGCGTGGCTGAAGCTCGCCGACTTCGTCGACGATCGGCTGACGGTCCTTCATGCCCGGCTCGTCGAGCTCGAGGAGGAGCTGCGCCGGGTGGAGCACGAGCTGGAAGTCGCCACGGACAAGCTGGACCGTGCCTCCACCGACGCGCCGTCAGCACACGTGGCGACGAGGGTCTCCGCGGCCTTGGTCCTCAACGGCGCCACCGACGCGGAGCTGGAGGTGGAGCTGGAGTACGGGGTGCCGGGCGCCGTCTGGGTGCCTGCCTACCGCCTCACCCACCGCCAGGGCGACGACAGCGGCCGTCTGGTGCTACGTGCCTCGGTCGCCCAGCGCACCGGCGAGGACTGGACGGGCGTACGCATCGGCCTGTCCACCGCCGACCTGCGGCGCCGCACCGACCTGCCGAGGCTGCGCTCGATCCGGATCGGTCGCCGTCAGCCCACCCCGGCGCCTTCCGGCTGGCGTGAACCACCGGCGGGGCTCACCGACCTGTTCGCCGGGTACGACGTGGCGGGCCCGCGCCGCCCTTCCGCCGCTGCGCGCGCCGGCTCCGCGCCCGTGGCTGTCGGGATCGGCTCCGCACCCGTCGCCGTCCCGCCACCGCCACCACCTCCGACTCCCCAGGGCTATGGCGCACCGCCTCCGGGTCTCCCGGCCCCCGGCTCCGCGGCCGGCGTCACCACCCGGGAGGGCGTCGGCGGCGGGGTGCCCGGCCTCGCGCCGCCGGCCGGGTCGCGTCCTGGCGGCGGGGCGCGTCCACGCAGTGCGGCCTTCGCGGCCGCCGCCCCCATGGCACCTGCCGCTCCCGGCAGTCCCCCGCCGCCTCCGCCGCCGGAGCCGGCGACCGGTCCGCCGCGGCCGAGCGGCGCCGAACTCGACTACGCCACCCTCGTCCTGAGCGGCCCCGACGAACAGCGCGGTCGTCGAGGCCGGCTGTTCCCCGCCTCCACCGACGACCTGGTGGCCGCCGAGTACCGCCGCCGCGCAGAGGCAGTTGCCGCGCTGCCGCTGCCCGGACACGCCGTGCGGCCCCGCGAGTCGGCGGGCTCCTTCGATCATCGTTTCGACGCCGCCGCCCGCGCCGACATCCCCTCGGACGGCGCCTGGCACACCGTCACCGTCGCCGACATCCCGGTCGGTCTGCGCACCGAGTACCTCTGTGTGCCGTCCGTGGAGGAGACCGTGTACGCGACGCTGGTGCTCTCCAACTCCACCGACCGGGCTCTGCTGGCCGGCCCGGTGGAGGTCACCGTCGACGACGACTTCGTGCTGACCGCCGCACTGCCCACCCTCGCCCCCGGTGGGGTCCGCCGGGTGGGTCTCGGGCCGGCCGAGGCCATCCGCGTCACCCGCCGTACGGAGCTGCGCGAGTCGGCCTCGGGGCTGCGCAACCAGACCACCGTGCTCGACCACCGCGTCCACGTGGAGCTGGCGAACCGGCTCGGGAGGCCTGTCGTCGTGGAGGTCCGCGAGCGTGTCCCGGTCACCTCGGAACCGGACGTCCGGATCGAGGAACGGGCCGACTGGACGGCACCCGTGGACGGTGAAGGGCCCGAGCATCACGCCCCGGGCACCCGACTGTGGCGGGTGGACCTGCCCGTCGGCGCCACCGCCGCGCTCGACGGCGGCTACGAGATCCGCATCCCGGCCGGCAAGGCCCTGGCCGGCGGCAACCGGAGGAGCTGACGTACGCCATGTCCACCGCCCCGGGGCCGATCCCCCTTCCCGTCACCGCCGTCACCTGCCTGGAGGACCGGGCCCATGTCGAGCGCGCCACCGTGCTCGAACTGGAGGCCGGGGTCCAGCGGCTGCGCCTCGGACCGGTCAGTGCGCTGGCCGTCGACCGCACGCTGCACGCCGAGCTGACGGCCGATCAGTCCGGTCGTCCGGCGACCGTGCTGGACATGCGGATCGTCCGCAGCTGGACGCCGCGAGGCCCGCTCCCGCCCGGTGAGGAGGACTCGGCGCTGCGCCATCGCGAGCACGTTCTCGAAGAGGAGCGGCTTGCGCTCGGACAGCGGCGCGACCGCCTCCGGGCCCGCCTCGACCTGCTCGGCCGGCTCGCCGCCGATCTGCTGCGGGAGATCGGTGAGGGCGCCGGGTCCGGCGAGGCCGAGCCGGAGCGCTGGGTTCGTGAACTCGACCGGGTCGACACCGAGCGTGACACGTACGGCGAGGAACTCCGCACCGTGGACACCCGGCTGGCCGCCGTCGCGGGCGAGCTCGCGGAGACCCAGCGCGCGCTGGCCCTCGCCGAGGAGGAGCCCGCGGAGCTGGTCGGCCACGTCGAGCTGACCGTGGAGGCCTCCGCGGCCGGGCCCGCCCGGCTGCGGCTGAGCCACCTCACCGCGTGCGCGCTGTGGCGGCCCGCCTACCGCGCCGTATGGGACGGGGACTCCCTGACGCTGGAGACGGACGCGATGGTCTGGCAGCGCACCGGCGAGGACTGGTCGGACGTACGTCTGACACTGTCGACGGCACGGTCGGCACTGGCCACCGATCCCTCGCGGTTGGGCGAGGACCGGCTGACGCTCAAGGACCGCTCCGCTGCGGAGCGCCGCACGGTCGACGTCGAGCTGCGCGAAGAGGACATCGGGGACCTCGGCCCGTCCCCGGTGCTCGGCCTGCCCGGCGTGGACGACGGCGGCGAGGTGCGGGTGCTGAAGTCCCCGACGCCGGTCCGCGTGGCCGGCGACGGCCGCGCGCACCGGGTGCCCGTGTCCGCCTTCACCACGGCCGCGAGCGGCGAGTACGCCTGCTCACCCGAGCTGTCCCCATTGGTCACCCAGGTGGTGCGGTTCGACAACAGGTCCGGCCACGCGTTGCTCGCCGGGCCCGTGGACCTGGTCCGCGGCAGCGGTTTCACCGGCCGCGGGACCCTGGACTTCACCGCGCCCGGCGCCCCCGCCGAGCTGGCGTTCGGCAGCGCGGACGACCACCGGGTGGTCAGGGAGGCCGAGGAGACTCGCGAGAGCACCGGGATGACCCAGCGGACCGTGGTCACCCGGACGGTGCGGCTGCACCTGTCGCGGTTCTCCGCTCCCGGGGAGCACGGCGAACGTGTGGTCGTCCTTCGGGAGCGGATCCCGGTCTCCGAGGTCTCGGCGGTGCAGGTACGCCTGCGCAAGGAAGCCTGCTCCCCACCGCCCGACGCGATCGACGCCGAAGGCATCGCCGCCTGGGACGTCAGCCTCCCTCCCGGCGGCCACCGCACGGTCACCCTGGTCTACGAGCTGTCGGCGAGCGCGAAGGTCGTCGGACTCTGAGTGAACGCGAAGGTCGTCGGCCTCTGAGTCCGGACAGGGGCGCTGGACCGGACCGGGCGCCGCTTCGCATCGCCACACAGCCGGAGCGCCGCTCCCGCAGGCCATGCGGCCCTGAACCGGCCGCGCTTCACCTCGCGGGCATCATCCGGGTCGCGTCGATGCCCGGCCATGCCCCACGGAGCGGGGTCACACCGGCGGCAGACCGGCGGCGCAGGAGGGGCACAGTCCGCGGTAGACGACCTGGACCTCGGACACGGTGAAGCCGAAGCGTGCTTCCGGCGGGAGGCCGGTCAGCGGGTCGCCGGTCGGGTGGACGTCGCGGATGGTGCCGCAACCGGAGCACACCAAGTGCTGGTGCGGATGGTGTGCGTTGGGGTCGTAGCGCTTGGCGCGGCCGTCGGTGGAGACCTCCATGACCTCGCCGAGGGAGACCAGTTCGCCCAGGGTGTTGTAGACGGTCGCCCGGGAGATCTCCGGCAGCCGCAGGGCCGCGCGGGCGTGCACCTCGTCGGCCGTGAGATGCACGTGGTCGCCGTCGAGGACCTCCGCGACGACACGCCGCTGGGACGTGATCCGCCAGCCACGTCCTCGCAGTCGCTGCAGCAGGCCGCTCATGTCGGTTCACCTGTCCAGATCGTTGGGACGACGGAAGCTCACCCGTCGATGCCGGCTCCTGTCGGAAAGCGGACAGCGGATGAGGTGGCCTTCCGGACAGGGCCTCCGACCATACGGGCGGCGGTGCCGGCAGAGCCAGCTTCACACACGTTGCGCGAGGGCACGGCTCCATCACGCGCCGGGCCGTCATACGACCTTTTCCTTCCCGCCGTTCTCACCGGCGGGGCAAGCCGGATGATAAGAAGAATGGCGCCTCTCACATGTCCCGAGGGCCGGGAAAGCCACCGCCGTCGAGCCTGGGCCCGGCCCCGAGCGAATTCGGGCTTTCGAGTTCTTGTTGCCAGGGCCGCCCTGCGTGTTCTCGTAGCCGTGCGCTCCACGGTGCGCGACCATACGGACGCCGAATCCGCACATTCATCGGCGTCATATACGAGGAAGGACGGACGTGTCCGGCAGCGAAAGCGAGAACCCAGCGATCCCCTCCCCGGCCCCCACCGACACTCGTCCCAGGACGAACCGGGACTGGTGGCCGAACCAGCTGGATCTTCAAGTGCTCCACCAGCACTCACCTCGGGCCAATCCACTGGACGAGGATTTCGACTACGCAGAAGAGTTCGCGACCCTCGACCTCGACGCGCTCAAGCAGGACGTCTTCGACGTGATGACGACGTCGCAGGACTGGTGGCCCGCCGACTACGGCCACTACGGGCCGCTCTTCATCCGGATGAGCTGGCATGCCGCGGGGACGTACCGGATCGCCGATGGCCGGGGCGGTGGCGGCTCCGGCGCTCAGCGCTTCGCCCCCCTCAACAGCTGGCCCGACAATGCGAGCCTCGACAAGTCCCGCCGTTTGCTCTGGCCCGTCAAGCAGAAGTACGGCCGTAAGATCTCCTGGGCCGATCTCATCATCTTCGCCGGCAACTGCGCGATGGAATCGATGGGGTTCAAGACGTTCGGTTTCGGCTTCGGGCGGGAGGACATCTGGGAGCCCGAGGAAATCTTCTGGGGCCCGGAGGACACATGGCTCGGAGATGAGCGCTACAGCGGCGACAGGGAACTCACCGGTCCTTTCGGCGCCGTGCAGATGGGACTGATCTACGTCAATCCGGAGGGGCCCAACGGCAACCCGGATCCGGTGGCTGCAGCCAGGGACATTCGCGAGACGTTCGGGCGTATGGCGATGAATGACGAGGAGACGGTTGCGCTCATCGTCGGCGGCCACACGTTCGGCAAGTGTCACGGTGCGGTCGCTCCCGAGTACATCGGCCCGGAACCCGAGGCGAGCCCCATCGAGCAGCAGGGCATCGGCTGGAGGAACACCTACGGCACCGGCAAGGGCGCGGACACGCTCACCAGTGGGCTGGAGGGCGCATGGACCTCAGAGCCCACGAAGTGGGACAACGGATTCCTGGACCATCTGTTCAGGTACGACTGGGAGCTGACGACGAGCCCCGCCGGCGCGAAGCAGTGGACTCCCACGGATCCCTCGGCCAAGGGCAGTGTGCCCGACGCCCACGATCCGTCGAAGAGTCACGCTCCCATGATGCTGACGACGGACCTCTCCCTGAAGCTGGACCCGGTCTACGCACCGATCGCGAAGAGCTTCCACGAGAACCCGGACAAGCTCGCGGTGGCATTCGCCAAGGCGTGGTACAAGCTGCTGCACCGCGACATGGGACCGCTCTCGCGCTACCTCGGCCCGTGGGTTCCCGAACCGCAGCTGTGGCAGGACCCCGTCCCCGAGGTCGACCACGACCTCGTCACCGTCGGAGACATCGCCGCTCTCAAGGACAGGATCCTCGCCTCGGGACTGTCCGTGTCCCAGCTGGTCACGACCGCTTGGGCGTCGGCAGCGAGCTTCCGCGGCACCGACAAGCGCGGTGGGGCCAACGGGGCACGGATCCGGCTCGCGCCCCAGCGGGACTGGGAGGTCAACGAGCCGTCCGAGGTGGCCGCGGTGCTGCGGATCCTCGAGCAGATCCAGCAGGACTTCAACAGCTCACAGGCCGGCGGAACGAAGGTTTCCCTGGCCGACGTGATCGTTCTGGGCGGGTGCGCGGCCGTCGAGCGAGCCGCGAAGGACGCCGGGCACGACATCACCGTCCCGTTCGCACCGGGGCGCACGGACGCCTCGCAGGAGGAGACGGACGTCGAGTCGTTCGCGCTGCTCGAACCCAAGGCGGATGCCTTCCGCAACTACGTCCGGGCGGGAGAGAAGCTGTCGCCGGAGACCCTCCTCCTCGACCGCGCCAACATGCTGAACCTGACCGCTCCCGAGATGACGGTCCTTGTCGGCGGCATGCGGGCGCTGAACACCGGTTTCGGGAACTCGCCCCACGGCGTGTTCACTCACCGGCCGGAGAAGCTGACCACCGACTTCTTCGTCAACCTGCTGGACATGGGCACGGAATGGAAGGCGTCGACTTCGGACGAGAACGTGTTCGAAGGTCGGGACAGTGCCACGGGCGAGGTCAAGTGGACCGCCACCGCCGCCGACCTCGTCTTCGGTTCGCACTCCCAGCTCCGTGGCATCTCGGAGGTCTACGCGGCCGCGGACGGGGGCGAGAAGTTCGCGCGTGACTTCGTGGCGGCGTGGGACAAGGTGATGAACCTCGATCGGTTCGACCTGCGCTGAGACCGATGTCCCGGTCGGCCGTTCAAGGCCGACGGGGACATCCTCAGGACCCGGCATCCCTTCGGTTCGAAGGGCCACTTCTCGACGTCGCGTCCGCTGATCCCGACGGAGCGACGAACGGCCAGATCACACCTTCAGCAGGCTGCCGGGAAGGCCGAGCTCGGATGCCTGTTCCTGTCGGAGGTGTGGGGACACGGGTACGCCGTGGCGAAGACCTCCGGTGTGGTGGAGGTGTCTGAGCTGCACCGCACACGGAGGTCTTCGTGTCCCAGCGTCATGTCCGGCTGACCGTTCACGCCGGGCGGATCCTGGTCGAACGTGTCCTCGCCGGCCGTCCCGCGGCACACGTGAGGCGGAGATGGGAATCCCCCACCCGACCGCGCACACGTGGGTCCGCCGCTGGCGGGTGGGGCGAGGCGGGCCCGGCCGATCGTGCCTGCCACTCGCACACCACCCCACACTGCACCGCACCGCACCGCACCGCGTCCGAGGTCGAAGCCCGCGTCTGCGAGCTGCGGCAGGCCGGCAATCTCGGTCCGGCCCGCATCGGGCCGCTCCTCGGGCCGCGGCTGCTCACCTCGTTCGAGTCCGGCGGCTGGGTGGTCCTCGTCTTCGAATTCGTCACCGGCCGTCATCCTGACCTGACCCCCGGGTCCCCGGACCTGCAGCCCGTCATCGACGCCATCAGCCACCTCCACGACTCCCACCAGCACTCCGACGCCTGAGTGGTCCCGCCGTCGGCGGACGCTGGGGAGCATCGCAGAACGGGGTGGGTGCCCTCCCCGTAGTGGGAGGGCACCCACAAGGACCGTCAGTGGTTCGTCGTAGAGGTCGTGCTCCTAGCGGCGACCGTGGTGCCGGTGGTCCCAGCGGTGGTGACCGTGGTGCCGGTGGCCCCAGCGGTGGTGACCCCAATGGTGGCCGTGGTTGCCGCGGTGATGACCCCAACGACCGTCGCCCCGGCGGTCGTCACGGTCGCCGCGGTGGTGACCCCGGCGGTCGTCACGGTCGCCTCGGCGGTCGTCACGGCGGTCGTCACGGTCGCCGCGCCTGTGGTCACCACCACGGTCGTGGCCCTGGTCGTACGTGGCGTGAGGTACCGCCGAAGGCGCGGTGGCTGCGCTGGCGCCAGTGGCGCCGCCCATCAAGACGACGGCTGCGACGCCCAGCGCGGCGACAAAGCGGGAAACCCGCATTCCGTGCTCCTTTCACGGCAGGTGCCTGATGCGCCTGCCTGGTTGGACGCGGCGATAGTCCCATCCGAAATGCACCACTATGCCCGACTCGCCACGAAAGGCACCTCATATAACGAAAAGCCCTCATCCTGGGAACCGGCCCCAGCGTGTCGGCGTCACGCGCGCACGCGTACGGGGTGGCTCCCGCCTTCCATCAGGGTGAACTTGCACCTCTCGATCCCACCGAGCTCGCCTTCGCGATCACACGCCGCCATGTGGCGTACGGGAAGTGCTGAGCCCGGCGAGGCCCCACTCGTCGGCTGTCGGCACCAGCTGCGGACGTGTTCCGCAGCTGGTCAGTCGAGGGGATGAGCACGGTCGGGTTCACGCCGCGCAGAAGGCGCGGAATCGGATGGACACGGCTCAGTGCGGTGGCCGATGATCTCCGGCATGATCCGAGCCGCAACTGTGGACGACATCGCGGAGATCCGCGCGATGATCCGTGAACTCGCCGCGTACGAACGGGCTGTTGAGCATGCCCGAGCGACGGAGGAGCAGCTTCGCGACGCGCTGTTCGGAGAGCATCCCGCCGCGTTCGCACTCATCGCCGAGGACGATGAGACGAGGCAGACCGTGGGCTTTGCCCTGTGGTTCCCGCGTTTCTCGACCTGGACCGGCACGCGCGGCATGCACCTGGAGGACCTCTACGTACGGTCGCACGCCCGAGGCGGAGGACACGGCAAGGCTCTGCTCGCCTCGCTGGCCGCGATCTGCCGACGAGACGGCTTCGAGCGCTTCGAGTGGTGGGTCCTGGCCTGGAACGAACCGACGATCGACTTCTACAAGTCACTCGGCGTGGAGTTGCTCAACGAGTGGACGGTATGCCGGCTGAGCGGCGAACCGCTCGCGGAACTCGCTGCCCAGGCCCCGGCGGTCCTCGACCAGACCCCGGCCCTGTAGGACGGAAGGTCATGCAACCACCTGTCGCAGCTGTGATCGAAGCCCACCGGACACTGGAACGGCTCGTCGCCGGGATGAGCGACCAGCAGGTCGCCGAGGCATCCGCCCTTCCGGGCTGGTCACGCGGCCACGTCCTCGCGCATCTCGCCGACAACGCGAGAATGTTCGCCCGTCTCGCGGAACATGCCCTGCGCGGAGAACTCGTCGCGGGCTACGACGGCGGGGTCGACGAGCGCAACGCGATCATCGAGGCGACTGCGGGCCGCAGCGCAGCCGAGCACCGCACGCAACTCGCCGCGCACGCGGCCGGGCTGGAGGCGTCCTGGGCGCGCGCCGCCGACATGGACTGGATCCGACCCGTCACGTTCCGCAACGCGGATCTTGCCGCCACCGTCTACGCACGCTGGCGCGAAGCATGGATCCACATGGTCGATCTGGAGCTCGGCGTGCGGCCGGACGACTGGCCCGCGGACCTGGCCGCACACGCCATCGACTTCCTCCTCGGCCGCCTTCCGGCAGGCACGCGCGTTCATGCCGAGGATCTGGACCGCCAGTGGTCTGTCGGCGACGGGCCGCCGGACACGGTGGTTACCGGAGGCGTGCGCGACCTGGCGGCCTGGCTGGCCGGACGTACGCCCTTGGTGTCACCGGTGGCGACCGAGGGGCGGCTGCCTGCTCTCGGGCCCTGGCCGCCCCACCCTCCACAGCGCCGGGACCGCCTGTGACGTCGTCGCCGGCAGGGTGTGAAGCGCGCCGATTTCGTCGTGGGCGGCGGAAAGAGCTGCCTGCACCGCGCCGTGACCGCGTGCCCCTGGCCGGCTGACACCCGGATCCGTTCTCGAAAGAAAGGGGCACTATGCGTGCCGACATCGTCTGGTGGGACCTGTCCGCCTCCGGACAGACCATCGAGTCCATGCGTGAGTACCTGCGTGAGGAATCCGTCGCCGCGTTCTCCGAGGTGCCCGGGCTTCGCTTCAAGATGTGGCTCTCCGATCCTGACACCAACCGGTGGGGAGCCGTGCTGTTGTGGGAGTCGGAAGAGGCATCCCGGCAGGCGCTGCCCAGCCGGGCGCTCGAACTCATCGGCTACCCACCACAGATCGCGCACGGGTTCGATGTGGAGGCCACGACCGAAGGCCGATACGAAACCCAACGACTCGCCCTGCAAGGGCTGGCCTTCGCCGAAACGACGCAGAGCAAGCCGAGCTGATAGGCGACGAGAGGGAACAGCAGTCCGGCCCTCCTCTTGTTTCGCCGCGTCCACGGCTCACACGTACCTCAGACGACGCCAAGTCCTCAATGAACTCAAGGGTTGTCGTCAACCTCGCTCTACGCTCCGTCGTTGCCACCAAGACCATCAGCACTCGCCGCCTGTCCTGCAGCAGGCAGGTGAGAAGGGTCCGGCAGCCGATGGCCTCACAACGGCATGCGACCTCGGGCACGACGGCCCGCGGAACCGCTACGGCCCACGGCCTTCGAGCTGCTGCGGAAGGGCTTGCTGAAGATCCGTCCCAGGATGCCAGGGGCCTTGGCGCCGGCGCGTGATCCGGCTCCCAGGGTGCGCTGGGTGCCGCGTTCGGGGTGCCGGGACAGGCGAGGCACGAAGAAGGCGAGAACGGCCAGGACGATACAGACGGCAATGATCCCGACAAGCATCATGGAAGCTCCCTGAGTTGAGGTGTGTCCCTCCGTTTGCCCTACCGATTCAGGAACATGCGCCGGGCTCGTTCCGCCCGTCCCAGGGATACGGTCGCCGCGCCGCTCAGCCCGTGCCGGACCGGGCACCGCGGCCTCACGTTTCCTCGCCGTGTGCAGGCCTCAAGGGGATGCCTCCGAATCCCGCCCGGACGAGCAGATACCGCCTTGACACGCGTTCATGCGGCGCGGCGACGCGACTCGGGAGCCACCGAGGCCGATTACCGCAGGCCGGGAGCGCGTGCCGACCTTACGGGTGGACCTGAATCTCCCCCAGGAACCACCCGCTCACCGCGTCGACGCCGATACGGAAGAGCCCACCGTGTTCCGGGTACGCGGTGCCGGCGCTGACGACCTTGCCGCCGCTCAGATGAAGGTAGTTGCCGTCGTGCTCGGGCTGGTCCTGCTCCCACTCGAAGTCGGTGGCGAAGATGCTCGCCCGGCTCTCGGACCGGGAGAGCTGGTCGGCGATGTGCTTGGCCCAGACGACGTGTGGCACCACCTCTCCGGTGATGGTGGTGCCGTTGATGACGAGGGTGATCGGCAGGGCGAGTTGTTCCTGCTCCACGCGGTCGGTCAGCCTCTTCAGGAGGGGGTCCACTGTGCTCATGCCGCGACCCTAGCCCCACCGCAGTCCCGGGCGGCCTGCCTTGGCAGGAGACGACGACCTGACAAGAAGCAGAGATCCGATGTGCATGAGCGGTCGAGAGCGGGGCACGCGGAGGAAGCACGACACAGGCCGCCCGACAGCCGCCGAGCGTGGTTGGCGGGAACTGCACCCGATCCGGTCAGGAAGCCGATGGAAACGGGACGCTGCGGGCTGCCAAGGAGCAGGTTCACACGTCGAAGTGACGCGACGAATCGGAGTGATGATGATTGTTCTTGGGCTGATTCTGCTCATCATTGGGCTGCTGCTGGGCGTATCGCTGCTGACGACGGTCGGCGGCGTACTCATCTTGGTCGGCGCGATCCTTTGGATCCTCGGAGCGACTGGACGCACAGTCGGTAGGCGCAAGCACTACTTCTAGGCGAAGCAGTCACGGCACGCCGGCGCGCCGTGTAGAGATCGGGGCTCAGCGGAGAACAGCCTTCCGTCGAGCCCCGTCTTCATGTCGGTACACGTGAGGCGCCCTTCGCAGCGCACGGCGAAGAGGTCGTTTCTTCCGGTGTTCCATCCAGGTCAGTGCTCCTCGGTGTCCGCTTTCGCGCCCGTCACGGGCAGCGCATGCAGCACCAGGACCGAGAGGTCGTCCTCGACCGGATCGGGACCGAAGTCGTGCGCCGTCCGGCGGACGCGCTCGGCCACGGCTGTCGCTCCCAGCCCTGCGCATTCGCGGAGCACCGCCGACAGGCCGTCGCCGTCATCGAGCTGCCGGTGACCGCTTCGTCGCTCCGTGACACCGTCGGTCACACACAGCAGCGTCTCACCCGGAGCGAGGCTGAATGAGCCGGCCTCGAACTCCGCGCTGTCGTCGATGCCGAGCAGCATCCGAGGTTCTGCCGCGGCCACCACCGAGCCGTCGGTCAGGAGGCGCAGGGGCAGCGGGTGTCCGGCGCTGGCGATCGTGCAGTGGGGGCCCTCGGTGCGAGGGCCGAGCTGCAGTTCCCCGTACAGCATGCTCAAGAACCGCGGGCGGGCCCGTTCGCCCCCGTTCACGACGGCTTCCGCGCTCTCCTCCACCATGGCCGCGTTCAGCCTCCGGAGCACCGACTCGACGCCGTGGCCCTCACGTGCCAGCAGTCTCACCAGGTACCGGGCCAGACCGGTGACCGACATCGCCTCCGGGTCCTTGCCCTGCACGTCTCCGAGCAGAAAGCCCCAACGGCGCTCGCCCATCGGGAACAGGTCGTAGAAGTCTCCGCCGACCGTCTGGCCCTCGCCGTACGGTTCGTAGACGATCGCCGTCTCGACGCCCGGGATGCTGGCCAGGAACCGGGGCAGCTGATTGCGTTGAAGCGCCCGGCTGATCGACTTCTGCCGGGTGTACCGGCGGGCAGTGACCAACGACTGCGCGATCCGCCGCGCCACGTCCTGCACCACGTTCGCCAGGTTGTCGGTCATGCGGAGCTGCCCGGACCTGCCCAGGAGGAGCATCCCCTGGCAGGCACCTGCGGAGACCAGGGGGAACGCCAGTGCCGAGCCGCGCGCCCCCGCGTCCCCGGCGGTCTCCGGCCACGGCCACGGGATGCTCGCAGTGCTGAGGATGGCAGGCGGCATTTCTCTCGCCAGCTCGTGTCGCAGCGCGTCAATACGCCACTCTTCGGCGTGCCAGACCTGGGACAGCCGCATGCGGCCGCACGCCACAGTCAGCCACACGCCGCACCAGTCGGCCAGCCGGGGCACCAGCAGCTGTCCTGCCAGTGCGGCCACGAGATCCTCGTCGAGCTGGCCCGCGAGAAGCTCGCTGCCCTCGGCGAGGAAGGTGGGTCCCGCCTGGTGGGGCCACTCGGCAATGAGCCCGCTACGACCGACGGCCGGTACCGATGAGACCGTCCCTGAGTCCCGCGGGGCGCTCCCGGGAGACGCCGTGGGGCCGGGAGCCTCGCGGTGCGCCTGCCCCGCGAGTTCCAGGCGGAACCACACCGACTTCCGGTCCTGGTCGTAGGTCACCCCCCATGACGTGGCCAGCGCGCCTACGATCCGCAGGCCGAGGCCCCGTCGGCCGGGCAGATCCTCGTGGGGGCGCAGCGCCCGGGTGGGGTGGCGGTCGGTCACCTCGATGATCACCGCGACGGATACGTCCTCGTCGTTCGTCGGCGCCGGGGGGCACTCCTCCTGCGGACGCGCATGGCTCCGGCCCTGTTCCAGCGAGCAGATGACGTCGATGTCCGTCCCGGCGTGCATGACGGCATTGGTGGCCAGTTCGCTGACGAGCAGTTCGGCGTCCCCCCTGACCTCTTCGAACTCCTCGGTGATCGCTTGGGGCGCGTCCACGACCGCCGCGGCCTGCTCGGCGAGGGCCGCGCGGACAAAAGCACGCGCCTCTGAGGCGGCCCGCTGGTTCGCCTGGAGCGTTGTACGCGACACGCACCTGTCCGGTCGCGATATCAGAAGCGCTCCAGACGGCACAGCCGACCTTGGAGGCACCGTAACCATTCATGCCCCAAAGGATCTTTGATCGGATATTTCGCCAAACACTTATAGTGTGACGTATCTGCCCAGGTCGAGGATAGGGGTGGACTGCCATGACACTCGACCCGGTTCCGGCCGACCGCCGGTTCACGGCTGCGGAGCCGCCCGCGTCAGCGGAGCCCGCGGGCCCACCCGAGGCCCCGGGAATCGCTCTCTCCACCGCGCCCCCCGGCGAGGCATGGGTGCGTAGCAACGCCTTGCGTCCGTTGCTCAACGGTCTGCGATCACTGCGCGATGGTGACTTCACCGTCCGCGTCGACGGCGTCGAAGAAGGGGTCCTGACGGAGATCGCCGACATGCTCAATCAGATCGCCGTGCGCAACGACCATCTGGTCAGCGAACTGCAGCGGGTCCAGCGCGAGGTCGTACGGCACGGCCGGCTGGGAGAGCGGCTCTCGGCAAGCCCGGGGCAGGGCTCGTGGGTGACGGGCGTGGACTCGGCCAACACGCTGCTCGAAGCCCTGGTGGCTCCGGTGTCGAACGCCACGCGCGTCCTGGACGCGGTGGCTGACGGGGAGCTGACGCAGCGCATCGACCTGCACGACGGCAGCCGCGAGCTACGGGGCGATCTGCGGCGGCTGGCGCGTTGCGTGAACCGCACGGTCGACCAGCTCTCGCTGTTCACCGGTGAGGTCACCCGGGTGGCCCGCGAGGTCGGCACCGAAGGCCGGCTGGGCGGCCGCGCCCATGTGCGTGGCCTGTCCGGTGACTGGCGCCAGGTGATCGAGTCGGTCAATACGATGGCGTCCCGGCTGACGTCGCAGGTCCGGGACATCGCCGTTGTCACGACAGCGGTGGCGCGGGGCGACCTCACCCAGCACGTGACGGTGGACGCCACCGGTGAGGTGCTGGAGCTCAAGTTCACGGTCAACACGATGGTCGACCAGCTGCGGGCGTTCGCCGACGAGGTCACCCGCGTCGCCCGCGAAGTCGGCACCGAAGGACAACTCGGCGGCCAGGCACATGTGGGGGATGTCTCCGGCGTGTGGCGGGACCTCACCGACAACGTCAACTTCATGGCGTCCAACCTCACCTCCCAGGTCCGCAACATCGCCCAGGTCACCACCGCCGTCGCCACCGGCGACCTGAGTCAGAAGATCACGGTGAACGCCCGCGGGGAGATCCTGGAGCTGAAGGACACGGTCAACACGATGGTCGACCAGCTCTCCGCGTTCGCCGACGAGGTGACCCGCGTCGCCCGCGAAGTCGGCACCGAAGGACAACTCGGCGGACGCGCCCAGGTCCGCGGCGTCTCCGGCGTCTGGAAGGACCTCACCGACAACGTCAACTTCATGGCCGACAACCTCACCTCCCAGGTCCGCAACATCGCCCAGGTCGCCACAGCCGTCGCCCAGGGAGATCTCGGCAAGACGATCACCGTGGAGGCGAAGGGCGAGATCCTGGAACTGAAGTCGACGATCAACACGATGGTCGACCAGCTCTCCGCGTTCGCCGACGAGGTCACCCGCGTCGCCCGCGAAGTCGGCACCGAAGGACAACTCGGCGGCCAGGCACACGTCCGGGACGTCTCCGGCGTCTGGAAGGACCTCACCGACAACGTCAACTTCATGGCGTCCAACCTCACCTCCCAGGTCCGCAACATCGCCCAGGTCACCACCGCCGTCGCCGACGGGGACCTCTCGAAGAAGATCACCGTGGACGCCCGCGGGGAGATCCTGGAGCTGAAGGACACGGTCAACACGATGGTCGATCAGCTGCGGGCGTTCGCCGACGAGGTGACCCGGGTGGCCCGCGAAGTCGGCACCGAAGGACAACTCGGTGGACGCGCCCAGGTCGGTGGTGTCTCCGGCGTCTGGAAGGACCTCACCGACAACGTCAACTTCATGGCCGACAACCTCACCTCCCAGGTCCGCAACATCGCCCAGGTCGCCACAGCCGTCGCCCAGGGAGACCTGTCCAAGAAGATCGACGTCGACGCGCGCGGCGAGATCCTCGAACTCAAGACGACCATCAACACCATGGTCGACACGCTGTCCTCGTTCTCCGCCGAGGTCACGCGCGTGGCCCGGGAGGTCGGCAGCGAGGGCCAGCTGGGCGGCCAGGCACGAGTCGAGGGTGTCTACGGCACCTGGAAGCGGCTGACGACCAGCGTCAACGAACTCGCCCTCAACCTGACCACGCAGGTACGCGCGATCGCCGAGGTCGCCAGCTCCGTGGCCCAGGGCGACCTCACCGGCTCCATCGCGGTCGAGGCCAGCGGCGAGGTCAACGAGTTGAAGAACAACGTCAATCTCATGGTCTCCAACCTCCGCGAAACCACCCGGGCCAAGGACTGGCTGGAGTCGAACCTCACCCGTATCGCCGGTCTCATGCAGGGCCACCGCGACCTGGTCGAGGTCGCGGACCTGATCCTGCGTGAACTCACCCCGCTGGTCAACGCGCAGTTCGGGGCCTTCTTCCTGGCGGAGGCCGGCGCCGAGCCCGGCCGGGGCCTGCAGTTCATCGCCGGTTACGGCAGCGCCGAAGGGCCGGGCGACAGCACACACCCCGATACCGGAAGGCCGGTGCGGGGACTGATCGCCCAGGCCGCCCTGGAAAAGAAGCGCATCCTCGTCGACGCGGTCCCGCCGGGGTACATCAGCATCGAGTCCGGGCTCGGCTCGGCACCGCCGACCAGCATCGTCATCCTGCCGATCCTGTTCGAGGACGAAGTGCTCGGTGTCATCGAACTCGCCTCGTTCAGCAAGTTCAGCGAGGTCCACCTGGCCTTCATCGACCAGTTCGTGAACACCATTGGCGTCTCGATCAACACGATCCTCTCCAACGCACGCACCGAAGCACTGCTGTCGGAGTCCCAGCGGCTCACCGCGGAACTCAGGCGCTCCAACGCGGAACTGGAGGACAAGGCCGCCCTGCTGGCCACCTCGTCGCAGTACAAGTCGGAGTTCCTGGCCAACATGTCGCACGAGCTGCGCACCCCGCTGAACTCGCTGCTGATCCTGGCCCGCCTGCTGGCCGACAACCCGGACGGGCATCTCACCGAACAAGAGGTGGACTTCGCGGCCACCATTCACCGGTCGGGATCGGACCTGCTCCAGTTGATCAACGACATCCTGGACCTGTCGAAGATCGAGGCGGGCCGGATGGACGTCCATCCGAGGAAGCTGCCGCTGACGAAGCTGCTGAACTACGTGCATGCCATGTTCCGGCCGCTCGCGAGCGAGCGTGGACTGTCCTTCGACGTCACGGTCGGCGACGGAGTGCCGGGCGAGCTGTACTCCGACGAGCAGCGGCTCCAGCAGATTCTGCGGAACCTTCTGTCGAACGCGGTGAAGTTCACCTCGTCGGGCAGCGTGGAGCTGCGCGTCGAGCGGGCAACGGGCCAGGAGATCGAGCGGGAGGGACTGCCGACGAGCGAACCGATCCTCGCGTTCTGCGTCAAGGACACCGGCATCGGCATCCCGCGGGAGAAACTGACCGTCATCTTCGAAGCGTTCCAGCAGACCGACGGCACCACCAGCCGCAAGTACGGTGGCACCGGGCTGGGGCTCTCCATCAGCAGGGAGATCGCCGGCATGCTCGGAGGCCGGATCGTCGCCGACAGCGAACCCGGCGTGGGCTCCCGGTTCACGCTGTACGTGCCCGCGCGCCACACCGCGGCGACCGCGCCGATGGCCGAACCCCCGCCGATGCCCGACGCCCCGGCAGCAGAGACCACGCCGCCGCCGGTCCCTCTGCTGCCGGCCGGCCCGATCGCCGCTCCCCCGGAGCCGCGGCCGACGAGCGTCCCGGAGCTCCCCGACGGCATGGCGGCAGCGGCCACCGGCCGGGACACGACGAGCTGGGCGGAAACAACTCGGCTCAAGGAGTGGATCACCGGTCGTCCGCGCGAGGTACTGGACGGGCGCACCATCCTCATCGTCGACGACGACATCCGCAACGTCTTCGCGCTCATGCATGTGCTCGGCCGCGTGGGCATCACCGTGAAGTACGCCGAGAACGGACGCGAAGGTCTCGAGATGCTGGACCGCCATCCCTCCATCTCGCTGATCCTGATGGACATCATGATGCCCGAGATGGACGGCTACGAGACGATCGGCGCTGTGCGGCGCTCCCCCCGCTTCGCCGAACTGCCGATCATCGCACTGACCGCCAAGGCCATGCCGGGCGACCGGGAGAAGGCGCTCGAAGCGGGCGCCTCCGAGTACGTTCCGAAGCCCGTGGATGTGGACCACCTGCTGTCCGTGGCCTGCGATCTGCTCGACCCGCGGGGCGGCTCCGCGGATCCGCGGCCCGAGCAGGCGCCGGACGTCGCCGAGGACAACGCCGAAGACCCGTCGAGGCGGACGCCATGACCACACACCCGACCGAAAAGTGCAGCATCCTGATCGTCGACGACATCGAAGAGAACCTGATCGCGCTCGAAGCCCTGCTCGGCCCGCTCGGCCAGGAGTTGGTGCGCGCCCACTCCGGAGAAGAGGCACTGAAAGCCATGCTGCGGCAGGACTTCGCCGTCGTGCTGCTCGATGTCCTCATGCCCGGCATGGACGGGTTCGAGACCGCCGCGAACATCAAGCGTCTGGACCAGACCAAAGACGTGCCGATCATCCTGTTGACCGGGGCCGAGGTCGAGACGGACTACGCCTACCGCGGATACTCGATCGGCGCCGCGGACTTCCTCACGAAGCCGTTCGACCCGTGGCTGCTCCGTACCAAGGTCGGCATCTTTCTCGACCTGCATCGAAAGAACCGCCAACTGGCCGCCCAGGCCGAGCAGTTGCGGCGTCTCTTCGCCGAGGCCAGGACCACCCCCGCCCCCAGGGGCCGTCCCGAGCCGGCCGAGGCCAAGGCCACTGCCGAACACCGCGAGAACGGCCCGCGCCCGCCGGAGTCCACACCCCGTACCGCGACCGCACCGACCGAGGAACGGCTGGCGGAGATCGGCGGACAGCTGGCACAGATCGAACTCCTGCTCCGCGACACCAACGCTGCAGAGGCACCCACTCTCGCCGACCGCGTCGCCGAACTCGAACGAGCCGTCGACAGCCTCCGCCTGAGGTCCGAGTGACGTCGGGGGCAGCCACCGGAGGACGGATGCACTGACCTTCGGCGACCACGCCGGTCCGCATGCCCTCCCCCCGGGAGACGGTCACCCCGGCCGTGACGCGCAACTGCTCATGATCGAGGCACACTCGGTGTGCCGGCGGAGCCGCTTCCTCCGAGCGAAAGCCCACCGGGTGCTTTCCGCAATGCGCCACCGTGCGACAGGGTTCGCAGACCGCCTCGCATATGTGCGGGCCCCATCCACCAGGACGCCTGGACCGGGCGGGACGCGACATCCGGTCGGCCCTGGCACCACCCCACGTCGTACGCGGCCCTCCGCCTGGCGCGCTCGCTACCGCCGGCGCGCCGGTGACGGCGGCGAGCAGCGAGCCGCCGCTGCAGGCGGTCCGGGTCACGGGAGGTGTTCAACGGTCACCTCATGTGATCAGAGGGAGGTCGCGTGCGGTTGTCGTCCGTCGTGCGGCACGGGATCCTGGGGGAGCACGGAGGGAAGCCGTGTCATGGATCGTTTTCCGAATGCGGCCAACGTCGATTTCCACAGTCCTTCGGACCCCAACAAGGCCGCCACCGCGGTGCTGGACGACCAAGGCCGCATCGTCGGGTGGGGTTCCTCGGCCCAGCGCCTCCTCGGACATTCTCCTGAGGAGGTACTCGGCCGGCCGGCCGAGCTGTTGCTGGCGACGTCCTCCGGGCAGCGGCTGTCTGCCCTCTGCAAGGCGCACAAGACCCGCAGCATCGTCCTGGACCTCTGCCATCGGGACGGACACACGGTGCGCGCTGTAGTGACGTTCAGCCCGCTGTCACACCAAGACGGCGCCGCGGTCGTCGTGGTCGCTGCCGAGCTGGAGGCGCTCCGCAGCTGGGAGTCGCAACTGGCGATGCTGCAGGGCCTGGCGACCGAGTCATCCGTGGGCCTGACGATCTTCAACACCGAGAGGCGCGTCGTCTGGGGAAACGTCTCCACCGATCTGGAGCTCGGAGGGATCGCCCAGTACACCGGTCGGCCTGCCTCGGACCTCTTTCCGGAAGGCGAGTTCATCTCGCGCCACCACCCCCCGGACGAGGACCAGGTGATGGATCACGTGCTGGCGACGGGGGAACCGATCGTCGGCATGCACTATCGCGGGCGCGCCCCCGCCGACCCGGTGCGCGAGCACGTGTGGTCCTGCTCCTACCACCGGATGCTGGACGCCCGCGGCGAACCGCTGGGGCTGTTCGAGGAGTCCCTGGACATCACCGAGCGCTATCGCGCCCAGGAACGACTGTCGCTCCTGGTGCGGGCCGGAAAGCGCGTCGGTGCCTCGCTGGACGTGCGTCGCACCGCGGCGGAACTTGCCGACGTGGCGGTACCGCAGCTGGCCGACGAGGTGCTGGTCGATCTGCCCCCGGCGGTCATCGAGGGACGGCAGCCGCCGACGCGCTCGGCGCCGGGACACGGTCTGCTGCGGATGCACGGCCGGACACCGGAAGAGTTCCGGACCAGCCCCGTGTCCTACCCACCCTCGTCACCGCAGGCCATGAGCCTTGCCACCGGCCGCTGTGTCGTCGGCGCCTCCCCGGGCGAGGCACCGGGCCAAGCGGTGGCGGCCGCCTCACACTCCTGCCTGTTCGTCCCGCTGGTCACCCGCGAGGCCGTCCTGGGCCTTGTCACCTTCCGGCGCAACAGCAATCCCGACCCCTTCGGCCCCGAGGAGCAGACACTCGCCGTGGAGCTGGCCGAGCGGGCCGCCGTGGGCATCGACAATGCCCGCCGGTACACCAGCCAGCACGCGGCAGCCCTGGTACTGCAGCGAAGCCTGCTGCCGCGGCATCTGCCTCAGCAGAGCGCGGTCGACGTCGCGTACCGCTACCTGCCTGCCGACAGCCGCGTGGGCGTGGGCGGCGACTGGTTCGACGTGATCCCGCTGTCCGGAGCCAGAGTGGGACTGACCGTAGGTGACGTGGTGGGCCACGGTATGCACGCCGCCGCGACCATGGGCCGACTGCGCTCCACCGTACGGACCCTTGCTCTGCTGGACCTGGATCCGGCCGAGTTGCTCACACGGCTGGACGACCTGGTGGCCCAGGAATCGGAGCCCGACGCGGACGACGGGCCGAACAGCGAGGCGATGGTCGTCACCTGCCTGTATGCAATCTACGACCCGGTCAGCGGCCGGTGCGTCTGGGCCAGCGCAGGCCATCCCCCGCCGATAGTGGCCGATGCGAGCGGCTCGGTGGCCATGTCCGCTCTGGCGCCGGGACCGCCGCTGGGGCTGGGCGGCCTGCCGTACGAGGACGTCGATCTTGACCTTTCCGACGGCAGCGTGCTGGCGTTCTTCACCGACGGCGTCGTGGAGGACCGAGGCCAGGACATCGACAGCGGGATCGACCGTCTGGCCGAGGTACTCACCTGGCAGCGATGCCCGCTGGAGGAACTGTGTGACCGGGCGCTGTCGGCCCTGCCGCCCGGACCACAGGTGGACGACGCCACGCTGCTGCTCGTCCGCACCCGGCGGCTCGACGCCGACCATGTGCAGGACCTGGAGTTGCCGTCCGACCCGGCGCTGGTGGCTCAGGCGCGTGAGCTCACCGAGCGCCAGCTGGGGGCTTGGGGCCTGTCCGAGCTGTCGTTCACCGCCTCACTCGTGGTGAGCGAGCTGGTCACCAATGGCATTCGCCATGCCACAGGACCGGTCGTGCTGAGGCTGATCAGGGATCGCTGCCTGCTGTGCGAGGTCTCCGACAGCGCACAGACCGCACCACACCTGCGGCGGGCGCGCCGGGACGACGAGGGAGGCCGCGGCTTGTTCCTCGTCGCCCAGATGTCTCAGCGCTGGGGCACGCGGTACACCTCCACCGGGAAGACGATCTGGGCCGAGCTGGCCATCCCCAAGGCCTCCGCCGGAGTCCAGGGCGAGATGCCGGGCTGAGCGCAGCAGGCAGCAATCAGCACCACCTCGCCGGTTTACGCACGGTCCTGCCGCCCGAAGGCGGCATCGTGCCCGCAGACGGAGACCTCTCCCCTTCTGACTCCCTGCGCCCCGCTCCCGATCCGCTCATCGGGCATGGCGCGGGCTCTGCCCGTCGTCTGCCTACGTTCACCTCACTCGGATCCAGATCGTCGGACGCCCTGCCGGAACCGGGCTCAGTCCGACGGCCTGGTGGGCACCCAGTGGCTTCGCCGCGCCGAAGAGCCTGTACCCGGCGTTCGCGCAGAGATGTCGACGCCCGAGCCTCGCACAACAGGCCGACGGCACCGGACATCACGCAGCCCGAGCAGGGTAGGCGCGCGGGTATGACCAGTCACGGGAGTACACGGCAGAGCGAGGAACAACTGGTAGGGATCAGGGCCTACACGGACGTCGAGCTGGCTCAGAAGCAGCTGATATCCGCGACGGCCGAGCAGGGCCCGTCCCCTCAGTTCTCCAGCGGTGCGACGGCGGCCTACCGCTGGGCCCTGGGATACGCGCAGCACTCGCCGGTCACCGCGACAGGCGAGGCGGATCTCGCCCCGGACCTCGAGACCCTGACCGCCGAGGCGGACGCGGCCGTCGTCCAGATGGAGGACCCCACCAGCCGACCCGGCCCGCGGGACTACAGCCGTGGAGTGTACGACGCCCTCGCCTGGGTGTGCGGACACAGTGACCACGCGCCGGAGGCGCCGCAGTCCTGAACGGTCGTGTCCCGCCACACGTGACATCGACCTGGGCCTACCTCCGGTGTGGCGACACACCCTGCCGAGCAGCCTGGCGACAGCCGCGATCCGTACGAGACCACGGCGGGCGAGGACGGCGGACAGCACGCCTGTGCCCGTGCCGGTGTCGAAGGCCGTGACGCCCGTGGGCAGTGCCGTTTCGGCCACCAGGTCTACGTACTCGCCGCGGACCGGAGCGCGCTCATGTCCGGATGCCCGTGACCACCGCAGGACCTCGGGTCGTCGTCACCTGGACGTGCGGCGCCCGGGCCTCCGTGCGCAACGGCGCTCCGCGCTCCGGGGCAGGGCCAGGGCCGTTCGGTCCCCGCTTGGGCCCCTCGGCCCCTGCCGCCGCCGCGCGAGGGCGGCGACGCTGGAAGCGTGGCCGCGCACGCGGCCCCGGTGGTGTATCCGCGGTCCCAGGTGGCTTCGGTCGTCGTCGGCCGCCGGACCCGCACTCTTCCCGTGGGTGGGGACATCGGTCCCGTCGCCCACGGGGTGATGCACCACCGCACCGGCCGCCGTCGCCGCCCACGACTGGCAGCTTCGCCGGCCCGTCAGGAGGTTCCGTGGCTCAACCACCGCTCGACCCCGGCGTCGTGGAGTCCCTCGTGAAGGACGCGGCGTCGGCGCCGTCCATGCACAACACGCAGCCCTGGACGTTCCGTTTCCTGCGGGACAGCGGCGTGCTGCAGCTGCGCGGCGACGCGGAACGTGGGCTGCCGAGAGCCGATCCGGGCGGCCGTGCACTCCATCTCGGGTGTGGAGCCGCGCTGTTCAACCTGCGGGTAGCGGTCGCCCATGCGGGATGGCAGCCGGTCGCCTCGTTGCTCCCCGATCCCGCCGATCCCTGGCTGCTCGCCGAGGTCGCCTTCGCCGGATCCGTACGTCCGGACGACGATCTCGCCGTCCTGCATCCCGCGATACACCGCAGGCACACCAGCCGGTTCCCCTTCACCGACGAGGAGATCCCGGACGGCATCCTGGACGGTCTGTGCGGCGCCGCCCTGCTGGAGGGCGCCCACCTACGTGTCCCCGACGCATGGCACGTGCAGAACCTGCTGGACCTGGTGCACGATGCGGAAGGCCGCGAGTCCATGGATCCCGAGGCGCGAGCGGAGACGGCACGCTGGACGGAGACGGGAGCCGGCGGTGCGTCGCGGCCGGAGGGGATCCCCACGTACGCGTACGGCCCGCGGCAGCTGGACGTCACCGCGCCCGTACGCGACTTCGCGGGCCGGCAGAACCTCCCGGGCCGTGCCTCCGCCACGTTCGAGAGATGGCCCCGGCTCGTCCTGCTGGGAACGACCGACGACCGGCCGGAGGACTGGCTGCGGGCCGGCCAGGCGATGGAGAGGGTACTGCTCCAGGCCACGCTCGACGGGCTGGTGGCATCCCTGACGTCCCAGGCGCTCGAATGGCCCGAACTGCGGTGGGCCGTCCGTGATCCGCGCTCGACGATGGGCCACGTCCAGATGGTGATCCGTCTCGGTTACGGCCCCACGGGGCCCGCGACCCCGCGCCGTCCGGTGCGTGATGTGCTCGACATCGTCTGACGCTCGTCCGACGCCCGCCCGCCACGGAGCGGGAACCAGCGCTCGGTCTCCCGGGCGGCGCGGGTGTCACGCTTCTTGTGACAGCGGCTGCGCAGGTCGGGCCACGGCGGACTCCTCCGGGCTCCTGGGCCGGTGAGCCGACGTCGTCGGCGGATCGTTCGACGTGCGCCTGCGTGGCGCGGCCGGAGAACGGAGCACGTGTCCCGTGCCGCTTCGGGGTCGGCTTCGAAACGGTCTGCCACCGCTTCAGCACCCTCCAACGCACCGGAAGCCGAGGCGTGCCCTTCTCCTTCCTCCGGGTCGACCGGGCCGGCAACTCTCCGAACGACAGTCCGCCAGGGTCGGGCAGGGCGTGACGACGCCGCTCGGCGGGCGCCGAGCGGCGTCGACAGGTTCGGCGGGTTCCGTCAGCCCGGGGTGCGGTGTTCAGCTGCCGGCCGCCTGCTTGATCAGGTCGGCGACGGCGGCCGGCTGGGAGACGTAGACGGAGTGGCTGCCGGCCACTTCGACGGTCTGTGCTCCGATCCGCTCGGACATCGCGTGCTGGGCCGGCGGCGGGATCATGCGGTCGTCCGTGGCGATCAGGTACCAGGACCGCTTGGTCCGCCAGGCCGGCTGCGCCACCGCACCGCCGAGGGCGTCCACGCCCCACGGGACCTGGGAGTCGGCCATGAACTCGGCCTGGGCGCGGGGCAGGTCGGCGGCGAAGGAGTCGGCGAACTTGTCGCGGTCCAGGAAGAGGAACCCCTGGTCGGGCGGGAGGATGGGCGGGACCGGGGCTCCCGGCGGCGGGTCGGCGATGAGGGTGCTCACGGACTCGCCTTTGTCGGGGGCGAAGGCGGCGATGTAGACGAGGGCGTTCACCTTCTCGTGGTTGCCGGCCTCGGTGATCACGACTCCGCCGTAGGAGTGGCCGACCAGCGTCACCGGTCCCGGCACCCGATCGATGACCTGCCGGGTGGCGGCCACGTCGCCGTCCAGCGAGAGGGTGGGGTTCTGCACGATGGCCACGGTGTGGCCGTCGGCCTTGAGGGCGTCGTACACGCCCCGCCAGCCGGAGCCGTCCACGAATCCTCCGTGGACGAGCACGACACTCCCGCGCGGTGCGTCGTCGGTCATTCTGTCCTCCAGCGCTCTTCGGGCCGAGCGGCCCGGTCGTGATCGAAACCCTAGGGAGGGGTCGGATTCATCCGCTTCCGTCATCCGACGTAGTCCCGCGGGCCATCAGGGCGCGAGGAAGCAGCTCACTTCCGGTCGAGTCATCCGCGGCCGGGGCTCGACGGCCACGGATCCCGTCGTTCCGGGGTGCGCACGAGGGCGACCGCGGCCGGGTCTGCACCACGTCGTCCACGTCAGGGCGGGGGCCGACCACGCTCATGGTCACGTCCACGGCATGCACGCCGCCCCGTCTTCCTACAGCAGCAGCCCCAGGGCAGTCGCGTACCCGGCCTGCGCGGCCCTCGCCGGGTCGACATACCGTGCCCGTCTGCCCTTTCCGTACGTCCGGCCATGGCGCCTCCCCCGCAGCCCTCGTCGGCACTGCTGACGGCAGCCGCAACTCGGTTCCACAACTGGCGACTTCGGGGTAGGGCGGGCCCAAGGGCTTCGAGTTCGGTCTCACAGTGATCCTCGCGCGGCGCTCGTGACCGCCCACGTGCCGAGAGCACGGGCGCCACCCGGACACGCCGAACGCAACGGCGGCGCCCCTGGGCACGAGGCTCGGCGGGCCCGTCGGCGTCGAGGCCACGGCGCGGTGAGCGGACAGAGCGCAGGTCCCCTCCTGCGTCCGGCCGACGGAGAGGTGGGGCACGTCAAACGGGATCCAGTGTCGTCAGGCGGGATCCAGCGTCTTCATGATGACGAAACTGTTGACGGTGGCGACGCCGGGCAGGGCGGCCAGCTGATTGGCGTGGAACTCCTCGTAGGCGGGCAGGTCGGCCACCTCGACCTGCAGCAGGTAGTCAAAGCTCCCGGTGATGTGGTGACAGGCGACCACCCCGGACAGCGCCATGACCCCGTCCTCGAAGGCGACCACGTCCGCACGGGTGTGGCGCAGCAGCCGGACGCCGGCGAACACCCGCAGACCGCGGCCGACCGCGGCCGGGTCGATCAGCGCCCGGTAGCCGCGGATGACCCCGGACTCCTCCAGGTTCCGCACCCGCCGCAGACACGGCGAGGGCGACAGTCCGACCTGTGCGGCGAGCTCGTTGTTGCTGATGCGCCCGTGGCGTTCGAGCACGGCCAGAATCGACCGGTCCACATCATCCATGATCAGCAGAATATTGCTGAAGCACCACCCAGCGCACAAACGAGAGCCGAATCGGCGCGCAATCTATTGCCAAAGTTGCGCGCGGACGGCCCTGAGCTTTCTCCGGACGATCAAAGTGGAGGCCGTACACCGTCGCATTCCGGAAGGGGCAGCCATGCCGGGCAGGAGCACCGTCGCCGTGCACGCCGATCGCGAAGTCCATCCCGATCGTGCGGTGGCGCCGCCGATCTACCAGACGGCGACGTTCTCGGCCGAGGATGCCGAATCGTTCGCTCAGGGCGCGGTCGAGGCGCGGGGCAAGGACTTCTACACCCGCTTCGGCAACCCCAACCACGCGCAGGTCGCCGCGGTCGTCGCCGAACTCGAGGGCACCGAAGCCGCCATGGTCACCGCGTCCGGCATGGCCGCGCTCACCACCGCCGTCCTCGCCCTGGTCTCGGCCGGCGACCACGTCATCGGGCAGAAGTCCACCTACGGCGGCACCGCTTCGGTCCTGCTCAACCTGCTGCCGCGCCTCGGCGTGACCACCACCCTGGTCGACCAGAGGGACCCCGACGCATTCGCCGAGGCCCTCACGCCGAAGACCCGCCTGATCCTGGTGGAGAGCCCGAGCAATCCGCTCCTGCACATCACCGACCTGCGCGCCGTCGCGGACCTGGCCCGCTCCCACAACGTGATCACCATGGCGGACAACACCTTCGCCACCCCGCTCAACCAGCGCCCGGCAGAGTTCGGCATCGACGTGGCCTGGCACAGCGCGACGAAGTACCTCAACGGCCACACCGACGTCTCCGCCGGAGTCCTGGCCGGCCCCACCGACATCCTGGACCGTGTCTGGGACACCGGCCTGCTCACGGGCGCCACCCTCGGCCCGATCGACGCCTGGCTGCTGCTGCGCGGCATGCGCACCCTGCCGCTGCGCGTGCCCCGGCACAACGACAACGGCCAGGCCCTCGCCGAAGCACTGCAGAACCACCCGGCCGTCAGCCAGGTGCACTACCCCGGCCTGGACAGCCACCCGCAGCACAAGCTCGCCGCCGACCAGATGAGCGGCTTCGGCGGCGTGCTGAGCATCGAATTCACCGGCGGCTTCGACATGGCCGACGCCTTCCTCGGTCACCTGAACCACCCCCGCCGCTCGGCCAGCCTCGGCGGCGTGGAATCCCTCGCCGTCCACCCCGCGTCCATGTGGCGCGGAATGCTCAGCGACGAACAGCTCACCGACGCCGTCCCGCCGGGCCTGGTCCGGCTGGCCGCGGGCATCGAGGACACCGCCGACCTGGTCGCCGACGCCCTCGCCGCCGCCGACACCGTACTCACCGAAGCCGCCATCGCCTGAATGGCAGACCGCGGAACGGCAACGCCATCACACGCACGCTCCCTCGCTGTCACAGCGGCGTGACTCCGAACCATCCGAAGAAGGAGCCCCACTCATGAAGATTCTGCTGTCCGGCGGCACCGTGGTCAGCATGGACCCGGCCGTGGGCGACCTCACCCGGGGCGACGTACTCATCGAGGACGGCAAGATCATCGAGGTGGCCGCACGCATCGACGCGCCGGACGCCGAAGTGATCGACGCGAACGACCGGATCGTCATGCCCGGCTTCGTCGACAACCACCACCACACCTGGCAGACCGCGTTCCGCGGCATGGGCGCCGACTGGACCTTCGCCCAGTGGGCCAACGCCATGCACGACACCGTCAAGCCCCACTACACACCCGAGGACGTCTACGCGGCCACCCTCCTGGGCCGCCTCGAAGCCCTGCACTCCGGCATCACCACCATGCTCGACTGGTACCACGTGGCCCAAGGCCCCGACCACGAAGACGCCGCCATCACCGCCCTCCGGGAGGCGCCTGGACGATCGGTCTTCTGCTTGGGCGCGGGCTGGGCCACCCCCGACTCCGTCGAAGCCGACATCCGCCGCGTCCACTCGCTGCTGATCGGCGACGGCCTGGTCACCATGGCCTGGGGCCTGCGCGGCGCCGACGAAACCGGCATGGACACCCTCGCCCGCGAGTTGAGGCTGGCCGACGAACTCGGCCTCCGCACCAGCCTGCACACCGGCGGCACCCGCCGCCCCATCGCAGACATGCAGCAGCACGGCCTCCTGCGCGACACCACCACCTTCGTCCACGGCAACGGCATCGGCGACGACGAACTGCGCATGCTCGCCGACGCAGGCAGCCACCTCTCCGTCAGCCCTGACGTCGAACTGAAGATGGGCTTCGGCGCACCTCTCACCGGCCGCGCCCTGGCCGCCGGCCTGCGCCCCACCCTGTCCATCGACGTCGTCCCCTCCGTCGGCGGCGACATGTTCTCCACCATGCGCACCGCCTTCTCCGCCCAACGCGGCCTCGACGGTGGCCTGCGCGCCCGCGACCTGCTGCACTTCGCCACCATCGACGCCGCGCGCTCCTGCGGCCTCGACAATCGCACCGGCAGCATCACCCCCGGCAAGGACGCCGACATCGTTCTCCTGCGCACCGACGACCTGACCGTCTTCCCCGTCACCGATCCCGTCGGCACCATCGTCACCGCCGGCCACCCCGGCATCGTCGACACCGTCCTCGTCGCCGGCCGGATCGTCAAGCGCGACGGCGCGCTGGTGGACGTCGACCTCGCCCCGCTGAAGAACCGCCTGCTCGCTTCCCGCGACCGGATCGCCGCGGCCGCCGGAGTCCCCCTCGACGGCATCTGGAACCCCAAGCCGGAATCGGCGTAACAGCTACAGGCGGCGGTGCACGCGGTCACCGCCTTGGCGGTCAGGGGCGGTTGAGCGACTCCAGCGCGTCGCGCAGGGCGGCACGTGAGCTGATGCCGAGCTTGGGAAACAGCGCGTAGAGGTGCGTCGACACGGTCCGTGGGGAAAGGAAGAGCCTTTCCCCGATCTGCTTGTTGGTCAGTCCTGCCGCCGCGAGGTTCGCGATCTCCCGCTGCTGGGGGGTCAGGGCAATGCCCTCAGTCCCGGCGGTCACCTCACGTACCGCGTTGCCGCATGCGCGAAGTTCCTTGCCGGCACGTTCGGCCCAGGGCGCCGCACCGAGTCGGGCGAACGTCTCGGCGGCGGTGTCCAGATGCCCGCGTGCCTGCCCCGGGGAGCGGCCGCGCCGCAGCCGCTCGCCGTAGTAGAGGTGGATGCGGGCGAGCTCGAACGGCCACCGATCGCGGCTCTCCACCGACAGGGCGGTGTCGAAGCGGAGCCGGGCTTCCTCGTCGCTGCCCGCGACCAGGGCGTCGGCACCGAGGAGGACGAAGTTCAGCCGAGCCGACGTTCTGTGGAGTCCCGCTTCACGGGCGACGTGGATGTGTCGTACCGCCAGGTCGTGTCGCCCGGAGCGCACGGCTGCTTCCACGGTGTCCAGGAGGACCCACAGCGCCATCCGGTTGAAGGGCGGGAACGATCCGGCGGGGGCGATGGTGGTCACGTGCCGGTACGCCGCCTCGAAGTCTCCCTGGCCCAGGGCCGTCAGCGTGCGGACGTGGGCGGCGTAGCAGCGGACGGTGTGTGCGCGGCGGGACCCGGCCCACTGGTCCATCTGGTCGGCCAGACGGCGCGCGGCCTCGAAGTCGCCTGCGGCCGCGATCACGTTGGCCAGAAGGTACTTCGCGGGCCAGGATCGCAACGTGTACTGGTACTCCTCGCTGAGGTCCAGTGCGTCGCGGGCGGCGCTGCGCAGTTCGTCCCACCGTCCCGCGAACCAGGCATGGTGGCAGAAGAGGACCAGGGCCTGGATGGCGGGGAAGACATTGTCGGCCGCCCGTTCGCCGTAGCCGATGCGCCGCAGGGGTGCTTCCAGCGGACCAAGGCGGTCGACGCACGATGCGGCGATACCGACGCGCACGACCTGCACGGCGTCGGACGCGGTGAGCGCCGAGCCGACCTCGGCGTCCAGACGGGCGAGCGCGGTGGGGCCGGCGTGTGCGGGGTCGCCGAAGGTGGCTCGGGTCACTTCCAGCAGAGCCGGTGGCGACGTGAACTTCGCCAGTGCTTCGTCGAAGGCCGACCAGAGTTCGGCCCGGCCGCCGTAGAAGCACACCATCAGCAGGGTGAACACGGCGTCCAGCAGCGTGGCGTCCGTCGGGTCGTACGGCGTGGCGTGCAGGGCTACCGCGCCGCTGAGCACCCGGTGCGCGGTGTCGATGTCCCCATAGCTGTTCAGCAGGTGGATCGCCGTGGCGACGGCGGCGTGCAGGGAGTCCGGGCCGGGAGCCGCCTGGCGGGCGTCGCCGAGCAGCCGCGGGACGTCGCGCAGGTTCCCGGTGAGCGTGGCGCCGACGTACGCGGCCTTCGCCAGGCGGCGGGCCTGGGCAGACCCGTCCGGACTGAGGTCCGCCGCGCGCGCCAGTGCCGCCACCGCGCTCGGCCCGTCGCCTCGTCCGGCGCTCAGCTCTGCGACCTCTTCGAGGAGAGCGGCGATCTGCTCGTCGGGTTCGACCGCGGCACGGCCGAGATGCCAGGCACGCTGTTCGGGGACACCGATCCACGCCTGAGCGAGCGCACGGTGCACGCTGCGGCGCTGTTCGCCGGTGGACAGTTCCACGACGGCGGAGCGGATCAGCGGGTGCCGGAACTCCAGACGCCCGGTGGTTTCGTCGGTGTGGACGAGCTGGACGCGTTCGGCGGCGGCCCAGTACTTCATGCTGCAGCGGCCCGCTACCGCCCGGCGGACGATGTGTGTGTTGCCGCTGCCTTCCAGCGCCGCGACGAGCAGCAGGTGCCGGGTGGCGGCGGGCAGGCCCGTGATCCGGGAGGCGAACGCGGACTGCAGGCGCTCGGTGAGCGGCAGGCGCGAGGGAAGGGCGTGCGATGCCGCAAGCTGGATACCGGTGAGCGTCGTGGGGAGCTCCAGCAACGCCAATGGGTTGCCTTCGGCATCGGCCATCAGGCGTCTGCGGACCCGCGGCGCCAGCGCCGGGAAGCGGCGGGCCAGCAACGCCTGGGCGGCGGCCTCGTCGAGCGGACCGACCTCGTGGAGCGGAAGGCCGGTGTGGTCGACGAAGCTCTCCTGCCCGGCGCGGGCCGCGGCCAGCATCCCGGTGCCGGCGCCCAGCAGGCGGGCGACCCGGGCCAGGATGTCCGCACTGGCCCGGTCCAGCCATTGTGCGTCGTCGAGGACGAGGAGCATGGATCGGTCGCGGGCCCGGTCCGCGAGCAAGGACACCACGGCGTCGGCGACCGCTTCGTGCCCGGCCCCGCTGTCCAGGGTGCCGCGCTCGAAGCCGAGCGCCGCGGCGAGGACGGGGCTTCGCATCGCGGCCGTGCGCATCGCCGGCGTCGACGTCAGCAGCTGCCGCAGCGCACCGTAGCCGGCCTCGGCCCGGTACTCGACTCCGGCCGTTCGCAGCACGTACGTCTGCGCGGTTTCGGCTTGACGGGCAATGGCGTTGAGCAACGCGGTCTTGCCGATGCCTGGATCCCCCACCATCATGACGGCCCCGCCGACGCGGGGAATGTCGGTCACGAAGTCGGCGAGCGTCCTCAGGTCGAACTCGCGGCCGATCAAGGGTGCGTCCATGCCCCAAGTCAACCTTCAGGGCGGTCGGCGTGTCACGTTCTGGAACGTGACAGTGCCTGGTGAACGGCGACGGTGAGACCCTGAAGCCCGCACCCACATGAACCGGCAGCGACCGTCGCGACGGATGTCCAGCCGCGGCCGTACCGAGTCGACCTCGACGACGAGACGGAAACGGCCGACGCCACGACAGCCGACACGGGAACAACGGGAAAGACCTGAACCGGGGTGCACCGCGGGACCGGCACGTCGTCCTCGTCACGTCCGCGAGCGGAAACGAACGGAAGGCCCCGCGCCGGGCCATCGACGCCGACGACGCCATCCTGACGAGCACTACAACTAGCGCGGACGACGCCTCCTCGGGGAACCCGCGCCGGAACCCGTCAGGCAGGATCTGGAACTCGCGGGCGCCGCCCCCGAATCGTCCGTGTTCGTCGACGACACGGTCTGGGACATGCAGGGCCGGCGCCCGCACCGGCGTCACCTGCGTCGGCCTGCTCTGCGGGGGCGTACCCGGTGACGACCTGGAACGCGCGGGCGCGAAGGCTCTCTACTCGGACCCGGCGGAGCTGATACGTGCCCTGAACAGCAGCCCATTGGCCTGAGTGATTCGACCCGAATCCGTTTGACAGCCGGCAGGCTCCTCAGCTTCGGGGCCCGCGATCGAGCCCCCACACGTCGGCCAAGCGGCACCGACGAAGGGAACGTCCAACTGCCGGCGCAGGTAGCGGGCCTGTTCGTCTTTCGTCACGCTCGGCCAGTCGCGCACCAACGCCTACCGTCGGCCAGCCCGCTGCACCTGGCCACCGTCGTCGGCCTCAGCACCGGCACTGCCGTCTTCTCCAACACGCAGCACGCTCTCCTGGAAACGAACGGCGCGGCTCAACATGCCGCGCATGGCGTAATGAGCCATTCCGGCGGACTCCCAAGTCACGTTGTGCACAGGCAGTGACTGACTGAGTGGCAGGAGGGAGGCAGCGAACCGGGCCATGGGTGAGGCGATCGTGGATCGGTCGGAGGGCTTCGGCGAGCGACTGCTCGGCGTCCTGCTGGACAGGGCGCGGCTGCTGCCGCCGCAGCTCGTCGCACCGCTGGTCGCGGAGGAGGTTGCGAGGATCGGAGGTCGTGACGTCTCCATCCTGCTCCAGGACTACGCACAGGAGCTGCTCGTGCCGCTGCCGGGCAGGAAGCTGCATGTCAGCCAGCCGGAGCCGGTGTTCGACTCCCCCGCCGGCCGGGCCTTCCTGCGCGCGGAGGCCGTCGAAGTGCCGGAGGCCCGCGGCGTCCGGATCTACCTGCCGCTGCTGGACGGCAGCGACCAGGTGGGCGTGATGGCTGTCACCATGGACGTCCTCGGCGACGACGACCGGCGCCTGCTCGGCAGGCTCGCCAGCCTCGTCGCCGACATCCTGGTCACCAAGAACGCCTACACCGACCAGTTCTTCCAGGCCCGGCGTCGCGAGCCGATGAGCGTATCCGCGGAGATCCAGTGGAGCCTGCTGCCGCCGCTGACAATGTCCGTGCCGCAGGTCGAGGTGGCCGGCACCCTGGAGCCTGCCTACCGCGTCGCCGGCGACAGCTTCGATTACGCCCTCAACGACAACATTCTGCACATGGCCGTGATCGACGCGATGGGCCACGGATTGGACGCCGCAGCGATGGCGACCATCGCCATCGGCGCCTACCGCCACGCCCGCCGCGTATTCATCAGTCTGCCCGAGAAGTACGCGTTCATGGACGACGCCATCTCCCAGCAGTTCGGGCCCGACCACTTAGTCACAGCGCAGCTCATGCACATCAACATCACCACCGGCGAGCTGGAACTGGTCAACGCAGGTCATCCCGCGCCGCTGCTGATCCGAGATGGCAAGGTCGTACGGCAGTTGGAGAGCGCCACGACGTTGCCCGTCGGCTTCGGAGGCGAGCAGCCCCGGATCAGAGAGCACCTCCTCCGGCAGGGCGACCGGGTGCTGTGCTACACCGACGGCATCATTGAGGAGCATGTCGCCGGCGGGCAGCCGTTCGGCGAGGAACGCCTCATCGACTGCGTCAACCGTCAGGGGGATGGGCCATCAGATGGGGTGCGGGCAGATCTGCGCCGACTCTCCCACACGCTGAAGAGGGAACGGGGCGGGCGCACCAGCGACGACGCCACCCTCTTCATGGTCGAGTGGCGCGGAGGCGCCGCCGACCACCTGGCCGTCCTTGACTGAACCCCCCTTCGACATCGACCAAGTCCGCACCGGCCAACGCCGGCCTACGGACAACGGCCCGGACCTCAGCCACCTCTGAACTCCGGGCGGTCCAGGCCCAGGACGGCGGCGAGGTCGGGGGCGTCGGCATCCCGGGCCGTGAGAAGCCGGCCGAGGTGGCGCGGTCGTCGGTGCCGGCTGCCGGAGGCATTCCCGTCTCGTTCATCGGGTAACGGCCCGCTCGTCCATCCGGCGAAGGCCCGGCTTCCGACGCCCAACTCACGGACTGGAGACACCGAGCGGATGACGCTCGGGCCTCACGGCATCGACCGAGCGGGGCCACACGGAGCGGGCGAGGGCTATCAGCGACACACAGGCCGCCACGTGGATCGCACTGCTGAGCAGCGACTCGGGCCACGCGGCCTGCAGCGCGAGCGCCGTCAGTCCGACGATGTACCCCACGACAGCGAGCCTCGGCAGGACGCGGGAACGCAGCATGGACACCCCGAAGAGGATGGTCCCGGCGATGAAGATCATCCCACTGACGAGGAACGCCCATCGAGTCGGTCCCTCCAGTACCGCCTCGGTGACACTCGGCGGGACGAAGTAGAGCACCAGATTGAACGCGAACAGTCCTCCCGCGAAGAGACCGAGGCCGAGGATGTTCACCCCCGCGGCGACGGCTCCGAAACGCCCGGAGACATCCGCCTGGCTGAGGTGGAACGCGACGAGCGCCGGCACCCCGAATGTCGCGCCGAGTCCAATGGCGAAGCTGGTCACGGCGGTCTCGCCGGTGAACGCTTCGATGGCTCCAGGCACGCCCAGGGACAGGCCGAAGAGCACGCTGCAGACCGCGCCGAAGCGCACAAGCCTTTCGATTTTCAGATCCATGTGAATTCCTCTCCTGGCGACGGTGCGACGCACGCCGACCCTTGGAAACGGGACCGATCTCGATTCCCGGCGGGTGCGGCTGTCGCACTCCGCTTGTTCCGACTCTTTGAGTTTTTCACTGCGTCATCTCGCGGATCTACGGCAATAGCCCGAAATGCTAAGCTTGGTTTCGTGGAATCCACGAACACTGATCTGCCAGTGCCGCTCTCGGATGCGGCCCGGCAGGCCGTCGCCCGGATCTGCGCACAGATCGCCGAGGAACTGCCTGCGGCCAGTTACGAGGTGGTCCGGCGAATCCGGGCCGAGATCCCCGACTACGCCTTCGTACCTGTGGAGGAACACCGACAGTTCGTCTTGCTTCAGGGGCGCATGTTGCTGGCCGGCATCGCCGAGCAGAGCCCGCCGGGGGACGAGCAGATCGAGTACGCCCGGGAACTCGGTCGGCGGCGCGCCGAGCAGGGCCTGCCGATCGAACTCATGCTCGGGGCCTACCACATCGCCTTCCGCGAGGCCTGGAATCTGATCCTGCGAAAGGCGGCGGCCGACCACCCCGAGCACGTCGGCGACCTGGCGTATCTGGTCACCCTGATCTGGACCTGGATCCGGGACCTCACCGGCAACGCGTCCGACGCCTACGGCGAGGAGATCCGGCGCGCCCAGGTCACCCGGGCCACGCTCGCCCACCGGCTGTTCGCCGCCCTCACCGCCGACCCGTTCCAATTGGAGCAAGCGGCCACTCTGGCCCAGGCGCTCGGCTACCAACCGGACGGAGAGTTCCAGGCGCTGTGCCTGCCGGCGGAGGACTGGCCGGACGACCGCACCGAGAAGCTCCGGCAGCAGCTGACCGCCCTGCCCGGCGAACTCCACTGCGCCACGGCCGGCACCCGGCTCCTGGTCCTGGGCCAGCGGCACGACCCGGACACCGTTGCCGCGGCCGCCACGGCGATCTCGCCGGAACCCGGCGTCGCGGTCGGCGTCGGCCTTCTGCGGCCCGGCCTGACCGGAGCGGTGGACAGCGTGACCGACGCGACACAGGCGTTGTCCCAGACGGGCGATCAGCGACACGTCGTACGCTTCGCCGACGCCTGGCTGGCCGCCGGCCTCGGCGGGCAGGCCACCCGCCTCGCCCCGCTCTTCACCAAGGCCGCCGCCACCGCACGCACGGATTCCCACCTGGCCGAGGCGGTGGCCGCATTCGCCGACAACGGCCTTTCGGTGGCCGCGGCGGCCCGCGCGCTGCACCTGCACCCGAACTCCCTGGCCTACCGGCTCAACCGGTGGTCCGAGCTCACCGGATTCGATCCACGCAGTGGCGACGGGCTCGTCGCGTCCCTGGTGGCGCTCCGCCTCTATCCCACAACCTGACGGCAGGTGCTTTCCGCGCCTCAGCCCGGACGCGATACGGCCCGTCAGACGCACCGCCCGCGCGGACGAGCCCCTTGGCAGCCGAGGTCGGCCACCGAGAAGCTCTCAAGCACCGCGGATGTGATCATCAGTCGAGCCGGTATCCCGGGAGCGGCGGCCTGCTCGCCGGCCATCCGCGCGCAGGCGCGCCGTCATGGACGGCGTCGACGGTCAAAGCTCCGCTGCTTGCGCAAGGCCGTTGCGCAGCGCACCGTGGGTACGCGGCCGGCACACCACAGCGCAGCCGACCCCGGGACCCGGGCCCCGTGCACGGGCTGCCGGCGGACCACACCGCAACCGCCCCCGGTGCCGCCGCAGTGGCGATATCGCCGGGAGCACGCGCGTCGGACCGCGCAGAGAGTCGAAGCCGGCGCCGGCGCGTGGCGTGAATCGGGGCGACCGGCCTCACGAAGCGGGTGCCAACTCCTGTTCGGACCACACGAGTTTGCCGTCCGGTGTGCATCGGGTGCCCCACCTGCCGCTGAGGCGGTCGACCAGGAGCAGGCCGCGGCCGTTCTCGTCGGTAGTAAGAGGACGGCGCCGGCTCGGGGCGCAGTGGCTGGTGTCGTGCACCTCGCAGGTCAGGACATCATCGAGGATCAGACGCAGTTGGATCGGGCCGGTGCCGTGGCGGATGGCATTGGTGACCAGTTCGCTGACGATCAGCTCGGTGGCCGCGGTCTGCTCCTCCAGACCCCACCAGGTCAACTGGGCGGTGGCGAGGGAGCGCGCGCTGCTGACGACGTACGGCTCGGCCGGGAACTCGCAGGAGGCGACCTGTCCCGGGTCGAGCGCGCGGGTCCGTGCGAGGAGCAGAGTGACGTCGTCACGTGAGGCCTCGGACGGCAGCGTGTCGACCACGGACGAGCAGAGCTCCTCGAGCGGGAGGCCGGGTCGTGCCAGGGCGGTGCGCAGGCGCTCCATGCCGGCGCCGATGTCGTGGCCGCGGGCCTCGATCAGGCCATCGGTGTAGAGGGCGAGCACGCTCGACTCGGGCAGCTCCAGCTCCACGGACTCGAACGGGACGAGCCCGACGCCGAGCGGGGCTCCGGTGGGAAGGTCGGGGAAGGTGACGCCGCCGTGCGGATCGATGATCGCGGGCGGGGGGTGGCCCGCCAGTGCCATGGTGCACCTCCGGGTGACCGGATCGTAGACGGCGTACAGGCATGTGGCAGCCATCGTCGCGGTCGCCGGGTCCAGGGTGTTCTCATCTGCCTCGGCCAGGTGGCGGATGACCAGCTCGTCCAGATGAGCCAGCAACTCGTCCGGCGGCATGTCCATCTCGGCCAGCGTACGGACGGCTGTGCGGAGTCGGCCCATGGCCGCAGCTGCGTTGATGCCGTGCCCGACCACGTCGCCGACGACCAGGGCAACCCTGGCGCCGGACAGTTGGATCGCGTCGAACCAGTCACCGCCGACGCCATGGTGGTCGTCGGCAGGCAGGTAGCGCCAGGCCAGGTCGGCCGCGGACCCGCCCGGGGCACGGTGGGGCAGCAGATGACGCTGCAGCGCCAGGGCGGCGGCGCGTTCGCGCGCATACTGGCGGGCGTTGTCCAAGCAGAGCGCGGCCCAGCCGGCGAGTTCCTCGGCCAAGAGCAAGTCGTCCTCCTCGAACGGCGGGGAGTCTCCCGTACGTACGAACGCCGCCACACCCAGCACCGCTCCCCGCGCGCGGATCGGGACGACCATGGAGGAGTGCTTTCGCCGGTCGTGGATCTTCCGCGCCCAAGCCGGGAGTTGCCTGTCCATCCGGGTGCCCGGGACGGTGTCCGGCGGGGAAGTGTCCGGCGTCGGCTCGAAGTGCGACTTCCCGGAGCGCAGGACGGAACTGAAGGGCGAGGCCGGCGAGACGAAGACCGGCTCTCCCCGTGCCGTCAGGGACTCCGGGACTTCCTGATGGATCGAGGCCAGACCCGCGCGGCGGAGCGCGGGGAGGACGCCTACGTCCTGCGAGCCGGGAAGGGCCAGGGGCTCCTCGCCGAGCGAGAAGGCCGAATCCGCCAAGTCGACGGTGACGAAGTCCGCGAACGGCACCGCCAGGTCGGCCAGTTCCTGTCCGGTCCGCATGACATCCAGGGTGGTTCCGATCCGCTTGCTGGCCCCGCCGAGGATCGCCAGACGCTCCCGGGCTCGTCGTCCTTCGGTGACATCCACGCTCACGGCGCACACGCCCAGCGCAACGCCCTCCGCGTCGTCAAGGCGGAAGAAGGAGGCCGCCAGCGCGCGGACCTCGCGCACCTGCATCGGCGCGAAGGGGCCGTACTCCGCGTTGAGCACCGGGACACCGCTCTCCAGCACCTGGTACATCAACGCCTCGAGCGTTTCGGCCTCCGTGCCTGGCGCCGCCTCACTCAGCGTGCGCCCCAGCCGCTGGTCAACGGCGATACCGTCCCTGGATCCCTGGGTGTCGTTGACCCAGGTGCAGCGCAGCCGGGTGTCGCGTATCACGACACCGATCGGCAGGGTGCTCGGGAGGCGCAGGTCGAGCGGACACGGCTCCATCACCGATCCGCCCGCTGTCCAAGAGGAAAGTGCGGCGGCGTCGATCGCCGCTACGATCCATCGAGCGCGGTCGTCCTGTCCGACCAGCGCCTGTACCCTCAGGCGCACATCGATCCCGTGGCCATCGCGGTGACGGACCTTGGTGGAGTCGGGCCAGCGATGGGGAGCACCGCCGGGTTCCGAGAACTCCGACGATGTCATCGGGTCTGCCCCGGACGCCAGCAGGACCGCCGCGGGCCGACCCACCACCTCCGCGGCCGAATAGCCGACAAGCCGCTGAGCGGCCTGCGTCCATCCGACCACCGTCCCCTCTGTGTCCAGCAGGACGATCGCCCCGCCGACCGCCTCGAAACCCGACCGGGCCGAACCCGGTGTCAAAGTGTTCATCGGTCATCCCTTCAGTGCCCCCCCATGCAGGACCGGCGGCACGCGTGGAGACCGTTTCCACGGCGACCCGGCTCTCCTTCTCCGCGCACGCCTGAAACGGATGCGGTACCAGCCCGGCCGGCTCGACGGCTTCGTCACCGGGGCCGGATTCGTACCACCCCCGCCCCCGCAGGCGTCATCTTGAGCCGGAACTCTCAGTGGTCGGTGTGGTCGGTGTGGTCGACGAGGGTCTTGAGGTCGGTCACCGAGTAGGCGAGGTCCAAACGGAATCCCCTCCCGGAGCGCCGGACGGGCAGGTCGGCGAGTTCCTCTCCTCGGGCGGGCAGGAAGGCGAGTTCGGAGGTGCCGACCCATGCGTCACTGACGGTGGCGTCGTCCAGTACCGCCATGACCAGTTCGTGGACGGCGGGCCTGTCGTGTTGCCCGGCGGCCAGGCGAGGGAAGTGACGGAGGTTGACCAGGGGGCGGTTCATCAGGGTGGCGGGGTCGGCGACCGGCTGCTCCAGCGTGATCCGAGCCTCGGCGAGGCGCTGTCCGGCGGCGGAGGCCGTGGCACCGTACCGGCCGCCCAGGCCCAGCACCGGGGTAGCCGGGCCGCCGACGGAGAAGGCACGGGTCTGGTGGACCGCGCCGAGCTTCTTGGGGAAGCCCTGCACCCAGCCGCGAGCCATCGCGGCGTCGTTGTCGACGTAGATGTAGGGGCACCAGGCGACCGGGGTGCCGTGGAAGTGGGCGTCCAGAGTGACGAAGAACTCCCGGTACTGCGAACGCGCAGGGTCCAGGTACTCCTGACCGGTCGAGGAGTACTGCCAATCGATGAACATCGCCACGCCGCGCCCGGCGGACTGCGGATCGGGGGTCAGGCCGTCCGGCAGCGTCGCCGCGACGGCGTCCGGGTCGGTGAAGAACTCGGCGCCGATCACGGTGCCGGCGTAGTGCCATGGCGGCGTCGGAGCCAGGTTCGCTGTGCCGCGGGGAGACAGGGGAAGGGTGTAGCCCTTCATGACAACAGCTCCTTGTGAGAAGTGGGACAAACACTCCGTTTGTCCGACACTTCGAGGTTTTCACTACGACACTCACGAAGCTACGGCGAAAAGCCGGAAATGGGGGTCTCTGGTTCGTGGAATCCACGAACCTGATCTTGATCGGTGCACTCGGTGCGCTCGGTGCACTCGGTGCGCTCGGTGCACTCGGTGCGCTCGGTGCGCTCGGTGCGCTCGGTGCGCTCGGTGCGCTCGGTGCGACTCGGCGACGGCGAGTGACCAGGACCGCCGACCCCGCGAGGGGTGCGACGCCCAGCGCACGGCCGAGGCTTCCGCGCTGCCGGTACATCCAGGCGAGGAATCCGAGCGGCAGGAGCCGAGCGGCAGCCCGATCGCGACGCCGAGCCCGGCGAAACCGGGCAGCGCTTCCCGGAATGTCGGCCCGGAGCGGCCGTGTGCCCGCAGGCCCAGTGCCCGCAGCTCTGCGAGCGCGCGGTGCCAGTGTGAACGGCGCGCCCCGGGCGGCGGACGGCGCCTCCACCACCACTGCACCATTGCCAACTCCCCCACGTCCCCGCGCTGGTGTGTCTGCAGAGATGCGTCTTCGCGCGAGCCTCCCGCCGGCCGGGACGGAGTCCGGCCAGGAACTGGGCGGACGAACGGGCGAACGCTTCGCGCACAACCGGAGACGGGCCCCTGCCGGACTCCTGGACGCTCGTGCACGCGAGGGGCGGCCCCACCTGGGCGCGCGGCAGACGACGAAGAACGCCTCGTGAGAATGCCCCCAGCACGGCGAAGCGAGAGTTCAGCAGCCGGCGGGCGTTACGGTGAGACACGAGGGCCTGCTGCGGGGTGGCGTCGTTGTGCTGTCCACGGGATCGGCTCGAGATGGGTACGAGCAGACCGCCGGAAGCGTGCGTGGTCCTCGCGGTCGTAGGTCGGAGGTGCCGTTCCGTGGAATCCACCGGCTGGCTGCTGACGGCGAGTGAACGCGGCAATCCCGCGACCTGCCTGGACCGTCGGCACCCCGACGGGACGGCATGGTCGGGCGGGAACGAAGTGCGCCCCTTGATTCACGGCGCGACGTACTTCGGCGAGCTGCTCGCGGCCGTCCGCGCTCTGCGGGCAGAAGACCTCCTGCTGTTCACCGACTGGCGCGGCGACCCCGACGAGCGGCTCGCGGGCCCCGGGACCGAGATCGGCACCGTGCTGCGGGATACGGCCGGCCGCGGTGTCGTCGTCAAGGGTCTGGTGTGGCGGTCCCACCTGGACAGTTTCCAGTTCAGCGAGGAGGAGAACCGTCACCTCGGCAAGGAGGTCCGGGCGGGCGGCGGCGAGTACCTGTTGGACATGCGGGTCCGTCCCGGCGGCTCGCACCACCAGAAGTGCGTCGTCCTGCGCCATCCCGGCCGTCCGGAGCTCGACATCGCGTACATCGGGGGCATCGACCTGTCCCACAACCGCAACGACGACATCGACCATGGCGGCGACGACCGCTCCCAGCCCATCGCCGACGCATACGGACCGCACCCGCCCTGGCACGACATCCAGCTCGCGATCCGGGGCCCGGCAGTCGGCGACATCGAGAGCGTCTTCCGGGAACGCTGGACGGACCCGGCACCCCTCAGCCGCAGCCCGCTGTCCCGGCTGCGGGAACGGCTGCACCGCGAGGACACCCACGCGGACCCCCTGCCCCCTCAGCTGCCCGATCCCGCGCCCTGCGGCACGCACACGGTGCAGGTGCTGCGCACGTACCCCAACCGGCTGCTGCGGGGCTACGACTTCGCCCCCGACGGCGAGCGCAGCATCGCGCGTGCCTACCTGAAGGCGCTGCGGCGGGCGCGGGCACTCATCTATCTGGAGGACCAGTACCTGTGGTCCCCGCAGGTGGTGAAGTACTTCGCCCAGGCGCTCCGTGCGAACCCCGGACTGCGCCTCATCGCTGTCATCCCCTCCGTCCCCGAGCAGGACGGCCGGCTCACGCTGCCGATGAACCTGATCGGCCGCATCACCGCCCTGGAGACCCTGCGGAGGGCAGGCGGGGGGCGCGTCGCGGTGTACGGGCTCGAGAACCATGCCGGGAGGCCGGTGTACGTGCACGCCAAGGTCTGCGTGATCGACGACGTGTGGGCCGCGGCCGGCTCCGACAACATCAACCTGCGCTCCTGGACGCACGACTCCGAACTCAGCTGCGCCGTGCTGGACGAGGAGGCGGACCTCCGAGAACCGCAGGACCCCGCCGGCCTCGGAGACGGCGCGCGCCGTTTCGCCAGGAACCTCCGGCTGGCGCTCGCGCGCGAGCACCTGGACCGGGAGGAACCCGGGGACCCGCCGGGCCCCGACGTCCTGTGCGATCCGGTAGGCGCCTTCGAGGCCTTCGCGACAGCAGCAGCCGCTCTGGACTCGTGGCACGAGGGCGGCCGTTGCGGCCCCCGGCCGCCCGGTCGTCTGCGCGCCTACCGGCCACCGGAGCTCTCGCGAGTGCAGCGGCTGCTCGCCACGCCGCTGTACCGTGCGATCGTCGATCCGGACGGCCGCCCGTTGCCACTGCGGCTGCGCAACGCGTTCTGAGAAGCCGTCGGGCCGGGTGGGCGGTGGCTTTGACGGGCGGATTCGCGGTTCGCCGCCTGTATGCCGCATCCGTCGAGCTGTTGCTCCGGTGGCCGCGGGGGTGGTGTGTCACCACTCGATGCCGCGTCCGTCGACGGTCGTTCCGGGGTAGAGGTGTTCGGCCGTCAGGGCCAGGATGGTGGGATTGATGCGGTCCAGGTGGCGCAGCAGCATCAGATCGGCGAACTCCTTGGCGTGGCGGGCGACGTCGGCCACTTCCTCGGTGTCCTGGAGGTACTTGCGGGTCTCGTCCAGGTGGCGGGGGTCGTCGTCTTTGGCGGGGTTCTTGTGTCCGGCGACGACGGCGCGAGGGTGGACCGCAGCGATCTTGTCGATGGCGGCGATCCAGTCCCCGCGCCGCTCGGGCAGCGGCCGGGCCTTCTCGCTGCCGGCGAGGTAGAGGTGGACGCCGTTGTAGACGATGTCGCCCGCGACGACGAGGCCAATGGACGGCACGTGCACGAACGTGGTGTCCGGTCCGTCGCTGTCGCCGGCCTCGACAAAACGGACCTCGTCGCCCTCCAGGAGAAAGGTGTAGTCGTCGATCACCTCGGGCAGCACGATGTCCTTGACGATCTGGCCGGGGAACTGGCCGTTCCAGAACGCCATACGCTTTCCGGCGTTGAACTTCGCCAGGGCCACGGTGCCCTCGGTGGCGATCATCCGCGCGTGGGGAAAGTTCTTGGCGACCTCGGAGAATCCGAACCAGTGGTCGCCGTGGCCATGTGTGGCGTACATCGCCACGAGGTTCTTGCCCGAGGCCCGTATCCAATCGGCCACCTGCCGGGACTGCTCTTCCAGGTGCGGTGCGTCGATCAGGATGGCGTCCCGCTCCCCGTAGATGAGGGTCGCCGACATCGGGGACCAGGCCGGCAGTGGCCGGACGGAGGAACCATCGGGCAGGACCGCCCGGGGAGGAAGGGTGACGAGGACGTCGTAGTCGAGAGTCATGGCTGTCTGCCTTCTGTATCTTCGATGCTTCGTTCTCACCCTTGCCGGGAATACCCAAAATGTCCCCAGGGGTCGGCGACCGCCTCCTGTCGCCAAGTCTGTGGTGGCACGTGATGGCTCCACCGGTGTGCACCGTGTATCCAGGCTGCGCACGCTGCGCATCCGCCATGTGGCGCCGTCCGGTGTCAGGACCCTGCGGCGTGCTGAATCCCCAGCCGAACAGGCTCCACACGATCAGTGCGACGACGGCTGTGCCAATGTGCGCACTGCCATGGCACCAGCGCGAAATCGATGGCGAGCACCACGAGGGCGGTGTTGACGATGCGGCGGGCGCCGAACGGGTCGACCGGGAGCGTGCCTCGCCCAGGAAGACGCCGACGAAACCGATCTTCACGACCTGACGAAGGCAGAGCGGTGTCAGCGCGCTACCGATGCCGAGGCCGCTGCCGGCATCAAAGGCCGGCCGTCCATGAGCCGCGACCAACTCATCAACGCCCTCGCCCCGCCGGGGCGCCCCGCAGGCCAAAGCCCGCGCGGCCCAAACCCTGTGAGGAGGGAGCTCCGGCCCAGCGGCGCCCCGTGGCAGTTCGCGACTCTTTCATCCAGGAGCCCCCTCGTCTCTGCGGTTCCCGGAGGGGCGATCGCGTGTACGCCACCCCGGCGTGGGCAGGCGCTCCCATGCCAGCCTCGCCCGACCTCTGCCCAGGTAGGGCGAGGGAGGAGGTGCTCTCCATGGACGAGACCCGGTTCTCCAGGAAAGAGCGGCAGCCCTTCGCGCACTTCGAACGCGCGGCGGGCGAGGACCCGCATCGCGGACTCTGCCCCATGCGGAGCGAGCGGTTTCTGGTTGAGGCAGCCGCGAGGACACGCCGCCCGAGCCATGCGGCCGACGCCGCGTGGTTGCTTGCCGTCCCACTCCCCGGTCTGATTCCGGCCGCCGTCGCCAGGCCCGTACTGTTCTGGCTGTTCGCCCGTAGCTGGAAGCTCGGTCTCTGGGTAGTGCTCTGGCTGCTGCGTCGATGGTTCCGACGTCGCTTCGCCTAGTCTGCGCAGGTCAGCGACCCACCCGCTCTCCCACTGGCCGTCGCCCGCCCGAAACCCGATCTCGGATGACCAGTACGATCGCGATCCATGTCGAGCACTCGTCGCTGACGGCGGTACGGCACTCATCCTCATTGAACCGGACGTCATACGTGTCGCACTCGACGGGCGCTGCGATACGGTCGGCGGCCTCGACCAGCGCCACCGTGCGATCCACCTCCCCCACTCCTCGGGCAGGTACGTGAACGCCACTGTCCGCGCCCGCACGGGCGAAGGCCGGCGCGACCGCCCGGCCGATGCCCGAGTCGCCGCCAGTGACCAGGCTGACCCGATCCCGCAGCAGACCGTGGCCCCGATGGTTCTGCTCCCGTGGTCCGGAGGCGGGTCCATCCTCCGATACACACAGATTTGCCATGCCTTCAGCCTTGCGGCACCAGTGCAGCGCAATAGCCAGTTGGTGGCCCGTCACCACCGTGACGCAGTCTCGGGTGGTCGCCACCCGGCATCAGTGCGCCTTTCCGTCATGGTGGCTGCGTACGGCTTCCTTCACCTTGGCCACGGCGAAGCCCCAGCCCTGCTCGACGGTCGGCTTGGCCGGGACGGCGATCTCGTCGGGATTCGTCAGAACGTCGAGCAGGACCGGCCCGGGGGTGCTGAACGCGCGGCGTACGGACTCCTCCAGGTCGGCCGGGTCGGTGACGCGGATGCCGGTGATGCCCATGGCCGTGGCGACGGCCGCGAAGTCGGGGTTGTCCAGCACCGTGCCGAACTCGGGCAGCCCGCCCTGCTCCTGTTCCAGCTTGACCATGCCGAGCCGGCGGTTGTCGAAGACGACGAGCTTCACCGGCAGCCGGCTCGTCTTCAGTGTCATGAGGTCCCCGAGGAGCATGCTCAGTCCCCCGTCGCCGCAGAAGGCCACGACCTGGCGCTGCCGGTCCAGGCACTGTGCGCCGAGGGCCTGCGGCATCGCATTCGCCATCGAGCCCAGGTTGTACGAGCCGATCAGCCGCCGGTCGCCCCGCATCTCGACGAAGCGCGAGAGCCACACGGTGGCCATGCCCGTGTCGGAGGTGATGACGGCGTCGTCGGCGGCGACGCGGTCCACCACCGCGGCCAGCGCTTCCGGGCGGATGTCGTGGGCACGGTTGTCCAGCACGGAACGAAGCCGTCCCACCAGTCCTTTGTCGTGGGCAGGGTCGGCGAGCCGCGCCTGGCCCTCGCGCCACTCATCGAACCGCGAGCGGGAGTTCTCCAGGTGGGAGCGGTCGCGCACGCTGTCGGTCGCGGTGGGCTCGGGGCCGAGGCGGCTGAGCAGGTCGCGGACAGTCGCGCCCGTGTCGCCGACGAGCCCGACGTCCACCGGGACCCGCCGTCCGATGTGGGCAGCCTCCGTGTCCACCTGGATGACGGTACGGTCCTGCGGATACCAGTCCCGGTAAGGGAAGTCGGTGCCCAGCAGCAGGAGGGTGTCCGCGTCCTGAAGGGCCGACGCGGCAGCGGGGTTGCCGATCAACCCCGTCTGGCCGACCTGGAAGGGGTTGGCATCACCCTCGAAACCCTCCTTGGCCTTCAACGTCAGCACCATCGGCGCGGCCAAGCGGTCGGCCAGGGCCAGTACGTCCTTCCGCGCGTCTCGGGCACCACGTCCGACGAGCAGCGTGACCCGCTCCGCGCCGTCGAGCAGCTCTGCGGCGCGCCTGACCGCCGACTCGTCCGGCCGGCTGACCGGGGCGTTGAGTGAGAACCGGGCCGGGCGGTCCACGTTCGGCTCCCGGTCCCCGAGATCACCCGGCAGGGTCAGGACGGCGACGCCGTTGCGACCCAGCGCATTGCGCACTGCCGTCTCCAACAGCTGCGGCAGCTGGTCGGGAGACGTGATGGTCGCGCGGAAGACGGCCACATCGCTGAAGAGGGCGTCGTTGTCGATCTCCTGGAAGTAGTCGCTGCCCAGTTCGGCCAGCGGAACCTGCCCGGCGATCGCCAGCACCGGCGTACGGCTCTTGGCCGCGTCGTACAACCCGTTGAGCAGGTGCACCGAGCCGGGTCCGACGGTGCCCATGCACACGCCGAGCTTCCCGCTGAGCTGTGACTGGGCGCTCGCGGCGAACGCCGCCGTCTCCTCGTGCCGGCAGCCCACCCACTCCACGTCCTCGGTGGTGCGGATGGCGTCGGTCAGCGGGTTGAGGGCGTCGCCGACAACGCCGAAGACCTGGCGCACGCCAAGCTCGCTCAACGCGTCCACGATGACGCGGGCAACAGTACGGGCCACGGGATCCTCCAGGGGTCACACGGTGAAGCGGTCGGGGTCGGCGGCGTTCCAGTCGGCCGCCCAGGAGACGGGCGGCTCAGCGAGCAACTGCCCGGGCAGCAGCCACTCGTAGAGCTCTGCGCAGGAGCGCTCGGTGTAGGGGTCGATGCGCCGGTGGAGCATGTGGGGACGCAACCGTGCGGGATCAGTGCCCCCCATGGACGCCATGATCTGCAGAGCGCTCGCCACCGTCGCCTCCTGCAGGCGCCGCACGCGCACCGTCTTGTCGCCGACGTCGAGCGCCCGGGCACGCCGGGGGTCCTGCGTGGTGACACCGGTCGGGCAGGTGTTGGTATGACACCGCTGGGCCTGAATGCAACCCACGGCGAACATCATCGCCCGCGCGGCGTTCGCGTAGTCGGCGCCCTGAACCATGCATTTGACCAGGTCGGTGCCGGTGGCGATCTTGCCGCTCGCGCCCACCCGACGCGGTCCCGCAGACCCGCACCGACGAGAGCGTTGTGCACGGTGAGCAACCCCTCGGTGAGCGGGGCGCCCACGTGATCGGCGAACTCCAGGGGCGCCGCCCCGGTCCCGCCCTCGGCTCCGTCCACGACCACGAAGTCGGGTCCCGTCCCCTCCTCCAGCATTGCCTTGCACACGGCGAGGAACTGACGGCGTGAACCCACGCACAGTTTGAAGCCGGTCGGCTTGCCGCCGGACAGTTCCCGTAGCCGGGCGATGAAGCGGACGAGTTCGCGGGGCGTGGAGAACACGCGGTGGTACGGCGGTGAGATCACCGTCCGACCCACGGGCACGTCCCGCACGCGGGCGATCTCGGCATTGACCTTCGCTCCCGGCAGTACTCCGCCCATGCCCGGCTTCGCGCCCTGCGAGAGTTTCAGGTTCACGCACTTCACGTGCTCGTGCGCGGCCTTGGCAGCGAATTCACCGGCGTCAAAGCCACCCTCCTCGGTCCGGCAGCCGAAGTACCCTGTGCCGATCTCCCAGACCAGGTCACCGCCGGGCTTGAGGTGGTACTCCGACAGGCCACCCTCGCCGGTGTCATGGGCGAACCTCCCGGCGGCGGCTCCCCCGTTGAGGGCGAGGATCGCGTTCGCCGACAGTGACCCGAAGCTCATCGCCGACACGTTCAGCAGCGCCATGTCGTACGGACGGGTGCAGTCAGGGCCGCCGATCCGCACCCTGGGCTGTGACGCGGGAACGGCGCAGGGCGCCATCGACGGCACCAGGAACTCGTAGCCGGGCTGGTAGACGTCCCGCTCCGTGCCGTACGGCTGTTCGGCATCGGTGCCCTTCGCCCGCTCGTAGACGATGCTGCGCACGTCCCGGTCGAAGGGGCGGCCGTCGAAGTTCCGCTCGACGAAGTACTGCTGGAGCTCAGGACGGATCTTCTCCAGAAGGAAGCGGGCGTGTCCGATGACGGGATAGTTGCGCAGCACCGAGTGCCGGCGCTGCAGCAGGTCCCACGCACCCAGCGCGCCCAGCGCTGCGAACGGTACAGCGGCGATCCACCACCAGGGCGAGATGCCCACGGAGGCGACGCCCGCCATGAAGGCCGCAAGCAGGGTGAAGGCGACCAGCCCGATGCGTATCACATCACGCTCGTTGCCCAGCAGCCCCTCATCATGTCCACCGCTTCGTCAAGTTACTTTCAAGAGCCCAGCGGGCAGCAGGAACCAGACTTTCCGGGCTGGACCGGGAACGCCGTGCGGGCTGCAAGTGGCATCTGGCGTCAACACCGCGTGGGGCCACCCGCCCGATGCAGGTACGCAGGGAGCACGCCACCGTCAGCGGACCGCCGTCACGGGACACTTAACTCGGTGGCGACATCGGGCTGGACTTGGACAATGCATCCATGCGTATCCGATCCGTGCACATCGATGAACTGCCTGCCCTCCAGGACATCGAGAGGGCCGCCGGGCAGTGCTTCCGAGACATCGGCATGCCGGAGATCGCCGACGACGAGCCACTCACGCTCGGCGAGCTCGCCAGCTACCACCACGCCGGGCTGGCCTGGGTCGCGGCCGACGACGCCGACACTCCGGTCGCCTACCTGATCGCCGACCGCGTCGACGGCAACCTCCACGTCGAGCAGGTATCGGTGCACCCGGACAGCGCTCGCCGCGGCATCGGACGGTTGCTGCTGGACCATCTGGCCACCGAGGCCAGGAGCGAGAGAGTGCCCGCGCTGACGCTCACCACGTTCACTGAGGTCCCGTGGAACGCTCCCTACTACGCGCGCTTGGGATTCCGGCTCCTGGACGACAGCAGGCACACCCCTGGTCTGCGGGAGATCCGTCGGCGCGAAGCGGCACACGGCCTGGAGCGGTGGTCGCGGGCCTGCATGCGCCGGGAACTGTGACACAGCGGTGTCGGCCGCGCCACCCCACGGACTGCCGCAAGTCGGTGGTCGAGCTGTCGGACGCCGGCCGGACCGCGCTCGAAGCGGAGTGCGGCCGAAGGGGCGGTTGGCTCGCGCAGGCCATCGAGGCCGAACTCACAGATGAGGAGCGGGCGTTGCCGGCGCCGGAGCGCTGCCCTGCTGGAGCGGCTCGCCATGCGCTGACCGGTGGGGCGAGCACGGCAGCGTCCACCCCGACCGGCTGCACGCTCAAGCCGGCCGCCTCGACCACATGCCACGTGCCACAGCTGGGTCCAGGTCGGCGGCCGGGGTCTCCGGCCGGGGTCTCCGACCGGGGCCGGCACAGTTTGCCTCAGAGGCAATCTCTTGGCCCGGGTGTCACAATCCCCGAATCTTCTCGGTCTAACAGTCGAGATCGAAACGCCGGGCCAGAGAGGTGGTGGAGACTCACGGCAGACCCGGCAAGGAGATCAGGCCAGGCCCCTTCCGCACCGGCTACGGCCGAGGCGGACCGGCCTCGGCGGCACAACGTCGACGAATCCGTCCAGCCGCCGAATGCCGGCGACGTGTCCTTCGTTGGCCTGCCCTGCCTGCCTTGCCTGGCTTCGACCAATGGCCGCCGCCACCCTTCGGCGGAGTCGAGAGGGTGACCGGCCTCAGAAGTGGGGCGTGCGGAAGAGCCGCCCTTTAGGTAGGTCATCCCAGCTGCGGACAACCTCTCCCCGCCGGCGCACCCGTCGCACCCGGCGATGACGTCGTGCCTGGCCTCGTCCTTCGACGCACATGACCGACCAACGGCCCCCTACCAAGGAGCACACCGATGCAACCCGACACCATCGTCCTCGTCCACGGCTTCTGGGTGACGCCGCGCGCCTGGGAGGGCTGGATCGCCCACTACGAGAGCAGGGGCTTCCGTGTCATCGCGCCGTCGTACCCCGGATTCGAGGTGGAGGTCGAGGCCCTCCACGCCGACCCGGCCCCGATCGAGACCGTGACCGTTCCGGCGATCATCTCCAGCCTCGAGAAGCTGATCACGGGACTGAACCAGCCGCCCATAGTGATGGGACACTCCGCCGGCGGCGTCTTCACCCAGATCCTCCTGGATCGCGGCCTCGGCGCCGCCGGAGTGGTGATCAATTCCGCGCCCGCCGAGGGCGTGCTGGCCGTACCGCTGTCCCAGATCCGGTCCCTCTTCCCCGTGCTCAAGAACCCGGCAAACCGGCACCGCGCCGTCGGGCTGGACCTCGGCCAATGGCGCTACGCCTTCGCGAACACGTTCCCCGAGGACCAGGCCCGCGCCACGTATGAGCGCTACCACATCCCCGCACCGGGCAGCATCGTCTGGAGCAGCGCGCAGGCCAACCTTCGCCCCGGCCGCACTGACACGTACGTGGACTTCCGCAACGCCGACCGAGCGCCCCTGCTGTTCCTCTCCGGTGAGCACGACCACCTCATGCCACCCAAGGTCCAGAAGTCCAACGCCAAGCTCTACAAGGCGGAGAGCACCACGACCGAGGTCAAGGCGTTTCCCGGCCGCTCCCACCTGATGCCCGTCCAGGACGGCTGGCAGGAGATCGCCGACTACGCCCTTGACTGGGCGCTCGCCCACTCCTGAGCCGTCCCTTCATCCATCCGAAACGCCGAAAGAGAGCCCCTCGGATCCGAACGGCACGGGAGCTCCACCACCGCGCGCGGCCCGGCGCACCCAGCAGGTGAAGGAATCCGGCGGGTCATGCGGGCAGGCGACGCCGCCAGGTCAGCGGGCCGACGAGGCGGAGCCCGGCTCAGTCCCTGCCGGTGTTGTCTCCGCTGGGCCACACACCCGTCGCACGATGCACAACGACGGCCCCGGACCGGTCCACCACGCTGCGGACGACGGCGAATACGGCGCCCTGCGCGGCGGCCGCCAGCAGGATCTCGGCCCAGCCCCTGTCCCTGTCCAACGCGTCGGGCGCGTTGTCCTCGTTCCGCAGTACCTTCCACGCCTTCTGGAACGCGATCCCGGCGAGCGTGCCACCGCCCCAGCTCAGGGCGAAACCGACCGGCTTGTAGACGAGCGGTACCTTCCCCTGCCTCTTCAACTTCATCTTGCTCATGCGTCCCCCTTCACCGTTTCCGTAACGTCCATGCCCCGTCTTTCCCTTGAGCGACGCGCTGCGGGACACATCACCCGCGGGCGGGGCACGAGTTTGCGCGTGCCCCCCATGGCACCCCGTACACATGCAGTGGTGGCGCCGACTGTCGTGGGGCGGCGTCCCGCCACGGCGCGAAACCGCCGCTCATCCTCCGTCTCAGCACTTGCTTGGCATATCGATATTCGATAGATTCCCATCGTGAATCGATGGAAGGACGGACCGTGGGAAAGCTGACAGTGGGTGCGCTGCGCGCCGTGCTCGTGGTGGTGCTCGCCGGCACCGTGTTCGTACAGGCAGGGATGATGTGGGCGCTGGTCAGCGGGAACGACCCGGAGGACGGATCGCTCCCGCTGACCCCGCTACGCGTGATCACGATCCTGGGCATGGTGACGGTCCAGGTCGCCCTGGTCTGCGTATGGCGGCTGGTGACGATGGTGCGACGCGGAACCGTGTTCTCCCACACCGCGTTCCGGTACGTGGACATCGTGATCGGCGCGATCGTGGCGGCTGCCCTCGTGTGGTTCACGGTCACCGCCATCAACGCTCCGGGCCAGCGGGACGACCCGGGCGTCACCGTCATCATGGGTGGGGTCGGCGTGGCCATCCTGGGGGTCGCGCTCATGGTGCTCGTGCTGCGGATGCTGCTCGCCCAGGCCGTCGCTCGCGACGCCGAAGCGTCGAAGATGCAGGCCGAGTTGGACGAGGTGATCTGATGCCGATCACCGTCGACATCGACGTGATGCTGGCCAGGCGGAAGATGTCCGTGGGCGAGCTCGCAGACCGCGTCGGGATCACGCCCGCCAACCTGGCGGTGCTCAAGAACGGCCGTGCCAAGGCGGTGCGATTCGCGACGCTCGCCGCGCTCTGCGAGGTGCTCGAATGCCAGCCGGGCGACCTGCTGCGCTGGGAGGTCGAGGAGGTCGAGGAGGTCGAGGAGGTCGCGGGCGGATGACACGCCCCTGGCCGTCCGTTGATGGATCTGGGCCTTCCGGCCCGGGCCCGGCGCGGCCCGCCGCAGTGCCTGCGACGGGCCGATTTCCTCGTAGCCGAGGGCGGATCTGAACCGGCGCCGTCTATTCGGGGCGTCGGGGCGCCAGGTCAGCGGCAACGCCGTTGTCCCACTGGGAGTCGCTCACCGCGCAGTTCCGACGCGTCAAAGATGCCCGCCGGCTCCATAGGGATTGATCCCGGATGCGGTCGAAAGCCAAGCAGCCTGTCGTGACGGCGCGTAGGGTGTGCAGCTTGTCGATTCGACGAAGGAGAGTCAGACCTTGGCCGCCCCGTACCCGCCGATCGAACCCTACGACCACGGAATGCTCGACACCGGCGATGGAAACCTCGTCTACTGGGAGACCTGCGGCAACCCGGACGGCAAACCCGCCCTCGTCGTCCACGGCGGTCCCGGTTCGGGCTGCTCGGCGGGGCCGCGCAAGTCCTTCGACCCGGAGCGCTACCGGATCATCCTCTTCGACCAGCGCGGATGCGGCCGTAGCACGCCCCACGCGAGCGACCCTGCCACCGACATGGAGCTCAACACCACGGAGCACCTGATCGCCGACATGGAGCAGCTGCGCGACCACCTCGGCGTCGAACGGTGGCTCCTCTTCGGCGGCTCATGGGGTTCCACGCTCAGCCTCGCGTACGCCGAGCGGTATCCGGAGCGCGTATCCGAGATCGTTCTCGTCGACGTCACCAGTACCCGGCGCTACGAAATCGACTGGCTCTACCGGGGCGTGGCCCGGTTCTTCCCCGAGGCATGGGAGCGATTCCGCGACGGAGTACCCGCGGCGGACCGCGACGGCGACCTCGTTAGGGCGTACGCGCGGCTGATGGAGAACCCGGACCCGGATGTCCGCGCCAAGGCTGCGGCCGACTGGTGCGCCTGGGAGGACGCGGTCCTGTCGGCAGAGCCGTACGGCAAGCCGAACCCGTACGGGGACAGGCCGTCCCGGGACATGCTGGCATTCGTGCGTATCTGCTCGCACTACTTCGCCCACGCGGGCTGGCTGGAGGAGGGCCGCTTGATCCGCGACGCCAAGCGTCTGGCCGGCATCCCCGGCATCCTGATCCACGGCCGGCTGGACATGAGCGGGCCGCCCGACACGGCCTGGGAACTCTCCAAGGCCTGGCCCGGTGCGGAGCTCGTGCTCGTCGACGACTCAGGACACAAGGGCAGCCCAGCCATGAGCGCGGCCCTGTACGGCGCGTTCGAGCGGTTCGCGTGTGGCTGAGTCCGACCGGAGAGTCCGGCACGAACTCCCTGACAGGGTCGTCAGTGTTCGTGAGGTTCGGGCTTCTCGGCGGTGTCGACGCCGGAGTCGGCGTTGCGCCCCAGAGCGAACACGCTCTCACGCATCGCCCGGATCGCCTCGTCGAGTTCGGCCACGCCGTGCATCAGTCGCTTCTGCGCGGGCCCCTCGCCGATCATCGCCGCGGCGCCGTGCAGGGCCAGCCCGGCGTCGAAGATCTTCCGCACCACGCTCTCGCGGAGATCTGCGGCGATACGGTCCCTGTCCCGGGCCTGAGAAACCTCGGCCTGCAGCGCCGCGTTGGCCACCATCGAGCCTTTGATACGGTCCCGCAGGCCATGAACGGCCACTGCGATCAGCACGCTGAGGGCGCTCCAGAGCACCATGCGCCTGGCGACCACGGCACCGGGCGCCGCCTGAAGGACGGACGACACCGTCTGGGCGGCCACCACCGCCACCACCACGCAAGCCGACTCCCACCAGTGGTGGAAGAGCACGGACCAGAGCAGCGGGACCAGCAGCACAAGTCCCACGCCGGAGGACACGCCTGATGCCAGGATCAGCGCCAGGACGGAACCGGTGTAGAGCAGCGGCACCAGAACCGGGGTCCACACCGGCAGGCGCGGCCACGGCAGAAGAAAGGCTCCGGCGCACCCGAGCAGAAGTGCGACGCTCACCATGTACTCCAGCCAGGACGGGAAGCCGGCGTCCGGCACCAGCACACTGACCGTGGCCACCACGGCGACCGCCGCGAACGGAACAGCCCTCGATGCCAGGCCGGGCTGCTGGAACTGCCAGCCGACGGCTTCGCCGTCGGTATCGATCAGTCCCGGCCAGCGATCGGTCGGAGATCCCACAGCACACCCCCCGTGGGGCCAGAGCGTCCCAAGGCCACACCGGTAGTCATGTGCGACCTTCCGCATGATATCGGCACAAACCAGGGCACGTGAGGAAGCCGGTCCTCAGCGTCGCGACCGGCAGGCCCGCATGCTGAGCTGTCGCGCATTCGCGGCCGAGGCCCATGGGTCGTGACGCCGGGCGCGCAGCCGGGCCGGCTGATTGCGGTTCAGCCTTGGGCCGGGACCATGACGAGGCCGGGACCGTCACGAGGCCGGGACCGTCACGAGGCCGCGCCCGAACTGCGGGTTCAACAGGCGGTCGCCGTGACTGCGGTCGGCGTGACTTCAGCTCGTCGGATTGCGAAGCGCCGGTGCCGGTGCGCCAGGTCGCCCGGCTCGCGCAGGCACCTCTGCGCACAGCGGGATCCGGACGAAAGTACGCCGCGACGCGGCCGCACCACACCGGAGCACGTGCCTCCGCACACGGCATCGAGCATCGCCACATAGCGGCAAACGCAGCGAACACGCCACTTCGACCCCATACGCGCGCACCCGCGGACAGGTCACTCGCGGGGCGAGTGCGTAGACCCCACCCTCGCTCGCCGGCCACACCAGTCGGCCGACGTTTCGCCTGGCGGCAGACGCTGCTCGCCCGGGTGAGGGCGCATCTGCGACGCGGGCCCTCCACCGCGCGATCGGAGTCGTGCAGGCCCGATGAACGTGTGCGCTTTGGATCTTCACCGCGACGCTTCCTGCACCACACCGCAGCCGGGTACCACCGTGGCATGGACATGAAATTACGCCGCCGCGCGGCCGGACTCGCCCTTGCCGCCGCACTCACCCTCGGTGTCGCCGGCCCCGCACCCGCCACACCCACCGCACTCGCAGCCGACACCCTGACCGTGATGAGCTTCAACACCTGGCACGGTGGCACCCAGGTCACCGACGGCGTCAACAAGATCGCCGGCGAGATCACCAGGGCCGGGGCGGACGTCGTCTCGCTGCAGGAGTACTCGGGCGACTCCACTCGGCAGATCGCCGCGAAACTCGGCTGGTACGCCACGGACACCGGGACCCACGTCGACATCATCAGCCGCCTGCCCTTCGAGGGAGAGGACTGGACGTCGAGCGGCAACGGCACCGTCGCCGTCAAGATCAAGGGCATCTGGATCTACTCGGCACATCTCGACTACACGAAGTACGGCCCGTACAACGCCTGTTTCGACAACGACAGCTACGAGACGATCTACGCCGACGAGGCCAACCGCAAGAAGCAGGCCCAGGAGATCCTCAGCTGGGCCGGTTCCAGTCCCGCCATCGTCGCCGGTGATCTCAACACCCCCTCACACCTCGACTGGACGGCGGACACCAAGTCCGTGCACTGCAACTCCGTGGTGCAGTGGCCGGCCACCAAGCTCTTCGCGGACGCCGGGTACTGGGACGCGTACCGCGAGGTCAATCCCGACGAGGCGGCGGTGCCCGGCAACACCTGGTCCCCCGTGGTGAAGTCGAACCAGGGCCGGCCCGAACCGCAGGACCGGATCGACTTCATCCTCTACCGCGGCGGGTCCCTCGACGCGACGAGCGCGCGCACCTGGGGCGGCGGAAGCAACTGGCCCTCGGATCATCTGGCAGTGGTAGCGACGTTCAACCTCTGAGGCAGAGCCGGGGCGATCACCGAGCACCGCGGCGGCGAAAGCTTCAGTACACCGCCTCACCGCCTCGTACGGTCGGCCGCGTCGTCCTCGGAGTGCCGCAGCGAGCACTCCGAGGACGAGCCCGGCCCTGAGGGCTCACGGCCTGGTCGGAGCGAGGCCCGGGTTTGCCCCGCGGAAGGGCGGGGACCTGCGAGAAGAGAGGGCCGTCAGGGCAGTCGGCAGGGTGCGTCGGCGTCACCTCCCCCGCACAGCGGTCAGCGTCACGGCCCGGTGCCGCTCCGTCACGCTGTGAACGGCCCCACCGATCCGCGTCCGCTGCCGAGTGTCATGACGATGACGCGGCAGTCGTGTCCTACTACTGCCCGGTGCGGTTCGGCCGGTGTTGCAGCAGATCCGGGAGACCGGTGTTCCAGCTGATCCGGGAGAAAGGCCCGAGAGCATGCCCGGCGCAGGAAGGTTGTGCAGGTGACATCGCCTGCCGGTGTCGGTTCCCATCCCGCCTCCCCCGCCCCGGAGGTGGCACTGGACGATGCCACTTTGGTGGTCCGGGCCCGCGACGGCGACGTACGGGCCTTCGAGGTGCTGGTGCGCCGCTACCAGGGGCCGATGTACCGCTTGGCACTGCATATGCTCGCGAGCCGGGGCGACGCCGAGGACGTGGTGCAGGAGGTGTTCCTGATCGCCTGGCGACGCCTGGGGCAGTTGCGGGACGGCACAGCTTTCGTGAGCTGGCTCTACCGGACGACGACCAATCGGTGTCTGAACGTCATCCGGGCACGCAGGCCTGTCACGGAAGCTGACCTGGACCGTCGCGAATCCATCGATGCAGCGGGCTCGCCCGAGCGGGCGGCGCAGGTCAGCGAACAGTTGATCGCGCTCGCAGAGGCGCTCGCCCGGCTGACGCCCGAACAGCGTGCCTGCTGGCTGTTGCGCGAGGTACACGGGCTCTCCTACGAAGACATCGCCGGGGCCACAGGCACGACTCAGACGGCGGTGCGCGGACGCATAGCGCGCGCTCGAGCGCAGTTGGCGGAGGCGATGTCCCCATGGAGATGAGCGACGCCCGGAGCCACGTGCTGCCGTGCGGCCGCGATGTCGAGACGGTGTGGGAGCGGCTCGGTCCGACGGATGGCGACGTGGCTGACGACCATCAGCTCACCTGCGAGTACTGCTCTGCGACTCGGGAGAGCCTGATGGTGCTTCGGGCGGTGACCGGCGAGCTGGCATCGCAGGAGACCGGGCCTCCGCTGGGCCTGACCGGCCGCATCATGTCCGCGGTACGCGCGGAGGTCCGCCGTCACCACATGCTCCCGCTGCCCAGCACGGAGCCGGGCGGCGTGCGCATCAGCGAGCAAGTGGTCGCTGCGGTGCTGCGACGCGCCGCCGATTCCGTCGACGGTGTACGCGCTCGCCGCTGCCGGATCGCCGTCACCGAGACCGGCGGCGCGATGGAGGTGGCGATGAGCCTCGCGGTGGCTTACGGCAGGTTCTCCGTCAACGCTGTCGACGAGGTGCGCGAGCGGGTACGGGCAGCCGCTGCGGCGCGGTTCGGGATCACCCTGGTGCGTCTGGATCTGACCGTGGAGGACCTCTACGACTACGACGCATGACACCGCCGCGATCGGGCAGCAGACCGTTGAGAGAGACTGCAGCACAAGGACACGGTGCTCGCCATGACAACGACCGTGCCGGACGACAGGGCCCGGGCTCCCCGCTTCCAGTGGGTCATCGCCGAGCCCGTGATCGCCGCCGTCGCCGCTCGAGCCGCCGTCGGTGTCCCGGGGGTCGTGCGCCTCGAACCCGGCTTGACCGGGCTCGCCTCCCACGTGGGCCGATCAACACGCCAGAAGATCAAGGGCCTTGCCCCGGCCGCGACCGAGGGCGTGAGAGTCACGGCCGAGCGCCGCTCAGTCATGCCATCGATCGTGCCATCGATATCGCGCGTGTCCGTCGACCTGGTCACCGCCGGTGGGCACCAGGCTGCGGCGGTGGCACGAGCCGTTCAGCGTGAGGTCACGCGTGCTGTCGCCGATGCCACCGGTCTCACCCCGCAGGCCGTCATGGTGTCGATCATGGACGTGGACACTGACACAGACACAGACACAGGCATGGACACGGACGGGACCGGTGTGTGGTGACACCGCGAACAGAGATGACCCGCTCGCTCCTGTCCGCCCTGGGCAAGGTCCCCGGCTTGCGCCCGGCAACGCCCTCAACCACCCACATCGGCTCGCGCGTGCCGTGGAACCTCGACTCCTTGGCCGTGGCCATCAACCACGGATTCATTGAGATCCGAGTCGTCGCCCTGACCCTCCCGCTGCCTCCCGTCCTTCGCGAAGCCGAGGCCGCCGTACACATGGCCGTCAGGGGCACCCCGTGGAAGGACGCCCGGCTGCGCCTGGTCGTCACCGACATCGATGCCGCCGCCTTCACGCCTTTCGATCCCGCCGGCGAGGCCGATACCTGAGAGAGCCATGACGTTCTCCCTTGGCACGGGTCCTTCAGGTGTGACGAGCGCGGAGCTGCCTCGTCCGGACCAGGGAACCGAGGAGAGCGCCATGACGAATCCCGCCACCGCGAACAGCGCCGAGCACTCCGCTTTCGCCGCAGGTGACTCGGCCAAGAGCGCCGCCGGCGCACCAGAGGCCTCCACTGCACAAGCATCCGGGCAGGGCAGCACTGCCATCGCCGACGTCGTCGTCCAGAAGATCTCCGGGATCGCCGCCCGCGAGGTGCCCGGCGTGTACGAGCTGGGCGGCGGAGCGGCGCGTGCGTTCGGCGCGGTCAAGGGACGTATCCCCGGAGCCTCCGCCAGCGCGGGACAGGGTGTCTCCGTCGAGGTCGGTCAGAAGCAGGCGGCAGTCGACCTGCAGATGCTGGTCGAGTACGGCGTGTCCATCCCCGATCTGGCCCAGGAGGTCCGGAACAACGTCATCGACGCCGTTGAGCAGATGACCGGCCTGGAAGTCGTCGAGGTCAACATCAATGTCAATGATGTCCACATTCCCAGTGAAGACGGTGATGGCGACCAGGGGACTGGCGACCGCGTGCAGTAACCGCCGGACACGGACCGGCTCACAGCCGCACGGCAGGGCACGGCACCGCCCGGCACCGCCCGGCACCAAGGAGAATCCGACATGACGTCCACTCAGATGGGGCTGCTGACAGGTCTCGTACTCGGCCTCGCCGCCGCGTTCGGTGGTTTCGACGCTTTCCTCATCGTCCTCGTTCTCGGAACGGTCGGGCTGCTGGTGGGGCGTTACCTCGACGGCAAACTCGACCTCGCCCAGCTCACCGGCCGCGACAGGGACGACTTCCATGGACACCGCGACCGCCACATCGGCTGAGTCCGGGACCCTCGCGGCCACATCGGTCGAGGCCGAGACCGGAACGGCGCGACGCGGCCGCACAACCGTCTCCGACCGCACCGTCGAACGCATCGCCGCCCGGGTGTTGACCGAAGTCGAGCACATCGGCGGAACCGTCGGCCGGGTGCTCGGCATATCGGTCCCTGGGCAACGCCCGGAAGACCCTGCCCGCGTCACCGCGAAAGTCAGTGACGACTCGGCGGACGTGGCGCTCGACGTCCGCCTGTCCGTCGTCTATCCGGAATCCGTCGCCCACGCCACCGAGGACGCCCGCGCACACCTGGTGCGCCGGGTTGCGGACCTCACCGGCCTGACCGTGACCCGCGTGGACATCACCGTCACCGCGCCGCGTCCCCCCGACTCCTCCACCAGGAGAGTCCTGTGAAACGCCGACCCCGCCGCACCATTCCCGCCACTCTCACCGCGCTGGTCCTGCTCACCGCGTGCGTCCTGACCGCAATCGTCGCCATTCAGCTGATCATCGGCCGGCAGCCCCTCGTCAGCTACCGCTCGGTCACCGACACCCTGCACAGCCTCCACTGGAACGACACCGCCGTCCTCGGCGCGGGTGCCGCAGCTGTCCTCCTCGGTTTCGTGCTGCTGCTCGCGGCGTTGCTGCCGGGGAAACCGACCGTCCTGCCGCTCACCGGTGACGTGGACGCCGGCGTCACCAGGCGAAGCCTGCGCCGCGCCCTGCAGAACACCGCGGCAAGTGTCGACGGGGTCACCAGAGCAAAGCTGAAACTGGGACGCCGTACGATCACCGCCCGCATTCGCACCGACCGGACCAACACCGCGGGACTCACGCATGCTGTCCGCGGCGCACTCGACCAGCGCCTCGACGAGGTCACCCCACTCACCCGTCCGGCAACGAAGATCAAGCTCCGTGCCACCAGGAGCGCGCCATGACCAGCCTCAACCGCCCGGCCCGCCTCAACCGCGCCCTGCTGGCCGTCTTCGGCCTCCTCCTGCTCGGCTCGGGCTTCTTCGCCGTGGCGGCTCACTTCGGCCGACTCGGCTTCCTCGATTCAGGCGTCCCACTCATTCCCGCCACCGCCGACCCGCCCACCTGGACGCTGTGGGTGACCGCCGCCACCGCCGTCATTCTGGGACTGCTCATCCTGCGCTGGCTCGCCGCACAACTTGCCCGCCGCCCCAGAACCCGCACGTGGCATCTCGAGCACAACCCCGAAGAGGGCATCACCGAACTGGCCGCCAACACTGCCACCGCCCCCTTCCTCACCGAAGTCACCACCTACCCAGGCGTCCACCACGCCCGCGCCACCCTCACCGGAACCCGCCGGAATCCCACCCTTGCCATAGTGATCAGCACCGAACAAGGCGGTGATCCGACCACCATCAACCACCGCCTCAACACCCACGGGCTGCCCCGGCTGCGACGAGCACTCGACCTCGACGCCCTCCCCTTCACCGTCGAATACCGCTTCACCACCCACGCCAGCACCCGCGCACGCTAGTCACCTGAGTCGGAGACTCTGTGCTCTGCCCAACTCGACTCGCAACGCTGTTACTACGTGTCCGAGGAGTCGGCCGAGGTGTAGCGAACGCGGGCCCAGAGCGGGAGGACGAACCAGCAGGCGAGGTACCAGGCGAAGACGCCGGCAACGAGGTAGGGCACAAAGCCGTCGTGCGTCGCCGTGCGCAGGATGAGGAACAGCGCCGAGATCAGAGTGGCGAGCAGCAGCACCAAACCGAGGAATGTGAGTCGCGACGCCCATGCGACCACCAGCGGCTTGATACGCCGCCCTGAAACGATGCGATGAAACGCCACAGGGCCGATGAGGGCTCCCGTGGCCAGAGCCCCCAGGACGACCGTCACGATGTAGATGGTCCTGTCGGTTTGGCCCAGCTTCTGGAAGGCGGGCGTGAACACGACGGTGAGCAGAAAGCCGAACAGGATCTGCACACCGGTCTGCGTGACCCGTATCTCTTGGACGAGTTCTTGCCAGCGACGGTCGGCCCGCTCGTCCTCCGTCTCCTCCCGACTGTCGCTCCGACGAGCCTCAGCGGATGCAATTTCTCTGTCCATGACGCCTCCTCCACCACGCAGGTCGCACCCTTGTACCCCGCGCGAAGGAAGCCAGGCCGATTAAGTCCTACGAGTATGACCATCCTTCAGGGGGCAGTCGTCGAACCGGCGGCGCGGGCCTCACCCATCGCGTCCCGTCATGGACCGAGGTCACGGCCGTCCGTACTCGACCCCCGCACCCCGCACCCGCACCCGCACCCGCACCCGCCGAGGGTTGATCAACCAGCCGGCCCGTCGCGCCCGATCCGCACCGCCAGCCCGTCCAGCAGCACCTCCAGCGCCGCCCGGAAGACGCCCTCCCCCGTCATCGTCGCCATGTGGGCCGAGCTGCGCGCGATCGACGGGTAGCGGGACGGGTCGGCCGCCACGTACTCGCGGGTCCAGGCCGCCTCGTCACCCGCCTGTGCCGCCGGGTCGAGGGTCGCGAAGGCAGCGTCCATGCCGGACCAGGCGAGGGTGAAGTCGCCGTAGACGCGGTGCAGGAGGGCGGACTGCTCGGGATCGCAGCCCGCTTCGGCGAAGGCGGTCAGGATGTGCTCGACGATCCGCATCTCCGCGGGCCGCCGCGTCGTCCGGTACGTGGCGACGACCGCGGCCGCCGGATGCCGCAGGGCGGTCTCGCGAGAGGCGACCGCCAGATCGCGCAGGGTCGTCCGCCAGTCGCCGGGGGCCGGCGCGAAGGTTTCCAGGATCTCCTCGAAGAGCCGGTCCGCGAGGAGCAGGTGCAGCTCGTCCTTGTCCGCGACATGGCGGTACAGCGCCGACGGGTCCACGCCGAGCCGGGCCGCCAGCTTCCTCACGGTCAGCGCCTCAGCGCCGTGTTCGTCGCACAGCGCCAGTGCCGCGTCCACGATGATCGGCGCGTCCAGGACCACCTTGGGGGGCCGCCCCCTGCCCCGTACCACCGTGCCTTCCGATCCCATGCACCCGATGAGACCAGGCCACGACACCTCCCGGCAAGCCCGTGGTTCCACCCGGGAGAATATTTTTCCCACACTGTTGACTTAATCGGTCGGCGGGCGCTTTCCTTCCCTCACCCCGGAACGAGGAGGACCGCGCATGGACGACGGCCAGAACCCCCGTCACGACGAGTTCCGCAAGACCCTCCGCACCCGCCACGGCGTGATCATCGCGCTCGCCAACATCAGCCCCACCGTCTCCATCGGCATCGGGCTCGGCTTCCTCGCCGCCGTCGCCGGGACCTCGCTCCCCGCCGCGTTCCTGCTGGCGGCGCTCCCGATCCTCGCCGTGTCCGGCGGCTACGCCCGCCTCGCCGCCCGCGACCCCAACTGCGGCACCGCGTACATCTGGGTCCGCCGCGCACTGGGTCCGTGGACCGGCTATCTCACCGGCTGGACCTCGGTCGCCACCAACATCATGTTCCTCTCCTACGCGGGCCAGCTGACCGGTCAGTTCACCCTTCAACTCGCCCACGAGACAGGACTGTTCAGCACGCAGTCGACACTCGCGGTCACGCTCACCGGTCTGCTGTGGACGGGCCTGATCGTGATCGGGGCGGTGCGCGGCGTGAAGGACGCGACCGCCGTGCAGTCGGTGCTGCTCGGCCTGTCCGCCGTGGTCGTCCTGACCGTCGTCGTCACCGCCTTCGTACGCGGGGACGCCGCTCCGGTGCAGGTGTCGTGGTTCTCGCCGTTCGCCTTCCCCGACACACTCACCCTGCTCAGCGCCACGGTGCTGGCCGCGTACATGTTCTGGGGCTGGGAGAGCGCCTTCAGCGTCGTCGAGGAGAACGCCGAGGCGCGGTCCTCGGGCCGGGCCGGACTGATCGCGATCGTGGTCACGCTGGTGCTGTTCCTGATCGGCGCCGCCGGCTTCCTGCACGCGCTCACGCCCGGGCAGCTGACCGACCCACTCGCCGGGATCACCGAACTCTCCCGCACCTTCTACGGAACCGGCGGCGCGATCGCCGGGATCGCCGCGATGCTCGCCGCCACCGTCGCCTGCATGCAGTCCTCGGTGATCGCCGGTTCCCGGCTCACCCTGGCGATGGGCCGCGACGGAGTGCTCGGCTCCAGCTGGGCCCGGCTGCACCCGTCCCGCCGGACGCCGGTCACCTCCACCCTGCGCACCGCCGGGCTCGCGGTCGCGCTCTCCGTGGCCGGGCTCGCCGTCGGCGAACTCTCCGAGGTCGTGCTCGCGGTCGTCAACTCGGTCGGCATCCTGGTGTCGTTGATGTACGGCATCGGAGGCTGGGCGTGCGTGATCACCTTCCGGCACGAGCTGCGTGGCGGACGACTCCGCGACATCCTCGCCGTGGGCGTCCTGCCCGCGCTCGGCGGAACGGCGCTGCTCGTCCTCGGCGGTCTGGTCGCGTACCTGCAGTGGACCTCCGTCGACCACATGGCCTTCGACCCGGAGAACGGGCGCTTCCTCACCGCCCTCCCGCTCGGCGCCGTCCTCCTCGGCGTCCCCGCCGCCTTCTGGACCCGCTACCGACGCAAGGCCGCCTACTTCACCCAGCCCGCGTCCCCGCTCCCACCCGCACCCGCTCCTGTATCCGCAGCCTCACCCATGTCCGCTTCCTCGTCCACTGGAGTCTCCGCGTGAGCACCGCCCCCGATCTCGTCCTCCTCAACGGCACCGTCTGGACCGCCGGACCTGCCCGCGCCCGCGCCTCGGCGCTCGCTGTCGCCGGCGACCGGATCATCGCGGTCGGCAGTGACCGCGAGATCCGTGAGCTGACCGGGCCCCGTACCGAAGTCGTCGATCTGGACGGGCGGTTCGTACTCCCCGGGTTCACCGACGCGCATGTGCACCCGGTGTTCGCGGGCATCGGGATGCTCGGGTGCGACCTGTCCGGTGCGCGGGACGTGGACGCGTACCGCAGGATCATCCAGGCTTACGCGGCCGCGCATCCGGAGGAGGAGTGGATCGTCGGCAGCGGCTGGTCGTTCGACGCGTTCCCGGGCGGGCTGCCGCCCCGCGGGCTGCTGGACGCGCTGGTGCCCGACCGGCCCGCGTACTTCCCGGTGCGGGACGGGCACTCCGCGTGGGCCAACGCCCGCGCGCTCGCCCTGGCCGGCGTCGACCGCGACACCCCGGACCCGGTGGACGGACGTATCGAACGCGGCCCGGACGGCGAGCCGACCGGTGTGCTGCACGAGGGCGCCATGGGGCTGGTCGGCGACCGTACCCCGCCGGTCTCCGCCGCACGGGCTCGGGCAGGACTCCTCGCCGCCCAGGCGCACCTCCACTCCCTCGGCATCACCGGCTGGCAGGACGCGCTGGTCGGCGCGTACGGCGGCAACTCCGATCCGCTCGACACCTACCTGGCCGCCGACGCGGACGGCTCGCTCACCGCACGTGTCCGCGGCGCCCTCTGGTGGGACCGCGAAGCCGGCCTGGAGCAGATCGAGTCTCTGCTCGCGCGCCGGGCGAAGGCGGCCGCGCAGGGCGGGCGGCGGTTCACCGCGGGCAGCGTGAAGATCATGCAGGACGGCGTGGTGGAGAACTTCTCCGCCGCCATGCTGGAGCCCTACCTGGACTCCTGCGGCTGCCCCGGAGACAGTCTCGGGCTGTCCATGGTCGATCCGGCGCTGCTCCGGGAAGCCGCGGTCCGCCTCGACGCCGAAGGCTTCCAGATCCACTTCCACGCCCTCGGCGACCGCGCCGTCCGCGAGGCCCTGGACTCCCTGGAAGCCGCCGTCACGGCCAACGGCCACACCGGCAACCGGCACCACCTGGCCCACCTCCAGGTCGTCCACCCCGACGACATCCCGCGCTTTCGCACCCTGCGCGCCACCGCCAACATCCAGCCGCTGTGGGCCGCCCACGAACCCGCCATGGACGACCTCACGCTGCCCTTCCTGGGCGCGGAGCGCGGTGCCCTCCAATATCCCTTCGGCGCACTCCACGCGGCGGGCGCGACGCTCGCGGCCGGCAGTGACTGGTTCGTCTCCAGTCCCGACCCGATGCACGGCATCCACGTCGCCGTGAACCGCCAGGTCTGGCCGGAGGAGCTGGGCGAGCCCGAACCACGTCCCCCGTTCCTGCCGCACCAGCGCCTCACCCTCACCGACGCGCTCGCCGCGTACACGGCAGGTTCGGCCTGGGTGAACCACCAGGACGAGGCCGGCGTCCTCGCCCCCGGGCGGCTCGCGGACATCGCGGTGCTGGACCGGGAGCCGTTCGCCGTCGCACCCGAGGATCTGCACGGCATCCGGTGCGTACGGACGTACGTGGGCGGCGCCCCGGTGCACGTCGCGGACTAGCGTCCGGCTTCAGGGACCGTCCGGGGGGCGGCCCCTGAAGCCGGTCGGCCGAGCAGAAGAGCCCGGGTGACGCCCACCCGGACGATGTGTCGGACCATGGCGAGCCGGTCCGCCGGCAGCTCCACCCTTCGCTCGGCGTCTCCTGGGCGGGATGACTCGTGCAGCGGCCTCGTGCGTCGCGGCACGATTCGCCCGTCCGGTCGCGGCTGCGTCCTCGTTCGCGGGCTGCTCGGACCACAGCCGCGGGCCCGCTTGACTTCGAGCGCACTCGAATTCGTAGCGTGCCGTCATGAGCAACAGCATCACACCGCAGCACAAGACCGGTTCGGGTTTCGGTGCCCGGAGCACCGCCGACGATGTCCTCGCGGGTATCGACCTCACCGGTCGGCTCGCCCTGGTGACGGGCGGCTACTCGGGCATCGGAGTCGAGACCACACGCGCACTGACGAAGGCTGGCGCCCGTGTCGTGGTCCCGGCCCGCCGAGTCGGCGCGGCACAGGAGAATCTGGCCGGGATCGACGGCGTCGAGGTGGACGAACTGGACCTCGGCGACCTGGACAGCGTGCGCGCCTTCGCCGAGCGGTTCCTCGCCTCGGGCCGCACGCTGGACATCGTCATCGACAGCGCGGCGATCATGGCCTGCCCCGAGACCCGGGTCGGGCCGGGCTGGGAGGCCCAGTTCGCCACCAATCATCTCGGCCACTTCGCCCTCGTCAACCGCCTGTGGCCGGCGATCGAGCCGGGCGGTGCCCGCGTCGTCTCGGTCTCCTCCACCGGACACCATTCCTCCCCCGTGCGCTGGGACGACGTCCACTGGCGCCACGGCTACGACAAGTGGGAGGCATACGGACAGGCCAAGACGGCGAACGCGCTGTTCGCCGTGCAACTCGACCGCCTCGGCCGGGAGCGGGGTGTGCGGGCCTTCTCGGTGCACCCCGGCGGCATCCTGACTCCCCTTCAGCGGCATCTGCAGAAGCAGGAAATGGTCGAGCGCGGCTGGATCGACGAGGAAGGCAACCCACTCCACCCCGAGGCGTTCAAGACACCGCAGCAGGGTGCGGCCACGCAGGTGTGGGCAGCGACCTCCCCTCAACTGAACGGCATGGGCGGCGTCTACCTGGAGGACTGCGACATCGCCGAGCCCGCCCCGGCGGACGGCACCCGGGTCGGCGTCAAGGAGTGGGCCACGGATCCGGTACAGGCCGCCCGCCTATGGGCACTGTCCGCAGAACTGACCGGCGTGGACGCGTTCGCCACCTGAGAGGCGCCGTCACAGATACGGCCCCCAGCGCTCCCCCGACCGCCCTCCTCTTCGCGGACGCCCCGCCACCCCTGGACCCGTGCCGCTCCGACGCCCCGGCCCCACCCGTGCCGCGCCGTCCAGGCCGGACAGGGGTCCCGTGCGCGCCCTGGACGGGCGCAGGGGTGATCCGGCTGTCGGTGCCGTCACTCATCGCCTCGCGCCGCGCCGTCGGTGCGGGCCCGCGGTGCCTCTACCGCCCGCCCGGCACTTGCACGGGCGCGCATCGAGTCGCCTGAGAGCGGCCGGTCACAGCTTCTGGGACCTTCCTCCCACTCGACTGGCATCTGCAATGGATAATCGCATCAGCACTTGCAGATGCCAGATAGATGGCTCTAGCGTATGGCTTATGCAGTCCTACACCATCGGACAGGCGGCACGGTTGCTGGGCGTCAGTCCCGATACCGCGCGCCGCTGGGCGGATGCCGGCCGGGTCGCGACCCATCGCGACGACAATGGTCGGCGTCTCATCGACGGCCGCGATCTGGCCGCCTTCTCCATCGAGGTCGCTCAGAGCGGCGGTGGAGAGGACGACGTCTCCTACACCTCCGCCCGCAACGCCTTCCCCGGCATCGTCACCGCCGTCAAACTCGGCGACGTCGCGGCCCAGGTCGACATCCAGGCAGGCCCGCACCGGCTGGTGTCCCTGCTGACCCGGGAGGCCGTCGAGGAACTGGGACTCGAAGTCGGCATGCAGGCCACCGCCCGCGTGAAGTCGACCAGCGTGCACATCGACCGCACCTGACCCCTTGCACGACCAAGCGGCGTCGCCCGTCACCGGCGCGGCTCACCACCACCGCAACGGACGGCACCAAGCCGACCACGTCCCCAAGGAGTCCCGCCTCATGTCTCGCACGTTCACCGGACGCCGCGCCGCCGCTGCCGTACTGACCGCGACCCTCCTGGTACCCCTTGCCGCCTGCGGCGGCAACGACTCCAAGAAGGACCCGACACCCACCGCGTCCATCGGCGGTCCCCCCTCGGCCAACTTGACGGTGCTGGCAGCCGCTTCACTGACCGATGTGTTCAAGACCGCCGGCGCCGCGTACGAGAAGAAGAACCCGGGCACGCACATCAGGTTCTCCTTCGCCGGGTCCCAGGAACTGGTCGCACAGGTCAAGCAGGGCGCTCCGGCCGATGCGCTGGTCACCGCAGACACCAAGAGCATGGACAGTGTGAAGGCGGACACCGCCACCCCGGCGATCATCGCCAGGAACCGGCTCGTCATCGCCACCACCGAGGGCAACCCGCACAAGATCGACGATCTCAAGGACCTCGCGGACACGAAGCTGAAGGTCGTCCTCGCCGCTCCCGAGGTGCCGGCCGGCAAGTACAGCCGGAAGATCCTCGACGCCCAGAAGATCACGGTGAAGCCGGTCTCGCAGGAGCCGAACGTCCGGGCCGTGCTGAGCAAGGTCGAACTCGGCGAGGCCGACGCCGGACTCGTCTACAAGACCGACGCCGCATCGGCCCCGGACAAGGTCGACGCCGTCGACATCCCGGACGCACAGAACGCCATAGCCGAATACCCGGCCGCCGCGCTGAAGCAGTCCAAGAACGCGAAGGCGGCCGCAGCGTTCGTCGCCTGGCTGTCCTCACCCGAGGCACAGAAGGTCCTCCAGGACGCGGGCTTCCAGCAGCCGTAGTCCCGGCGACTGCCGTGAAGGGCTGCCCGTTCGGAGGGAGGGCAGCCTCCTTCCCTCCTCTCCATCACCGCGAGTCCCAGGGATCTCCGATGAAACGCATCCGCAGTCGCGCACCGGGCCCCCGCACCCCGGTCACTCTCGCGATCCCCGCGCTGCTGGCCGTCGCGTTCCTGTTGCTGCCGCTGGTCGGGATCCTCGCACGGACGCAGTGGGCCGAACTCGGTGACCATCTCACGAGCCCCGGAACCATCGAGGCGCTGCGGCTCTCCCTGCTGGTCTCGTTCTGGGCGCTCGGGCTCTCGCTGGTCCTGGGCGTACCGCTGGCATGGCTGCTGGCCCGGGTCCCCTTCCCCGGCAAGGCGTTCGTACGCTCCCTGGTCCTGCTGCCGATGGTGCTGCCGCCGACCGTCGGCGGTGTCGCACTGCTGCTCGCCTTCGGCCGGCGCGGGCTCCTCGGCCCCTGGCTGGAGGACACGTTCGGCATCACCCTGCCGTTCCACACCTCCGGGGCCGTCTTCGCCGCGACGTTCGTGGCCATGCCGTTCCTCGTCATCAGCCTCGAAGGAGCCCTCGGCGGACTCCGTCCCCGCTACGAGGAGACCGCGGCCTCGCTCGGTGCCTCACCGGTGCGGGTGTTCTTCACCGTCACGATGCCCATGGTCGCCCCCGGCCTCATCGCCGGAGCCGCGCTCACCTGGGCCCGGGCGCTGGGCGAGTTCGGCGCGACCATCACGTTCGCCGGCAATCTGCCCGGCACCACCCAGACGCTGCCCCTGCAGGTCTATCTGCTCCTCCAGGACGCGCCCGAAGCGGCGACCTCGGTCTCTCTCCTGCTGCTCGCCATCGCCATGCTCGTCCTCGTCGCTCTGCGCGGCCGCTGGACCGGCACGCCCTCCGATCGCATGCCCGCACCCGTGCCCGCGGTGGACGACGCCGAACCGCGTGTGGACCCCGCCCCCGTTCCCCGGCCCGTCGACAAGCAGCGCGAGGCTCCCCAGGAACTCTGGTCCCTGCATGCCGAGGTCACCGGCTTCAACCGGCTCACGCTGGACGCCGAACCGGGCACCACGATCGCCGTCGTCGGCCCCAACGGCGCCGGCAAGACCACGCTCCTGCGCGCCCTCCTGGGCCTCACCCCGCGCGCCCACGCCGAACTCCGGCTCGGCGACACCGACGTCACCGCGCTCCCCCCGCACCGCAGGGGTGTTGCCTGGGTCCCGCAGGACGGCGCCCTCTTCCCCCACCTGAGCGCCCTCGCCAACACGGCTTACGGCCTGCGCGCCCACGGCGTCCGGCGCGCAGAGGCCCGCCGCAGCGCCCAGGAGTGGCTCGACCGGCTCGGCGTCGGCCATCTCGCCCACCGTAAGCCGGCACAGGTCTCCGGCGGTCAGGCCCAGCGGATCGCGCTGGCCCGCGCTTTGGCCGCCCACCCCAGACTCCTCCTGCTCGACGAGCCCCTCGCCGCCCTCGACCAGACCACGCGCGCCCACGTCCGGCACACCCTGCGCAGCCATCTCGACGGCTTCGGCGGCGTGTGCCTGATCGTCACGCACGACCCCGTCGAAGCCGTCGCTCTCGCCGACCGGGTCCTCGTCCTCGACGAAGGACGCGCCCTCCAGGACGCCCCGCCGACCGATGTCACCCGTCACCCGCGTTCCCCCTGGGTGGCCCGCATGCTCGGCCGCAACGCCTGGCCGGGCACCGTCACCGCGGAGGGAATCCAGCTCACCGGCGGCGGCACGCTCGTCGTCGCGGACCAGCTCCCCGCCGGCACCGACGCGCTCGCGATCATCGCGCCGGAAGCCGTCGCCGTCCACCGCGACAAGCCCACCGGCAGCCCCCGCAACGTATGGCCCGGCACGGTACGGGAGATCACTACCAGCGGCAGCCGACTCCGGATCCTGATCGCCTCCGATCAGGCACCGGACCTCGTCGCCGAGATCACCCCGCAGGCCGCCGCCGAACTCGGCCTCACCGACGGAAGTCCCGTCTGGACCAGCCTCAAAGCGACCGAACCGACCGTAGTGGCCCTCTGAACCGGTCCCCCCGGCCGCGAACGCGCCCCGAGCCACAGGTGTGGCCACCGCGGCCACACCGGGCACGGCGCGCGGAGGCGGAGTGCTTGATCAGGCAATGGAGTGCGTCAGTGCCTTCCAGCGCGCGTCCGGGACTGGTGGATGTGGTGATAAGTGACCAGCCAGGGAAGGGGTTTGGGTCCGAAGGCCGTCGACTTCTGGGGCATCAGGACGCCGTTGCCCGCCAGGTCGTGGACGTCCGCCTCCGTCGGTGGGGCGAGCAGGACGAGGGTGCCTGCGGCCGGGACGGCTTCCGGTCCCCCAGGCGTTCCGTGGAGGTACGAGATCTGAGGGCTGCTCAGGGCGCCCCGCCAAACTCGGTCGATGAACAGGTCGTGAAGTACGGCCGTGTCCAGGCAGGCCCAGGACGGGGGACGGCCGCGAAGCGCGGACCGTACGTGGTCGGCGGAGACATCGCGGACCGACCAGTAGCGCACGCCGGCACCGGTCAGGATGAACTCTCCCGGGCGCGGTACGGGGGACGGCCCGGGCCGGGTGACCTCTTCGACAGTGGCCACGGCGGAGGCCCGGGCCGCGGCCTCCTCGGCCGGGAGGCCCGGCAGGTGGCGGTGGATGGCCCGCAGGCCGAGCGGGTGGCTCGCGGTGTCCACGACGAGTGCCGGCAACCGGTCCCAGGGGCCGGGCCGGTCGCCGAAGGTCCGGCGGTGTTCCAGCGCTGCCGCGAAGCGGTGGTGGCCGTCGGCCAGCAGGGCGGGGCGCTCGGCGAGGCCGGCGGCCACCGCCGCCTGCTGGTCCGGGTCGGTGCACCGCCACAGGAGGTGACGGATGCCGTCCGGCTGGGAAAGCTCCGTGTCCGGCGGGCCCGCCGTGACCAGGCCGAGCACCGTGTCCACGCCGGTGGCGCCCCGGCAGGCGAGCAGCACCGGCTCAGGGCTGCCGCCGACGGCGCGGAGGATGCTTCGCTGAACGGCCACCTTGTGCGGGAGCACGTGCTCGTGCGGGTGGACGGCCCGCTCCGCCGTGCCCAGGTCGAGTGCGCCGATCACGCCCCGCTGGAGCAGTTGCGCACCGCGGCGCTGCTCCAGCACGTAGAAGGCGGGCGTGCGGTCGCGCGCGAAGGAGTGCCGGGTCCGGCGGATTCCCAGGAAGGGGTGCAGGGCCAGTCCGGCCCTGGTTCCCCGGGCGGGGAGTGTGTCCGTTCGCAGGGTCTGTGCGATCGTAGGCATCCCAGGTGCTCGCTGCTTCCTCGTCGGCCTGGACCGTCCCCAGCGGCCCGGTGTGAGGGATCCGGCCGGGGTGCGGCTCAGCGGCTCAGCTTGGTGAAGGTTTCCTCGAGTCGGGACAGGACGCGCTCGACGTGGGGCAGGGCCAGCGGGTCGGCCGCCGCCAGGGACTGCTCCTGCTCCTCGGCGGTCTCGCCGTAGAGCATGCTGGTCGCCGCCTTGAAGCGGAGCGCGCCCGTGTCGTCGCCGAGGTGGTGGCCGCCCAGCACCAGGACGTCGTAGGTGTCGAGCAGGTGGCGCTGCAGGCCTGCCGAGTCGGTGACGCCGCGCCGGGCGAGGTGCGCGCGCAGCGGCTCGAAGTCCGGGTACACGTAGAAGCCGCCGGTGGGGGGACGGCAGGAGGCGCCGGCGTCCACCACGATCTCGTACACCGCTCGGGCCACTGCTCCGTGCAGTCGGGCGCTTGCCGACAACCGCTGCCGGATCTCCTCCGGTTCGGCGAAGGCGTAGGCCGCGACCTCCTGCATGGGGCCCGCCAGGGTGGACCAGACCTCGCTGGCCACCGAGGTCACCCCGTCACGGATCCCCAAGCCCCAGGCGGTGTCCGGGAACCGGCACACACCGATGCGCCAGCCGCCCAGCGCCAGTGTCTTCGACAGGCCGTTGGTGACGATGGTGCGCTCGGGCGCGACCTCGGCGGGGCTGAGGAACGGGGTGGCCGGATCGTGGACGATGTCGCGGTAGATCTCGTCGGAGATGATGACGAGGTCGAGTTCCTCGGCAGCCGCGCAGATCTCGCGGACCAGGGCGGGCGGCGCGAGCGTACCGGTCGGGTTGTCCGGCAGGGTCAGCACGACGATGCGCGGGTCGGCGCCGGCGGCACGGGCCTGACGTACCACGTCTCGCAGGGCGGCCGGGTCCGGGATGCCGCCGCACTCGGTCGGGATGGGCACCTCGAATGCCGTCTTGCCGGCCAGACGCGCCTGCGGCACATAGGAGTTCCAGGCCGGCCGTGGGATCAGGACGTCGCCGGGAAGCACGTGCTGAAGTGCCATCAGCAGGGGCTTGCTGCCCGGGCCGACGACGATCTGGTCCGGTCCGGTGGGCATGTTGCGGCGGCTGAAGTATCCGGCCGCCGCCCGGCGTACCGGCTCCCGGCCGGCCACTGGCCCGTAGGCGTTGCGGTCGGCGCCGCGGGCCAGCCGTTCGGCGAGCGGGCCGAAGGCGGGGAGCCGTGACTCGCCGAAGGCCAGGTGCACCACGTCGTCACCGGTCGCGCGGCGCTCTGCGACCAGTTGGTTCAGCGCGAGGTTGGGGGACGTCCGCCAGAGCGTGGCCTCAGGCATGGGCGAGCTCCTTGCGGAGCCAGGCGGACGAGTCGATGTCGTCCGTGACCTGCGGCAGCGGGCCGCGGATCGCGGCGGCGATGTCGGCGGGCGCGTCGTCGGCCGGCCTGAGCTCGTCCAGCCATGCGGCGGTCTCCGAGTAGTGGGCCCGGAACGGGCGTCCGACCAGCCGCGGGTCGCGGGCCTGGAGCATGCGCAGTTGGAAGAAGCGTCCCTCCGCGCTCTCGGTGACGCCGTCGACGATCACCTTGCCGGGGGTGGCCGACATGACCGGCCCCCGGACGGTGCGGGCCAAACCCGGCAGGGTCAGGTAGGCGGACCGGAAGATCTCGTGGGCGCGGGCGAGCGGCACCTTGAAGTACTCGTACGGGCCGGTGTCCCGCTCGACGAACATGTAGTACGGCACGGCCCCGGCAGCGAGTTCGGCACGCCACAGGGCACTCCAGGTCTCCGCGTCGTCGTTGACGCGGGCCACCAGGGGGGCCTGGCAGTAGGCGAGGGCGCCGGTGGAGCGGATGCGGGCGACGGCCCGGCGAGCCAGGTCGGATTCCAGCTCGCGCGGGTGGGTGAAGTGCATCATCACCGCGAGGTTGCGGCCGGAGGCGACGATCTCCTCGAACAGGCGCAGTACGTCGTCGGCGTCGTTGTCTGTCACGAACCGCTGCGGCCAGTAGGCGACCGACTTGGTGCCGATGCGGATGGTCCGGACAGTGGGTACGTCCAGGATCGGTTGGAGGTGGCTGCGCAGCCGGTCGGTCGACATGATCATCGGGTCGCCGCCAGTGACGAGCACGTCGTCGATCTCGGGATGGTGGCTCAGGTACTCCACCAGGCGGCTGGGCTCCGGCACGGCGAAGCGCAGGTCGGCGTCTCCCACGAACTGGGCCCAGCGGAAGCAGTAGGTGCAGTACGAGTGGCAGGTCTGGCCCTGGCCCGGGAAGTACAGCACCGTCTCGCGGTACTTGTGCTGGATGCCGGGCACCTCGTTGCCGTCCACGGTCGGGACATTGAGCTGCTTCTGCCCGGAGGGGTGGGGGTTGAGGCTCCCCCGGATCTGCTGGACGGTGAGGCGGAGCTCCTTCTTCGCGTCGGGGTCGTCCACCAGGGCCGCGAGCCGACGCTCGTCCTCCTCACGGAGCATCCCGCTCTGCGGGAAGACCATCTGGAAGATCGGGTCGTCCGGGAGGTTGTCCCAGTCGACCAGGTTCGCGAGGACGTATTCGTTCACGCGGAACGGGAGTACCGCGGCGAGCGATTTTATGGAGCGGGCGAGGTGGTCCGGTATTCCGAACCTGTCGCGCAGCTCGTCCACATGGCGGGCGCCGTAGGCCCGGAACCTTTCCGTTTCCATAACGGCGGGAGAAAGAGAGGGCATGCGAGTTCCTCCGGTTCGAACGGTTCAAAGCTGACCCGAGCAATTTCCTTGATCGTAGGACGACCGGGCCGACCGGAACCAGTTGGTTCGACGGCCGGCCGATAGGTCTTTCGCATGCCTGGATAAACAAATCCCCCCGTGCGGGCGCGGTGTGGCGCGGGATCAGCCGCGGACGGGCGCCGCGTCGGCCTCCGCGAGCGCCTGCGGGGTCACGGTCCGCAGGAAGGGGACGATGATCAGGAGGGTGGCGACGGTGAACACCGCGAACGCGGTGCGGATGCCGAGCCATTCCGCCAGGACGCCGACCAGGCCGGCACCCAGCGGCATCGCGCCCCAGCTGAAGAGCCGAGCCGCGGCGTTGTAGCGGCCGAACATGGCGTCGGGGACGAGTCGCTGGCTGATGGTGCGGGAGTTGACCGTCCACAGGATGCCGCCCATGCCGCCGAGGAACGCACCGGCGGCCACGACCCAGAGGTTGGTGGAGATGACGGGGGTGGCGACCATGGCCGCGGTGCCGACGAGGTCGGCGAACATCGACCAGCGGCGCCCCAGTACGCGGTTGACGGTGGTGACGGTGAGCGCGCCGACGAGGCCACCGGCGCCGAGGGCGCTCAGCAGCATGCCGTACTCACGGGCGTCGAGGTCCATCAGCGAGGTGGCGACCAGCGGCATCAGCGCGAGCCAGGCGCCCCAGCAGGCGGAGAGCACGGTCAGGGCGAGGGCCATCAGCCGCAGCAGGCGCTGCTGCCACAGGAAGCGGATGCCTTCGCCGATGCGCTGGTTGACGGTGCCCGCCGGGCGGGTGTCGTCCGCCTTCGGCTTGAACCGGCCCACGAGCAGGACCAGGATCAGGGTGCCGATCAGGTAGCCCGCTCCGGTCCAGCCCAGTGCCACGCTCGCGCCGGCGGCCACGAGGAGACCGCCGACGAACGGCCCGCAGAACTCGTTGCAGGCGGTCTCGGCGCCGGCCACCCAGGCGTTCGCCCGTTCCTGGCCGGCCGGTGCCACGGCGGACGGGACGAGAGTGGCGGCGGAGGTCAGCGCGACCACCTCGGCGACGCCCAGCACGAGGCCGCCGGTGTACAGCGCGAGGATCGTCACGGCGTCCTGCAGCGAGAGGAACAGCAGGGCCGCGACGACGAGCATGCGGGCGATGTCCGCGATCCACAGCAGCAGACGCCGGTCGAAGCGGTCGACCAGCACGCCCACGTGCAGGGCGACGAGCAGCCAGGGGAGCGTGAGGGTGAGGCCCACGCCGGCCACCTGGGCCGGGGAGTCGGTGAGCCGCGTGGCCATGAGCGGCAGCACGACCTTGGTGACACCGTCGGCCAGGTTCGTGATCGCCGTGAAGGTCACCAGGACCGTGGTGTTGCGGTTGCTGACGTCGCGCGGTGGTGCCTCCTGCGGTGTCCGGGTCAGGGGCCGGGCTTTCGTCGCCGGCGACCGCTGGTCCGTCGAACTCTCCATAACTAACCTCCTAAGAGCCTTTGATGGTCAGTATGGCAGCGGTATGGTGGGCGTGCCGTACCAATCCGGCCATCGGCCATCACGTCGTTCGATGGCCTCATCGCGAACTCCCATCGGAAAGGCGGCGCGTCCGTGCTCGACCCGTCCCCCGCCGCTGAACTGATCGAGGCCTTCACCAACACCGTCGACCTGGAGAGCGGCGACGACGACGTCGCCACTCCCGCCGAGCTGGCGGCCTGGCTGACGGACAGGAACCTGGCGCACACCCCACCGGGACTCACCCAGGACGAGCACCAGGCCTTCCTCACGCTGCGCGCCGGCATCCGCGAGGCCCTCGACACCGACGACCCGGTGGATCCGCAACGGCTCGCCCTCGCCGAGGAGGTGCTCGCCGACGTGCCGCTCCTCGTCACCCTCACCACCCCCGGCGCGCCGCTGGTACCCGCCCTCGGCGGTCCGCCCGCCCGGACCGCCCTCGCCCGGCTCGCAGTCGCCTGGGCCGAGGTCGTTCTGACCGGCCACGTCCACCGGCTCAAGCGGTGCGCCGAGCACACCTGCGGCTGGGTGTTCTGGGACTCCTCGAAGAACCACAGCCGCCGCTGGTGCTCGATGCGCGTGTGCGGCAACCGCACCAAGTCCCGGCGGTACGCGACGCGACAGCGCGACCTGGCCGGCTGACCGCACGGACGCTGTCACCGAAAGCGCCCGCGCGCGGTGCGCGCGCACTCTACGCCCCGCGGCCGGGCAGCGGAGAAGCGTCGCCGTGGAAATGCGCATTGGGTCATGGGTGAACTGAATACCCGCAGTCGACGCCTCCTTTTCGAGGGCCTGGCGATAACCTCATCCGACATCCCTATGGGCCGCCTGCCGTGAATTCTTGACCCCACCCTGCGGCCCTTCCTTAGCATGGCGGCATTCCATTCGATATCCCGAATGAATTCCAACCCACGCCATGACGAGGAGTCCGTAATGACGGACAGAATTGCCGTTGTCACCGGTGGGACCCGGGGAATAGGGCTGGCACTGAGCCGCCGCCTGATCCGCATGGGACATCACGTCGTCGCCTTCTACGGGTCCGACCGAGAGGCGGCCGAGAAGGCAGAGCGGGACAACGCCGGATCCCTCACGGCGATCCGGGCCGACCTCTCCGACCCGCGGCAGGTGGCCGACGCCGCGGCCACGGTGCTGCACACGTACGGCGCCCCCGCGGTCCTCGTGAACAACGCAGGTCTCAACCGCGACCGCCCGTTCCTCGAACTCACCGACGAGGACTGGCGCCAGGTCCTGGACACCAACCTGTCCGGTCCCTTCTGGCTGATCCGGGCCCTCGCCCCCGCGATGATCGCCGCCGGCGGCGGCTCCGTCGTCAACGTCGGGGCGACCACCGGCATCCGGCCGCGTGTCGACGGCGCCAACTACTGCGCGAGCAAGGCCGGTCTGCTCCAGCTCACCAAGTGCCTCGCCCTGGAGCTGGCTCCCGCGATCCGGGTCAACTGCCTGATCCCCGGCATGATCGACACCGAGGAGCTGCGCACCCGCTGGCGCCTCGACGACCCCGAGCGGATGGCGCAGACCCTGGACGAGATCCCCGTCCGCCGCATCGGCACCACCGAGGACATCGCCGACGCCCTGGAGTTCATGGTCGGCCCTGCCGCCACCTACCTCAACGGCCAGAAGGTCATCATCGACGGAGGGCAGTTCATGTGGTGACCGCAACCCAGACGGCGGCCGTGAGCCCGCAGGACACCGCTGACGCCGTCCTGCGCCGGGCCCGCGCCGCCTTCGACGCCGCCCCGCCGCTCGGCGACGCCGCCTACGCCCGCTACTGCCGCGAACTGGCCGTCCGGCTCAAGGAGCGCTGGCCCGACATCCAGGACGCCAACCGGGCCGACATCGCCCGCGCCGAGATGCGCGGCCTGCCCCCGACGCTCGTCGAACGCCTCCGCCTCACCGACGCGCATCTCGAGCGCATGGTGGAACTGACCTGTGCCGTCGAGCGGGAGCTGGGTACGGTCCTCGCCGACACCCCGGGTATCCCCGCCGGCGACTGGGGTGTCCTGCGCAGCGTCCCCAAGCCGCTCGGCGTGGCCCTCATGATCTACGAGGCACGGCCCACCGTGACCGTGGACGGCGCACTGCTGCCGGTCGCCGTCGGCAACGCGGTCCTGCTGCGCGGCGGCAAGGAGAGCGCCAGGACCGACGCGGCCCTGGCCGCGGCGGTGGAGGAGGCGCTGACGTCCGCGGGTCTCCCGGCCGGACTCGTCACCGTCCTGGAAGACCCCGACCGCTCGTTGATGAAGGCCGTCCTGGCACGCCCCGACCAGGTGGACGTCCTCATCCCGCGCGGCAGCCCCTCCCTGATCGAGTACTGCCGTACGGCGAGCTCCATCCCTCTCATCGCCAGCGGAGGCGGCGTCAACCACCTGTACGTGCACAGGTCGGCCGACTTGGCGCTGGCCGCGCGCGTCACCCTGAACAGCAAAGTGCCCGAGCCGGCCGGCTGCACCTCGGTCGAGATGGTCCTGGTCGATCAGGAGATAGCGCCCGACTACCTGGCCGCCGTGCTCGCCGAGTGCGAGCGCCAGAACGCCCCGCTGACCATCCGCCTGGACTCCTCCATCGCCGGTCCGGCAGCCCGCGACGGCATGCCCTGGCGCACCGAACCCCTCGAACCGCACGATCTGGGACGGGAGTTCCTCGACCCGGTGATCGGTCTCCGGCCGATCCCGGGGCTGGCCGCCGCCGCGGAGCACATCCGGGCCTACGGCTCCCGCCACACGGAAGGCGTTCTCGCCCAGGACCCCGCGACGGCCGCGCAGTTCGCCCGGCTGGTGGACGCCGCCATGATCGTCGTCAACGGATCGCTGCGCCTGCACGACGGCCCCAAGCTCGGCCTCGGTTCGGAGATCTCCATCGCCACGGGTCGCCTGCACGTCCGCGGCCCGGTGACCCTCGGCGCGCTGGTGACCACCACCTGGGTGATCGAGGCCAACGGCGAGCTGCGCGGCTGACCTCCTGCGCCGCTGACCTCCTGCGCGTCCGGCGCGTCGTGACCACATCCCACCCGGCGTGGCAACCGCCCACGCGTCGTGACCACATCCCACCCGGTGTGGCGACCGCCCACGCGTCGCGGTCACCGCCCGCGGCCGGCCCCGCCCGCACCGGTTCCCGCGCCGGCGCCCTCGGCCGACCTCCTCCTCCCTCCAGCCATCCACCCGTACGTCCTAGTGAGAGGCACCCATGACCACCGTTCCGCACATCGACCGGACCGCGGTCGGCGACATCGTCAAGCGCGTCGTCATCGCCGAGTCCCGGCTGTCCATCGACCCCGGCACCATCTCCGACAGCGAGCCCCTCGTCGGCGACCTGCTGCGCGTCAACTCGCTCGGATTCGTCGGCATGCTGGTCCGCATCGAGGACGAGCTGGGCACCACCCTGCCCGACGACCTGTTCGTCGGGCGCAGCTTCCGGACCGTCGGCGACCTCATAGACGTCGTCATCTCCGGCACGGGGAACGCCCGATGACCATCGCACTCCCCACCCGCTGGCGCAGCGCCCTCCCCCACCTCACCACCCCGATGCCCCCGGACCTGACCCCCGCGACGGCCGCCGCGGGCACCGGTGTCGGTGTCAACCTGCCCATGGAGCTGGTCCGGCAGAGCGTGCTGGAACGCGAGTACTGGGACATCCCGAAGGAGGTCCTCGCCGCCTACCGCCAGTTCCGGCCCACCCCGCTGTGGCGGGCGACCGGCTTCGAGCGGGCCATCGGCTCCCGGGTGCCCGTCTACATGAAGTACGAGGGCGGCAACATCTCCGGCAGCCACAAGCTGAACACCGCGCTCGCCCAGGCCCACTACTACCAGCAGGCCGGCGTGAAGGAACTGGTCACCGGCACCGGCGCAGGTCAGTGGGGCACCGCGTTGGCCGCCGCCTGCGCGCTGTTCGGCCTGCGCTGCCGGGTCTTCATGGTCGATTCCAGTCTGCGCCGCAAACCGTACCGCGGGGTGCTGATGCGCATGCTCGGCGCCGAGATCCACTCGAGCCCCAGCGGGCTGACCGGCGTCGCCGACCGGCGCGGCGAAGGCATCGGCAACAGCCTCGCGCTGGCGATCGGCGAGGCCGTCGAATACGCCTCCACCCACGACGGCGTCGCCTTCTGCATCGGCAGCGGCGAGACCTACAGCATCCTGCACCAGTCGGTCATCGGCATGGAGGCGCAGGACCAGCTCGCCTCCCTGGACGCAAGGGTGGACATGGTCGTCGGCGCGGTCGGCGCCGGCTCCAACTTCGGCGGCATCGCCCTGCCCTTCCACGCCGGGGCCCGGGCCACGGGCACCGAGGGCCCCACCCTGGTCGCGGCCGAGTCCGCCACCGCGCCCAAACTCACCCGCGGCGTGTACGCGTACGACAAGACGGACGCCACCGGTACCGGCCCCATGGAGGCGATGTACACCATCGGCAGCGACTACCCGATCCCGGACGCCCACTCGGCCGGCCTGCGCTTCCACGGCGCCGCCAAGATCATCTCGGCGATGCGGCACAGCGGCGACATCGCCGCCACCGCCGTCACCCAGCAGGAGGCCCTCGACGCGGGCCGGCTGCTCACCCGCAACGAATGCGTGCTGCCCGCCCCCGAGTCGGGCCACGCGCTCGCCGCGGCCGCCAAGCTCGCCACCTCCGGCGCGGACGGCATGCGCGCCCGCGACGGCGTCCTCGTCTGCGTCAGCGGCCACGGCTACCTCGACCTCGCCGCGTACGAGCAGCTGCTCAACGACGAACTGGGCGACGAGGCACCCAGCGAGCAGGCCCTGATGAGCGCCGTCTCCGGACTCACCCCGGTCGGACAGGACGGCTCCTCCCCGCCCGGCGGCAGCCTGTTGTCCGCCGGCGGCCCGCTCGGAGGCCCGCGATGACGATGACCGCCGGGACGGCCGCACCGCGAGGCGCGACGGCGGGAACCGTCCGCGCCGAGCTGCTCGACTGCGTCCAGTCCAGCCTCGCCGTGCTCGCCGACCGCTTCCACGGACCGGACACCCACCTGGCCCTCGGCGCCACCCTCCGGTTCGCACCGCGACCCGGACCCCACGGGCTGCCCACCGTCGAGCCGGAGGCCGGGCACCAGCTGGCCGCCGTCGCCGACATCGGTCTGGTCGAGCGGCTGCGCCGCCACGACGTACCACCCACGGAACTGGCCGCACTGGCCGCGGCGCACGGCCCCCTGTACGTCATGGCCGACACCTACGACATGCCGTGGCTGCCCTACCACCGGCAGCGGCACATGCAGCACAGCTACCTGGTGGCGGCCGAGGGCGACCGCGCCCTCGTCTGCGACGCCTACCACAGCCACACCCCCTGGGGCCTCGCCTCCCCGGGCGAGTGGGTCCTGGACTGGGCCGAACTGCCGCAGTCCTCCCTGGTGCTGGTTCTCGAACGAGCCCCGGGCGGGGCACCGGACATCGGTCCGGTCGGCGAGTACGACGACGTCGACGCGTACGCCGCCGCGTACGCGAACCACCCGGACCGGTTCGCCGCCCTCGACCAACTGACCACCGAGACCTGGCTGCTGGCCCGCTCCCGGCGACTGCACGCCGAGTTCCTGGCCGCCACCGGCCGGACCCCCGCCCCGGGGACCGACGACCATCTGAAGCGGCTGGACCGGCTCGCCGAGCAGGCGTTCCTCGCCATGCGCCGGGTGCAGCGGGGCCGCCCCGAGCCGGCCCGGCTGACGGCCGACCTCACCGACGCGCTGCATGCCGACCGCGCGCTGTTCGACGCGCCGCGGAACCCGCTGCGCGAGACGGTGACCGAGACCGTCGCCGACATCCTCGGCATCGACACCGCGGCGGTCCTCGCCGCGCCCTCCCTCACGGCCGTCCCCGGCTTCAGCTCCTTCCAGGTCGTCGCGATCGTCGAGGCCCTGGAGGAGCGGCTCGGCATCGAGTTCGCCGCCGAGGACCTCCTGCCGGAGAACCTCCACCGCATCGACGACCTGTGCCGGCTCGTGCAGAGCGCCCAGGCCCGCTGACGTCGTCGTCCCGACCCTTCCGGCATGCGCCCCTGCCGACGCCGGAGCTAACAACCCACCACAGGAGTAGCACCGTGGACACACGCTTCACCGACCTGCTCGCCCCGTTCCTCAAGTACCTCGGCGACCAGGAACTCACCGAAGCCTCCGACCTGCGCAAGCTCGGCCTGGACTCGATGCAGTCCATCGAGCTGCTCTTCGCCATCGAGGACACTTTCGACGTCTCCCTGCCCGACGAGGACCTCAACGACGCCACGTTCGCCACCGCCGGCACGCTCTGGAAAGCCATCGCGGCGGCCGGCGGCGACGAGGGTCTGGTGGACGCCGCATGAGCACCGCACCCGCCATCGCTCCCGAGGACCCGGGCGGCGGCGCGGCCACCCTACGCACTCCCCTGGAACGCGCCCGCCACGTCGCACGAACAGCCGCCGAGCACGCCCGCCGCCACGACCGCGACGCCGACTTCCCCGTCGAGGCGCTCGCCGCGCTGCGCGAGTCCGGTCTGCTCGGCCTGACCGTCCCCGCCGACCACGGCGGACTCGGCGGCACCCTGACCGACCTGCTCGACGTCTGCACCGAACTCGGGCGCGCCGACATGTCCGTCGCCATGATCCTCGGCATGCACTGCCAGCAGGTCGCGGCCGTCACTCGGCACGCGGCACCACGGCTGCGCGACGACCTGCTGTCCAGGATCGGCGCCAGCGAGCTCTATCTGGCCTCCGTCACCACCGAGGCCGGCAAGGGCGGCCACCTGCTGACCGCCGAATCCGAGGCCCGCGGCGACGATCGCGGCCTCGTCATCGACCGGTTCGCACCGATCGTCACCGGCGGCGCCCACGCCGACGGCTTCCTGATCACCGTACGAGCCCCCGGCGCGGCCTCGCCGAGCGAGGTCTCCCTCGTGTACGCCGACCGCGCTCAGCTGACCGTCGAGCCGAGCGGAGAGTGGAACCCGATGGGCATGCGGGCCAGCCACAGTGTCGCGCTCCGGCTGACCGGAACGGTTCCCGCCCACCAAGTGGTGGGCGAGCACGGCTCGTTCTCCGTCATCGCGAGCGAGGTGTTCGGGCCCCTGGCCCACCTCGCGTGGTCGGCCGCCTGGCTGGGCACCGCCGCCGGCGCCCTCTCCCGAGTCGTCCGCATGCTGCGCAGCACCGCCGGCCGGCGCCGCTTCGACCTCGGCTCCGAACTGCTGCTCGGCCGGCTCTCGGCAGCCCGCCAGAAGATCGACACCGTCAACGCCCTGCTCCGCCACACCGAGCAGGCGGTGGGCGCCGCCGCGGATCTGTCCCAGCCCCGGATCCAGCTGCTGCTCAACGCCCTGAAGATCACCGCATCGGAGCAGTGCCACGCGGCGGTCGACGACCTGGTCGCCGCCGTGGGGCTGCGTGACGGCTACCTCAAGGACTCCGCCACCGGTCTCGAAGCGGCGCTGCGCGACCTGCGCTCGGCGCCCCTGAACTACAGCAACGACCGTCTTCACCAGGCCGACGGCCGGCTCGCACTGCTCGACCCGGAGGTGCGTCTTGTCTGACCAGGCCGTGCTCCGGCTCGCACCGGCAGGTGCGGCCGGATCGGCGCCGCCCGGGGCCGGGGTGGGCAAGGCCGCGGGCGTCACCGCCACCGGGCTCGACGCGCTGCCACCGGAGGCGGACGGCCGCCGGATCTGGGCCGCCCTCGGCGACTCCGGCCGGCTGGCCGCCGTCTACCGCGGCGGCGACCCGGCCTCCGGTGTCCTCCCCGCCACCCTCGGCCGGCTCATGACCGACGTCGACGCCCGCTTCGGCATCGGCGCCACCCTCTCGGTGTGCGTCCAGATATCCACCGCCCTGCCGCTGCTCGCCCTCGGCGGCGATCCGGCCGGGCGCGCGCTGCGGGACGCCCTCGCCGGCAACGCCGTCGTCGCCCTGGCCGCGTCCGACGAAGGCTCCGGAGCCGACCTCGCCGGCCTCGGCACCACGGTGGCCGTCGACGACGACGTCGTCACCGTGACCGGCACCAAACGCTGGATCACGGGCGCCCTCTACGCCGACCACCTGCTCGTACTCGCCCGCCACCGGGAAGGGCGCCACTTCACCAGCTTCACCTGGGTCCTGGTCCCCGCCGGCGCACCCGGCGTGACCGTCGAACCGGCCGACACCCCGCTGTTCGACGGCTCCGGCACCGGACACATCCGCCTCGACGAGGTGCGTCTGCCCCGCGAGCACCTCGTCGGACGGGTCGGACGAGGCATGACGTCCTTCGCGACGCACATCGCCGTAGAGCGGCTCACCGGCACTCTGTGGGGTGTGGCCCTGTGCGCACGCACGCTGCGCCGGACCAAGGAGTATCTCCAGGGACGTGCGTACGGCGACGGCACGCTGTGGCAACTGGAGAGCATCCGGCAGCGGTTCGCCGCCGTCCTGCTCACCGCCCACGAGCTCGCCGCCCTCGTGGACCGCCTGGGCGAGCGCGTCGCAGGCCGCCACGACACCGCCGCGGCGGCCCTGCTCAAGGCGAGCGCGGCCCGGACGGTCACCTCCGTCCTGGCCGAATGCGCCCAACTCCAGGGCGCCGAAGGCTTCGCCGCCGGCGGCGCCCAGTGGACCCGGGCCCAGGCGGCGCTGTGGGGCATCGGCGGCGGCACCACGGAGATCGTGCTGTCCGCGGTGGCCGGTTCCGCCGACTCGCTCCTCGCGGAGCTGCCCTCATGAACGTCTTCGAGATCGTCCCTCAGGTGTGGGCGGTGTCGGGACGCGTCACCGCACCTCCGGGCGGTCACCCGCACGACCTCGCGGCCGCCGCCGGCATGGCCGCCTGGCGGGCCGAGGAGTTCCTCGCCGGTCGCGCCCTGCTGCGCCGGCTGCTGGCCGAGGTCACGTCCGGGGCCGAGAGCCTGCGGGTCGTCCCCGGAGCGAACGGAAAGCCCGCCCTGCCCGACCGGCCCGACCTCGCCATCAGCATCGCCCACGACGAGGGCCACTTCGCCGCCTGCGTCGGCGTGGGCCGGGCCGTCGGTATCGACGTGCAGCAGCCGGCCGAACACCTCGCCCCCGGCGTCGTCCGCCGCTGCGTCCGCGCCGGGCACGAGGCGGTCAACGCCCTTCCACCTGCCGAGCGATCGCGGGAGTTCGCCTGGATATGGACCGCTCAGGAGGCCTGTGTGAAGGCCGAGGGGAGCGGCCTCGCCGGCGGCCCGTGGACCGTCGACGTCAGCCCCGGCCAGACCACCGGCACTTGGAAGGGCTTCATATGGCGCAGCCTGCGCGACACATTCGAGACACCCCTGAGCTGCGCATGGGAGGCGGCATGACGAACGCCCTGATGAACGACGTGACGCACGGCGCCGCGAACGACGGCACGAACCGCGCGGACTCCGCCCCGGCCGCCGTCCCCGAAGCCCGCGGCGCGGCCGCAGGGCCCGCCGACCCGGCGCGGACGCCGGAACTGAGTTGCTACACCGCCGCCCTGGTGGCCTACCTGGAACCTGAACTCCCCGACGTGGGCGACCGGCTCGCCCGGGCCGTCCGGCTCTCGGTCCGCACCGACCACCCCAGCGGCCGCCTCGCGTTCTCCCACCACTCCCGCATCGACGGCGAGGGCACCTGCGGCCGGCTTGTCTACGGGGGCGCCGACCACTGGTCCGAGGCACTCGCCGCCCTGCGCGCGGAGGCCCGCCGCAACGGCCGTGTCCTCGCCGTCGCCAACACACGTACCGTGCCCTGGTCCCCGGCGTACGAGAGGTCCACCGCGGCGCACTGGGTCCTGCTGGAACCCGCACCCGGCCAAGCCGGCGCCTGGCAGGTCACCGACCGGTTCGCGGCCCTCCTCCCCGAAGGCGAGCAGCGCCCCCACACCGGCGTCGTCGACGACACCGCCCTGCGCGCGCTCCTCACCCCGCTGGGCACCCTCGCCCCGCAGTACACGCTGCGGGACGTCCACGCCCTCGGCGCCGCCGTGGAACTGCCCGGCCCGGAGCAGTACCGCTGGCTGGAACGGCACTCCTCGGCGCCGACCGCCCCGCCGGTGGGCCGGTGGCTCCACGCGCAGGAGTCGCTCGCGTTCCTCGCCGCGCGGCTGGGCGCGGACCCGGACCTGCTCGCGGCCCACGCCGACGACCTGTGGGCCGCCTCCCGGCACCAGCGCCACCGCCTGGAGTTCCTGGCGCGCACCGGCGCGGTGTCCCGTGCGGCCGCGGACGCCGCCGCGGCGAGCTGGGGGGAGCTCCCCCGCTCCCTCCGCTTCGCCGTCACCTCGGCCGAGCGGGGCCGCCCGCGCCCCGGAGTCGTCGCGAAGGCCTTCGACGACCTCATCGGGACCACGACCCGCGTACAGAGGGAGGAACAGCGCTGATGTCCGCCCAACACGACGCGCCGCGACCGCGGCTCGGCGAATGGTTCGCGCGGTCCGCGCACCGCCACGGTGACGGTCTGACCGCCCTGGAGGTCGACGGCCACCACCTCACCTACGCCGCCCTCGACGCTCTCGCCGCATCCGTCGCCGAGGCGGTCCTCACCGGGCACGGCGGCCCGCCGGCCCGGGTGGGACTGCTCGCCTCGCGCTCCGTCCTCGCGTACGCCGGCTATCTGGGGATCACCCGGATCGGCGCGACGGTGGTGCCGCTCAACCCGGCCTTCCCCATCGGCCGCAGCAGCGACGTGGCGCGGGAGGCCGGACTCGATCTGGTGGTCACCGAGGCCGGCCTGCCCGGTCTGGACGAGCTGCCCGTCCCGGTGATCCGGCTCACCGACCGGGACCTTCTCGACCGGTCCGCCGCGACCGCTACGGAGCTGCCCGAGTACGCAGTCTGCGGCAGCGACCTCGCGTACATCCTGTTCACCTCCGGCTCCACCGGCCGCCCCAAGGGTGTCCCCGTCACCCACGACAACGTCGCCGCCTACCTGAGCCACGTCATTCCCCGGTACGGACTCGGCCCCGGCGCCCGGGTGTCACAGACCTTCGACCTCACCTTCGACCCGTCGGTGTACGACATGTTCGCCGCCTGGGGGTCGGGCGCCACCCTCGTCGTGCCCACCCGCAACGACGTGCTCTCGCCGGTGCGCTACGTCAACGAGCGGCAGATCACGCACTGGAACTCCGTCCCCTCGGTCGCAGCCATCGCGATGCGGCTGCGCGCCCTGAAACCCGGCGCCATGCCCTCTCTCCGATGGAGCCTGTTCTGCGGCGAAGCCCTCAAGACGGCACACGCCGAGGCCTGGGCGGCCGCCGCCCCGAACAGCACGCTGGAGAACATCTACGGCCCGACCGAGATGACCGTCACCTGGACCGAGTACCGGCTGCCGGCGGACCCCGCCGACTGGCCGGACACCGGCAACGCCACCGTGCCGATCGGCACCTCGTACCCCGGCCAGGAGTATCTGGTTCTCGACGAGGACGGACACCCGGCCGACGAGGGCGAGTTGTGCGCACGCGGCAGCCAGCGGTTCCCCGGCTACCTCGCACCGCAGGACAACACCGGCCGCTTCTGTTCCTTCGACGGCCGGCGGGCCACTGTGTACGACGGCTGCGGGCCGGTCACCGCGGACCACTGGTACCGCACCGGCGACCGGGTCAGGCAGGTCGACGGGACGCTGGTGCACCTGGGCCGGCTCGACCACCAGCTGAAGATCCACGGCTACCGGGTCGAACTCGGCGAGATCGAGAACCTGCTGATGCGGCAGCCCGGCGTCACCGACGCCGTCGTCCTGGCCGTACCCGGCCGCAAGGGCGAGCCGGTGCTGCACGCCATGTGCACCGGCGGTCCGGCGGATCCGGCCGCACTGCTCGGCGCTCTGCGCGCGAAGCTGCCCGCCTACATGGTGCCGGCCACCGTGGAGTTCACCCCGGCGCTGCCGCTGAACGCCAACGGAAAGGTCGACCGGGTCGCCCTGGTCACCTCCATGTCCCGACCGGAAGCGGCCTGAGAGGCACCCACCATGACCATCGAGACCACCCTTCACACCGCATCCCTGCTGGACCAGGGGACCTTCCGGCGCGTCATGGGACGCTTCCCGACCTTCGTGACGGTGATCACCACGGCCACGGACACCGGACCCGCCGGGTGCACGGCCAACGCCGTCCTGTCGCTCTCGCTCTCCCCGGCGAGCATCCTCGTGTCGCTGCGCAGCGAGAGCCGGACGCTCCGCGAGATCCGCGACCGCGGCGCCTTCGCGGTCAACACCCTGTCCTGGGAGCAGCGGGCCCTCGCCCAGCGCTTCGCCACCGGCGACCCGGCCCGGCGCTTCGACGGGGTCGCCCACTCCTGGTCGGACGGCGTCCCGGTGCTCGACGGCTGCGCGGCCACCGTCGTCTGCCGGCTCCGCGACACCGTCGAGGCAATCGACCACACCCTGCTGATCGGCACCGCCGAGTACGCCGACTGCACCCCGGACACGCCGATGGTCCTGCTGGACGGCCAGGCACACCGGCTCCCGCCCGCGGAGTTCCCGTCCCTCTGACAGCGACCATGCGCCGCACCGGCCGCCACCACCTCGACCGGTTCTTCGGCCGCGAGATCCACCGCGCTCCGACCGGCACACCAGCAGACCGCATCACCCAGAACCGGCCATGCTCCAGCGGCTTGTCGTCCAGAGGAGCATCCACCACACACCCAGGAGACCCACCCCGTGACCACGTCACCGTCCACCCGGACCACCGCAGGTCCCCTCGCCGGCCGACCCGCATTGCTGCACTCCTTCCTGCTGTCCGCGGCGGACACGGCCCCCGACAGCCCGGCTGTCACCGAGTTCGTCGCCAATGACACCGTGCGGACCACGACATACGGCGAACTCCGCGACCTCGCCCGGGCGTACGCCGCCGACCTCGACGCCCTCGGCCTCGACATCGGGGACCGCGTCGTCCTCGAGTCCCACACCTCGGCCCACGCCGTCGCCCTGTTCCTCGCCTGCTCGATGGCGGGCCTGCCGTTCGTACCGGTCAGCCCGGAGACCCCCGACGAGCGGCTGCGGACCGTCATGGAGGCCACCGGGGCCGCCATGCACATCCAGACCGAGGACGGAACGCGGGAGCACCTTCCGCGACAGGCGGGGACGGCCCGGTTCGGGTCCGGCCGTCTGCGCGTGGAGCGGCAGCCGCGGGCGCGGACTCGCCGCAGGACAGAACTCTGCCCGACCGACACCGCGTACATGATCTTCACCTCCGGCAGCACCGGACGCCCCAAAGGCGTGGTGATGAGCCACCGGGCGGTCGTCTCGTTCTACCGGGGCATGCTGTCGCAGGGCATCGTGGGCCCCCAGGACCGGGTCGCGACCACCTCGCCCCTCCAGTTCGACTTCTCGCTCCTCGACATCGGCCTCGCCCTGGGCAGCGGCGCCGCCGTGGTACCCGTGCCGCGCGACCTGCTGCGCTGGCCCAGCCGCTTCCTTCGGGTCCTCGCCGACACCGGCGCCACCCAGGTCAACGGCGTGCCGTCGATCTGGCGGCAGACCCTGCGGCACCTGCCCGAACGGCTGGCCGGCCTCACCGGGATCCGCGGCGTGCTGTTCTGCGGGGAGGACTTCCCACTTCCCGAGCTGCGCGAGCTCCAACGGCTGCTGCCGCAGGCCCGGCTGATCAACTGCTACGGCGCGACCGAGTCGATGGCCTGTTCCTTCACCGACGTGCCGCGGCCGCTGCCCGCGGACCTGGAGAAGCTGTCCATCGGCTACGCCCACCCGGGCGCCGAGATGCTCCTGGTCGACGAGTCCGGCCGGCTGATCGACGAGCCCGGCGCACTGGGCGAGATCCACCTGCGGACCCCTGCCCTGTTCACCGCCTACTGGGACGATCCGGCCGCGTCGGCCGCCGCGCGGGTGCCCGACCCGGCCGAGCCGCGTTCGGGCCAACTCGTCCTGCGTACCGGTGACTTGGCGTACCGGGGGCCGCACGGCGAGCTGTACTTCTGTGGACGCGTGGACTCCCAGGTGCAGATCCGCGGCAACCGCGTCGAACTCGGCGAGATCGAACGACGGCTCCGGGAGCATCCCCAGGTCGCCGAGGCCGTGGTCCTCCTGGTCGAGCGTGCGGCGGACGAACCCCGGCTCGTGGCTTGCGTCGTGGCGCAGGACAGGGCCGACTCGCCGGACGACGACCGTCTGATCGCGTTCTGCTCGCAGTCGCTCCAGCCCTACATGATCCCCGACGAGGTCCATGTCCTCGACGCGATACCGGTCTCCGCGAACGGCAAGGCGGACCGCCGGGTCCTGGCGACGCAGCTCGCCGGGACCCGCTGAGACCGTCGGGGAGGGGCAGATGAACCCGTCGGAGCCATGGCCGAAAAGGGTGTCCGTCGAGCACGTGTACCTTAGCTACGCCTATCTCAACGCCCGCGACTACGACGCGTTCGCCTCGCTCCTCGACGAGGACGTCACCCTCCGAGGGCCTGACGGGACGGCGGCTTTCGGACGCGCGGCGGTGACGGCAGCGGAAGAGAGCCGGCGCTTCACCTATGTGATCGAGGACCTCTGGGGTTCGGCCGAAAGGATGGTGGTTACGGGCATTCGCCGATGTCCGGAAGACACCTGCCCGGCGGTGGATTTCGCGGCCATCTTCAACCTTTCGAAATGTGGCCTGATTTCCTCCTGCCGCACGTACGTCGCACCGGTATCCGCTGATGAGGAGGCTCGGGGAGGCGCGAGGAAAGAGACGTGATCCATGGAGCCACAGGCACCCAACTGACCAGTGCACACATGCTAATTTGGCATTTGGTCCTGGTGCTCGGGAGAAGACGGAGCCACACCGATATGCCGACGACGGCCGACAAACCCATTTACCGCGTCCTCGGACCGCTGGAGGTAACGGGAGCGTCGGGCGAGGAGTGTCGCATTCCCCGCGGGCGGCAGCAAGTGGTGCTCGGAGCCCTTCTCCTCGAGGCCAACCGGGTGGTCAGTACGGAAAGCCTCATCGACGCGATCTGGGGCGAAGAGCCCCCGGTAACCGCCCGTACGCAGGTACAGACCTGCATATCCGCCCTGCGGACCAGTCTCGCCGTGATCGGGGAAGGCGCGCGGCTGGTCACCAGGGAACCCGGGTACGTCCTGGAGGTCTCGGGCGACCGGCTCGACGCGGCGCTCTTCGCCCGGTACCGGAAGGAAGCCCACGACGCCGCACAGGCCGGTCGCCTGCAAGAGGCAGCCGCGCTCACCCGGCGCGCGGCCGACCTGTGGCGCGGCCCCGCGCTCAGCGGGAGCCGCAGTGACAAGCTCCAGTCCATGGCCGCGCAGCTCGACGAGTACCGGCTGATCAACCTGGAGACGTACGCCGACATGGAGCTGCGCCTCGGCCGGCACGTACAGATCGTCCCCGAACTCTCCTCCCTGGTGGCCGCCTACCCGCTGCGGGAGGCACTGCGCGGCCGGCTGATGCTGGCCCTGTACCGGTCGGGCCGGCAGGCCGAGGCCCTGGAGGTCTTCCGGGAGGGGCGCACCATCCTCGTCGAGCAGCTGGGCATCGAGCCGGGAGACCATCTGCGGGAGCTGGAGTCGGCGATCCTGGCGGGCGACCCGGACCTGCGCCTGCCCGGCACCGAGCAGGACGTCGCCTCCGTGGCCGAGGCACCCTCCCCCGCCCCGGCCGCAGTCTCCGGGCCCGCCCTGCCGCCGACCCGGCCCGGCAGCGGCGCGCCCTTCCAACTCCCCCTCGACAACGCAGACTTCTCCGGCCGCACCCAGATCGTCGAGGCGGCCCAGGAGCTGCTGCTGGCCGGCGGGGACGGGCGGCCCACGCCCGTGGCGGTGCTGTCCGGGCCCTCCGGCGTGGGCAAGAGCACGATCGCCGTTCACCTGGGGCACCGGCTGGTCCGGGACTTCCCCGACGGGCAGCTCTACTGCGACCTGGCCGGCACCGAGCCCTCGTCGGCGACCGCGCTCGACGCGCTGGGCCGGTTCCTGCGCGCCCTGGGCATCCCGGGCGCGCAGATACCCGGACCGATAGACGAGCGGGCCGAGATGTACCGCAGCCTGCTCGCGGGAAAGCGCATGCTGATCGTGCTCGACAACGCCTCCGCGACCCAGCAGGTCCGCCTCCTGCTGCCCGGCCACGGCGCGTCCTCCGTCATCGTCACCGGACAGTCCGGGATCACCGGGCTGCCCGGTGCCCGGTTCCTGTACGTGGACGTGTGCAGCCAGCAGGAGGCGATCGACATGCTGGCCGCGGTCATCGGCCCGGCCCGCGTGGCCGCGGAGCCGGAGGTGGCCGCGGACCTGGTCCGGATGGTCGGGCGGCTTCCCCTGGCCCTGCGCATCGTCGCCGCCCGGCTGGCCGCACGCCCCAACTGGTCGCTGATGTGGATGCGCGACCGGCTCTCCGACGAGAGACACCGGCTGGACGAGCTGTCCCACGGCGAGCTGGCCATCCGCTCCAGCATCGCCCTCACCTACGACGGGCTGACCGGGACCGGCCGCCGGCTGTTACGGCTGCTCAGCCTCGAGGACTGCGGCTCGCTCCCCACCTGGGTGGCGGCGGCACTGCTGGACACGGACCTGTTTCACGCCGGAGACCTGCTGGAATCGCTGGTGGACGCGCAGATGCTGGAGGTCGACAGCACCGCCCTCCCCGGCGAGCCCCACTACCGGCTGCACTCCCTGGTCCGTCTCTTCGCCCGCGAGGAACGGGAGCGGCACGCGGCCGACGACGGGGCCGAGGACGCCCTGACGCGGCTCGTCGGCGGCTGGCTGGCCCTGGCGGACGAAGCCCACCGGCGACTGTACGGAGGCGACTTCACCATCCTGCACGGCGACGCACCACGCTGGCAGCTGCCCGAGGCACAGGTGGACCAGCTGCTGCGGGACCCGCTGGCCTGGCTGGAGACCGAACGGGCCAACCTCTGCCACGTCGTGGACCTGGCGGCGGAGACCGGACGGGCGGAGGCGTGCTGGGACCTGGCCGTCACCTTGGTGACGATGTTCGAGTCCCGCTGCTATTTCGACGACTGGCAGCGCACACACGAGAAGGCCCTCGCGGCAGCCTCCGAGACGGGGCTGCTCCGGGGCCGGGCGGCCGTCATGCTCTCGATGAGCTCGCTGTACCTCACCCGTTCCCAACTGACCCCTGCACGCGGCGCCCTGGAACCGGCCCAGGACGCGTTCGAGGCACTGGGCGACACCCTGGGCCTCGCGCTGGTCCGTCGCAACCTGGCCATGCTGTCCCAGCGCCAGGGCGACGAACGGTCCGCCCTCGTGCTGCACCGGCAGGCGGTGGCGGACTTCCAGGCGGTCGGCGACCACGTGGGACAGACCAACACCCTCGCCCACCTGGCCCGGCTCGCCCTCGACCAGGGCCGCCTCGACGACGCCGAGGAACTGCTCGACCAGGCGATGGACATCTGCCGCCACACCCGCAACACGCGCATGGAGGGGCAGGTGAGGTTCGTGATGAGCGACCTCATGCAGCGCCGCGAACGGTATCCGGAGGCCGAACAGTTGCTGCGCGGCGTCCTCGACCAGGTGCGCTCACGCGGTGACATCGCCGGCGAGTCGCGGATCCTGCACCGGCTGGGATCGGTCAACGCCCGGCTCGGGCGCTCTGCCGAAGCACAGCGGCTGCTGCGCGAGGTGGTCGCGATCCGCGCACGGACGATGGACCGGGTGGGCGCAGCAGCGGTCCGCCTCGAGCTGGCGCAGCTGGAGGCGGACCACTCGGGCCTGTCGGCCGACATCGGATTCGAGCCGCACGGCCGGACCCCGCTACGTCACTGACCCCCGCCGACGGGCCACGGGGTGTCCCCGTCCGAGGCCACCGCGGCAGGGCTCGAGGAAAGACGCGGCCACGGGGTGTCCCCGTCCGAGGCCACCGCGGCGGGGCGGAGGGAGAGGCGCGGCCACGGGGTGTCGTCGGTCGCGGTCGCCCGTACCTCGGTGACGGTGGCGGCGGCACCACCGACGACGGATCCCTCGACGGCTGCGACCGCGGCCGTGGCCGTGAGCAGGAAGGGGGCGATGAAGGTCGTGAGGCGGGCGGTACGCATGGTGAGTCTCCCCGTGTGTGATGCGGAACGTGCCGGGTTGCCGGCTGTTCAGGAAGGTATGGACCTCCGCCACTCAACGGCTATCGATCCCGCACCACCCCGCTCCTCCCGGTGATCTCCCGGCCGGTACCGGACCAGTAGGGGACCGATAGGCCACCGCCACAGCATGGAGCTCCGCACAGCAGTCCAGTTCTGCAGAGGAGATTCGGACTGTGGACACTCCTCAACTCCACGCCTTCGTGGCCGTGGTCGATATCGGAAGCTTCACCAGAGCGGCCGCCCGGCTGAACCTGTCCCAGCCGACGGTCACCAGCCGGGTCAAGTCGCTGGAGCAGGGGCTCGGGACCACGCTCCTCGAGCGCCTGCCGAGCGGAGTGAGACCCACCGCCGCCGGCAGTCAGCTCCTCCCCTACGCTCGCGAGATCATCTCACTCACCGGCCGGGCCCGGCAGGCCATCGTCGCCGACGGCAGGCCGCACGGCCGGGTCGACGTCGGCACGGTGGAGAGCCTGACCAGCTACCGGTTGCTGCCGATGGTCGAGTATCTCTACCGCCGCTATCCCGACGTCCAGGTCGCCCTGCACGCGGGCGCCGGCCCGGACGCCGTGGCGGCCGTCCGGGAGGGCCGCCTGGACTGCGCCTTCGTCGTCGGCTCCCCCCAGGAGCACGAGGGACTGGAGACGCAGGTCCTGTGCCCCGAGCCCATGGTGCTGGTGAGCAGCCCGGGTTGGCACGCGGCACGCGGCCCGGTCGCCATGGACGTGCTGCGCGCCACGCCGATCATCCGTGCCGATACCCGGGCCGGCTACCAACTCCAGTTCGAGCAGACCCTCGGGCTGCGCGACGGTGCGGACCGCGCCCGCGTGTTCGACCTCGACTCGATCGACGCGGCCAAGCGCAGCGTCGCCCTGGGCATCGGCATGGCGTTCATCCCCCTCGTCTCCGTGAAACGGGAGCTCGCCGAAGGGACCCTGGCCGCCGTCGACTGGGCGCCGCCGTTCGAGACGTGGACCCAGGTCGTCCGACGGCGGACCAGGACTCCCAACAGCGCACTGGACGCTCTGGTGGCCGCCGCCGTGGATGTGGCCGCCGAGCACCTCGACGACGAACCCGTGCTCGCCGCGAGCTGACCGTCGCGCCTGCCTGCCGACCGACGACCCGGCCGTCCCGGCCGGCCGACAGCCCAGGGCGGTCCCCACGCCGCCGTCCGGGACCTGCACCACCGCTCCCTCCAACACCCGCACCAAGGAAGGCCCTTGACCATGACCGGCTCCTCCACGCCGCAGCCCCTCCTCCACCCCGCCGGCCACGCGGCCCTGCCGGCCGTCAGCGACCGAGTGCACGCCGCGATCACCCGGCGCCTCGGCGAGCAGCCGCTGACTCCCGACACCGAGCTCGCTGCCCTCGGCATCGACTCCCTCCTGCTGCTCCGCATCCTCGGCGACCTCGCCGTCGACCCCACCCAGGAGATCGACCCGTACCAGCTCGCCGACGTCGTCACGGTCGCGGACCTCGTGGCCTTCGTCGCGTCCTGGAACTGAACGGAGCGGCACATGAGCAAGATCCCCGTCACCGCCTCCCAACGCGGCCTGCTGTTCATCCAGGAGGCCATGGAGCGCAAGGACCTCTACAACATCAGCTTCCGCATCACGTTCGACGGCGAGGCGGACGCGGACGCGCTGCGCGCCGCCCTGCGCCGACTGCTGGACCTCCAGCCCACCCTGCGCACCGAGTTCGCCCTCGACGGCGGCGAGGCCCGCGCCCGCATCACGCAGGCCGGCTCCGTCCCGCTGGAGGTGAGCACCAGCGCGGCCACCGGCGCCGAATGGCAACACCTGCTGGACGAGGCGAGCGCCGCCTTCGCCCGCCTCGCGGTCGACCTGCGGACGGCACCGCTGTGCCGCTTCAAGCTGCTCACCGCACCGGGCCGCAGCGCCCTGCTGTGCAACGTCCACCACTCCGTCAGCGACGGCGTCTCCATGGCCGCCCTGCTCGACGAACTGTCCGAGGGCTACCGCCTCGCCACCGGCGCGCCCGGTGCGGCCGGCGCGGACCCCGCCGAGCGCGAACGCCTGCTCGCTGCCGAACTCGCCGCCCAGGTACGGGCGACCGATGCCGCCATCGAGGCCGGCGAGGTCAAGCGGCTCGCCGCCGGGCTGGACCACGTACCGCCGACCACCCTCTACCCGCTGCCCACCCGACCGGTGAACACGGACTTCGCCGGCGCGGACCTGAACCTGCTGCTCGGCGCCGAGGAGCGGGCGCTCGTCGAGCGCACCGCACGCGAGCTTGCCACCACTCCCTTCGCCGTGCTGCTCGCCTGCTACGCGGCTCTGCTGGGCGAGTACGCGGGCCAGGAACAGGTCGTCGTCGGCAGCCCGTTCTCCACCCGTCGCACCATCGCCTCGCACGACCTCGCCGGGTACTTCGTCAACACCTTGCCGCTCGTCCTGCCGGCCCGCGACGTGCCGTTCGACGAGCACGTGGCGGCCGTCACCAAGGTGGTGCGTGAGGCGAAGCGCTTCCAGGCAGTGCCCTTCGACGCCCTGGTGGCGCAGGCCGAGCCCGAGCGAAGCACCAACCGCAACCCGCTGTTCCAGTGCATGTTCGCCATGCAGGACGAGCTCCGCACCCGGTGGGAGTTCGCCGGCGGGTTGCGGGGCACGGTGCAGTTCGTGTCGCAGCAGGCCGCCCGCTTCGACTTCTGGCTCGGCGCCACCCCGGTCGAGGACGGACTGCTGATCGAGGTCGAGTACGACAAGGACGTCTTCCCCGCCGCTTACGCCGAGCGGTTCCTCGCCGAATACCGGCAGGTGCTGTTCCGGGCGGGCACGGACCCGCGCACCCCGCTGCCGCGGTTGACCGCCGGCCTGGCCACCCGCACGGTGCCCGGGTTCCGCCGTGCGGCCGAGGGGCGTACCGAAGGCCCGGGCGGACTGGTCGGGCTGGTCCGGGAGGCCGCCCACCGGCACCCCGAGCGGCTCGCGGTCACCGATCCGCACGGCACCGGCCTCACGTACACGCAGCTGCTGGAGCGCACCGCACGCGCGGCCGCCGGCCTGCACCGGCGCGGGGTGCGGCGCGGGGACGTCGTCGCCGTCGTCCCCGAGAGCCTCGCGGACACCGTCGTGGCGATGCTGGCGGTCCTGTGGTGCGGGGCCGCGTACCTCCCCGTCGACACCACCCTGCCCGCGGACCGGCTGGCCTACATGATCAGCCATTCGCGGTGCTCGCTCGTCATCGGCTCCCGGGAGGTGGTGTCCGACGGGCCCGAGCGGACGACCGTCGCCGAGCTCGGGACCACGGGCGCCGGGGCCGAGGCACCGGATGCCGCGGACGGGACCGACCCTGTCTACGTCATGTTCACCTCCGGCTCCACCGGCCGCCCCAAGGGCGTGCTGATGGGCCAGCCGGCCCTGGTCAATCTGCTGCACTGGCAGATCGACGCCCTGCAGATGGGTCCCCTGACCCGCTTCCTCCAGTTCGCTCCGCTCGGGTTCGACGTCTCCTACCAGGAGATCTTCCCGACCCTGGCGGCCGGCGGCACGGTCCACGGGCTCGGCCCCGTCGACCGGCGCGACCTCGCCGGGGTCGCCGCGCTGACCGAGCAGGAGCAGCTGACCCACGTCTATCTGCCGGTCGCCGTCCTCGGCGCGTTCGCCGACGCCGTCCGCGACGGCGGGCACTCGCTCGCGAGCGTGCGGCACATCTGTGTCTCCGGCGAGCAGCTCCACCTGGACGGCCGCTCCCAACGGCTACTCGACCATCACGAGCGCCTCACCCTGGTCAACCTCTACGGGCCCACCGAGACGCACGCCGTCACCGCCCACGTGCTGACCGGCGGTCCCGACCCCGACCGGCCCTCCCACGTGCCGATCGGGCACACCCTTCCCGGCGTCGACACCCACCTCCTCGACCCGGCCGGCCGTCCGGTGCCGCCGGGGGCCGTGGGCGAGCTGTACTTCGGCGGCGTCTGCCCGGCAGAGGGCTACCTCCACGACCCCGAGCGCACCACAGCGGCCTTCATGCCCGCCCCGGACGGCACCGGCCGCGTCTACCGCACCGGCGACCTGGCCGTCCTCGCGGAGGACGGCACCCTGGTGTTCCTCGGCCGCCGCGATTCCCAGGTCAAACTGCGCGGACACCGCATCGAACTCGGCGAGCTGGAGGTCGCTGCCGAGAAGCTGCCGTCCGTCAGGGCCGCCGCCGGCGCGGTGCACGGCACGGGTGAAGGGGCGGCCCTGTGCCTGTTCGTCCTGCCGGGGCCCGGCGACGACGTCGACGCGCGGGCGCTGCGCGACGCTCTCCGGGCCGAACTGCCCCCGTACATGGTCCCGCGGCACATTCTGGCTCTGGACGTCATGCCGCTGACCGACAACGGCAAGGTCGACCGCAAGACGCTGCTGCACCGCTTCTCCCTCGGCGAGTTCGCCGAGGCCGGCGTCGACAAGCCGGCCGAGGGCTGGACACCGAGCCCGGCCGAGGCCCTGGTCCGGGACGTCTGGACCCAGCTGCTCGGCAACGAACCCTCCAGCGCCGACGAGTCGTTCTTCCTGCTCGGCGGCAACTCCTTCGACGTCCTGCGCCTCCTGAACACCGTCGCGGAGCGCACCGGAACACGCGTCCCGGTGGTCGAGTTCTTCCGCAACCCCACCATCCGGGCCTTGGCCGCCCACCTCACCCACGACCGCGGAGCGACGACATGACCGCCCCCCGCCCGTCCACAGCCGAGGCCGCCTCCACGGCCCCCGCCGGCGGCACGATCATCGACCTGATCGAGTCCCACGTCCGCCGCCACCCCGACAAGACGGCCGTACTCTGCGGCCAGGACCAGATCTCCTACGGCCTGTTGTGGGACTCGGCCCACGAGGCCGCGGAGCGGCTCCTGGCGCACGGCTGCTCCCGCGGGGACACCGTCGCCCTGGTGGGCCCCGGCAACCCCGCGTTCACGGCCGCCGCCCTCGGCGCCTGGCTCGTCGGTGCCTCCTGGGTGCCGATCGACCCGCGGCTGCCCGAGGAGCGTCTCCGGTACGTCCTCGACGACACCGGCGCGCGCGTCGTCCTCGCCACCGCGGAAGGCACCACCGCGACCGGTCTGCGCACCGAACGGGTCACGGTTCCCGCCGCCACCGACAAGGACGACGACCGGGTCGAGCGGATCCGCCCGCACCGCGCCACGGCCGACGACCGCGCCTACCTCATCTACACCTCCGGCTCCACCGGCCGGCCCAAGGGCGTCGCCGTCGGCCACCACGGGCTCGCCGTCCACCTCCTCGGCGCCCTGGAGGGCTACGGCATGACCGCCGAGGACATCCTGCTGTCCTTCGCGTCACCCAGCTTCGACGCGGCCGTCGAGGAGATGTGGGCTCCCCTGGCAGGCGGCTCGACGGTGCTCCTGCGCGGCGCGGCGCTGTGGACCGGCCGCCAGCTCTTCGAACGCGTGCGCGCCCACCGGGTCACGTACATCTCCTGCACCACCGCCTACTTCGAGGCCTTCTTCGGCGAGGAGCTGTCGCAGGACGACGTCGACTGCCTCGGTTCGCTGCGCGGGATCATCTTCGGCGGGGAGGCGGCCAACCCCGCGGTGGTCCGCCACTGGGCCAACGGCCCCCTCGGGTCGGTCCCCGTCTGCAACACGTACGGCCCCACCGAGACCGTCGTCACCGCCACCCTGTTCTGGATCGGCCAGGGCTGGCAGGGCGATCGGGTCCCGATCGGGCACTGTCTTCCCGGCCACGTCTCCGTCGTCCTGGACACGGCCGGCCAGGAAGCCGGCGACGGCGAATCGGGAGAGCTCTACCTGGGTGGCCCCTGCGTCGCCGAGGGCTACCTCGGCCGGCCCGACCTGACCGGCGAGCGGTTCGTCTCCCTCCCCGGCCGGGAGGGCACCTACTACCGCACCGGTGACCTGGTCACCGTTCAGGGCCCGGAGCTGCTGTTCCTCGGCCGCGCCGACCGGCAGGTCAAGCTCCGCGGATTCCGTATCGAGCTGGAGGAGGTCGAGGCGGCCCTCCAGGCCGTCGAAGGTGTCCGCAGCGCCATCGTCGGTGTCGAACAGCGTGCCGACGGCGGCGACCGGCTCGTCGCGGACGTCGTCCCGCTGGACCCGGCCGACCGCGACGACCCGGTCGTCTTCCGCTCCGCGCTGCGCGGCTCCCTCCTGCGGACCCTGCCCGACTACATGGTCCCGTCCGAGATCCGCCTGCACGCCGACCTCCCGTTGGGCGTCACCGGCAAGGTCGACCGGGCCAGGGTGCTGGCCGAGGCGGGCATCAGCCGGTGACACCGCCGCCCGCCGGGGTCCCACCTCGCACGGAGGTGGGGCCCGGTGTGTGGGTGACCCTGGCCCAACCCCCCGAGGACACCCCGCTCACCGGGTTGACGACCGCCGCCGACCGCGACGCCGCCCGGCAACTGCCCCCGCGCAGGCGGACGGACCGGCTGCGCACCCGCGGCCTGCTGCGGGCCCTGCTCCGGGACCGCTTCCCCGCCGCGGCCGCCGCCGACATCGGCTACACGCCCTTCGGACGGCCGGTCCTCCTCGGACACCCACGGCTGTGCATCAGTGTCAGCCACGTCGCCGACGCCTGCGCCGTCGGCGCGGCCTACGACCGTGCCGTCGGCGTCGACGTCCAGACTCCGCCGCAGGACGTCTCCGAGCAGGTGCTCGGCTGGTCCGTGCCCGCCCGCCGGGACGAGCTCGCGGCACTGCCACCGGCCGACCGGGCGCGCGAGTTCACCTGGATGTGGACCGTGAAGGAAGCGTGCGGCAAAGCCGCCGGAACCGGCTTGGCGGGCCCCGCGTTCAGCCTCGACGTGCCTCTCGGCGGGCAGGCCGGCCGCTGGGGCGACTACCGCTGGGTGAGCCTGCGAAACGCGTCACCGATACCCCTGACCTGCGCCTTCAGCAGTACCGAGAGAGGAACACCTCAGTGACCGACCAGCGTTGGCTGCACCCGCTCGCGGCCGCCGAGCCGCGCGGCCGCGACCCGCTCGCCCGACTGGTGTGCCTGCCCCACGCCGGAGGCTCCCCCTCCTCCTTCCGTGACTGGCCACGGCACCTGGACTCACGCATCGAAGCCCTCGCCATCTGCTACCCCGGCCGCCACGAACGCTTCGCCGATCCCGTCGTCACCACCATGGCGGACATGGCGCGGGAGGTCGCGGGCGCTCTCGCTCCCCTCGCGGACCGCCCTCTGTGGCTCTTCGGCCACAGCATGGGCGCGGCCATCGCCTACGAGAGCGTCCGCGTACTGACCGACGTCCATGGAGTACGGCCGGCCGGCCTGGTCGTGAGCGGTTCCCCGCCCCCGCACCGCCTCCTCGCGGGCGACGCGATCCACGTCCGAGGCGACGACGCGATCATCGCCGACGTACTGGACATGGGCGCGGCCGACAGCGCCGTGCTCGCAGATCCGGAACTGCGGGAGCTCCTCCTGCCTGCCCTCCGCGCCGACTACACCCTCATCGAGACCTACCGCCCGGCTCCCGCGGAGCCCCTCGACATACCGCTGATCGTGGCCTACGGCACCGACGACGAGGACGCCGCCGGCCCGGCCGGCGAATGGGCCCGCCACTCGTCGAACACCGCCGAGCTGCTTCCGCTCCCCGGCGGCCACTTCTATCTCCAGAAGCGCGCCGAGGAACTTCTCTCCCACCTCTCGCAGCGTCTCCTGGCCGCGCCCGGAAGGAGCTGAGCGCCTTGGCCACCAAGAGCCGGCATCGCCCCTGGCTGCTCTCCGGCCCGCCTCGCCCCGGCGCCCCGCAGCTGTACTGCTTCCCGCACGCCGGCGGAAACCCGGCCGAGTACATGCGCTGGGCCGATCTGCTGCCGTCCGTCGAGCTCCACGTGGTCCAGCTGCCAGGCCGCGGCCCCCGCCACCACGAGCCGGACGGCGACGACATCGACAGCCTGGTCTCCGCTCTGCTCGCCGAGACCGCATTCGGCGTACCGCGGCGCCCCTACGCGTTCTTCGGCCACAGCTTCGGCGCCCTGCTCGCCTACGAAACGACCCGGGCGTTGCGCGACACCGGCCGCCGCCTCCCGGAAGAACTCGTCGTGTCCGCCTACCCGGCGCCTCACCTGCCGCACACCACCACGGACCCCGACCAGCTCTCCGACGCCGAACTCCTGCGCGCGGTGGCCGACCGCCACGGCGGAATCCCCCCGGAGATCATCGACTCCCGTCTGCTGCGCGCCATGGTGGCCCGCCCCCTGCGCGCCGACCTCCGCCTGGTCGCCGGCTACCGCCACCGCCCGGCCCCACCTCTGCCGGTCCCGACCACCGTCCTCGCCGGCACCGCGGACCGCGTGACCGCGCGGGCCCTCACCGCCTGGCAGGACCACACCCTGGAACCTCTCACCGTCAGGATGTTCCCCGGCGGCCACTTCTATCTCCGCGAGCACGAGGCCCGCTTCCTGACCTGCCTCCGGGACCTCCTCATGCCCCTCACCCGCAGATCGCCGGATTCGCGGCCGCGGGGGATGCGGCCCGCCCGCGCGTGAACGAGCGGGAACAAGACGAGCCCGGCGAGTGCTGTTCGGGTATGGCCGATGGACACACGATCACGATCGAACAGGGCGAGCGGCGCGTGCGCGTGCTGCACGGGGACCAGGTGCTCGCCGAGACGGACCGCCCGCTGGTGCTGCGTGAGACCGGCTCCCCGGTGCGGTACTACATCCCACCCGAGGACGTGCGACTGGACCTCCTCGCACCCTCGGACACCCACACGTACTGCCCCTTCAAGGGGACGGCGTCCTACTGGTCCCTGCCGGACGCCCCCGACCTCGTGTGGGCGTACCCGGAGCCTAAGGACTCCGTCGCACAGATCAAGGATCACCTCTGCTTCTACGAGGTGGAAGTCTCCTAGTAGAGGCTCGTGACCGATGGCGCCCGCCGGGTGACGTTCCGCACGAACGTGGCCCGGCAGCTCGCCGGCATCCGCACCGTCCACGGCCCCGAGAACGACGTTCTCGGGGCCTCACCATCCGGATCGAGCGCCTCTCGGCGCCGGCACTCGCCGCCCTCGGCCGAAAGAACTGACGCCGGGGAAGCCCCTCCGCAGGGCGAGGGACCGGGCCGGCGACCTGTGGCACGCATCGCCCAGGTCACCGCGCCCGCTTCGCCGTGACCGCCGCCCCCCGCCGCACTGCGGGATGAAGATCAGTCATCATTGCGGCAGACCAGACCGAACCGCGGGCGGTCGCTCTCGCGGGCTGTGGGAGGGCCTGCCGCAGGCAGACCACGGGGCATCGATGCGGGGAAACGGCGAAAGAGCGTTGCTGGATGTGCTGTCCGGTGCGGCCGAGGCCGCACCTGGACAGGGGATCGTCCACGTGCACGGGGACGGCGGCGAACGGGTCGTCACCCATCGCGCGCTGCTGTCCGATTCACTGTGTGTCGCGGGAGGGTTCCTCGCCGCGGGCCTCGCGCCGGGGAGCCATGTGGTGCTGCCGGCCGATCGGAGTGAGGAGTTCCTGCCGCTTTTCTGGGGCGCCGTCGCCGCCGGACTCGTCCCGGTGCCGCTCGCCCCGGACATACGGCGGGTGCTGCCCGTCTGGGAGTTCCTCGGCCGGCCGCCGGTGGCCTTCGGCGAGGCCACCGCTCCGCTGCTCGACGCCCTGCCCCACCCCGTACGCTCCCTGACACTCGACGGGCTGCGGGAGCACCCCGCTCCACGACTGCTGCCGGAACGGGCGCCCGACGACGTGGCGTTCCTCCAGTTCTCCTCGGGCAGTACGGGGGCGCCCAAGGGGGTCGAACTGACGCATGCGGCCGTGCTGGCCAATCTGGCGCAGATCCGCGCCGCCGCCGGCATCACCTCCGAGGACGTGGTGGCCACCTGGATGCCGTACTTCCACGACATGGGGCTGATCGGCACCCACCTCGTCCCACTGTCGGCACGGATCAAGCAAGTCCGGCTCGAACCCCTGACGTTCGCCAAGCGGCCCGCGCGGTGGCTGGAGGCGGCAGCCCGCCACCGGGCGACCCTGCTCTCGGCCGCCAACTTCGCCCTGGCCCTCGTCGAACGACGCGTAGCGCAGGACACGCTCGCCCGTCTCGACCTGACGCGTGTACGGATGATCCTGGTCGGCGCGGAGCCGATCTCCCCGGCCGTGTGGCGGGCCTTCGTCGGGCGGATGCGGCCCACGGGGCTCGCGGCGGGCGCCCCGCAGCCCGTGTACGGCCTCGCCGAGGCCACGCTGGCCGTGACCTTCCCGCCGCCCGGCGAGGTCGCCCGACCGCTCGCCCTGGACCGCGCCGCGCTCAGCCGCGGGCGGGCCGTGGACACCGCGGCCGGCCCGGACGCGGTCGAGCTGATGGACGTGGGCAGCCCCGTGCCCGGGTGCGCCGTGCGGATCACCGACGACGGGGGCGAGGCCGTCGAGGACCGTCGGGTCGGCCACATCGAGGTCAAGGGCCCGCAGGTGGCGCGTGGTTATCACCGTGCTCCGGAAGCGACGGCGGGCGCGTTCGTCGACGGATGGCTGCGCACCGGCGACGTGGGGTTCCTGCGCGAGGGACGGCTCTGTGTGACCGGTCGGTCCAAGGACGTCGTCTTCGTCGACGGGCGTACGTTCCACGCGGCGGATCTCGAAGAGGTGGCCGCGGGCACCCAGGGTCTCGGCCGGTGCCCGGTCGCGGTCGTGGGCTCCACCGATCCGGCGGACGGCGGCGAGCGGGTGGTCGTCTTCCTGGCGCCCGCGCCACCCCTTGCCGCCGTGCCCTCCGAGCTCCTGCGCGCGGTCGCGGGGCGGGTCCGCGAGGCCCTGGGGCACGACGACGTACGCGTGCTGGCCATGCCCGTACGGGCGTTCCCGCGGACGACCAGCGGCAAGATCCGGCGCGGGGTGCTGCGCGAGCGCTTCGAGGGCGGGGGGTTTCCGGAGATCGCGGGGCGGGGGGCCGCAGGGGTGGCGGGCGGCCGATCCCTGTCGGGGGCACCGGCTGCCTCCCTGCCGGGACAGCGGGTCGGGTCTCCGGCAGCAGCGGACTCGGACAGCGCGGAAGCCGCCGACCCCGGCCGCGACGGCGGGTCGCGGGCCCTCGGTGCGCCCGGCGACAGCCACGCGCTGCGGGACGGTACGTCACCGTCGCCCGCGCCCCGGTCCCGCCGGGACGTCGAGGCGGTCGTGCTCCGTGTCTGGGCCCGGGCACTCGGGCTGCCGGTGCGGGAAATCGCGCTGAACGACGACTTCCGCGCACTCGGGGGCTCGTCGGTCAAGGCCATGGAGGTACTGGCCGCCCTGGAGGACGAGTTCGGCGTACCGCTGCGTCCGTCCGACATACGCGACCATGCCACGGTGTCCGCGCTCGCCGGGCTGATCCTCGACTCGGACAACTCCGGCAGCTCCGACGGCTCCGACAGCCTGAGTTCGGACGGGCGGCCGTCGCACGGCCCATGGGCGGGCGGCTCCCCGTCGCACGGCGCGCGGAGGGACGAAGCCCGCCCCCGCGCTCCCCGGCCGGAACCGGACCGTGACACCGACCCTCTGGTCGCCGTCTCCGGCCTCGCCTGCCGCTTCCCCGGTGCCGGCACGCCGGAGGCGTTCTGGGACAGGCTCGTCGAAGGCTACGACGCCGTCACCGGCGTACCGGACGGGCGCTGGGCAGACCCGTCGGACGGCGAGGCCCGGTGGGGCGCGTTCCTCGACGAGCCGGCCGGTTTTGACGCGGGGTTCTTCGGCATCGGCGAGGAGGAGGCCGTGGCGAGCGATCCCCAGGCGCGGATCCTCCTGGAGCTTGCGCACGAGGCTCTGGAGCGAGCCGGTTACGCGGGCCCCCGCCGGCACGGCCGCCGAGTGGGGGTGTTCGTCGCGGCCGGTGAGAGCGGCTACCGGAAGGTCCTCGAACAGGCCTGCGGCGAGACGGAGTTGCCTGCCGCCGCGCTGACCGGGAACCTCCCCAACATGCTCGCCGCCCGCGTCGCGCACTGCCTGGACCTGACCGGTCCCGCGCTCGCGGTCGACACCGCGTGCTCCTCGGCGCTGGTCGCGCTGCACCTGGCGCGCCGCAGCCTCCAGGCCGGTGAGTGCGACGTCGCGGTCGTCGGCGGCGTACACCTCAATCTGACGCCGAGCGGGTACGCGCTCCTCGAGAAGGCGCAGGCGCTGTCCCCGACCGGCCGCTGTCACGCGTTCGGCGCGGCGGCCGACGGTTTCGTCCCCGGGGAGGGCGGCGCGGCGCTCGTCCTGACCCGTCTCGACGAAGGGGAACAAGCCGGTGATCCGGTCCTCGCGGTCCTCCGCGGCACCGCCGTGAACAACGACGGCCGCTCGCTGAGCCTGATGGCGCCCAATCCCCTGACGCAGCGTGAAGTCATCACGCAGGCGTACCGCGACGCGGGCATCGACCCCGAGAACGTGTCGTACGTGGAGGCGCACGGCACGGGAACGCCCATCGGCGACCCCGTGGAGCTGCGCTCGCTGGCGCACGCCTTTCCGCCGCGCGCCGACGGGCGGCTCCGGTTGCTCGGCTCGGTCAAGACCAACATCGGGCATCTGCTCAACGCCGCCGGCATGCCGAGCCTGGTGAAGGTGGTCCTCGCGCTCGGCCATCGGCGCCTGGCGCCGTCCCCGCTCCAGGCGGAGACCGCGCCGGGCCTGGCCGGTTCCGGGTTCGCCCTCGTGGAGGAGGCACGGGACTGGGAGGGGCCCGGACCGCTGGTCGCGGGAGTCAACGCGTTCGGCTTCGGCGGCACCAACGCCCATGCCGTACTGGAGGAGGCACCCGCCCGGCCCGGGAAGGACCGACTGCCGTCCAGTGGTCCACGGCTGCTCACCCTGTCGGCGCACGGGGTGGACGGGCTGCGCGCCGCCGCTGCCGGTCTCGCCGACCACCTGCGCGAGCACCCCGGTCTCGACGAGGGCGATGTCTGCGGCGCGGTCGCCTCTGCCCGTGACGAAGGACCCGATCGTCTCGCCGTCGTCACCGACGGCGATCTCGCCGGCCGCCTCGACGCCGCACGCGACGGGGAGATACCGGTCGGCGCCGCCGTACGTTCCCGGGCACGCCTCGTCCTCCTCCTGCCGGGACAGGGCATACGCCCGCACGGTCAGGCCCGCGACCTGTACGCGGACGCACCCGCCTTCCGGGAAGCGCTCGTCGAGGCGTCCGACCACGCCGGTTTGATCAACGGTCGCAGTCTCGCCGCCTGGTGCCTCGATCCCGACGTGGCACCCGACGCGCTCGACGCAACCGACATCGCCCAGCCGCTCCTCGTCGCCTACGGAGTCGCGCTCGCCCGCCAGGTGCGGGCGTGGGGGATCGCGCCGGACGCGGTCGCCGGGCACAGCGTCGGCGAGATCGCCGCCGCGTGCGTCGCCGGAACCCTCTCGCTCGCCGACGCCGTACGGTTCGCCGCCGAACGCGGCCGGCTGATGGCGCAGTTGTGCGCCCCCGGCGCCATGGCGGCAGTGCGCTGCGACGAGGAGACGGCGACCGCCCTGGTGGCGGACGCGCGGGGCGCGCTGAGTGTGGCCGCGGTCAACGGTCCCGACCAGGTCGTCCTGGCCGGCACGGAGGCCGCTGTCGAGCGCGCGGTCGCCGAGCTGTCCGCCCGTGGAGTCGCGGCACGCCGGCTCCGGGTGTCACGGGCCTTCCACTCGCCCCTGATGGATCCGGCACTCGGCCCGCTCGCCGAGGCCGCCGGAGCCCTCGCGCTCCGGCCGTCGGTGACGCCGCTGATGAGTACGGTCACCGCCGCGTGGCAACCGGTCCCTGACCCGGCGCATCTGCGGAACCACGCCCGGCAGCCGGTCCGTTTCGGCGCGGCCGTGGACCGCCTCCTCGACGATGGCTACGACACGTTCGTCGAGCTCGGCGCCGGCTCCCTGGGCGGTCCCGTCAAGGCCGTCGCGGCGGCGCACCCGCGCGGAGCCGGGGCGCTCGTGCTGGAGGCCGGGAACCGGGACGGTGCGCGGGGGCTGCTGGAGACCGTGGGCCGGCTCTGGGAGCGGGGCGTGCCGCTGGACCGTACGGCCATGGACGCCGGCCGGGCCCGGATCTCCGTACCGACGTATCCCTTCCAGCGGCGTCGCTACTGGCCGGCCACCGCTCCCGAGCCCCGGCCGCTGCTGCACCGGTTCGTGTGGGACGACGCCCCGCTGACCGTCGGCCCCGGGCCGCGTACCGTCCTCCTGGCCGGCCCGGACTCGCCGCTCATCCGCGCGTTCGCGGACCGGCTCACGGGGCGGGGTGTCACGGTTCGCCGGGCCGGGGACGGGGCCGGGGACCCGCTGCCCGACGGTGCGCCCGCCCCTACGGCAGCCGTGCTCATCGCAGGTCCGGCCGTGGAGCCGGACTCCGCCACCGCGCTCGACGCGGCGCACCGCGCCATGGTGACCGGGCTCCAGGACCTGCTGCCGCACCTCGCGCGCCACGCCCCGCGCGTGCTCGTCGTCACCGAGGACGTCCATGTCACCGGTGCCGGGCCGGAACGCCCGCGCCCCGCGCAGGGGATCCTGACCGGGCTGACCCTGGCGCTGCCCGAGGAGTTGCCCGGTGTCGCGGCCCACAGCATCGACCTGTCCTCCCTGGACCGGGTCGAGGCGCGGCTGGACGCGCTCGACCTCGAACTCGCCGCCCGTCCGGCGACGCCGGGCGGCGCTGAGGGCCGGCCGGCGCCCGCGATCGCCTGGCGGGCCGGGCGACGCCTGGTCCGGACCGCCGAGCCGGTCGCCACGGAACCAGTGTCGCGGCCGGCAGTACTGCCGGCCGACGGCGTGTATCTGATCACCGGGGGCGCCGGAGGGGTCGGTGGCGCGCTGGCCCGTGATCTCGCGGGACGGGGCCGGCCGACCCTGGTGCTGACCGGCCGCTCGAGCGTGCCGCCCGCCGGGCTGCTCGCCGAACTCCGGGCGCTCGGCGCCACCGTGGACTACCGCGCCGCCGATGTCTCCCGCGAGGCCGACGTCGACGCGCTGCTTGCCGCTCTGCCGCGTCTCGACGTGCTGGTCCACGCAGCAGGGGTGGTCCGGCCCGGCACGCTGCGGGCCAAGACGCCCGAGGAGGTCGCCGAGGGCCTGGCCGCCAAGACGCGCGGCACGGCACTGCTCGCGCGCGGACTCCGCGAGCACGACCTGCGCCCCGCCCTGTGCGTGGCGTTCTCCTCGGTCGCCTCGGTGCTGCCGGGCCTGGCGGGGGCGATCGGCGACTACGCCGCCGCCAACGCCTACCTCGACGCCTTCGCCGCCGCCGAGCGCAGCGCCGGACGGCCGTGGCAGGCGGTCAACTTCGCGGCGTTCGCCGATATGGGGCTCCTCGCCGGTACGGGACCCGTCGTTGGTACGGGGCTCCTTGCCGGTGCGGGACCCGTCGCCGGTACGGGACCCCTCGCGACGGGCACGTCCGCCCTGGACGCCGGTGCCGCACGAGGGCCCGCGCCGCTGGCCACCGGCGAGGCGCTGGAGGCCTTGCGCGCCGCCTGCGGCACCGACAGCGCCCAGCTGATGGTCGCCGACCTGGGCCACCCGGGTACCCGCGCGCAACGGACCCCGGCCGACGCCGTCGTATCCCCGTACCCAAGCGCCCAGCCCGGCCCCACGACGCCCAGCCCGCCCTTGGCCCGCGCGGACGGCTCGAACGGGGCGGACGGCGCGGACGGCACCGGGCGTGCGAACACGCAAGAGACGGGCGGAGTTCGCCCCGAGAACGGGACCGGTCTGTCGGGCGTCCTGCGAAAGCTGCTGTCCGAGGCGCTCCACGTGCCCCCGGACGACCTCGGTGACGACGTACCGCTCCTCGGCCTGGGACTGGACTCGCTCATGGCCGTCGATCTCGTCAAGCGGCTGGAGAAGGAGCTGGACCGCTCCCTGCCCATCACGTTGTTCTTCGAGCACCGCACCCTCGGGGAACTCGCCCGCCAACTCGACTCCGAGGACCGCTCCCCCGCCCAGGATCACGTGGCGCCGGCGGCGAGGGAGGCGGCCGACGACGGCGTCCCCTTCTCCCTGACACCGGTCCAGCTCGCCTTCCACACCCAGGGCGGGCTCTACCCCGATGTCGCCGCCTACGGCTACGTGACACAGGACGTCCGCGGCCCGCTCGACCCCGATCTGCTCGGCGTGGCGCTGGGCCTGCTCGCCGACCGTCACCCGATGCTCCGCGTCCGGGTCCTCCCCGGGCAGGCGGCGCCCACGCAGGCCACCCCGGCGTACGGCCACGACAGTCGAACGCCCGACTGGTACGAGGTCCGTGATCTGCCCGGCTCCCACCCTGTCGAAGAGGAGGTGGCGCGGCTCGAAGAGGACCTGTGCAACCGGCCGTTCGACCTCACGGCCGAGGCCCCGATCCGCGCGGTGCTCGCCCGTACCCGGGCCGCCTGCTCGGCCCGTCTCGTGCTCGTGGTGCATCACGCCGCCGCCGACGGCTTCAGCCTGAACATCCTCGGCGAGGAACTCTGGGCGCTCTACACGGCCTTGTCGCAGGGGCGCTCACCGGAACTCCCCCCGCTCACCACGCACTTCGCCGCCTACGCCGCGCACGAACAGGCGGAACGGTCGGAGGCCGCCCTCGCCGAGGACCGGGCGTACTGGCATGACGTGCTCGCCCGCAGGGGCGAACCGCTCGCGCTGCCGTACGACGGCGATCCGCTCGGACTCCCCGAACCCCCGCTCCTCGCCCACCAGGTGGCCCCCGGCCCCGAACTGTCGGCCGCGCTGCGCGAGGTGGCCGCCGCACACGACGTGTCCCTGTTCCACCTGCTGCTCGCGGCCTACGCGCGCTGCCTGTCCCGGTGGGGCGGCGACCGGGAGGACGTGTCCGTCAACGTCGCGCGGGCCCGCCGCGAGACCAGGCTGCCCGGAATCGACCGGCTCGTCGGGCCGCTGGCCGACACCCTTCCGGTCCCTGTCCGCGTCGGCCCGGACGACTCGCTGCACGCGCTCGCGGCACGGCTGCGCGACGCGTGGCCCGAGGCCGAGCGGCACGGCCGGCTCACAAGTCTGGATCTCGCCCGGCTCCTGCCGGCGGACGGGGCGGGACCGCGTACGGCAGGACCCGCGTCGTTCAGCTTCGCGCGCTTCCCTGTCTCCCTCGACCCCGACTGCCCGGTCGAGGTCCGCCCGACCTCAGCCGGAACGGCCTCCGCCGCCACCCGGCTCAGCCTGCTGTGCTGGGAGTCCGACGGGGCGCTGTCCTTCTCGTGGAACTTCCCGGCCAGGCTGTTCGACCGGACCACGATCGCGCGGCTGGCCCGCGAACACGTCGCCGAACTCACTGACGTCGCGCAGGCGATCGCACCACCTGTTCCGGCCTCCCCCACTCCCGCCCACACCCTCGCGGATCAGCCGTCGGGCGTGCGCCCGGACATCGTCGCCCGCCTCAGCGCGCAGTTCCGGACCACGCCGGACGCGGTGGCCGTCGACACCGGCGACGGGGGCGTCCTGACCTACGCCGAACTGGACCGGGCATCCGGCGCCCTCGCCTCCCGGCTGCGCGCCCGCGGCGTCGCCCCGGGTGACCTGGTGGGGCTTCTGACCGAGCCTGGCGGCGACACCGTGGCGGGTGTGGTCGGCATCCTGCGCGCCGGTGCGGGCTGGGTGCCGCTGGACGCCGCCCATCCCGCGGCGCGCCTGACCGACCAGCTGGAGCGGTCCCGTACCCGCGCTCTCGTCTGCCATGCGCCGACCGGCGCGGCGGCGACGGAACTCGCCGCGGCCGCGGGCATCACGCTCGTCCCGGTCGACGAGCCGGTGGACCGCCCGCCGTCCGCTCCTGCCGCTCCTGCCGCGCCGTGCGCAGCATGGTCCGACAGTGCGGAGCCTCCGGCGGCTTCCAGCCCCGACTCCCTGGCGTACGTGATCTTCACCTCCGGCTCCACCGGGCGCCCGAAGGCGGTACCGATCACCCGTCGCTCGATGACCAACTACCTCGACTGGGCGCTGGCCACGTTCGAGTACGGCGAGGGTGACCGGCTCGCTCAGACGGCATCGCCGTGCTTCGACGCGTCGGTACGACAGCTCCTCGCGCCGCTGCTGGTCGGGGCCACGGTGGTCACCCTGCCCCGGCAGCTGCTCCGGGATCCCGAAGCACTGCTCGACCGGGTCGAGCAGGCCCGGATATCGGTGTGGAGTTCGGTCCCGAGCCTGTGGTCCCGGCTCCTCGAGGCCGCCGAGACCCGGGTACGGGACGGCGGGCCGGCGCCGGACCTGTCGGCCCTGCGCTGGATCCACGTCGGCGGCGAGGCGCTCCCGCCCGCCCATGTGCGCCGCTGGTACGACCTGTTCGGGCCCGGACACCGGATCGCCAATCTGTACGGGCCCACCGAGGCCACCATCAACGCCACGTTCCACATCATCGACGGCCGCCCCGCCGACGACGTACGGATGCTGCCCATCGGCACGCCTCTCACCGGCACGGAGGTCGACGTGGTGGCGGCCGACGGGCGGCACTGCGCACCGGGTGAGCCAGGCGAGCTGCTCATCGCCGGCGTGGGGCTCACACCCGGCTATCTGCACGAACCGGAGCTGACGTCCGCCGCGTTCACCGAGCGCGACGGGCGCCGCTGGTATCGCAGCGGCGACCGGGTCCGGCGCGACGGAGACGGTGTGCTGGAGTTCCTCGGACGGCTCGACGACCAGGTGAAGGTCCGCGGGCACCGGGTGGAACCGGGCGAGATCGAGTCGGTGCTGCTGACGCATCCGGCGGTCGCCCGTGCCGCCGTGGTGCACCGTGACGAGCGGCTGAGTGCCTTCGTCCAGTGCCGGCCGGGCGTCGCGACGCAGGATTCCACGGCGCTGCGCGCCCATCTGGCGCGGACGCTGCCGGAGTACATGCTTCCGGCCCGGATCCACCTCGTCGACGAGCTCCCCCTCACGGGGACCGGGAAGATCGACCGCGCCCGGCTGACGGCACCCGTGCCCGTGTCCCTGCCCGCGTCGGCGTCCCCGTCCGTGCCTGCCTCCGCTTCCCCGTCCGTGTCCGTGTCCGCGTCCGCGTCCGCCACCGACCCTGAGGAGCCCGCGGGCGCCACGGCGCCGGGGACGCTCCCGGTGACGCCGACCGAAGTCCTGCTGGCCCGTGTCTGGTCCGAGCTCCTCGACAGGGAGGAGATCCGGCGCGAGGACGACTTCTTCGCGTCGGGTGGCGACTCCCTGCTCGTCCTCCAGGTGTTCGCGCGGCTGCGGGAGGAGATCCAGGTCCTGCCCCGGCCCACGGTCGTGTACGACCATCGCACACTGGCCGCCCTCGCCGCCGCGATCGACAGCACCGCCGTCGACACCGCCGCCGTCGACCGAACCGACGTCCGAACCGACGTCCGATCCGCCGAAGAACCCGACGACCGACTCGACCACCGACTCGACCACCGACTCGACCACCGACTCGACGACGGATCCGTCGGCAGCGAGGGCCGGCTTGCCCAGGACGACGTACGGACACAGAGCCCTTCCCCGTTCCCCCTCGCCCCCTCCCAGCGCGGCTTCCTCCTCGCCGAGGCCATGGCACCCGGCTCCCCCACGGCATGGCTCGCCTGTCTGCGGGTCGACGGACCCCTGCGACCCGAGGCGTTCCAGCGGGCCGTCGACGCCTGCGTCGTACGCCATCCGATGCTGCGGACCGTGTTCCCCGCCGGCACACGCCCGCCGGTCCAGCAGGAACTTCCGCCCGCCCTGCGGCTCCCGGTCGACTTCGAGACCCTCGCCGGACCCGGCCTCCTCGCGTCACGGATCGCCGAGGAACGAGCGCGCCGCTTCGAGTCCTGGGCATGGCCGCTGCTGCGACTGCGGCTGCTCACCCTCGCTCCCGACGAACACGCGCTCGTCGTCCACGCCCACCACCTGATCGGCGACGGCTACAGCGTGGCGCTGCTCGGCCGGGAGCTGCTCGCCGTCTACGACCGTGTCGTACGGGGCGAGCCCGCCGAACTCCCGCCGCTGCGCGGCACCTTCCGGGACCACGTGACCCATCAGGAACGCATGGCGTCCGGCAGCAGCGTCAGAGCCCGGCTCGACGCGCCCTATCGTCGCCCGGCCCTCGGGGCGCACGCCGGGACCGCGACGCCCGACACGGACCGTACGGCACATCCGTACCACTCCACCGGGTTCACCCTGGACGCGGGCCGGGTCGCGACGCTGCGCCGGATCGCCGCCTCAGCGGGTACGACGCTCTTCGCACCCGTCCTCACCGCGTACTACCGCACGCTGGCCGCCCGGACAGGTCAGGAGGATCTGATCCTCGGCCTCGCCGTCTCCGGTCGCGACGAGGCACAGCCCGACGCCCACCTGGTGTTCGGCCCGTACGCCGCAGCCGTACCGGTGCGGCCGGGCCCGCCGCCCGGTGAGGGGCAGGTGGACCGCACGTTCGCCGAGGACCTGCGTGCGGTGGTGGACGAGGTCGAGGCGGCCCGTACGCAAGGAGTCCACGCGCTCCCGAGGGACGGCGGGCTGCCGCCGGCCGCCCAGTTCTTCTTCACCTTCCTGGACTTCTCGGCCCTCGGTCCGCTGAGCGGCGACACGCTGAGCGTGAGGTGGGACGACGGTGACGCCGTCCTCGCGCCGCCTCCCGTGGGCACGGACACGTTCCTGGCGGTGCGGCCGGTCGGCGAAGGGGAACTGAGGGTGACGCTGCGCGCGTCCGCCGCCGCCTTCCCCGACGAGTCGGCCTTCGCCTCTTTCAGCAGCGCTTTGAGGAGCGCCATGACCGACGGCGCGGACGGAGCGGACGGAGCAGACGGCGCGGACGGCGCGGAAGCCGCGAGCGCCGCGCCACGCACGCGCGTCACAGCGGTCGAGAAGGGATCGAAGCCGGTTGCGCCTGACCCGACACCCGCCGTCGGCGTCCTGGACTCCGCGCTCGTCGGGTACCTCCCTCCGCCCGGTCAGCTCGCCGCGCTCGCCCCGCTCGGCTCGCTCGCCCCGCCCGGCTCGCCCGATGGACCGGCCGCCGAGGCGGCGTCGCGTGAACAGCTCCGCCGACTGCTCTTCCCCGACGGGCGCCCGCGACTCGTGGAGGAGATCAGCACGCCTCTGGGCCGGTCCGGATTCGTCTGCCTTCCGCTGTTCGCCGACGAGCTCGCGTCGACGTCCGATCTCGATGCCCGCACGGCCCGAGCCGTCGAGTACGCGTCGTCGCTCGGTGCGCGCTGCGTCTCGCTCGCGGGCATGATCCCGTCCCTCACCGCGTACGGCTTCGGCGTCCTGCGCGAGACGGACACCCCGACGGCCCTCACGACCGGGCACGCGGCGACAGCGGTGTCCGTGGTCAAGACCGTTCACGCCGCGCTCGCCCGGACGGAACGTGAACTCGGCGACCTCGTCGTCGCCGTGGCCGGCCTGGGCTCCATCGGCAGCTCGTCCCTGGAACTGCTCCTGACGCTCGCGTCCGAGCCGCCCGCCCGGCTGCTCCTGTGCGACGTGGCGGGCAGCGCGCCACGGCTGCGAAACCTGGCGGCGAACCTGGTCGCTCGCGGTCTGGCGCGGAACGTGGAGGTCCACGAGTCCGGTCCGACGCTGCCGGCCGCCGTGTACGAGGCCGGTCTCCTGGTCACTGCCGTGAGCGGGGACGGCGCGGTGCTCGACGTGTCGAGACTCCGTGCCGGTGCGATCGTCGTCGACGACTCGTTCCCGCACTGCTTCGACACCACGAGGGCCCTGGCCAGGATGCGGGAGCGGCGCGACGTCCTGATCGTCGGCGGCGGCCTGCTGTCCGTCGGGTCCGTGGAGCGCCGTACGGCTCCGGGGCTGCCGCCGGCCGCCGCGGCGGGGTACGCGGCGCGGTCATGGCTTCCCGGCACGATCGCCTCGTGCCGACTGGAGTCCCTGCTCCACGCGGCGCACCCGGAACTCCCCCTGGTCCACGGCCTGGTGGACGCCCGGCTCGCGCTGGCGCATTGGCGGGGCGTGGAAGCGGTCGGCATCGAAGCGGGTCCGCTTCACCTGCTCGGACACGCCGTCGCCGCCGAGGACGGCGATCTCGACGGCTTCCCGCCTCGGTCCGCCGGCTCTCGTTAGCCCGGCCGGCACAGGGCTGCGGACACAGGAGTTCGAGGTGTCACACCGCAGGAGCGGTCAGGGGCTCACCTCACTCCTGCGCCGTCGAAGAGGTGAGCACGGGGCCACCGGGCGCGAGGGCCCGTGAGGCCTTCGCCTGCGGAAATGGGTGCCGGCCCCGATGCGGAGCCCCTGCGCGGCATGTGACCGTAGGCATATCGCCCCACCCCGGACCGCGCGAGGAGGAGCCATGGCCCGGGCCCGAGACGAACGCCTTCAGGCTCTGCAGGAGCAGACCGAGCGGACCGACCCACGCTTCGCCCGCGGGCTGGGTACGGGGCGGCCGTGCCGTCCGAAAGAGTACCGGCGCGGGTACGTCCGGGCGCTGCCGCCCGTGGCACTCGCGATGCTGGTGGCCGGCCTGGCGCTGCCCCAGGGGCTCCTGCTCGCGGCGGGGCTGGTCCTCGCGGGTCTGGCGGCGCAGCTGTGGTCGTCGCCGCGCCCGCGTGGGGCGCACCCGCGCAGCCGGCACCGGTACCGGCACCGCCCGTACCGGCCATGACAACGGACGCCGCCCTGCGCGGCAGCCGGCTGTCACCGTCACCGTCACCGTCACCGTCACCGTCACCGTCACCGTCACCGTCACCGTCACCGTCACCGAGGGAGAAAACGTATCCGCCTCGCACAGCTCAACCAGTCCGCCTCTCCGCCCTGCGGAAGGCGGTGACCCGTGGGACACGCCGACACCTTGCTCGCCATGGGCGGCGCCTTCCTGGCCGCCGCCTTCCTCGCCCGGATCGGTAGCCGGATCGGGTTGCCCACGATCCCGCTGTTCATGCTCGCCGGCATCCTGCTCGGCCCTCACACGCCGGGGCTGGTCCTGGTCGACGACGCCCACGATTTCGAGATGCTGTCCGCGCTCGGCCTCGTGCTCCTGCTGTTCTACCTGGGCCTGGAGTTCCACCTCGACGATCTGAGAAGCGGCGGCAGACGCCTGCTGACCGCGGGTGGCATCTATCTCGTGCTGAACGTCGGTGCGGGCCTGGGCTTCGGCTTCGCGCTGGGCTGGGGCGCCCGGGAGGCGCTGGTGCTGGCCGGAGTCCTCGGCATCTCCTCCTCCGCCATCGTCACCAAGATCCTGATCGACCTCGGCCGCATCACCCACCCGGAGACGCGTCTGATCCTCGGCGTCATCGTGGTGGAGGACATCTTCCTGGCGCTCTACCTCGCCGGACTCCAACCCGTCATCAGCGGCGCCGAAGGCGTCACAGAGACAGTCCTCCAGGCTGCGAAAGCATTCGGGTTCCTGCTGGTGCTCGCCGCCACAGCGCGCTACGGCACCCGGCTGATCAGCCGCCTCATCAAGGTCCGCGACAACGAACTGCTCGTCATCAGCTTCCTCGGCATCGCCGTCCTCGTCGCCGGCGTCTCCGAACTCCTCGGGGTAGCCGACGCCATCGGTGCCTTCATGGCCGGGCTGATCCTGGCCGGGACCCCCTCGGGGCCGCGGATCCGCCGGCTGGTCCATCCGTTGCGCGACGCCTTCGCGGCGATCTTCTTCTTCGCGTTCGGGCTCGCCATCGACCCCGCCGACATCGCGTCCGTCGCCGGACCGGTCGCCGCCGCGACGGCTCTGACCGTCGTGATGAACGTGGCCGCGGGGCTGCTGGTCGCGCGCCTGTACCGGTACGGCATCGAGCCCGCCGCCGACATCGCCACGACGCTGCTGGCGCGCGGGGAGTTCGCGCTGATCCTGGCCGCCATGGCTGCCGGCGCGGGGCTCGACGGCCGTCTCGCGCCGTTCATCGCCGGGTACGTCCTCGTCCTCGCCGTTCTGGGGCCGATCGTGGCCGGGCGCGCCCATCTGCTGGCCCGTGCTCTGAGGGCCGCGGGCAGTCTCATCGCCGACGGCCGCGGCTCCGCCGCCTCGTACGCGGATGCCGGCACCGATGCCGGCGCGGGTACGGAGGTCGATGACGAAGACACCGCGGACGACAGCGCCCTTTCCGCCCGGTCCACGCCGCCGTCTGCCTGACCGTCTTCGTCGACCTGCTCGGCTTCACGAGCACGCCGCACGAACTGCCGCTGTCCGCCGCCTCCGTGGGGGCCGGCGGTGCGGCGGTCGGTGTCCTGCCGGCCGGGTACCAGCTCGCTCAGCTCCCGGCCACGCCGTGGCCGGGACACCTGTCCGGTCCGAGTGGCGCGCATTCACTGGAGATCACGGACGTCGTGCCAGGAACACGAACTCTCTTCCCGGGCGGTCGGGCGCATCGCGAACGTCGTCCACCACGTATCCGTGCGCGACCAAGTCCCTCTCGACCTCTTCCCGCTCTCGGAAACGCAGCGTCGAATCCGAGGTCAGCACCTGCCCGTCCGCAGCGAACACGTAGGTCGAGCGGAACGTCACCAGGGGCCGGCTCACCTCGATCAGCTGGACCCAGCTCTCGACGGAGCCGACGCCTGGGATCTCCGTGACGCGGTGGGAGTTCTCGCGGGTCCACTCCTCCCAGGCGCGTCTGGCCGGGTCGCGGGTCTCGAACGCCAGATGCCCGCCGGGCCGTAGTGCTTCGTAGGCTCCTCGCAGCGTCTGCTGCCACGTCTGCGGATCAGCAATGGCCTGGGCAACGTTCGCCGTCATCGTCGCCAGGTCGACCTGCAGCTGCGGGAGGTCCGTCGCGTCACCGCACATCCAGCGCACTCGCTCACTGCCCGGCTTGGCCCGGGCGACATCGACGGACGCCAGAGCGGGATCGACGCCGACGACCTCGATCCCGCGATCAGCCAGGAGGAGCGCGAACACACCTGTGCCGCAGCCGATGTCCAGCACTCGGCGCGCCCCGAACTCTTCCGCCATCAAGAGGTAGGCATCGAGATCGCCGCGGTCGGGGTCGAGCGGGTCATAGATCGCGGCGAGCCGCGGATGCCCGAAGCAGTCGTCAGCCATGCCGCCGAACCGTATACAGAACGGGCTCGGACAGCCACTGAGTTGCCAAGCCCCGCCTCCTGCTCCCCGATGTCCCAGCAGTCCCGGACCTGCTGGGCCTCGGCGTCCGGCAGCAAGGCGGTGAGCCCGTTCCAGGCCGCAACGTCGTCGTCGGTCACGCGGCAGACGCTACCGGCCGACACTGACCCCCCACGGATCGCGCCGGAGCCCACGCCCTCTCGGGGCTACGGACCGGTGTGGATCAGGGACGCCCACAAGTGCGGGCGTTCGGGGTGCTCGGCGCGGAGTTCGCGGGTCACCCGGTGCAAGGCGTCGGCGGCCCGGTCGGCGTTCTCGACCGTCGATAGCAGGCGGTAGAAGCGGTCGGCGGCCGTCGCGGCGACGGCGTCGTTGAGCGGCCACAGGCTCGCGATCACATGCCGGAATCCGGCGAGTTGGAACGCCGACGCGAGGTGAGTGGACTCGTTCGCGTGGCGACGGCCGACATGCCCGGTGGAACAGGCCGAAAGGTAGGCCAGCTCGGCGCTGTGCAGGCGCAGTCGACTGATCTCCGCGATCGGCAGGCGGCCGTCGTGCAGGTGGAGACCGCCCTGCGACGGCGCGTGGAGATCCGTATCGGCGTGGCAGGCGAAGTGGGCCCAGCCGGCGCCGGGAAGCGCGCCGAGAACGCTGTCGACCTTGGCTTGCTCGTTCATCAGGAGCATCGAATCGGGAAGGTGCGCGTGCAGAGCGGCCGCTTCGGCCGCGGTCGCGGGCAGGTCCGGGTGGCCGGGCGTGCGTTCGAGCGCGACGGTGAGCTGCCGCCGGGGCGCCCCGGCGGTCTGCCTCCGGGCCCCGAGCAGCGCACGGAAGGTCGGGGCGTACGAGGACACGACGCGGTCCAGGGTGCCGGGCTCGCCCGGCCTGCCCGCCGCGTGCAGCGGGAGCAGACCGAGCAGCCCGGTCGGCATCCACCAGACCCTCGGCAACCGGCCCTCGCGGGGCGGGAACCTGTCCAGGGCGTCCAGTACGGGGCTCACGGTGGTGTCCCAGAGCCAGCCGAGCAGGTCGGACAGGATCCGCCGGCGCCGTAGTTCAGCGACCAGCGAACCGGTGGCGGCCATGGCCCGCGAGAGTTCCGTGGTCCGCGCGTCGACCTCGGAAAGGGTCAGCTCGGGCAGCGGCACCAGCATCGGAGCGGCGTCGGCGGTGGCGATGATCGCGTCGCTGCGCCGGCTTCCGGCGTTGACGAGCACCACGGTTCCGCCTGCTGTGGCTTCCCGCAGCTCGTCCCACGTCGGTGGCAGGAGGAACCGCTCCCAGCCCTGCAGCCGGCGAATCTCCGCGAGCAGCGCGTCGTACTCGCTCCACGGGCGGCGGCGTTCCTCACCGTGGGGCGCGCTGAGGCCTTCTGCGTCGGGGGTTCGGTGGCCGTCGCCACCGGGCGCGCCGAGAGCATCGCGGACCTGCTGGAAGCGCCGCGCGAGCTCCGGGTGTTCGCCCTGGAGGCCGGACAGGTCCGTGCGCGCGTCCAGTTGCGACGCCAGCAGGATGCCCCGCCCCTGCTCGCCCGCCTGAATGGCGCCGACCGGGTCGTCGAGGGCGCAGTGGACGGCGACCGCCTCGCCCACCAGCCCGAGGTACCCGTCGAGGCGGTGCTCCTGGTCCGCGTACGACGTCTGCCGGGCGGGTACCGAGGGCAGCAGGGCCACCGCCGCGTCCAGCAGGCGACGCGCTGTCCCGTGCTCACCCGCGGCGTGCGCGATCCTGCCGGTCACCCAACGGGCGCGCACCTGATAGCCGGGCGGGGACGGGCATGGCGCAGCCGCGAGCGCGGACAGCCGCTCGACGTCGACGGGATCGACCGCGCCGTCCCCGGCCTGCATCTCCAGGCTGAGGACGAGGTTGAACAGGCGCTGGGAGTGGACGGGATCGTCGGACGGCGTGGCGGCCAGTGCCTCCCTCTTGAGGTCGACCGCACGGTCCAGGTCCGCCGGGTCGCCGTCGGCCTTGAACCGCGATTGGAGGGCTACGCCGAGGTTGGCCAGGCAGCGGGGGCGGTCGGGGTGGCCCTCTGGGATGAGGGACAGTGTGCGCTCGTTGTGCGCGACGGCCCGGGCCAGGTCCACCGTGCTTCCGGTGTGCTGGTGCCGCGTCAGATGGACGCTCGCCAGCATGCCGAGACGAGGGGCCAGTTCGGCATGGTCCTCGGGGGTGGCGGAGACCGACAGCTCGCACACTTCGACAGCGCGGTCCAGGTCCGCTGGGTCCCCGGTACGCGCGAACCGGGCTTGGTAGGTGGGACCGAGATTGGTCGCGAACCTGGCTCGTTCCGGATGGTCGACAGGGGTGGCGGCCAGCGCCCGCTCCTTCCGTTCGATCGCCCGGTTCAGGTCGGCCGTGTCACCGGCGTGCGCGTACCGCGCGGCGAGAGCGATACCGAGGTTGTTCAGCCGCCGCGCCACATCGGGGTGGTCGGCCGGAGTGCGGGCGACCGCGCGGGTTGCGGACTCGATGGCACGGTCCAGGTCCGCGACGTCGCCGGTGCGTCGAAACCGCGCGTGGTGGTCGCCTGACAGGCTGGACAGGTGTACCGCCAGGAGCTGGTGGTCGGACGGCGTCTTCTCGACCGCCGCCTCGCGGTGCTCGATCGCACGGTCCAGGTCGTCGAGGCTCCCGGCGTGCTTGAACCGAGCGCTGTACACCGACGCGAGGTTGCCGAGGTACAGCGCACGGTCCGGGTGGCCGTCGGGCATCGCCGCCACCGCCTGTTCGCCGCGCTCGACCGCCCGGTGCAGGTCTGCCAGGTCGCCGGTGCGCTCGAACCGTGACTGGTACGCCAGTGCCAGGTTCGACAGCTGTCTGCCCCGTTCGCTTCGGCCCTCCGGGGCGCGTGCCACCGCTCGTTCGCCGTACTCGATGGCGCGGTGCAGGTCCGGCACGCTGCCCGTACGTTGGAAACGGCCGTGGAGAGCCGTGCCCACGTTGGACAGGAAGGTGCTCGACTTCGGGTGATCGGCCGGTGTCGCCGCGACCGCGTCCTCCCCTGCGCTGATTGAACGGTCGAGATCCGCCGGGTCCGCGGCGCGGTTGAACCGCTCCTGGTAGACGGCGGCGACATTGTTGAGACGGACCCCGCGATCAGGATGGTCGTCCGCAGTGGCGGCCACGGCCTGTTCGTGGTTCTCGACGGCACGAGCGAGGTCGTTGACGTCTCCTCCGCGCTCGAACCGCGCGTGGTGGAAGGCCCCGAGGTTGGACAGGACCGTGGGCAGGTGCACGGGGTCCGGGCCGGCGGACCATGCCTGATGGCCGACCTCGATCGCCCGCTCCAGATCGGCCGGGACCCCGGTGCGTTCGTACCGGGCGAACAGGGCCATGCCGAGGTTGGCAAGGGACTGCGGGTGCGGCCGGTCGGACGCGGCGAGCACGTACCCGACCTCGATGGCCAGGTCGAGGTCGTCGGGGTCGTCGCTCCGTTCGTGCCGTGTGTGATGGGCGACGGCGAGGTTGCTCAGGGCCATCGGGCGGTTCGGGTCGGTGGGCGAGATCGTGGACCGCGCTCGCGAGAGCATCTCGATCGCCCGGTCCAGATCGGTCGCGTCACCCGCCCGCTCGTATCGCGCCAGGTGGATGGTGCCGAGGTTGGACAGGATCGTCGGGTAGTTGGGATCGTCGGAGTACGCTGCCGCGCGGTTCCCGAGGTCGATCGCCCTGTCCAGGTCGGCGGTGTTCCCGGTCTGCCCGTATCGCGCCCAGTACCCGGCTCCGGCGTTGGTGACGGTCGTCCCGGCGATCGGAGACCCCGAGGCAAGGACGGCCTCGTGCAGGACGATGCTGGCGTCGAGCACGTCGCGCTCACCCGTCCGCAGCGCCTGGATGAGTAACTGTCCGGCCTGCTGTGCCTGCAGGTCAGGGTTTGCCGCCGGACCGAGCAAGTGGCGCAGTGGCTCGGGCACGAACCCCTGTCCGCCCGCCCACGGGGCGACGAGGAGGATCGCTCTCGCCAGCTCGGCCCGGCCCGGCTCCTCGGGCATCGCCGCGTGACGCAGACCGTGCAGCAGGCCCAGCCACCAGGCCGCGGTCGCGAGTCGGTGTGTCTCCGACGGTGCGGGGCGGTCCGGGTCAGCCGGTTGCGCGGCGTGCCAGAGGTTCGCCGCGTCTTCGCTGAGCGTCGGCCCGAGGAGGAGGTCGGGACGTGCCTGGGCCGCGTCGATCCCGTGGCGGACGCGGTCGATCCAGTACTCGAAGGGCGGCATCAACGCCCTTTTCTGACGATGGCGGTGATGTCCTGGCCCTCGGCGAGGGTCAGGGGACCGGTGGCGGCGTCATTGCCGACGCCGAGCGCGCCGGCCAGCGTCCGGCCGTGCAGGTCGATCGCGGCCTCGGACAACGCGGCCAGGTCCCCGACCGCGGCGCGGGCGCGCGCCCAGCCCGCCACACCGATACCGACGCCGATCAGCAGGGCGGGCCACCACAGCACACCCAGCACGAGGTAGGGCCACGCCCATGTGCCGGACGCGACCGCGCCGGCGAACGCGGCTTCGGCGGCGACGACCTCCGTGCGCACCGTTTCCGGCAACACCAGCCAGAGCCGGGACCACCCGAAGGCGAGGTCGAGCCCGTTCCGGTGCAGCGCCACCTGCTCGACGGCGTACATTCGGTCACCCATCCAGGTCGGCCGACCCGGCTCCGCGGGCGCGATGCGGGTCATCCGCGCCGCCATGTCGTCGATCTCCTCCTGGCGCTCGGCGGTCCGCGTCACCGCCGGGTGGTCCCTGACCAGAGCACGCCTGCGGTCGAGCAGCGCATGCCACCGCGCCCTGCGCCGGCGCACCACCCACCGTGACAGCGGGCGCGGCCACCGGCCCAGCCACACGAGGCGGGTCACACCGGCCAGCGCCTGTACGGCGAGCCCGGTGCCGGTCGCGGCCAGCAGCACCGCGACAAGCAGCAGCACCTGCGCCCCGAACCGGCCGGAGCCGGTGCCCGCGACCTCGGAGATCGTCCGCTCCACCTCGCCGACATCGAACGGGTCGGCATGCCCGAGCCGGACGCCGACCACGGCGAGCAGCACGAACAGGGCGCCGGGCAGCACGAGCAGCGCGACCCACCGCTCAGCGAGCTTCTTGGCGAGCTCCTCGAAGAACCTGCCCATGGGGCTACTGCCGCCTCATCGTCCGTCGGGTCACCGCGCAGACCGGCACGGGCCCGGCGGGCACGGTCGTGGCGACGCGCTCGCAGGCGCCATCGGGGCAGACGAACCACTCCTCGTCGGCACGCCCTGCCCCGGCCCCCGGCAGTCCGGCGCCGAGCGCCTGTCGGGTCTCGTCACGAGTCGTGCCCAACAACTCGGCGAGCAGCGGCAGGATCGGCCGCCGCGCGGCGGCCTCCGACTCGATACGCGCCAGCAGCCGACCCTTCTCCTCGGAGTGCGCCGAGATCTCGGCCCGCAGCGCGGGCAGTTCCTCGCACACCATCGAGAGCACGTCGCGCTCGTCCTGATCCACCCGGCCCCCTCCACGACTTGACCGCCAGCATATTGAACCGGCCCGGCCGCGAGGGCTCCCAGCGGGAAATGCCACGGCGCGGCCCTCGCGGTCACCGACACCACCGAAAGCCCCCTGCTATGGTGCGCCGATGTCGTCGATCAAGCAGTTCCAAGTCACCTTCGACTGCGCGGAACCCGAGCGCGTCGCTCGTTTCTGGTGCGAGGTGCTGGGGTACGTCGTGCCGCCGCCACCGCAGGGGTTTGCCACTTGGGACGACTACACGTGCTCGCAGCCACCTGAGCAGCGGGATTCATGGTTCGCCTGCACTGATCCCTCAGGAGTGGGCCCGCGACTGTTCTTCCAGCGGGTTCCCGAGGGCAAGGTCGCCAAGAACCGGCTCCATCTCGATGTGCGGGTCGGCACCGGGCTCGTGGGTGAGGAGCGCTTGGCCACGCTGGAGGCCGAGTGCACACGCCTGGTCGCGCTCGGCGCGGTACGCGTGCGACTGCTGCCTGCCGATGAAGAAAATGAGTCCTGCATCGTGATGCAGGACATCGAGGGCAACGAGTTCTGTCTCGACTGAGTAGCCGCGTCACCGACCGAGGGCGCTGGCCCACTTGTTGTCGTCGCGTACACAGCGTTGCCGTCAAAGGAGTCATCGCAGTGCTCGGCTCCGGCGCTCTCCCGCAAGTTGACGCGAGGCGCGCACATGCGAGTCCTGGTGACGTCAGCGCGGGATGGTGTCGAGGCCCTGCCCCGGCGAGGGCTCGGTGGGCGCGCCGACCGCCGTGGGTGCGCGCGGTAGTGGGTGCGCGCGGTAGTGGGTGCGTGCGGCCGGGATGGGGCGCCGGGTCTCAGCGGTTCGCGTCGTCGGGGGACGCCGGGGCACGGCCGCGGGTGCGGGCGAGGAGCAGGGTGACGTCGTCGGGAGGTGTCGTGTACGGCAGGGTGTCGATGACCGCGGCGCTGAGGTCGTCCAGGCGGAGGCCGGGCTGTGCGAGAGCGGTGCGGATCCGTTCCATGCCGGTGTCGATGTCCTGGTGGCGGTCCTCGATCAGCCCGTCGCTGTAGAGGGCGATGACGCTTCCCTCGGGCAGATGCAGCTCCGCGGCCTCGTACGTCTCCATGCCGAGGCCGAGGGGCGTGCCGCTCGGGATCTCGGGGAAGGCGACGCGGCCGTCGGGGTGGACGACCGCCGGCGGCGGATGGCCGGCCCGTGCCATGGTGCAGCGCCGGGTGGCGGGGTCGTAGACGGCGTACAGACAGGTGGCGGCCAGAGTGGGGCCGGAGGTGTCGGTGTCTTCGTCGCCGAGGTGCATGACCGTGCGATCGAGCCGGGTCATCAGTTCGGCCGGGGGCAGGTCCAGATCGGCGAGTGTGCGTACGGCCGTGCGCAGTCGGCCCATCGTGGCCGCGGCGCCGATGCCGTGCCCGGCGACATCGCCGACGACGAGCGCCAACCGGCCGCCGGGCAGCGGGAAGACGTCGTACCAGTCGCCACCCACGCCGCCTACGCCGCCCTCGGCACCCTCGGTGTCCGCGGGGAGATAGCGGGCCACCACGTCCGCGGCGGCTCCGCCGCTCACACTGCGCGGGAGCAGGCTGTGCTGGAGGGCCAGGGCGGTCGCGCGCTCGCGCGTGTACCGGCGGGCGTTGTCCAGGCTCAGCGCGGCCCTGGCCACCAGCTCCTCGGCGAACAGCAGGTCGGCCTCGTCGAACGGGGCCGGGGTGTCCGTCCGTACGAACACCGCCACCCCCAGGAGCGCACCGCGGGCGTGGACCGGAACGACCATCAAGGAGTGCATGCCGAGCTCGCGGATCTTCCCGGCCCGTGCCGGGTCGTCGTCCAGCCACGTGCCGGGGGCGGTTTCCAGTACCGGCTGCAGGACGGACTTCCCGGAGGACAGCACCCGGATGAAGGGCGAGGCGGGAGGAACGTAGACCACCTCGCCGCGCGGCCACAGGGACTCCGGGGTGCCGGGGTGGATCGAGGCCATGCCCGCGCGCCGGAACTTCGGGAGGCGTCCGCCCATGGGACCCAGCCGCTCCAGGGGCTCCTCACCGAGTCGGACGGCCTCGGTCAGGTCGACGGTCACGTAGTCGGCGAGCAGCGGCACCGTGTAGTCGGCCAGCTCCTGCGCCGTGTGCATGACGTCCAGCGTGGTGCCGATACGGGCGCCGGCCTCGCTGACGAGGGCCAGGCGGTCCTCGGCCCACCGTCTGCCGGTGACCTCCAGGACCACTTGGCACACCCCCAGCGTCCGGCCTTCCTCGTCGTCCAGGCGGATGGCGCAGACGGAGAACGCACGGTTTCCTCCGGCCCGTTCCATGATCGGGGCGCGGTACTCGCGGCCGAAGTCCGAGATGCCGGTCGCCAGCACCTCCCGCATCGCGGACTCCAGCACTCCGGCGTCGCCGGGCAGGGCCGTGCCCGGCCGGCGCCCGAGCCGCTGCTCCCGGGAGACTCCGTCGTACTTCTCCATGGAGTCGTTCACCCAGATGCAGCGCAGGTCGGTGCCCCAGATGGCGAAGCCGAGCGCGGACCGGGTGAGGAGGGATCCCAGCGCGGTTCCGGCGACGTCGCCTGCTCGCTGCAGGATGCCGGCCAGGTCTGTCGGTGCGGGCTTCTTTCCTGCCATGTCTCGATTCTCCTGCTCGGTGACCGGGTTGCGCCTTTCCTGCGGTGCTCAGGCGTGTACCTGCGGTCCTCAGGCGGGTGGACGATGCCTCTGCCGGTGCATCGTCCGGTGCCTGGGCCTCACGGTGCTCGGCCACCGCCGGACGGCCTCGACCTCGACCTCGACGCTCAACCGCGACCCGAGGCATCCGCGCCGGGCTGACCTCGCCGCTCGTCGGCCCGAGGGCGGCATGCGTGCCCTGCGGATCCGCCTGCGGTAACCGGCTCCTGGTGTCAGCGCGTGAGACCAGCAGGCCCTCGGGAGCCTGCAGCGGCGTGCGCGGCCGGTTGTCAGTCCTCGTTCTTACGATCACGACATGACTGATGCCTTCACGGTCCTGTGGACCCACGACACCTGCCGCGCGCTGCGCAGGACGGGCCGCACCGGCGAGCGGCCACCGGTCGCCTTCAGCGGCGTCCACTCCTCGCTGCCCGCATGGTCGGGCGCCCGTGCAGGTGACGACGTGTACGCGCTCCACGTCAAGCAGCGCGTCGTGTTCGTGGTGAGCCGGATGCGGGTGATCGACCTGGGACGGCGCGGCTGCTGCGGCACCGCCCCTGCCGCATGGCAGGATCCGGCCTTTCCCGGACACGCCGACTGGTCCATGCTCGGCGCCGATGGCTGCGGTGCCACGGCAGTGCACGTGGACGCGACACCCGTGCGCTTCGACATACCGATCCCCGGCGACCTGCTGGCACGGCTCACTTGGCGCAACCGCCGAGGCCAGACCCGCGTGCTGAAATACGTGGAGGACGGCCGCCTCGAGCGCTCGATCAGCCTCCAGGGGTTCTACCGCCTGACCCCCGAGTCCGCCGGCGAACTGGCGGAGATCGTCGACAACGCCTCGTGAACAGCGTTGCGACACCACGAGCCCCGGCCCGGATGAAACTTCGGCCGCAGGCCTCCGGGACGACCGCCCCCGGAATCCCAGCGACACGGCCGAGACGACCACGGCCATGAGCGACAGCGCGCGTACGCCGCTCGTCGCCCGGCCGGGTCACGGCGTTCCCCGACGGCGCGGAGCAGCATTGCCGTCGGGGTGCCGGTGAAGCGCTGAGTTGGGCTACCCGTCACGCATAAGGGTCGAACGGGATGCCGGCCGGCTTGGCTTCGGCGAGGTGGCCCTCGAAGCTGCCGTCCTTGAGGCCGAAGTGGGCACTGCCGAAGTCGGCTTGGCTGAGCTTGTCGCGCAGACCCGCCGGGTAGCCGTTCCAGCCGACGAGCGTGGGGAACTGCCAGGTGCGCTGGTGGTTCTCCGGCGGTTCGTCGTTGGAGTTGGCGGGTCGGAAGCAGTGGGTGCTCACACCGTCCTTGTGGTACACGACCTTCGGGTGTGTACCGTCCCAGCGGATCTGGTCGCGCGGGTAGATGTTGAAGTCCCCGTGGGCAGAGGTGGCGACGTACTGCGCCTGGTTGTTCTGCACCCAGACCACAACGTGCTCCCAGTCGTGGCGGTGGCCGCCGAGACTGATACCGGGGATGGCCTGGTCCTTCTCGAAGTAGAGACCGTAGATGACGGCGCACCAGCCGTTGTTGCACTTGGCGCGGGAGTACCCGTTGGTGTTGACCAGGTCCGACGCGTCCCGGCAGTTGCCGTTGAGGGCTCCGGTGGGCTTCAGGCCGGGGTTGATCGTGCCGTCGGGACCGATGGCCGGCGTCGCGTAACAGCCGTCGGTGTCGTAGTCGTAGGCCGGCTGGAACGTCTGATCCAGCGCGTCCGCGTTGGCCGGCAGGGCGGCCGGCGGCGCGGCGGCGAGAGCGGTGTTCGGAACGGCGAGCACCAGCGCGAACGCGCCGGCGAGGATGAGCGAAGCCCTGCGGATTCTGGAGCTCTGCTGCACCAAGTCCTCCTGGAAACCGTGGTGTGGGGTACACGATCCGTTGACATGTCCGCCACAGCCTTCACGTAGTTCGGCGGAATACCAAGAGGGGTGAGGTGACTATGCGCTGAAGAGTGGACCAAGAGCGGGACGCGGCCCCACTGACCGCCCCGCCCACTCGCATCTCCTGGGCGGCAGCCGCGCCTCCGCTACGGCCGCGTGCGCGCCTGCACCGTTTCCGTACGCCCGGGCAGCGAGCCGGCCCATCACCCGCTGGTACAGGGCCGCGTCACGGACCGGCACTTCCGGCTCCTGAGTCATGGCTCGTGGGTCACGGCACACGTCGTCGCATGGACCTGGAGATGACGATGCCGGGATGCCGTTCGGCACCCCGGCACGATGTCGAGGGCGAGGAAAGCGAACTCACTAGTTTCAGAGAGGATGAGAAGGAAGTCCGTTCATGGCCTCGCCGGGGCCGACGCCAGCGGTCAGCCGGGAATCACATCGCTCGGGTTCTCCGGGGTGAGGACCCTGGACTGCGGATGCAGTCCGTCCGGACGTTCCAGACACGATGTGGGTGACCGGGCCGTCCGGGATCGTCGTACCGTCCCACAGCGTGGTCGCCGTGGCGCGATCGGCCAATCAGGTCGACGAGGTGGCGGACCGTGAGATGTTCGCGCTCGACGATGCCGCGCAGCAGCGTCGCGACAGACACCCGGTTTCCCTCGGCCCGGTTGGAGTTCGGACGGTGTGCACCCGGCCCGGCAGCGGGCTGGGTTCACGGTGAGCCCGGTGTCCGATCCGAAGCGCCGTCCGTACCATCGGCGGATCCATCGGCGGATCCATCGGCGCCGCGCTGACCGGCGTCCTGGTGACCAGCCGCCTCCAGCCGTCGGGCCGCCCCTGCGCCGTCGCCCGGACCGGCCGAGCTCCGTCTGCGGCAGGCCCGGTCGCGGCGCTGCCGGCGGAGCCGTTCTCGCGGACGTAGCGGCTTGTGCCTCTGGAGAAGCGCGACATCCCGCCCGGCAAGGTCCTCGTGCCCGGACAGGTCAGTGCCCGCCCCCGTCAGACAGCCGGGGGCGGGCACCAGGGACCTTGGATCAGGCGGGGGTGATGTTCTCCGCCTGGGGGCCCTTCTGGCCCTGGGTGACGTCGAACGTCACCTTCTGGCCCTCCTGCAGCTCACGGAAGCCCGAGCTGGCGATGTTGGAGTAGTGGGCGAAGACGTCGGGGCCTCCACCGTCCTGCTCGATGAAGCCGAAGCCCTTCTCCGAGTTGAACCACTTCACGGTTCCGCTGGCCATGCACGTCCTCCAAAGGACTCAAGGTCGGCCCCCGCACCATGCGGGGACCGGAGGTGATCGCCGGGTCCTCAGCGACGCTGAACAGCAAAACCGCCCGTGCATGTGCTCACGGGCGGAAGGAACTTCGGAACCACGACAGCTGGAGATGACGCTACACGAGCCCCGCCCCGACCACCACGAAAGCCACCTCCGCAGTGTGCCGGGGTGTCGCGCCACCGCCCCGCAGCCGGCTCCACCCGCACCCGGCCCGTGATCAGGTCCTGTCCGCCGGACCGGTCGCGGGAACGGTCGCGGGACCGCACCGCGGCTCGACCCGCCTCGGGTGAGCCCCGATACACCCGATCCCGCTCCTCCATCGACTGCTCGACGACGCGGTTCGCCCGTTCCCGACCACCATCCAGGAGCTTGACGCAGAACCGGATCCATTGCTCTCTGGTGATAGCCCGTCTCGCCGTGTAGCGTCGCTGACAGATGTCGTGGTTCGCAGTACCTGCCCGCGCTCCGGCGTGGGCGTTTTGCTGTGCAGTGCCTGAGAACCAGGGCGATCACCTCCGGGTCCGCGCGGTGCGGACCCGCTGTCGACTGAGAGGCACTGGCATGGCCAGCGGAACTGTCAAGTGGTTCAACTCGGAAAAGGGCTTCGGCTTCATCGCGCAGGACGGCGGCGGCCCCGACGTCTTCGCCCACTACTCCAACATCAACTCGTCCGGCTTCCGTGAGCTCCAGGAAGGCCAGGCCGTCACCTTCGACATCACCCAGGGCCAGAAGGGCCCCCAGGCGGAGAACATCACCCCCGCCTGACCGGCGTTGGACGCGACCAGACCCCTGGAGTGCTCGCTCCAGGGGTCTGGTGCGTCTGCTGGGGGCGTTGCGGCCGATCTGCTCACGTCGCGGTGAGGAACCACTCCGGAGGCGTGTGCGTGTGGCGTGGCGCCCTGGGCCGAGCCGCGGTGAAGCTCCTGTAGATCGTCAAGCTGGTATGCCGGGTCCCTAGGATGTGCTTGTGGCTCGGTTCGATGAGGTCAAGGCGACGTTCTGGGGCGAGGGCCGGTACGGGGTTCAGCCACCGCTGACCAAGGCGGACGTTCAGAATGCCGAAAGCGAGCTGGGTGTCCGCCTGCCGGCCTCGTTGCTGGAGATCCTGCGGGTCCAGAACGGCGGCCAGGTGGCAGCGGTGTGGAACGCGCTCCCGACGGACGTGCCCACGTCGTGGAGCGAGAACCACGTGCCGCTCGACCACCTGCTCGGCATCGGCCGTCACGACGATCAGCTGTCCCTGCTGGACTCGGGCTACTTGGTCGAGGAGTGGGGTCTTCCCTCGCCTCTGGTTCTGCTCTCCGGTGACGGTCACTGCTGGATCGCTCTCGACTACCGGTCATGCGGAGAGCAGGATGAACCGTCCGTCACATGGTTCGACGTGGAGGGCGACACGGAGCTCCCGCTGACGTCGGACTTCACGGCGTTCGTCGAGCGGCTGACTGCGGCCGCGTCGCTCGACCTCGATGACGCGGAGGGCAGCCGATCAGCGTCATGATCTGGCTCCGGCCGAGCCTGTCGTGTTCAGGATTCCCGTGCTCCTGAGGTGCCTGTGAGCCACGCGGGCGACGAACCTCTTGAGGGACCGCGTGATGTCCTTGGTGGACATACCCTCGGCTGTCCGTCGAGCCATGCAGTCCCGTGTCCGGTGGTCGTACTTCATGCATCAGGTGAGGGAGGACGATGAGCGGCATGACCATGGTGCAAGGCATCGATGTCCGCGGCATGCAGCACTGCGAGACGACGGCGCTGGGCGTGCTTCTGCGGCATGAGGGACTCGACTTGTCCGAGCCCATGCTGTTCGGGCTCGGCTCCGGACTGTCCTTCATCTACTGGGACAGCAAAGCCATGGGATTCCCCTTCCTGGGAGGTCGGGTCAAGCCGTTCGAGCTCACCAGGAACCTGGCCGCCGCTCTCGGGCTCGAGCTGCGGATCGGGGAGACCACCTCCCCGCGCAAGGCATGGCAGAACGTCGCGGCACCCATCGACGCCGGCCAGCCGGTCGGCCTGCAACTCGACAGCTACCACCTGGACCACTTCACCACCAAGGTGCACTTCGGCGGGCACGTCGTGGCCATGTACGGCTACGACGAACAGGACGCCTACCTGGTGGACACCGACCCGCAGGGCGGAGCCGTCTCCACCAGCCTCGCCGCCCTGGCCAGAGCCAGGGCCGAGCGCGGCCCCATGACCGCCAGGCACCGCTCCTTCACCATCACAGCGCCCAGCAGCCCGGTGCCACCACAGGACCGGATCATCCCCGCGATCAAGACCTGCGCCGACGCCTTCCTGAACCCGCCCATCGAGAACCTGGGCCACCGGGGCATCGGGAAGGCCGGCAAGCACGTGCCGAAGTGGTTGCAGCGCAGCGACGATCCGCGGGAAGACCTGTCACGGACCGCCGTCCTCATGGAGAGGGCCGGCACCGGCGGCGCCCTGTTCCGCAATCTCTACCGGGACTTCCTCGCCGAGTGCGCCCAGTTGATCGACAGCAGCCACCTGCGCACCGGCCACACTCTCTATACCGAAGCCGCCATCCTCTGGACCCAGGTGGCCGCACTCGTCGCGACAGCGGGCGATTCCGGCGACGCGAAGCACCTCGTGCAGGCCGGCTCCCTCCTCCACGAGCTCTCGCGCATCGAACGCGATGCGATGCAGGCACTCAGCCTGCTCTGATACTCCAGCCGTCGATCATTACGCGCCCTGGTCTTGAGGCTGTCCGCCGCTGGCGGACCACTGGCGGAAACTCAGGTGGCCTCAGTGCACGATCTGGGTAGAGTCGGGCGATGCCCGAGCTGCAGCGGCTGCATGCCGGCCACGCCCCGGCGGTCCTGGCCTTCGAGCTGGCGAACCGCGCCTACTTCGCTACCTCGATCTCCGACCGCGGCGACGGCTTCTTCGACCAGTTCACCGACCGGTACGACGCCTTGCTGGCCGAGCAGGAGGCCGGCATCTGCGCCTTCTACGTGCTCGTCGCCGAGGACGGCTCGGTACTCGGCAGATTCAACCTGTACGACCTGGAGGACGGCACTGCCACACTCGGCTACCGGGTCGCGGAGCGAGTCGCCGGCCGCGGCGTGGCGACCGAGACCGTCCGGGAGCTGTGCCGGACGGCGACTGCGGTGCACGGCCTGCGCACCCTGCGGGCGGCCACCTCCCACGACAACGCCGCGTCCCGGAGAGTCTTGGCCAAGGCCGGGTTCGTCCCGGTCGGCCCTGCCACCCCGGCCGATCTCGGCGGCAAGTCAGGCACCTGGTACCAGCGCGAACTCCAGCCATAGACCTTGATCCTGCTCATGGATGCTGCGCGAAGGCTGCGGCCACCGCTGATCATCGATGCGTGAAGCCTGACGATCTTGCGATGGCCGCAGGTCACAGTGTGGACCCTGCTCGCCGGCAGGAAGCGTTCGAGGACCTGATGAAACGGACAAGGCCTGTCCGGGCGATCATGTGACAGTTCGATGCGCGCGATCCTGTTGAGGCTCCCACAGAGAATGGATCTTCGCCCGCTGTCGTCTGTGGCAAGGTGCTCGCATGTCCAGCCCCATCGCGTACCCGATCTTCCGCACCACCGACCCGGTTCTGGCGCTCCAACGGTCACCCGCGACTCAGGCAAGGGGGGCGCTGCCTGGGCGGTCGGGGACGCGGCGGCGTACGGCAGCGAACAGGGAACTCGGACGGGACGGGCAGCGTTTCATCCCGTGAGCGGGTGGGACGGCCCGCCCAGGGGTGAAAGGGACAAGCACGACGTGACGAGTGACAAGGCCGGCAAGCTGTTCGAGGCGCTCGACCTGGACAAGAACGGGACCTTGACCCGCGAAGAGGTGATCACTGCCCTGCGGACGAAGGGCCCGCAGCTGGCCGCGTCCGGGGATCTGCCGTTCTGGGGCGTCGGGGACGCCGATGCCTCGTCGGCACTGTTCGACGCTGCCGACCAGAACGGGGATTCCGTACTGACCCTGGAGGAGTTCGCGGCGGTGGTGGACCGCCGTTTCGGCTGGCGCTGACATCGGTCCCCCGCCGACGCAGGCGAGGGCACCCGTGAACTGGGGGGATAAGGCAGCCTGCGCCCGCCGCGTAGCTCGTGCGCCACGGCACCGGGCGCAATCGAGACCTTCTGGGGTACGTAGTCGGACTTCCAGGTCGCCGATGCCACGGCGGCCGGGTCTCGTCACGTCCAGGGACATCCGCGAGAAAGCCGACACGCGTCGGTTGGCCCGTACATCGACTGTGACCTCAACGCGCGCATTCGGAATGCCATCGGACGCGCCACCTGCTGTTTGACCGTGCCGCACGGACTCACCACCACAGACCCCATTACTGGCATGAGTGCCGCACGTTCCCTCAGCTCCACGACCTGTCGGCCGTACCTCAACGCCAACGAATGGAATTGACTGGAGAATGGTCGGGGCTGGTCGAGTCAATACCCGGAATGGAATCGTGCCGTAGCACAGACTTCTCCGAACGGTGACGATTTCGCATGCAGTCCCCCATGACTGCATTGCGCATGTTCTCCGCACCTTCGTGATTGCACCGCCTTGCACTGCCTCGGCGCTGAGCCCGTCCGCGCCGGGCGCACCCGCGGGCCACGCGGGAACCCGGCTCGCCGCGGCTCGAGCGGTGGAGCGCGTCGCGCGTCTACCGGTGTCGCTCCGGCCAGGCCAGCGCCGAGAGAAATCCCGTGCCCTTCCCCGACGGGAGAGGACGACCGCAACGGAAAGCGTTGCGAGAGCCCTTCTTCGGATGCCGCGGAAAGCATGGACATCAACCGCCGCTTGACGCTTGCCGACAACGAAATCCGCACACCTTCCGGAGAATTGCCGAACGCTCCGAGGACTCGACGGAAGGCACGCTCTTTCCACTTGCTTTACCCCCTCGCCCGGGGTAAGAATCCGGCTCTGCGAAACGCGACGAGGGAAGGCGCAGCCTTGAAGGGCAAGCACAGCAGGGCAGTTGGCGATGTCTCCGGCCTGCGGGCCGGAGCCATCGGCACGTTCGACTCGGTGACCATGGCGGTAGCGGGTTGCGGTCCTGCCTACACCGCCGTGGCGATGATCCCGGCCCTCATCGCCACAGTGGGCCTCGCCGCTCCGGCGGTGCTGCTCTACTGTGCCGTTCCCATGATCGGAATCGCCCTGGCGTTCCGGTACTTGAGCCGTCTGGACATCCACTCGGGCGCCACCTACTCCTGGGTGGCCCGATCACTTCACCCAGCGCTCGGGTTCCTCAGCGGGTGGGCACTGGTCGTCTCGACGGTGGTGTTCATGATTTCCTCCACCCAGCCGGCCGGCGAGGTCACCCTCTCTCTCCTCGGGAGCGAGCTGTCCGACAGCCGCACCGCCACCACTCTGGTCGGCATGGGCTGGTTCCTCGTCATGGCAGCGGTGGTGGCGTACGGAACACGCATTGGTACCGGAACCCGGGCCGTCATCGTCGGCGTCCAGGTCCTGGTACTCGTCGCCGTCGCGTTGAGCGCGCTGCTGGTCGACGAATCGGCTGCGCCGGTTTCCGCGGCCTGGTTCGGTTTCAGCCACTTCGACGCCACCCATACGTTCGCCGCGGGCGCTCTCATCGCGGGCGCCAGTTTCTGGGGCTGGGACGTGACGGCCAACCTCAGTGAGGAGACACGCGGCGGCGGAGGCATCGGCGGGCTCATCGGACTCATCGTGACGTCGGCCGTGTTCCTCGTCCTCACGGTCGGAGCGAATGCCGCGCTCGGGCCCGACAAGGTGGCCGGCGAAGGCGGAGGCTTTCTGATGGCGCTGGGCGACGTCCTGTGGCCGGGCCCCGGCGGCCGGCTGCTGGTGCTCGCCGTGCTGCTGTCGACGGTCGCCACGTTGGAGACGACCCTCCTGCAAGCCACCCGGACCCTCTTCGCCATGGGCCGCGACCGGACCATGCCGTCCGCCGTCGGCCGTGTCCACACTGCGTACCGAACACCGTGGGTTGCCACCGTGGTCGTCGCGGCAGTGGTTCTGGCGGCGGCCGGCACGACCATGGCGACGGACGCGGGCGCGGACCTGATGGCGGACGCTCTCGCCGGAATCGGGCTGCTCATCGCGTTCTACTACGCCCTGGCCGGTATCTCCGTGGTGGTCGTCCACCGGCGGATGCTCTTCCAGTCGATAGGGAAACTGATCTTCCTCGGACTGTGGCCGCTCGGCGGAGCCGCGTTCATGATCTGGGTCTTCGCCGCCTCCGTGCCGGGTCTGTCGGGCTCCGAGCTCACCATCGGCCTCGGCACACTGGCTCTCGGTCTGCTTCCCCTCCTCATCTCGTGGCGCAGTGGGGCCTCTTCCTACTTCCGCCCCTCCCCCTTGAACCCCGACCATGCGGAGATCGCCGCGGGAGGCAATCAGGGCACGGTCGCGGCCCAGCCGGTCAGCGCCATGACCAAGCGCAGGGACGGCGTGCTCAGCGACTACTGAGACGACGGCCGCGCCTCCCCCCGCCGAGCCTGTGACCGTGCCTCCAATCCCTTGATCCCCCGATCCCTCGATCTGACCGAGAGGACTCTTCATGTCTGCCTGGCTACGTCGGGGTGCGGCGGGGCCTGACTACGACCCGGCGTTCGGTGACCACGAACTCGCCGACAGCTGCCAGGACCTCCTGATAGGCCGCTGGGCAGGAGCACGGGACCTGCTCGAGAAGTCGGCCGGCGACTGGGACCGGCGTGCCCATTGCATCAAACTGCTCGCCGACGCCGCAGCAGGTTCGCGTACGGCGGACTTGTGGGCCGCATCCGAGCCGCGCCGGCCGGATGCGGCCGTACTGCGCGCGGAAACCGAAGTGATGCGCATGTTCGCAGCCGCACGCAGCAGCGCGATGCCCGACGCGGCCACTCTCGACCGGACGGCATGGCTGTGCCACCGGGCTGCGGACCTCGCCCCGGACGACCCGTCACCGTGGGTGTCACTCCTGGCACTCGGGCGCCTCTACCCGGAGGGTCACCAGAACATGAAGCACTGGTGGCAGGAGGTGCAGAACCGGGACCCGCAGCACCGCGAGGGCCACCACCAGGCGCTGCGCTACCTCTCCGCCCGCTGGCACGGCTCGCACGGTGCCGCGCTCAACTTCGCCTGGGACGGTGCCCTCTACGCACCCGACGGCTCGCCCCTCGCGGTCCTGCCCTTGGTCGCGCGCGCTGAGCACTTCCGCCACCGGAGCGAGACAGAGGGCGACAACGCCCTCTTCCTCAACAGGCATTGGGACGAGGCCGGGGTACGCAACGACCTGCGGACCGCCCTGGACCGGTGGATCACGCACCGCACGACCCCCGGAGCCCAGGACGTCGCCGACCTCAATCACCTTGCCCATGGACTCGTGCACGCCGGAATGACCGACCGGGCCGGAGAGGTCTTCGAGCTCCTGGACAACCGCGCGACGACCGTTCCGTGGTCGTTCACCGGTGACCCCGAGGCCGGCTACGTGAAGTGGCGAACCCGGACGAGGACATCACACCCCTGAACCTGCGCACCGGCAACACCCGCAGCACCGGCAGCACATGCAGTGGTGTCGCTACGTACCCTCGGCACGAACGGCCGAGGAGGACGCAAGGTCATCGATGATCTTCGCGTCTCCGCCGTAGGACGCGGACCTGCGCAGTCCCACGGAAGAAGCTGATCGCCGTCTGCGCGAGCACCGTGATGGCGGGGCCCGCGCGTGGCCGGCCGGCCGGGCAAGCGGTCGGCGTCCGTAAAGGCGGAGTTCACCCGGCGGTGGCCGCCGTGCCCGTCGGCGCCGGGAGAGTCCCCGCGTGACTGACCTACTCCCCGAACCCCGCGTCCCCCGGCTCGGCCGACGCCGTTTCCTCACCGCCGTCGGCGGCACCGCGTTCGGTGCCCTGGCCGCCGGGCAACTCGCATGGCCCGAATCGGCCGAGGCCCTCGACCTGGACACCGCGCCGTTCACCCTCGGTGTGGCCTCCGGTGACCCCGACCACCACAGCGTGGTGCTGTGGACGCGGCTCGCGCCCGATCCGCTGAACGGCGAGACCGGCGGCATGCCGGCCGAACCCGTCGAGGTCCGCTGGGAAGTGGCCCGCGACGAGCGCTTCCGGCACGTCGTCCGCCGCGGTACGGCGACCGCCCGACCCGAGTCGGCGCACAGCGTGCACATCGTCGCCGAGGACCTGGCACCCGACCGCTGGTACTGGTACCGCTTCTCCACGGCGGCCGAGGGCGGTACGGTCCACAGCCGCACCGGCCGTACCCGTACGCTCCCCGCCCCCGGCGACCGGCCCGAGCGGCTCCGCTTCGCGTTCGTCTCCTGCCAGTCGTGGGCCGGCGGCGCGTACCCCGCCTACCGCGACCTGGCCGAGCAGGACATCGACTTCGTCCTGCACCTCGGCGACTACATCTACGAGACCGCGGGCGGCGGCCTCGCCGAGTTCCGGCGCCTGCACCAGCTCTACAAGACCTCGCCCGACCTGCGCGCCGCGCACGCCAGGTTCCCGTTCTTCACCACCTGGGACGACCACGAGGTGCAGAACAACTACGCGGCGGACATCGCGGGCGCCGCCGGTGACGGCCGCCCGTTCCTGGAGCGGCGCGCGAACGGCTACCAGGCGTACTACGAGCACCTCCCGCTGCGGCCCGCACAGCGCCCCGACGGCCCCGACGCCCTGCTCTACCGCCGGTTCGACTTCGGCAGGCTGGCCGGGTTCTCCGTACTGGACACCCGTCAGTACCGCAGCGACCAGCCGTGCGGCGACGGCCGCAAGGAGCCGTGCGCCGAGGCGTACGACCCGGCGCGCACCATGACCGGGATCGAGCAGGAGCGCTGGCTGCTCGACGGCCTCGACCGTTCCCGGGCCCGGTGGAACGTCATAGCCCAGCAGACCATCATGGCGGCCTTCGACTACGACCTGGGGCCGGGCAGGATCGTCAACCTCGACCAGTGGGACGGCTATCCGGCGGCCCGCACCCGCATCCTGGACTTCTTCGAGCGCAAGCGGCCCGCCAACCCGGTGGTGCTCAGCGGTGACTGGCACTCGGCGTGGGTCAACGACCTGAAGAAGGACTTCGGCGGCCCGCGTTCGCGGACCGTCGCCACCGAGTTCGTCGGCACCTCCGTCTCCTCGGGTGCGGGCGGCTGGGACGCCGACGTGCGCACGGGCCTGCCCGCCAACCCGCATGTGAAGTTCTACAACGGCACGTACCGCGGCTACACCCTGTGCGACATCACGCCCGAGCGCTGGCGCACCGAACTGCGGATCGTACTGAGCGCCGGTGACGCCGCCTCGCCCGCCTTCACCCTCGCCACCTACGAGGTGCGCGACGGCCGTCCGGGCGCGCGCCGCGTGGGCGCGGGCGACGGCCTCACCGGCCGGATCACCGACGGGGCGACCGGCGCGCCGCTGGCGAACGTCCAGGTCACGGTGACGGACGCAGAAGGCCGGCGGATCGGGACGAGCACGACCGACGCGGCCGGTGAGTTCCTGGCGTTCGCGCCGCCCGGCACGTACACCCTGGCCGCCAACGGCGTCGGCTACGACCCGGCCGAGCGGGAGGTCACCCTGCGCGAGGGTGCCGGGCTCACAGTCGACCTGGGCCTGACGCGTTCCGGCGCCCGCGCCGGGACGGGCCGTACGGTGCCGGGGCCGCAGTCCCAGGCCGGTTCCGCTGACCTGGTGCTCTCCAACGATCTGGTGGCGCTGGCCGTTTCGGCCGGTTCCGAGGACCCGCAGCTGTCTGGCGTGACCCTGGGCAAGCCGCTCGACCTGGCGGCCGTCGGCCGGCTCGACCAGATCGACTGGATCAACCTGCCCTACGCCTCGGTGGCGCAGCCCCGCGGCGGCAACGCCTGGCAGCAGCGCACGGTGAAGTCGGACAGCGTCGACGTGGTCTCCTCCACCGGCGCCGAGGCGTCGGTGCGCGCGGTGGGCCGCAGCACCGAGCTGCCGGAGCTGGCCGTCACCACCACCTACACGATCCACAAGGGCGAGCCGTGGGTGCGGGCCGACAGCGTCTTCACCAACAACGCCGCCACTGCGGTCACCTTCTGGACCGGCGACGTCCTCGACCACGACGGCGCGGGGCAGCGCAGCGGTGTCGCGGGACACGGCACCATCACCGCGGGCTCCCCCGCCGACTTCGCGCCCGCCGCGCCGTGGATCGGCATGACGGGCTCCGACGGCCAGACGTACGGACTCCTCTACGAGGACGCGCAGTTCACCGCGTACGCCTGCGGGATCTGGGCGATGAGCCAGCGGAAGGTGACCCTGGAACCGGGAGCGGCCTTCACGCTCCGGCGCCGGATCGCCGCCGTCGACAACGGCGGCGCAGCCGATCCTTTCGCGGTACTCGGCGGACTGTGACCACACCGGGTCCCGCGCCCCCGTCGACCGGGCGCGCGGGACCCGGCCCGCGGGTGTCGGGCTGAGGATGTCGGGCCGCGGGGCACGGGCTTGGTCCGCCTATCCGTGGTCCGGGCCTGGTCGGGCGGTGTCGTTCGAGGTGGTTCCGGGCTTGGTGTGCAGGACTTCGCGGGCCTGTTCGGCGGCGCGCGTGATGCTTTCGCTGATGAAGTCGAGGAAGCGGGCGATGTTCTCCAGGCGGGAGGCGGCGGGCGTGTGGGGGCCGAGGACGGCCACGCCTTGGCGTGCGGTTGCGACGAGCTGGTCGTTGGCACGCGCGCTGGCGATCGTCGCCTGGTAGAAGAGCTCGTCGTCGACCACGTAGCGGTCGCGACGGCGGTCGTCGCGCTCTCGGCGGACGAGGCTCTGGCCCTCCAGGAAGGCGATCGCTTTGGAGATGGACGCCGGGCTGACCTGCAGGCGCTGGGCGAGCTGGGACGCGGTGAGGCTGCCCGCGTCGGTGGTGAACAGGCAGGTCAGCACGCGGGCCGCCATCTTGGTCAGGCCCGAGGCCATGAGGACGGTGGTGAACGTCTCCTCGTACTCGGCCACGGCCCCGGCGTCGCGTCCGTGCGGCTGGGGGACCGACTCCGGTCCTTGGGCGGTGGCGGTCCTGCGCCGGTGGGCGCGGCGTTCGGTGGCGCGGTGGGCCAGGTCGGCGCGGTAGGCGGTGGGGCCGCCGTTGCGCATCACCTCACGCGTGATCGTCGACGTCGGACGCTCGAGGCGTCGGGCGATCTCGGCGTAGGGGAGGCTGTCGGCCAGCCCCAACGCGATCTGCCGGCGTTCCTGATGGGTGAGCCTGCCTCCCGGCATCGCGATCTCCTTGGTGATCCTTCGTGGCGGTCCTTGATCCCCACCATAGCGTTCACTTCCCACTCATTGCAATGACCGGAGAATGGTCGTTGCGTTATCAACAGGCTCACTGCAACAATGTATTGGCTCTCACCTGCATAGTTGTCGATTCTATGCAACAGATACGTTGCCACGCACTGGAAAGCAACGTAGCGTTTCTGGTGTCAGAAACAACGAGCACAGGAGAGCACGATGCAGAAGTTCGACACCTCCGCCCCGATCTCGGCAGTCCTGAACATCCCTGCGGGACGCGTCCAGTTCATCGCCGCAGACCGCGCCGACACCACCGTCGAGGTCCTGCCCGCCGACCCCTCCAAGAACCGCGACACCAAGACCGCGGAGCAGACCTCCGTCGCCTACGCCGACGGCGTCCTGCGGATCACGACCCCGGCGCCCGACAACCAGTTCCTCGGCCCTTCCGGATCCCTCACGGTCACCGTCCAGCTGCCCGCCGGCTCCCACGTCGAGGCAAAGGCCGCCGGCGCCGAGCTCCGTGGCGTGGGACGCCTCGGCAATGTCGTCTTCGACGGCGCGTACCGCCAGATCAAGATCGACGAAGCCGCCGACGTCCGCCTCACCGCGATCGACGGCGACGTCGAGGTCGGCCGACTGACCGGCCCCGCGGAGATCAGCACCGCACGGGGCGACATCCGGATCAACGAGGCCGTGCGCGGCACGGTCGTGCTCCGTACCCAGTCCGGCGACATCTCGGTCGCCGCCGCAGCAGGCGTCTCGGCCGCGCTGGCCGCCGGAACCGAATACGGCAACGTGAACAACGCCCTCAAGAACGACGGCACCACCGAACTCGACATCCGTGCCACCACCACCCGCGGCGACATCACCGCCCGCAGCCTCTGACCGACAGAAGCGACCGAACGTGGCGACAACGCGACGACGACGCGACCAAGGGGAACGTATGACCAACAACAGCACGTCCTCGACCAGTTCGACGTGGACCGGCATGGTGCCGGTCGACGACACTGCCCTGGCCGTCACCGACACCGGTGGCTCCGGTGTCCCTGTGGTCTACCTCAACGGCCAGTTCGCCACTCAGGGTTACTGGCGGCGGGTCGTCGCCGAACTGGGGACCGGGTGGCGGCACATCACCTACGACGAGCGGGCCCGCGGCGCATCGAAGCGTTCGGCGGACTATTCCTTCGAAGCAGCCGTCCGGGACGTCGATGCCGTTCTCGCGGCCAGAGGTGTGGACCGTGCGCTGCTGGTGGGCTGGTCCTACGGGGCGGTGGTCGCGGCGCACTGGGCCGACCGGAACCCGGAGCGCGCGCTGGGCGCGGTCCTGGTCGACGGCGCGTTCCCGTACGACTGGCTGGATGAGGCCATGGAACAGCGGATCCGGAAGCTCTTCCGGCGCATGAGCTGGTTCCTGCCGCTGCTGCGCCCGACGGGGCTGGCCCCGCGGATGACCGCCGAACAGCAGGCGAACAGCAACATCGAGCTCGGCCGGCTCTCCCGCGAGCGCGAGTTGGGCCCCGTGCTGGACAACATCACCGTCCCGGTGCGGTACGTGGTCGCTTCGGGTACGTCCTTCGGAAGCCGCGGTGATGAGCAGGAACGGATACGTGCCGGCCTCGATGCGGTGGCCGTCCGCAACCCGAACATCCGGATCAGCGCGAAGGTCGCCGGCAACCACGGGTCGATCCTCAAGAAGGACTTCCCGGCCGTCGCCGAGGCCGTACGCGACGTCGCCGCCCTCGACCGCGGAGGGCGCTGAAGCGCCGACCGACGGACTGAGCACAACGTGCGGATGCCACCCCTACGGGCCCACGCGGCCCGCGGGGTCGGCGTCCCCCGCGTCCGCGGCGTCCCCGGTATGCGTGCGTCGTGATTCCGTTCCCGATCACGTACATGGATGAGCCGATTCCCTCGGAAGACCGCAGGAAGGCGCCGGGCCTGGCAGACTGTGCGCCACCTGGGGGGAGAATGTCGTGCCGGATGAGCTGGCCGTCAGCCGGATACTCGGGGACCAGCCGTTCGCCGAGATCGGCCGGCCCGAGTGGGCGGTGACCGACGAGCGTCACGGCTGTGTCATCGCGGCCGGTGACCTCGGGCACGTCATGTGGCGCGGTACGGGCCACTGGCTGGGCCACCGGATCGGTGTGTACGAGGCCGGCACCCTCCGTCCGCGCCACATCGTCGCCTCCCGCTACTCCGTATGTGCCATCGAGCCTCACCCCGAGCTGCCACTCGTCGCCGTCGGCACCGGCCGTTACGACGGCTCGTGGGACTTTCAGGGACAGCTGCTCCTGCTGCACCTGGAGACCGGGCGCGTGACGAACCTGCTGAGCAAGACCCGCCAAGTGCGCCACCTGCGCTGGCTGGAGGACGGCAGGCTCGCGATGCTGCTCTCCCCCGAGGACAAGGACGGCGGCTTCCGCAAGGGCTACGAGCTGGCCGTCGCGGTCGACGACTGGCTGTCCGCTCCGGCCGGTCTGGTCGACCCCGACGACACACGCCATCCGATGGTCGAGAGCGGGCTCCTTTACGACCCGCGTGTGGAGGACACCCTCGCGCGGCTGACGGACGGCGGGTGGCGGCGGCGGGCGGAGGTGCGGGACCTGGCGGTGCTGGCCGACGGCCGGTTGCTCGCCACCGGCCGGCACACGGACCTCGAATGCTGGGATCCGTCGGGCGCGCTGAGGTGGGCCCTTCCTGCGGACGGGGAGGGGAGCGTCCAGGTCGAGGCGGCCCCTGACGACGAGTCGGCGTGGGTGACCTACCGGGGCTACCGGCGCGACGAGGTGACGGGTCGCCTGGTTGACCGCGCGACCACTGTCCGGCGGATAACGACGGCCGACGGCGGTGCGGTGGACAGCGTGGACGTGCCGTCGGTCCCCGCACTGAGCGCCGCGGCCGAAGGCTGGCTCGCCCTGCGCCCGCAAGGGCGCGACGCACACGCCGCGCTGCTGCTCGCCCCCACGCACCAGGAGGTGGCACGCGTCGACCTCGCCCCCAGCCGCTCCAACTCCCCGGCGCTGCGCGTCAGACACAGCGCCCGTCTGCTGTACGTGGACGGCCCCGGCCCGGACGACGACGCGCCATGGATCCACGCGATCGACCCTCCAGGCGCCCACGGCCCCGCCACCGTGCGCGCCCTCTTCCCCTTGCGCTGGGACCCGGCGTCCGCGCTCCAGCCCTGGTACGGCCCCGCCGTCGAGCTGACACACTCCCTCGTCCACGCGGGCCGGTCGTACGAACGGGGCGCCACCTATGCGGATACCCGCGAGGGCACGTACGTCGTGAGCCGCCGGCTGCCGGACGGAGAGGCACGCTGGGTGTACGTCACCGACAAGCCGCTCGCCGATCTCGACGGCGACGAGCGGAGGGTGTACGTCGTGTATCTCACCGGCGAGGTGGAGATCCTGGACACGGCGACGGGCGAGGTGCGAGCCCGGCACACCCTGCGCGCACACGGCCACCCGGTCACGCCGGTGTCCGCCGCGTACCGGGCGGAGCAACAGCGGCTGGTCGTGGGGACGGTGGACGGGCGGATCCTGGACTGCACGGTCCCGGACTGACCGGGTCGGGAGAAAACGCCCGCGACCACGACGTGCCAACTGCCGGCGGAGGTCTCCTCAAGAGGCTTCAACGGCCGAGCGAAGGGTGAGAGGGCCGGCCGCATCGGGCTCCGATGGCCGCCCGGAGACGGTGACGGCCGGCGGGTGGACACACCTGACGGTGACCAGGCCACCGGCCGTACCGGTCACACCCTCCCGTTGTGGCGGCGCAGCCTAGTGGCGGCGGCGCAGCGTCACGTCCGCCAGCACCGGGCGGTGGTCCGAGGCCAGGGTGTCCGGGACGGTGCTGTTGCGGACGGTGAAGGCGTCGGACACGGTCACGAAGTCGATGCGCTTCTCGGGTGTCACCGCCGGGTACGTGAAGCCGGGGGTCGACGACGTCCACGCGTCCGTGAGGCCCGACCACAGGGGCGACAGCTCTTCGGCGTCGGGGCCCGCGTTGAAGTCGCCCGTCAGGATCTGGGCCGGGCACTTGCCCTGCGGCGAGCAGTCGTCCGCCATGATGTCCACGGTCTCGCGTACCTGCGCCGCACGCACCGAGGGGTCGCTGCGGTAGTCGAGATGCGTCGTGTAGACGTGCACCGGCGTTCCCTTCACCTTGACCACCACTTCGAGGAAGCCCGGCATCGGCTTCGGCACGGGGTTGGGCTCCTGCGTGGACAGCCGCGTCAGGTCGTGGTTCTCGACGCTGCGCACCGGAAAGCGGGACAGGATCGCGACGCCGAACCCGCCGCCCTCGGCCGTCGTGTAGATGGGAGCGAAGGAGACGTGCATGTTGAGGTTGTCCGCCAGCTCCGTCGCCACGTCACGGAACTCGGAGCGGGCGCTCCAGCGGACGTCGACCTCCTGCAGGCCCACGATGTCGGCGTCCATGGCCCGGATGGCGTCTGCGGTGCGCGCGGGGTCAAAAGCGCCTGCGCTGTCGGCGCCGTAGTGGATGTTGTACGAGGCGACACGCAGGCCGACCGACTTGTGGGCGTGGTCCTGGGCTTGGGCGTGGTCCTGGGCCGAGGCAGACGGCGCGGCGGTGAGTGGCACGGTGAGCGACGCCACCAACGCGAGGACGGCGGTGAGCGGGGCGGGGCGCATGGATGGCTCCTGACGGCGGATGAGGGCGGGTGACGGTCGGGCACGTTAACCGCTCACGGTGACGCGCACCCAGAGGGCAGGCGTCGCAAGGTGTCCGCTCGGTGAAGTCCCGCCCTGCAAGCTCTGTACCGCCCCGCCCGAACCCGTGATCGGAGCCGGTCGAAGGTAAATGCGTCGACAGCGCCCCTGGCACCCGGCAGAGTGTCCGCCCGTGACGAGCAGTGAGCTGTGGACGCGTGCGACCGCCGACCGCTACGACGCCGAAGAGACCGAGATGTCCTCGGCCGCCGTTCTGGGACCGACTCTCGCCTTCCTGGCCGAGCTCGCCGGAGACGGCCGGGCCCTGGAGTTCGCCATCGGAACCGGACGGGTGGGCGTCCCGCTCCGGGAAAGCGGCGTGCCGGTGGTGGGCATCGAACTGTCCGAGCACATGGCAGCGGTCCTGCGGCGCAAGATCGACGAGGACATGCTCCCGGTCGTCATCGGGGACATGGCCACCAGCGTCGCCCCCGGCGAGTTCACCCTGGTCTACCTCGTCTACAACACCATCACGAACCTGCTCACGCAGGACGAGCAGGTCGAGTGCTTCCGCAACGCCGCACGTCATCTGCGACCCGGCGGCCGATTCGTCATCGAGCTGGGCGTGCCGCCGCTGCGGTTCCTGCCGCCCGGCCAGGTCGCGGTGCCGTTCGACGTCTCCGAGCAGCATCTCGGCTTCGACACCTTCGACCTGGTCGAGCAGATTCTCGTCTCGCACCACTTCACCCGCGACGGCGACGACGGCCGCTTCCGCCGAGGCAGCTCCCGGCATCGGTACGCCTGGCCGGCGGAGCTCGACCTGATGGCGCGGATCGCTGGGCTCGAGCTGGAACGTCGCGTCGCCGACTGGGACGGGGCGCCGTTCACCCAGGACTCCGCGAAGCACATCTCCGTGTGGCGCAAGCCAACCTGAGGCCGACCGCCGAGCCGTCCCCGTCCGGGTAGCGCTTGCGCCCGGTCCAAGGAACCCCGGTTCAACGGAGCCCGCTCCAAGGAACCCCGGTCTATGGGCGCAGGGTGGCCGTCAGGCTCTGGCCGTACACGTGCCGCGTGTCGAACTCCAGGAGGGTGCCGCCGTGGACGGGGCTGACGCGAACGCCGCCGTCCGACGTCGACTCGCGCAGGGGCCGACCGCGGAGCAGGACGGTGACGGTGTCCCGTTCCATGGTCGGGTCGGACACGGCGACGGTGGTCAGGTCGCGTCGGCGGTGTTGGACGATCACCGAGGCGGGACCGTCGATGCGCATCCCGCCGGCCTCGTGGCGGCCGGGCGTGAAGGTGTTGGCGGCCGTCAGGGCGAGGCCGGTGTGGGTGACGGCCTGCAGGTGCGGGGTGTTCGCCAGCACCTTCAGCTGTCCCGCCGGACAGGAGCGGAGCCGGGCCTCGCTCGCGTTCGGCACCAACGCGTAGGCGAAACTGAGGGGTTCGGCTCCGGGCGGTTGATCGACCGTCACGCTGAAGACGCTGCGGGTCACGGCGGTGTCGGGGTTCGATGTGCGGACGATGCGGCGGCTGCGGGTGACCGTGTCCAGGGCGACCCTCACCTGGGGGGTGTCGAGGAAGACATAGCCGACGGCCGTCCCCCGGGTCGCGTTGGCGTAGCGCAGCCACTGCAGATCACCGGTGCCCGCGCCGGTCCAGGGCCTGCCGTCGCGGGCCGTCCCGCTGAGGTGGACCTGGTCGCCGGGCGCGGCGGTGCGGGCGTCGAGCGTCGTGGTCACAGTTCGCCCGTCACGGTCGCCGACCCCGGCGGCGAGCACCACGATCTCCTCGTCGAGGAGGAACCACGACTTCGTGACCGTGGCATTGCGGTAGGCCGCGAAGTCGACCGGGAGCAGACCCGCGCCCTTGTCGCGGAAGGCGACGTCGTCGGACTGCACCATCGCGGCCGCGCCGTACGCCCCGAGGACGGCGCCGCCGGAATGCCCGTTGGTGCCGCGCGGGAAGTAGACGTAGGTGTTCTGCGATTCGGACGACGAGGTGAAGTTCAGCGGGTGGCCGGGGTTGTCGTAGTACGGCTTCCCGTACAGCTCGGGGATCGTGCGCCGTTGCTCCACCGGCGCGGTGACGCCGGCCAGGCCGTAGGGCGAAACCGTGGTGTAGTAGTCGACTCCGTACGCCTGGGCCTGGTCCTGGCCGGAGAGGTACAGGTAGTGCGCCCCGTCGCCCTGGAACCACGGCATGAGGTTCTCGCCGTTCATGTACTCGTACTTGCTGATGCGGCCGGAACTGCGTGCGAGGGCGAAGGCGAATCCCGGCCTGCGGTGCACGGTCCTGTCCATGGCGTTGAAGGCCACGCTGCGCGAGGGGGTGTTGAGGTCCGCGGGCACGACGGTGGTGTCGGCGACGATGTCCGCGTAGCGCACGATGGCAGCCGGGGAGACGAAGCCGGCCGGGTCGAGGGCGGTGTGCGAGGTGGACCGGATGTGTTTGACGTAGCTCTTCAGGGCGGCGGCATCGGCGCCGCTCGCGAGGGAGGAGAGGTCGACGACGGCCTCGACGACCGCCGCGACGTCGCTGTAGCCCGTCTCCGTCCGTGACACCGCCCTCCCCTTGACGATCTCCATCATCCAGCCTTCGAAGATCAGCGGCGCGAAGCTGTTCCTGACCCAGCCCTGGACGGTGGGAACCAGGTCCCCGCCGTGCACGAAGCCGGTGCCGTCGAGCATCTTCAGGGTCTGGACGACACGGGTGAGCAGGCCCTTTCCGTACGAACCGGTGTACGCGACGGAGGCGTGCTGGATGAAGGATCCGTCGGCGTAGCAGCCGTCGGTGACACCATGGTTGAGGTGGTACGGGTCGACAGTGGCGAAGACCGTCAGCTGATCGGTGAGGGCTTTGCGGATGCGCGCGTCGTCGCCGAGGAGCGCGCCCTGCACCATCCGGTTGGTGGTGATGTCGGCGAGGTTGGCGCCCGTGTGGAAGCGGGAGTCGAGGTTCACGTCCCCGTCGACGCCGTTGCGGAGATAGGCGTCCATCGATGCGACGTAGGTGCGCACGAGGTCCGGGCGGTAGACGTTCACCTCGTCGGAGAGGAGCGCGAGCAGCCTGCTGACGTGCTGGGAGATCCCGATCTCCCAGTGGAACCAGTTGCCGTAGTAGCCCTTCGGCTGGTCGCCGTAGTAGCTCTCGTGGAGGTGGAGGAGACCGTCGATCACCCGGCGCTGCACGGCGGTGTTCCCGTACAGGTCCGGGGCCGCGCCACGCGGCGTGCGCGTGGCCAGCGCGATGTCGTACAGGCGCCGGAAGGCGGTGTTGAGGTTGGCCTCGTTGGTACCGAGCACGAGCCCCGCGAACAGCTCGTCCTCACCCGCGGCGTCCATCAACTGCAGATTCGTACGCGCCGCTCTGACGACGGCCGCCAGCTTGGGCGCCGTCTCGGGCCGGGCGTTGGTCTCGGCGGTCCCGGCGAAGACGGCCACGGTGTTCGCCAGGAGCCGTGCGCTGCCGGCGGCGACCTCGTCCGCCGTCGCCGACCGCGAGGGAACCACGCTCAGAAGACCGGCCGCCGACAGAGCGGACAACAGGCGTCTGCGCGAGATCTCCATGGCGTCCTCCCGGCGAATCGGTCCTCAGCGGGCGGAGTCAAGCAGATGCACCCACCAACGACAAGGCTATGCGTCCGAGCTGCACACGGTCCGTGAGCCGGCGGCCGTGTCCTGGTCGCGCATCGACGAGGTCGTGCGGCGCCCGGCGTCGAGGCGGTCACAACGGGTGGCTGGCAGGGCCGGGGCACGCAAGACGCCGATCGCCGCATCGGTCGACGATCAGTTCCGCCGCCCGGCGATGGCCGAAATCCCTAGCGCCGATCACGCTACGCGCTTTCTCGACGGCGGCATTCTTCCCCCTCTCGCATTCCGGGCCGTCACAGGTCCGTTGAACAGGCACGCTTTCCCGCCGGCCCGGGGTGGTGACATCGGCGGACAGCCGTCGTTTCCTGTGTCGTACGCGTGTCCGAGAGAACCCGGGGTACGCGAGCGCCCATGGACACCAACCTGTCGGAACAGGTCGCTCAGGTCGTCCGGGACGCGATTGCGGACGAGCTGCGCGCACAGACGAGAAAACAACGGCGAACGGCGGCTTTCTACACGGCCTCGGGTGCCGTGGGCCTTTACGCGGGTGCCGCGGTGGCCGCCTGCCTGGTGCTGCTGCTCCACGCGGTGATGCCCGCATGGGTCGCGGCGCTGCTCGTGGGGGTCGTGCTGGCCGGTGTGGCGTATGTGCTGAAGTCGGCTGCCACAAAGCGGAGTTCGCCGACAGCGGCCATTCCGCCGGAGGCCCCTCCGTTGCCCCCGCGCGCTCCGGATATCGGCCACTGATCCACCGCATTGACGGGGGGTCAGGTTTTCTCCCGCCGAGCCCGGTAACCCGAGGAAAGACGAGGCGGCAATGACGAACTCATCCAGAAACAACAGTGAGGCCGGGGCGGACCGGGAGCCGACCGCATCGGAAGTGATGCGGGCGGCCAGGTCCCAGCTCACCGAACTCACGGGAATGCACGTGGAATCGGTCTCCTCGTTCGCGCGGACCGACGAAGGCTGGCAATTGGCTGTCGAGACCGTGGAACTCGCCCGGATTCCCGACACCACCAGTCTTCTCGCCACCTACGAGGTCACCCTCACCACCGACGGTGAACTCGCCTCGTACCACCGCGTCAGGCGGTACGAGCGCGGAAGGGCGGATCCCTCCTGAGGGACCGGGTGGCCGTCCGCATGTCCTGCAACGAACCATCACGAACAGAAGTGGGAGGTTCCGGACCATGACCGTGGTTCCGGCACAACAGAGCCGCAGCGGCGGCGGCACCAGCGGACTGTACGACGTCCTTGAACTCGTTCTCGACCGGGGACTCGTGATCGACGCGTTCGTACGCGTCTCACTCGTCGGCATCGAGATCCTGAAGATCGACATACGGGTCGTCGTCGCGAGCGTCGACACCTATCTGCGGTTCGCCGAGGCGTGCAACCGGCTCGATCTGGAGTCGGGCCCGAACGCCAGCCCCGGGCTGCCCGAGATCGTCGGGGAGATCACCGAGTCCGGCGCGCGCGGCAAGTCCAAGGGCGCACTCTCCGGCGCCGCCGAGACCATCTCCGACGCGTTCGAGAAGGCCCGCGACGAGGGCAGGCCGGAGCCCAAGCCGCGCACGCGACGCACCAGCACGTCACGCAGGAAGGAGGAGCAGGAATGAGCACGTACGTCTACGGCATCGTCCACCGCACCCACCCCGGGCCCACGGCGGAACTGGTCGGCGTGGGAGAACCCCCGCTGCCTGTACGGACGTTGGCCGAAGGCGAACTCCTCGCCATCGTCAGCGACGCGCCCGACGCGCTGCGGCCCAAGCGGCGCGACCTCCTCGCCCACCAGCGTGTGCTCTCGGAGGCGTCCGCGACGGGTGCGGTGCTGCCGATGCGCTTCGGGGGAATCTCGCCCGACGACGCGGCGGTGAAGGCCGTGCTCGCCGAACGCGCGGAGCACTTCCAGGAGCGCCTCGCCGCACTCGACGGGAAGGTCGAGTACAACGTGAAGGCCACCCACGACGAGGATGCGCTGCTCCACCGCGTCCTGTCCGACCAGCCCGAGCTCCGCGCGTTGAGCGAGGCCAACCGGGCTGCAGGCGGCGGCACGCACGAGCAGAAGCTCCAACTGGGCGAGCGCATCGTGGCCGTGGTGCAGCAGCAGGAGCTGATCGACGCCGACCAGCTGCACCAGGAACTCGTGCGGGTCGCGGAGGCGGTCAGTGTCGGACCCGAGTCCGGCGGCTGGCTCGCCAGCATCTCGTGCCTGGTGCCGCGGGAGGACGCGGAGTCGTTCATCGCGTCCGTGAACGCGCTCGCCAAGGCCAACCCGCAGCTGTCGTTGCAGATCAACGGCCCCCTTCCCCCCTACAGCTTCGTGGAGTGACGTCCCATGGGTCTGCTGGGTGAGCTGCTCCTGCTGCCTGCGGCTCCAGTACGCGGGACCTTCTGGGTGCTCCGGCAGGTCGCCGCCGAAGCGGAGAGGCAGTACTACGACCCGTCGACCATCGCGCGTGAACTCGCCCTGCTGCAGCGGCGGCTGGAGGCCGGCGAGATCGACGAGGCCGAGTTCGACCGCCTCGAGGACGAGCTCCTCGACCGACTTGAAAGAGGTACACCGACACCATGAACAACAGGCTGACAATCGGACTCGCGGTGGGAGCGGGCTATCTGCTGGGACGGACGAAGAAGGCGAAACTGGCCTTCGCCGTCGGCACGATGGTCGCGGGCAAACGCCTGCAGCTGAACCCCCGCGCCCTGCTCGACGCGGTCACCGGGCAACTGCAGAACAACCCGCAGTTCAAGGAGATCGGCGACCAGCTGCGCGAAGACCTGCGCGGGGTGGGCAAGGCCGCGACCGGCGCGATCGTCAACCGGCAGATCGGCGGGCTCGCCGACCGGCTGCACGAACGCACCCTCGGCGTCCAGGACCGCGTGGCGGGAGTGACCGGCGCGGTCGACGACGTGCAGGAGAAGACACGGAGTTCCGTACCGGAGCAGGCGTCCGGGGACCGGAACACGAAGAAGCCGGCAGTCAAGAGCTCCGCCCCGAAGAAGGCTTCCGGAAAGTCCACCGGACGGGCGGCCGCGAAGAAGGCGGCGCCGCAGCGTACGTCCTCGGGAAGCAGCGCCAACGGAAAGAGGACCGCGGCGCGCAAGACGGCGGCACGCAAGACGACAGCGCGCACGAGCAGCACGAGGGGAGGCCGCTCCGATGCCTGACACGAAGAAGGCGAACGGCGTGCTCGGCACCCTCGACCACGAGGCGGTCGACCGGCTCAAGACCGAACTGCAGGGCTATGCGCTCGCGCAGACCGAACGCGTACTCGCCGGCCTCGGCCGCAAGCTCGGCGAGAGCACGGTCAAGCTCACCGACATCGCCGAGGGCCGCAGCCCTGGTTTCGCCCGGCTCGCCCTCGACGGCGGCCGCAAGCTCGCCGAGGGCAAGGGCCCCGTGCGTGCGGCGGTGGAGATGGGCGCCTCGCGGCTCAAGGACAACGTCAAGGAGGCCGTGAAGGGCATCGGAGGTTCCGGCAAGCGGGGCAAGAAGGGCGGAGGCGGGCGGAAGCCCACCGTCATCATGGAGTCCGTCGACGTCGGTGTTCCGGTGCGCGAGGCCTACGACCAGTGGACCCGCTACCAGGACTTCTCCACGTTCGCCAAGGGCGTCAGGAGCGCGGGGGCCGCGGACGACACGACCTCCGACTGGAACCTCAAGGTCTTCTGGTCCAGTCGCAGCTGGAAGGCGCACACCACCGAGCAGATCCCCGACACGCGCATCGCCTGGAGCTCGGAGGGCGCCAAGGGCACCACCAAGGGTGTCGTCACCTTCCACGAGCTCGGCGAGAGCCTCACGCGGGTGCTGCTGGTCATCGAGTACTACCCCAAGGGGCTGTTCGAGAAGACCGGCAACATCTGGCGTGCCCAGGGACGGCGGGCCCGCCTCGACCTGAAGAACTTCGCGCGCCACATCTCGATGCGCGGTGAGGCCGAGGACGGCTGGCGCGGCGAGATCCGCGACGGCGAGGTCGTGACCACCCACGAGGAGGGTCTCGCCGACGACGAGCCGGCGGACGAGACCGGCGGCACCGAGGACGAGCCGGCAGCGGACGAGAACGAGGACACCGGCGACGAGGAGCCGTACGCCTACGACGACGAGGACGAAGAGGTGGCCGAGGACGGCTACGAGGACGAGTCCGGGGAGCCCGAAGGCGCGTACGCCGAAGACGACGGCGCCGCCGAGGACGAGCCGGAGGAGGAAGGGGAGGACGAGGCCTTCGACGAGGCCGACGGCGAGGACGCGTACGAGGCGGAGCACGAGGGCGCGTACGACGACGAAGAGCCCGTCCCCGCCACGGCCGGGGCCCGGAGCCGTCGATGACGACGCCGAGCCGGCTCCCCGGTCCCTACGGTCCCCCGGACTCGGGAGCCAACCTCGCCGACATCCTGGAACGCGTCCTCGACAAGGGCATCGTCATCGCCGGGGACATCCGGATCAATCTTCTCGACATCGAACTCCTCACCATCAAGCTCCGCCTCGTCGTCGCCTCCGTCGAACGCGCGAAGGAGATGGGCATCGACTGGTGGGAGGACGACCCCTCCCTCTCGTCCGGGGCGCGTCGGCGTGAACTCGCCGAGGAGAACGAGCGGTTGCGGCAGCGCGTCGCTGCCCTGGAGGCGGATTCAGCATGACTGAACTGCGCTACGTGTACGCCGTGACCCGTCCCTTCGACGGGGTCCTGCCCGAAGCGGTGCGGGGCGTGGCGGGCGCGCCTCCCCGGCTGCTCGCCCATGACGGCCTGGTCGCCGTGGTGAGCGACGTACCCGCGGCGGACTTCGCGGAGGCGCCGCTGCGCGACCGGCTGGAGGACCTCGACTGGCTCGCCGCCACCGCGCGCGGACACGAGGCCGTGGTCGGGTCCCTGACCACACGCACCACACCTCTGCCGCTCCGCCTGGTGACCGTGTGCGAGGACGACAGTGGCGTCAAGCGGCTCCTCGACTCGGGCCGCGAGCAGTTCGGCCGGGCCCTGGAGCGGCTCGACGGGCGGGTCGAATGGGGGGTCAAGGTCTACGCCGAGGACACGGCCGAGACGCCTGACACGCGTGCGGAGGTGCCCCGCGGCGATCGGCCGACGACGGGTCGGGACTACCTCCGGCAGCGGCTGCGGCAGCGCGACACCGCGGACAGTTCCTGGGCCCGGGCCGACGCCGTGTCGCGCCGGATCCACGCGGAGCTGTGCCGGCGTGCGGAGGCCGACTGTCTGCATCGGCCCCAGGACCCCCGTCTCCCGGGCGTGACCCGCGGCAACGTGCTCAACGCCGCCTATCTCGTACCGCGCGAGTTCTGCGAGGCGTTCGTCGCGGACGTGCAGCGGCTGACGCCTCCCGGTCCCGGGGTGCGCGTGGAGCTGACGGGACCATGGGCGCCGTACTCCTTCGCGGTCACGACGGCCGCCCCTGCGGCCGGGCGGAGCGAGGCGACATGACGGCCCCGACGGGAAACAGGCCGGGGACAAGGCACCACGGCACAGGACCGGAGACAAGGGCGCAGCCTCTCTCCCCCGCTCTCGCGGAGCGCCGGCTCGCCCTGGTTGACCTCCTCGACCGGCTGCTGGCCGGTGGTGTGGTGATCAAGGGGGATGTGACCCTGCGTATCGCGGACGTCGACCTCGTGCGCGTCGACCTCAACGCGCTGATCTGCTCGGTGGGACCGGCGGTGGCCTCCCCGTTCGCATCCTTCGGGGCCTCCGAGTCCTCCGACTCCTCGGCGTCCTCCGCGTCCTCCTCCGAGTGCTTCGGCTTCGCCGAGACCGCCGAGACCGCCGAGCCGTCCCCGGCGCCGGGGCAGGTGACGACGTGACCGCACGACGCATGGACCTCGACGCCGACAGCGTCGAACGGGATCTCGCCCAGTTGGTGCTCACCGTCGTCGAGCTCTTGCGGCAGCTCATGGAACGTCAGGCGCTGCGCCGGGTGGAGACCGGGGAGCTCACCCCCGAGCAGGAGGAACGCATCGGCATCACGCTGACGCTGCTCGAAGACCGGATGGGACAGCTCCGGGACACGTTCGGCCTCAGACCCGAGGACCTGAACATCGACCTCGGGCCGCTGGGTCCCCTGCTGCCCCGCGGGGACTGACCGCGAGTGCCGCGCACGCGGGCAGGAAGAACGTCCTGGAGGCGGCACCGCCCGTTCTGCGGGGATGCCGCGCGCGGCGCCAGAACGGATGTACGAGAGATCGAGGAAAGGAGACACCGATGAGCACCACCCCCTCAAAGGGCCGTCGCGCGGCGACAGTTCCGGGGCCGCCGGACGCGGATCCGGACAAGCCGACCCCGGAAGAACTGCGCGCACAGGCCCGGCACACCCGCGAGGAACTCGGAAGGACCGTGGAGGCTCTGATGACGAAGACGGACGTGAAGACCCGCGCCATGCAGGCGGCGACCGGAATGAAGGACCAGCTCGGGGAGAAGGCGGGCGTCGCAAAGGAACAGATCGCCGCCACCGCGGCGACGGCGGGCGAGAAGCTCCGCGACACCACGCCCGGGGTGGTGCAGGCTTCGGCCCGGCAAGCGGCTGAAACGGCCCGAAGGAATCGGCTGCCGCTGGTCGCCGGCACGGCCGCCGCCACGTTCGCGCTGCTGATGATGGTCATACGCCGCAGGCGTTCCCACTAGGCGCGGAGCGGACCCGCGGGTGCCGGCGGTCGTGGCGCCGGCGGTCGTGACGCCGCCTGCCGTGGCGCCGGCGTCCCGCCGGGCCGGGCAGCTCGGCGCCGCGGGGCCGGCACCTCCGGATCAAGATGGGACGATGTATCGGTCGTAGACGGGGCGGATTCGTGCCCGCATGGTGTTCTTGAGGTACAGCCTTCAGGTCGGGGTCATCACGAGGAGGGGCATGGACGTCACCGCGCCCGGTCATGGAGCGGACCCCCTGCGCGTGTGCGGGACCGCGCCGGGGGAACTGCTGGGCGAGGAGTTGGAAGCGGTCATGGCGGCCGCCCTCCTGGTGGACGACGAGGGGGTCATCGTCGCGGTCAACGAGCGGTTCCGGAGCCTGTTCCGAAGGTCCGCCGAAGAGCTCGTGGGGCAGGATGCCCATGATCTGCTGCACCGTGACAGTCACGGGCACCCCTTGCCCCGCAGCCGCTGCGGACTGAGGGAGGCTCTCCTCACGTACAGCACGGGACACAGTGACCTGGACTGGTTCGCCCGCGCGGACGGCACGTTGCTCGGCCTGTCCTGGCTCATCACGCCCTACTCCCTCGGCACCGAATCCTTGGGCGCCCTCGTGCTGCTGTACCAGCCGCAGGGGCCTCCGGAATCCCGCGAGGTCGAGGCCGGGACCACCAGGCTGACCGAACTCGACCGTCTCGCCCTGCTCGCCGAGACCACCACACGGCTCACCTCGACCCTGGACGTGGACGAGGCCTTGCTCCGCCTGGCCGCACTGACCGTGCCCCGGATCGCGGACTGGGCGATCGTCGACCTGATCACCGAGGTCGACGAGGTACGGCGTGCCCTCGTCGTTCAGCAGCAGGACGGCGTCCTCGTCGAGCGCGTGGATCTGCAGGGTCCGATGCCTCCGGTGCCTCAGGAATCGCCGATGCCCTTGTCACGGGCCTTGCGCGGCGCCGCCTCGACCGTTGCCAGCGCGTCCACTTATCACGGGCCACCGGATTCCGGCATCGCGGTCGAGCAGCAGCGGCTCTTCACGGAGACCGGCATGCATTCGGCCGTCATCGCCCCGATCCGCGGCCTGCGGGAAGTGCTGGGCGCACTGACGCTGGGGCGCTCGGACCGTCCCGAGGCCTTCACCGCCGCTGATCTGCCGCTCCTGGAGGACATCACCCGGCGGGCGGGCCTGGCGTTGGACAACGCGCGCCTGTACCAGCGGCAGCGCAAGGTCGCCGAGACCATGCAACGGCACCTGCTGCCCCAGATGCCCGCCGTGCCGGGGCTGGAGATGACGGCTCGGTACGTGCCCGCTCCGCACGCCTCCCAGGTGGGTGGCGACTGGTACGACGCCTTCTCCCTGATCGACGGGACGACCGCGCTGGCGATCGGTGACGTCGTCGGTCATGACCTCGACGCCGCAGGCGGCATGGCTCAGATCCGCAACATGCTGCGTGCTTTCGCCTGGACGCAGCCCGACTCGCCCTGCGCCGCGGTCACGCTCCTCGACCAGGCCGTCATGCGCATCCTCCAAGTGCCCATGGCCACGATGGTCCTGGCCCGGCTCACCATGTGCGACGACGGGCTCTGGCAGCTGCACTGGACCAACGCGGGCCACCCGCCGCCGCTGCTGGTCACCCACGACGGCAGGACGCGTTTCCTGACGGAGGGGCACGGACTGCTGCTCGGCACGGGCTGCACGACTCCCCGTACCGACGCGGTCCTCACCCTGCCGCCCCGGTCCACCCTCGTGCTGTACACCGACGGTCTCGTCGAATCACGCCGCCACCCCCTCGACGAGGGCATGAACCAGCTCCGCAGGCACGCCGCCTCCCTGGCCCGTCGTCCGCTGGACTCCTTCAGCGACTCCCTGCTGACGCAGGCGCGCCCGGACGACAACGACGACGACGTGGCTTTCCTCGCGCTCCGTACACCTGGCTCTGTCCGGGCGGGTTGACGTCCTCCCCGACACGGGACGGGTCAGGCCGAGGCAGGGCGGGTCAGGACGGGCCACGGCCGCCGGCTGCTGTCACCCCAGGACGTGCCGCAGGTAGGACTGCGGTTCGGCGAGGTAGCGGCGCCAGTGGTCGACCAGGGCGAGCTCGCCCCAGGCCACCCGGCGCATACCGTGGTCGCCGACCTCGATGATGTCCGCACCGGGCAGCGCCGTCAGCAGCGGAGAGTGCGTGGCGCAGATGACCTGGCCGCCGCTCTTCACCAACTGGTCGATATGGCCGAGCAGCTCCAGACAGGATGCGAACGACAGCGCCGCTTCCGGCTCGTCCATCACGTACAGGCCGGGCTGGAGGAACTTCCCCCGGAACGCCGCGAGGAAGCCCTCGCCGTGGCTGACGGAATCCGGGGCGAACCCCTCCCGGTCCAGCGCGTCCAGTGCCGTCTCCGCGCGCAGGAAGAAGCCCTTGCGGGCGGACCAGTTGCCGAGCATGCGCCGCCCGCGCGGCGCCGCGTCGAAGCGGATGCGCTCACCGAGCACCGATTTGGGGCGGTGACTGGCATAGCGCCAGTCGTGCGAGCCGCCCCAGGAGTCCAGGCCGAAGCCTTCGGCGAGGGCCTCGACCAGGGTCGACTTGCCCGAGCCGTTCTCCCCCACCAGAAAGGTCACCGGCGCGCTCAGGCGCAGGCCGTCCGCCACGAGCCCGCGCACGCAGGGCACGGTCCAGGGCCATTCCCCTTCATCGGACGAGGCAACATACACACGTTCGATAATCACTCTTCGAGTCTCGCACGGAGGTAGGACAACGCCCGTGCGAGCGGCCGATCGAAACGGCGGATCCCACCGGGGTGACCCCAACGGCTTATTCGGTCCGGTGGCGGAGCAACCGGCTCTCCGACAGGGTTTCCGCGGGTCGTCGTACCCCTCACGACACCCGCGGGACGGACCGCGTGGCCCAGGCCCCCTGGAAGCGGACCGATGAGCCTGCTAGACGTTGAGGATGCATGAAGGTGACGGCCGACCCTCGTCCGCGGGCCCCTCCCCGCTCGGCGTTCTCAGCTGCGGCCGGCGCGGCAGCACCTGGGTCGTCACACTGGGCGGCTACCTCGGGGGCCCGCACACCTCGGTCCGTACCGTCACCTCATTGGGAGAGGCCCTGGACGCACTCGGCTCCGGGTCCTCCTGACCGGGCGCACCGGCAAAGGGGGCGCGAGCCGTGCGGAGCGTGGGAGTGGAGGAGGAACTCCTCCTGGTGGATGCGGAAACGGGTGAGCCCCGAGCCGTGTCGGCGGCTGTGCTGGCCGTGGCTTCCAGGGAGGCGCCGGACGAGGAGCAGGTGTTCGAGTCGGAGCTGCAGCGCCAGCAGCTGGAGTTCGCCACCCGGCCCTGCACCCGGACGGAGGAACTCGCGGCCGAGATCCGGCGGTGCCGAGCCGATGCGGCACACCATGCCAAGGACATCGGGGTGGCCGTCGCGGCCCTCGCCACGTCCCCGCTCCCGGTCAGTGCATCCGTGGCCGTGGGCGCGCGGTACCACTGGATGGCGGAGCGCTTCGGGCTCGCGCTGCAGGAGCAGCTCACCTGCGGATGCCATGTTCACGTCTCCGTGGACTCCGACGAAGAGGGCGTCGCCGTCCTGGACCGGATCCGCCCCTGGCTGTCCGTCCTGATCGCCCTCAGCGCCAACTCCCCCTTCTGGCAGGGCCGGGACAGCGACTACAGCAGTTACCGGACCGAGGTCTGGGGCCGATGGCCGTCCGCCGGCCCCACGGAGATCTTCGGATCGGCAGACCGATACCACCGGCAGGTGCGGGACATGGTCGGCACCGGAGTCCTCAGGGACGAAGGGATGATCTACTTCGATGCCCGGCTCTCCCACCGGTACCCCACGGTCGAGGTCAGAGTCGCGGATGTGTGCCTGGACGCGGGATCGACGGTGCTCCTCGCCGTCCTCGTCCGCGGCCTGGTCGAGACGGCGGCCCGCCGATGGCAGGCGGAAGAGCCCTTGGCGGAGCCCGGTCAGCCCCTGCTGAGACTCGCCGCCTGGCAGGCCGCCCGCTACGGACTCGAAGGGCGGCTGCTCCACCCTCTGACGATGCGCCCCGCGCCCGCGGAGACAGTGGTGCGTGCGCTCTTCGACCATGTGCGCGACGCCCTGGACGACCACGGGGACACGGAACCCGCCCAGGAAGCACTGGCCCGCCTGCTGAGGGACGGCAACGGAGCAGCGGTCCAGCGCACGATCCTGGAACGGACCGGCAGCCTGCGTGACGTCGTCACCGAGTGCGTGGGCCTCACCTGCGAACAGCGGCCCTGATCGCCGCCGCCGAGGAATGACCCGGCTGCCGCCAGCTGGGTGGCCTGCCCCGTGTGCCACGGACAGCAGGTGGGCGACGGGGAACGCATGTGGCGTCGCCGGTCACCTCCGGCTACTGGGCGATGTGGGAGGACAAGGGCATGGGGCACGGCGGGAATGTGATCGAGGAGCTGATGGCGGACCACCGTGAGGTGGAGCAGCTGTTCTCCCGGATCGAGGCGCTGACCACCGGGAGCAGCGAGCTGCGCCCCCTGGTGGACGAGGTCACGATCGAACTCGTGCGGCATTCGGTGGCCGAGGAGCAGTACCTGTACCCGGCCGTCCGTGAGCATGTGGAGGGTGGCGCGGAGATCGCGGACAAGGAGATCGCGGAACACGCCGTGGCCGAGAAGCTCATGAAGCACCTGGAGCAGATGCGGGTGGACGATGTGGAGTTCCACCCCACCCTCCAGCAGATGATGGACCACGTGAACGCCCACATCCGCGACGAGGAAGGGCAGCTGTTCCCGCGGTTGCGCCAGGCGTGCACGCCCGAAGCGCTGGAGGATCTCGGCGACAAGATCCGACGGGCCAAGGCCATGGCTCCCACCCGACCGCATCCCTCCGCGCCCGATACGCCGCCGGCCAACAAGTTGCTCGCGCCGGGAGCGGGGCTGGTGGACCGCGTACGTGACTTCGTCAGCGGCCGCGGCAGGTCCTGACCCCCTCGGCCCGCGGACATCGGTCGGCCGTGGCCGCTCCCGACCCGGTCCCTGTGACACAGCTCCTAGTGAGGGACCGGGGGCGGCAGCCTACGCTGACGAGCCATGCGCGACAGCGCGGCCGCATCGCACCCAGACGGACACCGGGCGCGCGTGAAGGACGGTTCACATGCCCAGTGATCTCTCGCACGTCATAGCCGCCGCCACGCGCTGGCTGCTGACCGCCTTCCCGGCAGCAGCCGGTGCCATGAACTACGCCCTGGCCGAGGCCCAGGCACGACAGGCGGCCACCGTCGCCGCCGTGCTGCGCTGTCCCACGACGCTCGACGTCGAACTGCTCAACATGCTCGGCCCGGGAGGCTCGGGCCGGCTGGACGCACTCACCGGCGCGGACCAGCACCGGGCGGAGGAGGCGGACCGCTCCTGGCGCACCTGGGTGGACGAAACCGTCGTCAGCTGGGCCGCGAACCTGCTCGCCGACCCCCGCCTGGCTGCCCGGGCCGCGTCCGCCCTGTCCGCGACGGAACACGGCACCGGAGCCGCGGGGGACGCGCGGAGACTGACCGTGCCCAGCCGGCGTGATCACGACGCCGCGCCCTTGCTGCGTCATCCGGATCTGCTCGGCCCGATAGCCGGTCTGCATCGCGCCGCCCTGCTCGACGCACTCGCCGCCGAACCCACCGGTGCCTGAGCAGGCACCGAACGCCTGACGCGGCGGGGCCCACCGCCGTCCCGGGCACGTCGACACGTCCCGGTCCCAGGCACCAGTCCCAGGCACGCCCCGGTCCCAGGCACCAGTCCCAGGCACGCCCCGGTCCCCAGGCACGCCCCGGTCCCCAGACACGCCCCGGTCCCAGGCACGCCCCGGTCTCAGGCATCCATCGGTGGCAGTCCTGGCAGCAGCTTCTCGATGGTGATGGGGAAGTCGCGCACGCGCACGCCGGTGGCGTTGAACACCGCGTTCGCGACCGACGCACCGGCCCCGCAGATGCCCACCTCACCGACGCCCTTCGCGCCCAGGGGGTTGGCCTTGTCGTCGTAGCTGTCGAGGACGACGGCATCGACGTCGGGGATGTCGGCGTGCACCGGCACGAGATACCCCGCGAAGTCACGGTTGACGAAGGCGCCGGAGCGCGAGTCGACGACCGCCTCTTCCTCCAGGGCCGCGCCGACCCCCCAGATCATGCCGCCGATCAGCTGCGAGCGGGTCGTCTTCGAGTTGAACACGCGGCCCACCGAGAACACGCCGAGCATCCGCCTCAGACGGACTTCGGCGGTGTCCGCGTCGACCCCCACCTCGGCGAAATGGGCCCCGTAGGTGTTGATCGAGTAGTCGGTGTAGTTCGGGTCGTCGCCCATGTAGCGGACCTGCCCCTCCGCCTCCACGCCTTCCGGGTGGCCGCGCGCGACGATCTCGCTCAGCTCCTCGGTCGCGCCTGCGATGCTCACGTCGCCGTCGGAGAACACGGCGTCGGCCGGGTCCAGACCGTGCAGCGGGGAACGAGCGTCGGCGCAGGCCGAGTCCAGCAGCTTGGCTCGCAGGGCAGCGCACGCCCGATGCGTCGCGGTGCAGGAGTTGGTGGCGCCCCACGAGCCTCCGGACCCCCAGCTGGTGGGAAGGTCGGAGCGTCCGAGGTCGATCCGCACGCGTTCGGGCGGGAGCCCGAGGCCGTCGGCGGCGACCTGGGTCAGGACGGTGTACGTACCGGTGCCGATGTCGGTCATGTCCGTCTGGACGACGGCGGTGCCGTCCGCCTCCAGGCGCACCCGCGCCGTGGTCGGCCCCTGGAAGTGTCCGCGGATGGCGGCCGACATGCCGTAGCCGACCAGCCACCGCCCGTCGCGGGCACTCGCCGGGGTGGCGGGGCGGTGCTCCCAGCCGAACCGGCGCGCGCCTTCACGCAGGCAATCGACCAGATGCCGGTCGCTGTACGGAACGGCCCGCTCGGGATCGACGGTGGGCTCGTTGCGGATCCGCAGCTCGACCGGGTCCATCGCGAGCGCATGGGCCAGCTCGTCCATCGCCGACTCGACCGCCAGCATGCCCGGTGCCTCGCCCGGTGCGCGGACGTCCGTCCCGCGCGGCAGGTCGAGCGGCGCCAGCCGGTGGCTGGTGAGCCGGTGGGGCGCGGCGTAGAGACTGCGGGTCGTGGCGGCGGTCTGCTCGGCGTACTCCACGTCGGGGTTGGTGTGCATGGTGACGTCGTGGGCGATCGCCGCCAGCCGTCCGTCCTGACCCGCGCCCAGCCGGACCCGCTGGCTGGATGTGGGACGCATGCCGACGAGCTGGAAGATCTGCTGCCGGGTCATCGCGACCTTGACGGGCACGCGCAGCACGGTAGCTGCGAGCGCCGCCAGGATCGTCTCGGAATGGATGCCCAGCTTGGAGCCGAATCCCCCGCCGACGAAGGGGGCGACGATGTGAACCCGCTCCAGGTCGATGCCCAGGGTAGCGGCGACCGAGGCCTGCGCCGCGTCGACGATCTGGCAGCTGACGTAGACGAACAGGTCCTCGTCACGCGGTTCCACCAGACACGCGTTCGGTTCCATCGGCTGCGAGAACTCGTAGGGCGTCGTGTAGTACTGGTCGACCCTGACCTCCGCGCTGTCGAACCCGGCATCGAAATCGCCGACCGCGGTGTCGGTGGGGAGACCGGCGTTGACCACCTTCGGGATGTACACCTCGTCTTCCTGCTCGGCGAAGTCGAAACGTCCCCGACCGCCGGTGTACTCGACGTCGACGAGATCGGCCGCCGCCCGGGCCTGCTCGAAGGTCTCGGCGACGACGAGGGCCACCGGCTGGCCGTAATGGTGGATGTCGGGGCCGGTCAGTTCCGGCTGGGCGCGCCAGTACTCGAACGGAATCGTCTCGTCGCGAGCGCCCTGCTCCGGTGCGTTGAGATGGGTCATCACCATGCGCACGCCGGGGGCCTGTTCGGCGTTCTCGGTGTCGATCCGGGCGATGCTGCCCTTGCCGATCGTCGCGCCCACGATGAACCCGTAGAGCGGCTGGCCGGCCTCCCAGTGTTCGTAGGCGTAGGTGGCCCGGCCGACGGCCTTCGACGGGCCGTCGACGCGGTTCAGAGCCTGCCCGATCATGCCGCCTCCTCAACTCGCCCGGGCCACTTGCGCCAGCGTGCGGCACAGCGTGCGCTTGGCCAGCTCGATCTTGAAGTCGTTGAGCCCCTGCCCGACCGCGTCGCTCATCGCCGCCTCGGCGGCGGCGCGATAGGTCGCCATCGTGGCCGGACGGCCGGTCAGCGCGGCCTCCGCCTCGACGGACCGCCACGGCTTGTGTGCGACACCGCCGAACGCGACCCGCGCCTCATCGATCGTTCCCTGGTCGGTCGAGACGACGGCCGCCACGGAGACCAGCGCGAACTCGTACGACGCCCGGTCGCGCACCTTGCGGTACTTCTGGCGACCCGGCGGGGGCGGGGGCAGGACGACGCCCGTGATCATCTCGCCGGGCCGCAGCACGGTCTCGATGTGCGGCGTGTCGCCCGGCAGCCGGTAGAAGTCCGTGATGGCGACGCGGCGTGCGGACTGATCGGCGTCGAGCAGCTCGATCTCCGCCGCCAGCGCGGTCATCGCGACGGCCATGTCCGAGGGGTGGGTGGCGATGCAGGACTCGCTGGCACCGAGGATCGCGTGCATCCTGTTGAATCCGCCGATCGCCGAGCATCCGGATCCGGGATCCCGTTTGTTGCAGCCCGCCGCGGTGTCGTAGAAGTAGGGGCAGCGAGTGCGCTGCAGCAGGTTTCCACCGGTGGAAGCCTTGTTGCGCAGCTGGCCCGAGGCGCCGGCCACCAGAGCCTCCGACAGCACGGGGTAGCGGGTGCGCACCCGCGCGTCGGCGGCCACGTCGGAGTTCGCCGCCTGGGCGCCGATGCGCAGTCCGCCGTCCGGGAGTTCTTCGATGTCCCGCAGCGGAAGCCGGCTGATGTCGACCAGATGGCTGGGCTTCTCGATGTCGAGCTTCATCAGGTCGAGCAAATTGGTGCCGCCGCTGATGAACTTCGCGCCCGTTCGGGACACGGCGGCGACGGCTGCCTCCGCGTCCGTCGCTCGCTCGTACGTGAAGGACCTCATCCCCGGTCTCCCTCCGCGGTGCTGCGGATGGCCGCGACGATGTTCGGATACGCGGCGCACCGGCAGATGTTGCCGCTCATCCGCTCGCGGATCTCCTCGTCGGTCAACGCGATCTGCGGCGCGGTCACGTCAGCGGTGGCGTGGCTGGGCCAGCCCGCCTCCACCTCGGCGAGCATGCCGACGGCGGAGCAGATCTGGCCGGGCGTGCAGTAGCCGCACTGGAAGCCGTCGCTGTCGACGAAGGCGCGTTGCAAGGGGTGCAGGTCGTCGAGGTCGCCCAGGCCTTCGATCGTGACGATCTCGTCGTCCTCGTGCATGACGGCCAGCGTGAGGCAGGAGTTGACGCGCCGGCCGTTGATCAGCACCGTGCAGGCGCCGCACTGCCCGTGGTCGCACCCCTTCTTGGTCCCGCTCAGGCGCAGATGCTCGCGCAGCGCGTCGAGCAGCGAGGTCCGTGGATCCACCTCGAGCCGCCGCACCTGATCGTTGACGCTCAACCTGATCGCCGAGAGCTGGGCCGTCTCGCCCCGGCTCCCGGCGGCGCCCGTGTCTGAGTCGCTCATCACAGCCCGCCTTCCTCGCTGCGCGGGTGTCACGCCGGACATGCGTCGCGGCTTCGGGGCGCCCTCCTCCCGCGGCCCGTCCCTCGTCGCCGCTGCCGGGCGCGCTCCTGCGTCCCAGGGTCTCGCAAAAGCCCTCGCCCCGCGATTCATGCCGTTTCGCGCGGCCGCGGGCCAGGTCACCCGCCTCGTGGGTCTGGTTTCCTTTGCCCGTTCCCTGGCGGGCCACGACCGTGTCGTCGGACCGCGAACCGGCGCCGGGGACGAGCCGGAGGTCGCCCGATCGCACCACTCGTCCGCCACCGACGGCCTGCGACGGTCGAGCGATGGCCGGCGAGCACCCCTACGAGCCGTGTGCGGGATCCATCACAGGCAATACTTCGGCGAGTTCGGCCGCGGCGGTCTCAACGCGGTGGCCGTGCCGGTCCCTTGAAGGAGGCGGATCCGGGCGTGCGTGTTCCTCACGCCGTGTTCACGAAAGGCCGGACGGGGCGAGTGGGAGCAGGACGCGGATACTCTTCCCGTCCCTCATCGGAGCGATGTCGATCTCCGTGGCGAGGCGCTGGACGAGCGGCCAGCCGTAACCGCCTACGGGGAACACCTGAGTGCCGGACCGCCGGCGCACCGTGGGTGTGTCGGTGCTGCGGTCCCTCACCTCGACGATCAGTCCGCGGTCCGTCACCTGTGCGGTGAAGCCGCGGACGCCGCCTCCGTGCCGGATCGCGTTGGCCACCAGCTCCGAGGTGACGAGCAGGGCGTCGGTCAGGGCCGACACCGGGGCGGAACTCTGGAACCGGCGCCGGAAGTGCTCCTCCAGCAGCCGTTTCACATGGTCGCGGGCGGCTGCCGCGCTCAAGGGCACTATCGGCCGCTGAGGCGGGTGCCGCTCCCCTGCCACATCACCTGACAGCATGTTCACCCCCGCGCCTTCTCGTTCTCCGTGAACTCCGACTACCCAGCAGCGCGCGCTCCTCACCCGTCGTCCGCTGCGACCGGGGTGCGGGCGCTCTGCCCGGGGTCGTACGCCGTCGCCCCGAGGCGCGGCGTGCCCGGCCCGGGTCACCGCTGTGCGGGCGTAGGTGTGTACGCGCCGTCAGCCCCGCGTGTTCAGGGCAGGAGGGGCCCGGAACGCTGCGGGGGAACCCGTCGGGCCAGGGCGATCGTCCGGTGTGTGGCGGCTTCGGGGCCGTGGTTGTGCGGCCCGGCCGTGACCAGCGCTTCGAAGGCCCCGCGGCCCGCGATCATCGCCCGACGCATGGTTTCCACGTCCGCGTCGCCCGTCGCGGCCCGCTCGGAGGCCGCGTGCAGTCGCCGCGCTCCACTCGCTTCGGCGGGAAAGAGTGCGCTCAGGGCGCGGAGCCGGTGCTCGTACGAATCGGACGGGAGCCCGCGAGCGGTTGCCAGTCGGCCGAGCAACTCGTCCGCCCTGGTCGTCGCCACGGCAGGAGCATCGACGAACTGGGCCTTGATCACGGTCCATTGGGAGATGAGCTGCTCCCGCTCGATGTTGCTCAGGGGCTTCAGCCTCGGGCGGGCGAGGCGGCGCCGGAAGCCGCCGGTGTTCCTGCGCCTCGCCGGGCGGGCCAGGACGAGCGCAAGAACCATGGCTGCGGCCACCCCGAGGATGGCAAGCACGCTGAGGGCCATGACTTCCTCCTTGCCGGTTCTCTCTTCGCATTCTCTCTTCGCATCGCTTCTGTTACGGCGTGTTACCGCGCGTGCGCTGAGTAAACGGATGTTCCCCCGGCGGGTGAGAGGTTCCCGGCGGGCGGGAGGGGCGTGGCCCGTCACCGTGCCCGCGGCCGGTTTGCCCCCGGTGGTCCCGGGTACCCGGTTGTCTCCGCACCAGCGGCTCGTACGACGAGGTCGAGGAGGCCGGCACAGTGAGCGACGCGAAGAAGTCAGCCCGCGCGGAGCAGGCGAAGGGCGCGGTGAAGGAAGCCGTCGGGCGGCTCGTGGGCAACGAGCGGATGACGGCCGACGGCCGTTCCATGCGGGCGAGGGGCGACCTGCGGGAAGCCGTCCACAAGATCCGGGACGCCTTCCGGCGATGACCGCACCGGCCGCGAACCCAGCGAGACCTTGGCACATCCCGACGAGAGCACAGGGGCGGTGGCCGTTACGGCCACCGCCCCCGTCGTATGCGCAACCGACCTGATCCCCGCATTGTTTGGCCTGATCGAGAGGGTGCCCACGGCCAGGAGCAGCGCGACTGCAATTATTGGCGGGCGGCAAGTATTCTGCTTGCGCCCGTGGCACGCGCACGGCCGGGGGCAGGGGAGGTCGGCTGTGAGGAGCCCTGTCGGTGGGCACGATCCGGAGGTTCCGGGCCCGAGAACGTCCGCTCCACTCGTGCCTCTGGCCCGGGTGTCGCCGTCCGATCTCCGGACCGATGCCGACCATGTGACGATCCTGCTGGTCGAGGACGACGACGGCGACGCCCTCCTGGTGGAGGAGACGCTGCGGGACAGCGGCCTGACCGCACGTCCGAGTCGCGCCCGCTCGATGGCCGAGGCCCGGACGGCGCTCAGCGGCGCCCACGGCGCGCCCGCGCAGTGCGTCCTGCTCGACCTCCATCTGCCGGACGCCCAGGGCCTGGATGTCGTCGGCCAGGTACTGGCCGTCGCGCCCGGTGCCGCGGTCGTCGTCCTGACCGGTCTCGCCGAGGAGGGCGTCGGTCTGTCCGCCGTCGCGGCCGGCGCCCAGGACTATCTGATCAAGGGCGTCTTCGAGCCGACCGTACTGGAACGCTCGATCAGATACGCGGTTCAGCGCCGCCAGATCGAGCACGCCGCGGTCGCCCTGGAAGCGAGCCGGATGCGCGCCCAGGAGAACGCACGGCTCGAGCGCGGTCTGCTGCCCTCGCCCCTGCTCCACGGCGACACGGTGGACGTGGTGTCCCGCTATGAACCGAGCAGATCCCTGGGACTGCTCAGCGGCGACTTCTACGACGTCGTGGAAACCGCGGACGGAACGGTCCACGCCGTCATCGGAGACGTCTCCGGGCACGGTCCCGACGAAGCCGCGCTGGGTGTCTGCCTGCGCGTGGCCTGGCGGTCCTTCACCCTGGCCGGGGTGAGCGGCACGGGCGTGTGCGAGCTCATGCAGAAGGTCCTGGTGGCCGAGCGCACGGGCTCGGAGATCTTCGCCACCGTCACGACCGTGGAACTCCCCCCGGGCCTGACGAAGGCCAGGGTCGTCCGCGCCGGTCATCCCCCGCTGCTGCTGCGTGGGCCCGCCGGTGTACGGCTCGTGGAGACGGCCGCCGGGCCGGCGCTCGGCCTCCTGCCGGACGGGATGGGTCTCTGGCGCGAGGACCATCTGGACCTCCCGGCCGCCGGGGCGCTGGCCCTGTTCACCGACGGGCTCTTCGAAGGGCGGATCAGCGCCGACGGGCGACGACTGGGCGAGGACGGCCTGCTCGCCCTCGCCGGCAGACATGCCGGACAACGTGCCGAGGAGTTCGTCACCGCACTGATCGCCGAGACGCGTGCCCTGTCCGCCCAGCACGGTGGCCACAGTGACGACGTCGCCCTCCTCCACCTCGAATGGAACACACAGACGTGAACAGCCAGGAAGACCCGAGCGCCCGGAACACCGGACGCCTCCCGGGCATCCCTCTCGCCCGGCTGACCGTGCCCACCTGGTTCGGGCTCGTGCTGGCCGCCATCCTGCTCGTGGTGGGCGGCTTCGCCGTGGTCGGAGCCCAGTTGCTGGGACGCGTGGCCGCCGAGTCCGACGACCTCGTCGACCGGATCCAGCCGGCGCGGGTGGACGCGTACCGCCTGCAGAAGGCACTCCTCGACCAGGAGACCGGTGTGCGGGGCTTCGTCCTCAGCCGGGACCCGCGCTGGCTGGAGCCCTACACCCTGGGACAGAAGGAGGCCGCGTCCGCGGCCCGGGCCCTGCGGCCGGCGCTGGCCGGCGAGCCACAGCTGCTGTCCGACCTCACCCGTGTGGAGAACACGGCCGGGACCTGGCGCACGGCACACGCCGAGCCCCTCGTGGAACGGACCCGGCAGGGCACCCTGCCCGTGGCCGCGGAACTCCAGCAGAGCAAGCTCGCCTTCGACCAACTGCGCGCCCAGTTCGGACAGCTGAACCGGGACCTGCTCGCGGAACGCACCGCGGCCAGGGACGAGGTGCACCGCACCCGCTCCGCCCACAACTGGCTCTTCACCGGCATGCTGGCCGCCTTCGTGGCGATCGCCGCTGCGCTGGGATTCCTGCTGCACGCCGCCGTCGGACGCCCGCTGAACGCCCTGCGCGGAGCCGCCCAGCGGGTTGCGGACGGTGACTTCGACCACCGCATCGAGCCCGCGGGACCGGCGGAGGCACAGCAGCTCGCCAAGGCCGTCGAGGCGATGCGGGTGCGCGTCCTGGACGCACTGACGGCCTCGCGGCAGCGCGAGGAACTGCTCGCGCAGCGCACCGCCGACCTGGACGAACAGGCCGTGGAACTGCGCCGCTCCAACGCCGAGCTGGAACAGTTCGCCTACGTCGCCTCGCACGATCTGCAGGAACCGCTGCGCAAGGTCGCGTCCTTCTGCCAGCTGCTCGAGAAGCGGTACGGCGACCAGCTGGACGACCGGGCCAAGCAGTACATCGACTTCGCCGTCGACGGCGCCAAGCGCATGCAGGTCCTGATCAACGACCTGCTCACCTACTCCCGTGTGGGACGCGTCAACGACGACAGGGACCCGGTGGACTTCGGCGCCACCCTGGACGAGGCGCTGGACAACCTCAGCGAGGCGGTCGAGGACGCCGGAGCCACGATCGAGCGCCCGGAACGCCTGCACACGATCACCGGCGACGCCATGCTGCTGACCATGCTGTGGCAGAACCTGCTCGGCAACGCCGTGAAGTTCCGGGCCCCCGAGCGCCCGCCGGTCGTCCGGATCACCGCCGAGCCGGACACGAGCGGCGAGGAGCCCGCCTGGCACTACTGCGTCACCGACAACGGCATCGGGATCCCGGAGGAGTTCACCGAGAAGGTCTTCGTGATCTTCCAGCGGCTGCACGGGCGTGACGTCTACTCCGGCACGGGCATAGGCCTGGCGCTGTGCAAGAAGATCGTCGAACATCACGGAGGGCGTATCTGGATCGACACCGCCCACACCGACGGCACCCGCATCCACTTCGTCCTGCCCGCATCCCCGACGGGCCCCGAGACCGAGCCCGAGACCGAGCCCGTGCCGGAGGCCGTCCCCGGCCCCCGGCGGGACACGACCGACCACGCGCGTCCGACCACAGGAGACCCCGCATGAACGCCGCCACCAAGCCCATCGAGGTCCTCCTCGTCGAGGACGATCCGGGCGACGAGCTGATGACCCGGGAGGCGTTCGAGGACAACAAGATCGGCAACACCCTCCACGTGGTGCGCGACGGGGAGGAGGCGCTCGACTTCCTCTACCGGCAGGGCGAGCACGCGGGCGCGCCTCGCCCGGATCTCATCCTCCTCGACCTCAATCTGCCCAAGTACGACGGACGGCAGGTCCTCGAGCGCATCAAGGCCGACGCGGATCTCACCCACATCCCCGTCGTCGTGCTCACCACCTCCGGCGCCGAGGAGGACATCCTGCGCAGTTACCAGCTGCACGCCAGCGCGTACGTGACCAAGCCGGTGGACCTGGAGCAGTTCATCGCCGCGATCCGGAAGATCGACGACTTCTTCGTCACCGTGGTGCGCCTGCCCCGCGCGTGACGCGAACGGCCGGGACCCCGTATCGAGCCGCAGGCCGTCGTCCGGGCGCGGCGCCGCGCGGCCGCATGTAGTACCCGGCGGAATCCGGGGTAGGTGATGCGCCGACCCAAGGACGGCGGGCTGAACGGGACGACCAGCGGATGATGCCGAAGACGATCGAGAACGACCAGGGCGCGGGCGCGCTACGAGCGGGAGCCGCGTGGGCGGGCGCCGTGTACGACGGCGGGCCGGAGGGCATCGGGGATGCCCGTCGCTTCGCCACGGACTTCCTCGTGGAGAAGAACGACTACGCCCCCACGTCGCAGGTGGTGGGTTCCGTCCAGCTGATCGTCTCGGAGCTGGTGACCAACGCCTTCAAGTACGCCCACGGTCCGTGCGCGCTGGATCTGGAACGGATCCCCTCCGGCGTGGAGATCACCGTCTGGGACAGCAGCACGACCCTGCCCGTGGCCAGGGCCGCCGACCCGGGCCGGGTGGGCCAGCACGGGCTGGAGATCGTGCTGGCCCTGTGCGACGCCTTCGCGGTCGAGCGGGAACCGGTCGGGAAGCGCATCACCGTACGCGTCTCCTGCGCCTGACAGCCGGAACGGCCCCCCTGCGCGGACACCGCGCAGGGGGGCCGTTCGTGTTCGGCTCGCTGTCAGGACCCGGTCTCGATGTCCAGGCTGAGCCGGACATCGAGGACCTGGTCCGCGCCGGTGATCTCGAAGAGCCGCCGCAGCTGCGGCTGTGGCATCGCGATGCGCAGTTGGGTGATCCGGTGGACCCGCAGCAGAAGATTGAGGAACGCGGAGTCCCCGAAGGTGACTCCTGACACGTCCAGGACCACGGTCGGGTGACTGGCCGACGCCGCGGTGAGCGCATCGGCCAGCGGCGGGAGGATGCTCAGGTCCAGATCGCCCCGTGCGGTGATCACCCACGCGTCCCCGGCCGCGTACTGGCTGCCCACCGGACCTTCGCCGTTGAGAGGGGACTGGTCTTCGCTGTGCGCGTCCATGGCCGGGAGTATGCCCGCCCGGACACGTCTGCGGTAGTCACCGACCCGTTGCCCGAAGGGTTCCGGCCGAGGCCCCGCGTCCTGGAGCCCGCCCCGGCCCTCCGCGGACGGCACACACACGCGGATCACCGCACGGCGGCGGTATCCGCTTTTCGCAGGCACGCCGAGGAAATGCCCAGTGGTATCCGCCGAGCAACTCCGCGTATGGCACGCATTCCCGGGTATGCGGATTCCGGGAGGATGATAGACATGGTTCCTTTGCTGCTCGTTCTGTTGCTCGCACTGCTTCTTTTCGGTGCGGGCTTCGCCCTCAAGGCACTCTGGTGGATCGCGGTCATCGTGCTGGTCGTATGGCTGCTCGGATTCGTGATCCGGCCGGCAGCGACCGGTGGCCGCCGTAGCCGCTGGTACCGCTGGTGAGGAAGTCGGCACGGGAAACGCGAGAAAAGAGCCGACGCTCATCCCGGTGAATGTGCCGGAATGTGCCGGAGATTCCCGAGAAAAGAGTGGGGCCCCGACAATCCGTCGGGGCCCCACCCTTTCCTTCTGACTCTTTACCTGACTCTTTACACAGCACGACTCTTCACACAGCAACACACAAAGCGGCGGCCCCCTGCCCTCGCGGGCGGGGGGACCACCGTGGTGCGTACGTCGGCCCCGTTCAGGCGGTGCCGGTGTCGAGCAGTCCTTCGCGCAGCCTGCCGATGATGCGGGACAGCAGCCGCGAGACGTGCATCTGCGAGACGCCCAGATGCTCGCCGATCTGCGCCTGCGTCAGTTCCTCCACGAACCGCAGATGCAGGATCTGGCGGTCCCGGTCCTCCAGCTCCGCGATCAGCGGTGCGAGGGAGTGGAAGTCCTGGATGAGTTCGAGTGCCGGTTCCTCCTCGCCGATGAAGTCGGCGAGCGCCGCCTCGCCGTCCTGGGTGCTGTCACCGGTGAGGGCGGCGTCCAGCGAGGCGGAGTTGTAGGCGTTGGATGCCTTGCGGGCCTCGATGACCTCAGCCTCGGAGAGCGACATCAGCTCGGACAGTTCCCGCACCGTCGGGGTGCGCCCGAGCCGGCTCCGCAGCTCGTCCGTCGCCCTGGCCAGCTCCACCCGGGCCTCCTGGAGGCGGCGGGGGACGTGCACGGCCCAGCTGGTGTCACGGAAGAAGCGCTTGATCTCACCGACGATGCAGGGAACGGCGAAGGTGGTGAACTCCACCTCGCGGCACAGGTCGAAGCGGTCGATGGCCTTGATGAGCCCGATCGTGCCGACCTGGACGATGTCCTCCATCTCGTCCGCGCCCCGGCTCCGGAAACGGCCGGCCGCGTACTTGACGAGCGAGAGGTTCATCTCGATGAGGGTGTTGCGCACGTACTGGTACTCGTCCGTGCCCTCCTCCAGCTCCGCCAGGCGGGCGAAGAACTGACGGGAGAGATCGCGCGCGTCCTGGGGGGATACCTTCGACGGATCCGCGATCGGTGCGAGCTCGACCGCGCCTGTCTCCGATGTCGCTTCCTGTGCCGCGGTTGTCGCTGCGGTCACGGTTGCCATGCCATCCACCCCTGTCGTCCGGATCCATCCCCGTGCGCGGTCCGCTTACCCCGGATCGTGAGGTGCATTCGCTCCCCCGCGCTCTTCTCCTCGAAATCTCTTCTTCGCTCGCGAGCTGAGGTCACGTCAGCCTCCATCGTCCCTGTCATACCGGCTCCGTACGGCCGAACAGCCCCGCGTGCCCCGGTGGCAGCTGGGTGAGGATGCGGCGCAGCAGGGCGTCGTCCGCCACCTCGGCCACGATGCCGAGCACGGCCGTGACGGCGCGCCGAGCCTCGTCGAAGTCACCGTGGTCACGGGCCGCGACGGCTTCGACGAAGCCACGCGGCGTCAGGGGTTCGCTGGCCGGCTCGCCGACGGTCAGCAGGGGAACGCACTCGGGCGGCAGCAGACGCGCGAGGTCCCTGCGGTCATCGCCCACGAGGTGTGCTCCCAGTACGTCCAGGACACTGTCCACGGCCCTCGCGGCTTCCCGCCGCCGGGCGTAGCGGCCCCGTTCCGTGACCGAGTCGAGCAACGTTTCCAGTTGGCTGTTCATGGCGCTCCTTGCCGTGGCTGTCCTGTCGGCCTGCGCCGTCCGGGCCAGCCACTGAACGTGACCAGGCGGCTACCCGTAACCCCGGGCGGTAATCGCCCCCGCCGGACGGACATGACCCGCACGGCCCAACGGCGAACGGCCGGACGAAGTCCGGGGCCAGGTGGAAGCGGCCGTCCGAGCCGCGGTTCGCGCGAGTGCGGAGCGGGTGCGGAGCGGGTGCGGAGCGGGTGCGGAGCGGGTGCGGAGCGGGTGCCGGGAGAAGCGGACGTACATGAGCTCGCCGGTCGGTGGTAGACGAATCTGCATTCCCGGGTGCCCGGTACATCCGTCCCGGACCCGCCCGGGTGAGGCCGCCCATGTGGCCACGGCGGAAGGGAAGCTGAACATGCTGGAGGAATCATCATCGGTCATGCATGACGTGTCGGTCGCCGCGGCCGTGGGACGTCGGGCCCTGCCCCAGCGGCTGTGCGCCGCGTTCACCCGGTCGCTCGGAGCGCAGCGGGCGGCTCTCTCGTTCCTGCCCCGCATGGAGCACTGGCGGCTGCTCCACGCCACGGACGAGCCCGCACTGCGCGGTGAGGCCACGCAGTTCACCCTGGCCGGCGGGCCCTCGGTCAGCGCCGCACTGCGTATGCGCCCGGTCTTCGTACCCGACCTGCACCATTCGGCGCACGGCTCGGGCTCACGCCTCGACGAGGGACTCGCCGACGTGCGGCAGGTGCTGGCGCTTCCGCTGCGCGTCCAGCGGACACCGGTGGGCGTGATCTGCCTCTACTACACCGAGCGCACCGAAGTGACGGAGCGCCACATCACCCACGGGCAGCACGCCGCCGATCTCGCCCTCGACGCGCTGCTCCGCTGGCGTGCCGTGCACGCCTGCGAGGACTGCGAGTGCCCGGTCTGGACGACGGACACCCGGGCGGCGCGCTGGGATCGCATCCATCAGGCGGCCTGCTATGTCGCGGCGCGCGAGGACTGCGCCGTCTCCGAGGCCTTGTCCTGGCTCCAGGTCGTGGGGGTGCGTGACGGTCGCTCCCTGCTCGACCTGTCCGACGCCCTGCTGCAGACGCGCCCCTCGGCCCCGCACGACGCCTGCGCCGGCGTGGCGGAGCGGTCGGCGCCCGTCGGCGCCGGCGTGCCCGTCAGCCGCAGGGCGTAGTGCGGGGCCGAGGCGATGACCAGGACGGAGAGGGCGCCCGGGACCCGGCCGTCGACGCCGTACGACGTGGCGGCCGGCGAACACATCGGCCGGCACGGCCGGGCACGAAGGGGGCCCGGCGCCCCGTGAGCGGGGTGCCGGGCCCTGTTTCCCGTGGGGGGAGTCTCCGCGGCGGAACGCGTCCGCCATGCCGCACATTCGTCCGCGACTCGAGTTCCGGTGCCTTCAGGCGTGTTGTAGCGCATAACCGCGGAGGCGGGATGCAAACCCCCGACTTTCCGGGACCGGTCGCGTTGCCGACGGCATGCTGCTCCGAACGGGGAATCCGGAATGCGTCGGGTGTGAGCCGGGAGGGCGGGGGCATGCGGACCGTGGCGGAGTCAACGGGATCGACCCCATTGGCCAATTTCCGCCGGACCAATTGGATTTCACCGTCTGGAGGACTGTCGTGAGCGAACATCTGTGGGCCTACGTACCGACCAGCGGCCACAATCGGGACGACGATCTCACCGGCTACAGCGTCGAGGCGACGGATGGCCGCATCGGCAAGGTGGACAAGCACTCGAACGAAGTCGGATCCCAGTACATCGTCGTCGACACCGGCGTATGGATCTTCGGCAAGGAGGTGATGCTCCCGGCCGGCACCATCACCATGGTCGATCACCAGGAGGAGCGAATTCTCGTTTCCCGGACGAAGGACGAGATCAAGGCGGCTCCGGAATTCGACAAGGAGAAGCACCTCGGTGATCCCGCCTACCGGGACCAGCTCGGCGGCTATTACGGCTCCGGGCACTGACCCTCTCCCCCGCGCCGGGTCCGCCGGGCACGCCCTCGAGGGGGCGTGCCCGGCGCGCTTTCGGCGCCGCGTCTCAGCCGGCCGGCTCGACGGCGGCGAGCGCCGTGCCGACGTCGCGGTGGACGGAGGTCGTCAGGCTCAGCCCCGTGAGGTCGAAGAGCTTGGCGACGGCAGGCGTCGGCGCGGCGAGGTGCAGGTCGCCGCCGGTCGACCGGGTCTCCCGGGTGGCCTTGATCAGGACGTTCAGCCCGGAGGAGTCCATGAACTCCAGTGCGGAGAGGTCCAGTACGAGATTCCTGCGCCCGTGGAGGAACTGGTTCGCAAGGTGGTGATGAAGAAGTGTCGCCGTGTCGGCGTCCAGTTCGCCGCCGATCGTCACGACCGCTGTGGCAGGGTCGTGGATCTCGACCTCGACGTTCAGGTTCTCTTCCATGGGGGACATGAGCCTCCGCTTTCGGGTGGGGCGTTCGGCCCGGTGCGCGCCCTCGGGTGCCGACGAGCGGCGAGGACGCGCGGACCGGCGCTGACCGGACGACGCCTGCCCCGGGTGAACGGCCGCACACGTCCATCGGCCGAGTTGTTGCCGTGCGGACACCATTGCCGCGTGACAAATGTTGCACGTGGTTCGTAGAATGACATGGTCGTGCTCAGCGCCTTCCCCAGGGGCGGTGTCCGCGGGCGCCTGCACAGCGACGACACGCCGGGCCGTGTTCCCGGCGCGAAGAGAATCAGGATGTACGTGGACAAGTTCGATGCCCTCGAGCAGGCCTTGCGCAGCGCCGCACCGCACAGCTTGCTGGACGTGGTGACCGGCGCTCTCGCCGAGTGGTATCGCGCGGACGACGTGCAACTCCGCCTGGCCGACTACGGAATGCGCTCGCTGCAGGCCGTGGAGACCGGGCCGGCCACGACGGAACCCGTCCCGATCGACGGCAGCGCCCAGGGGCGTGCGTTCGGCTCGCAGGAACCGCATGTGACCAAGGGGCCCGCACGGGTGGACGTGCACCTCCCCGTCACCGTCCGCGGAGACAGGCTGGGCGTGCTCACCGTGCGCATGAGCGAGGACACCGACGCCGAGGCGCTGCTGCCGGACCTGCAGCGCGTGTGCGAGGCACTCGGCCACGAGATCCTCGTCGCGGAGCGCGACACCGACCTGTACGTGCTCGCCCGGCGCGCCGCACGGCTGACGCTCGCGGCCGAGATGCAGTGGCTGCTGCTGCCCGGCCGGGCCTGCGCGCGCAGCGAGTTCGCCCTCGGCGCCCATCTGGAGCCCGCCTACGCCATCTTCGGCGACAACTACGACTGGTCCGTCTCGGCCGACCACCTCACCCTGACCGTCACCAACGGCATGGGCAACGGCATCGAGGCGGCGCTTCTGACCGCTCTCGCGGTCAACGCGCTGCGCAACGCCCGCCGCGCCGGCCTCGACCTCGCCGGCCAGGCCACGCTGGCCGACCAGGCCGTGTACGCCCACTACCAGGGGCGTGCGTACGTGTCGGTGCTGCTGCTGCGCTTCGACCTCGACTCGGGCGAAGTGGAGGTGGTGGACGCCGGTTCGCCCCGCCTGTGGCGACTGCGTGACCGCGTCGTCGAGCCCATCGGCTTCGAGGCACAGCTGCCCCTGGGCATGTTCGAGGACACGGTGTACGAACCGCAGCGCTTCGCCGTCCGCCCGGGCGACCGCCTGCTCTTCGGCAGCGACGGCGTCTACGACTCCTCGTCCCCCGCGGGCGAGCGGTACGGCAGCCGGACGCTGGCCCGCACCCTCCTCGCCACAAGCCTGCTCCCGCCGACCCAGGTGCCGGGCGCGGTGCTCCGCGAGCTCGCCGGCCACCACGGGGACACTCCGCTCGACGACGACGCGCTGGTGGTCTGCCTCGACTGGTACGGGCGCGACGAGCGAGGCGGGGCCGACGGTGACCCGGCCACCGGGTGACGGACGGGCCGCCGGGCCCGGCGCGCGCCCGGTCGCCTCGCGCGACTCAGGCCTGGCGCGCCGAACCGTCCTGCGCGCTCCGGCCGCGAGTGGAGCCCTCGGCCGCGACGGCGTTCCGGAACCCGTTCAGGCCCTCCAGCAGAGCGGCGCGCGACGCCGGGCCCATGGCTTCGATGGCGGCGAGAAGGATCTCCTCGCGCCGGCTGCGCAGCTCCGAGAGGTAGGCCCTCCCATGGGCGGTGAGGCGCAGCGTCAGCTCGCGCCGGCTCACGGGACTTGGCGTGCGCTCCACGAACCCCATCGCCTCGAGCCGGTCGCACAGCCTGCTGGCCGACGAGGGGGCGGAACCCAGCACGTCGCCAAGGGTGCGCAGGTTGATGCCGTCCTCGCGTTCCAGGCTGTAGAGCACGCGCAGTTGCGAGGCCGACACCGCGGACGCGGCGTCCCGGCCCCTTTCCCACAGAATCTCGAGCATCTCAATGACATCGCACGCCGCTCGTGCCGCATCGGCGGACCGCCGCGAAGGTGGAGCCGGACTCGCGCTCATGCCGTGACACTCCAAATCAGACGTGCTCGCCGGTGCCGGACGTACTCGTCGATGCCGAGGACCGGGTGCCGCGCCCCTGCCGCCCGCCCCCTGAACGCCGTCACCGGGTCACGCCGGTCGGTGGGCGTCACCGGGCGGGCACGAGGCACGTACTGTATGGCAACCATAACTCTCCCTTGCCTACCCGCCCGGACCGCCGATCGGTGTGCCCGTCGGGAGGCAGTGCGGTGTTCGTACCGTGAAGACCCGGCTTCTGCGGTACTCCCCCGCGGCACGCGGGCTCAGGCGGTACGTGCGTCGCCGGCGGGACGCACACCCGGAGCGTGCCCCGTCTCGTCGAGTGCGTTCCTGAAGCCCGCCAGACCGGCGAGCAGGGCAGATCGCGCCGACGGTTTCATCGCGGCTATCACTTCCAGCAAGGACGTGTCCCGGCGCTCTCGCAGCTCCTGCAGATAGGCCCTGCCGTGACCGGTCAGATGCAACTCCAGCTCGCGTCTGCTGACCTGGCTCGGCAGCCTGCGGACGAAGCCGAGCGCCTCCAGCCGGTCGCAGAGCCGGCTCACCGACGGAGGCGCCGAGCCCAGCAGCTCGCCCAGTGTCCGGAGGTTGATGCCCTCCTCGCGGTCGAGGCTGTAGAGCACCCGGAGCTGTGACGCAGACACGGGCGGGTAGGACACCTCTCTGCCCCGCTCCCACAGGACCTCGAGGAGCTCGATGAGTTCCGGGCCCACGGGAGAGGTCTCATGCCGTCGACGCCGGGAAGGAGAGTGGTTCGCATCCATACCTGCCGCTACTCCGAATCGGTCGCCCTCATCTCGCGGCGTCGGCGTACCGCCGCAGGTCCAGTGGCAGAGGCCCTCTCCGCCACAACAACCATATCTTTTCACCGGCCCTCTCCCGACGGCCCCGTCGGACCCGCCTGCGGCGGTGCGCGCCCTGCGGCGTCCGTCGTACCGGACGACGAAGCGCCCTGCCGGTCGTCCGTACCGTCGCGCCGACCGGGAGGCGCCCGACCCTCTCAGGAGACGACATGCAAGGTGACCGCACATGCACCGGACCGCCGCGGCGAGCCGGCGCACTCCCCGGGGCGATGCCCTCGCGGCACGAACTGCTCATATCCCTGCGCCGTACGCCCGTGTCCGTCTGGAACGAGGACGTCACCGACTGGGCTGCGGCGCTGACGTACTACGCGGTCCTCGCTCTCATCCCCACCCTGCTGGTCACCGTGTCCCTCAGCGGGATCGCCGACGCCTCGCAGACCGGCGACCTGATCGAGCGGGTGGCCGCGCTCCTGCCGCCGCAGGCGCGCCCTCTGCTGGAAGGGGTGATGCGCGAGATGGCCGGGCGGCACTCGGAGGCGTGGCTGGTCGCCGTGATCGGCTCCCTGGGCTCGCTGTGGTCCGCGTCCAGCTATCTGGCCGTGTTCCGCCGTGCCCTGCACGCGATGAACGGGGTGAAGGACCGGCGCTCCGCCTGGCGGACGATGCCCCGCGTCGTCGCCACGGCCTGCGCGCTGATCGTCGCCCTGGTCCTGAGCGCCCTGGTGCTCACGCTCAGCGGGGAGTTGGCCGCCGCCGTCGGAGAGGCCCTGGGCCTCGGCGGTGTGGCGGCCGCGACCTGGAACGTGCTGAAGTGGCCGCTGCTGCTCTGCCTCGCGGCCACGATGGTGCTGGTGCTGTTCCGCTCCGGGCCCGCCCCGGGGCAAGGAGCCCGGCAGCGGGCGCTGGGAGGCGGCCTGGCCGTGGTTCTGTGGCTCACCGCCTCCTTCGCCTTCGCGTCCTACACCGCGCACGTCGGCACCTACGACCGGCTGTACGGACCACTCGCCGGCTTCATCGTGTTCCTGGTCTGGCTCTGGGTGTCGAACCTCGCGCTGCTCACCGGTGCGCAGTTCAACGCCGAGCTCGCCCGGACACGGGCCCGGTGACGGTGACTCGTGACGTGTGACCTGTGACCTGTGACCGGCACGCCGACACCCGCGACCCAGCCGTTGAGGTCGGGTCAGGTCCGGCCCGGCAGCGGTCCGGTGGGCGTCGGAGTCGCCCCTGCCTCGCACTGCGCGGGCAGGAGCGAGGAGCGGAGGGTGAAGTAGTCTGCGTCCTTGGGGCGTTCGGCCCGCGGGCGCGGACGTGGTGCGGGCTCCAGGTGCGGGATGTGCTTGGAGCAGTGGACGTACGCCTCCTCCACCGTGATGTGCACCCACAGTTCGGGCCGTCTCCCCGGAGCGGTGTCCACGGGCAGGTCGGGGTGGGCGCGCCGCTGGTCCTCGTCCCGGTGCAACCGTGCCGTGCCGTTGACGTGCAGGCCGATGTGGTCATCGGTGAAGTCGACGAAGAGCAGGCCGATGTGCGGATTCTCGGTGATGTTGCCCGCGCTGGCGAGCACGCCGTTGCCGCGGTACTCGGGGTAGGTGAGGGTGCGGTCGTCCAGCACGGTGACGAAGCCCGGGGGGCCGGCGCGGAAGGTGACGTCGCAGGCTCCGGCGGCGTCCGCCGTGGACAGGAACGCCATCGTCTGCCGTCCGATGAAGTCGGCCATCTGCGGGGTGAGGCGGGGCTGCACCTGGCGGTCGTAGAAGGTGCCGGCCTGGTCGGTGGTGCCGAGCAGCTGCTGCAGACGGCGTTCGCCTGCGGAGCCGGAGGACTGGGTGGAGTTCACGGAACGCACTGTTTCCCTGTGGGCCGTCGGTCGGGGATGAAGGGGGGAGGCTCCGGCACTCTAACGCCGCGTCAAACGTGTTGTCGTTGTTCGCGCGGATGTACGGCGACAGGGCGGGCCCCGATCGAGTGCGGGCGGCGGCCACCGGCGCGGCAGTCGCACTCCACCCCGTGAGGGGCATTTGATGTATGCCGCATGGCTCGGTGAATGCGGGGCACATGGTGAACACATCAGAAGAAGGAGTGGACGCTGTGTTGATGCCGGACCCCAAGGCGCTGCGGAGTCTCCTGGCGCGTTACGCGGACCTGCGCATTGCCGCACCCAAGAACGAGAAGAGCCGTCGCGCCCTCGACGACGTGACCTACACCTTGTGTGTGATGACAGCGACGACCACCATCGAGGACGCGCTCGAGGCGGCCGACGCGCTCCTCCCGTCCGCGGGAGCCACGACTCCCTTGTCCCCGCCCTCGACCGGCGCCACCACGTCCGTGGCGCACTCGGACGACGACGACGTCACACTGGTCGCCTGACGGCACCGCCGGACCGCTGTCGGCGGGCCGCCGTCAGCCGGGCTCGTTCGCCGGCTCGTCCACGGCGTCCTCGGTCACGGGCGGGCGGGTGGCGCTGAGCCACCGTTCGCTGCGGGCGATGTGCGCGGCGGCCGCACTCGCCGCCGCTGCCGGGTCGCGGTTCGCCAGGGCGGTGATGATCGCCCGGTGGTCCTCGTCGCCCGCCCGCTTGAAATCCGGTCCCTCGGGCAGCGCGAAGACGCGATAGTGGCGGGAGCGCGACCGGAAGACCGTCAGCAGCGCCTGCATGGACGGACTGCCGCCGATGCGGGCGATCTCCGCATGGAAGCGGTGGTCGTAGTCGGCGAACTCCGCGGGGTCCACGCTCGCCTCGATCGTATCGAGCAAGCCGTGGAGGGTCTTCAGTTCCTGGGGCGTGATCCGGGCTGCGGCCTGTGCCATCACGTGCGACTCCAGGACCCGCCGGATCTCGAAGAGCTCCAGCAGGCCGTCGAGCGGCAGCAGTTCGACCGTCAAGGACAGCCTGCCGAGAAGATCCTCCGGCCTCAGCTGTGAGACGAAGGTGCCGGAGCCGTGCCGCGCCTCGACCGCGCCCAGCGCGGCGAGCATGCGCACCGCCTCACGCAGCGAACTCCGCGAGACCCCGAGCTCCTCGCACAGATCGCCCTCCGGCGGAAACCGCTGACCGGCACCGAGACGACCGCTGGAGATCATGCGGCGCAAGCCGTGGAACGCCTTGTCGACTGCGGACATCGCTTCCTCCCGTGTTGGCCCGGGCGGCATCGCCGGGCAAGGGCAGTCTAGGCCAGTCGTCATACACGATCCCGGCGAGAACCAGAGTCATCAGATAACTATGGCTTGAACCCTTGCATCCATGGGCCGTGGCGTGCAGTATCTCGCCCAGTCATCACACCTCTTCTGATGTCTGTCTGATGTCTAGCCCCGCTTGGAGTCTCGTGAGCACGACGGACCTCACCACTGCCCCACGTCCCCTCGTGCTCGCCGACGGCCGTCCCGCCGCCGCTGCCTGGTCGCTCGATCCCGCGGTCAAGCACCTGAACCACGGGTCGTTCGGGGCGGTCCCGCTGCCGGCCCAGGAGGAGCAGAACCGGCTGCGCCGGCAGATGGACGCCTCACCCGTGGAGTGGTTCCCCGCGCTGCCGGGAAAGGTCGCGGCCGCACGTGGCGCGATCGCCGGCTTCCTCCGGGTCGCGGCCGACGATCTCGCTCTCGTACCCAACGCCAGTGCCGGCGCGAGCGTGGCCTACTCGAACGTGCCGGCGCGGCCGGGCGGCGAGGTCCTGGTCACCGACCACGGTTACGGCGCGGTGACCATGGGCGCCGAGCGTCTGGCCCGCCGCTGGGGCGGCACGGTCCGCACGGTCCATGTGCCCCTCGACGCCGACGCGGACGCCGCCTACGAGTCCGTGGTGGCGGAGCTGAGCGGAGCGACCGGCCTCGTCGTCCTCGACCACATCACCTCGGCGACCGCACGGTGGATGCCCGTGGAGCGGATCTCCGCAGAAGCCCGCAGGCGCGGCATCCCGATCCTCGTCGACGGCGCGCATGTGCCCGGACTGACCGAGGACCCCGTCTCCGGAGTCGACTGCGACGTCTGGGTCGGCAACCTCCACAAGTTCGGCTGCGCCCCGCGGGGCACGGCAGCGCTGGTGGCACGGACGGAGCTGCGTGAGAGCCTCTACCCGCTGATCGACTCGTGGGGCGCTCCCGAGCCCTTCCCCGGCCGCTTCGACACCCAGGGGACGGTGGACGTCACGAGCTATCTCGCCACGCCCACCGCCCTCGGTTTCGTCGAGGACACCTGGGGATGGACGACCGCCCGCGCCTACATGCGCGAGCTGGCCGACTACGCGGAACGGATCGTCGCGACGGCCTTCTCCGAACTGACCGGCGAGGACTGCCGCGTGGACGTGGGCATGCCGGTCAACGCGCTGCGGCTGGTGAGGGTCCCCGGCCAGCTGGCCGCCACCCACGCGCAGGCCGACGCGCTGCGTGACCGGGTGGCCCGGGAGCTGGGGGTCGCGACGGCGTTCACCAGCTTCGGCGGCGTCGGCTATCTGCGCCTGTCGACGCATGTGTACAACACGGCAGCCGATTTCGAGTACTTCGCCGAGCGCTGCGTCCCCGTGCTCGGCGCATGGTCCCGCAACCAGTCCCACGGAGGACAGCGATGAAACGCAGGAACGCAGTCGCCGCGCTCGGCCTCGCCCTCACCATGACCGTGACCGGTTGCTCCGCCATGGGCGGCTCCAGTGACGGGACCGTCACGCTGCAGATGGTCGAGAGCCTGACCAACCCCGCCCGCACGGAGGTGCTGAAGCAGCTCATCGCGGACTTCGAGAAGCGGAACCCGAAGATCAAGGTCAATCTGGTCTCGCCGCCGACCGCTCAGGCGGACCAGAAGATCCAGCAGATGCTGCAGTCCGGCAGCGGTGTCGACACGCTCGAGGTCCGGGACATCACCGTGGGCCCCTGGTCCAACAACGGCTGGCTCCACGACATGAGCACCGACCTCAAGGGCTGGCAGGGCTGGCAGGGGCTGACCGACAACGCCACCAAGGCCGCCAAGGACCCCGAGGGCCGGACGTACTTCATGCCCTACGGCTTCTACGGGCTGAGTCTGTTCTACCGGACCGACCTCACCGGCCAGGCCGGGTACGACAAGCCGCCGGGCACCTGGAAGGACCTGCTCGAGCAGGCGAGTGCCATCCAGGACAAGGGCAAGCGCCGCTACGGGTACGCCTTCCGGGGCGGACCCAACGCCAACAGCAACGTCACCGCGATCATCGAGGCGTACGTCGCCGACAGGATCGACCCGGCCAACGGCTACAAGCTGTCCGACGGCCGCACGATCTTCTCCGCGCCCGAGGCGCGCGAAGCCCTGAAGACGTACTTCGACCTGTTCGAGAAGGGCTCGCCGCCGTCCTCCATCGCCTGGGGCTACCCCGAGATGGTCGAGGGATTCTCCAACGGCTCCACCGCCTTCCTGCTCCAGGACCCGGAAGTGATCGCGACCGTGCGGGAGTCGAAGGCGATCAAGGAGGATCAGTGGACCACCGCGCCTCTGCCGGCCGGTCCGGGCGGAAAGGCCGTGCAGCCGCTGGCAACCGCCGGCTGGGGCGTGGCCAAGGGCAGTAAGCACAAGGCCCAGGCCGTCAAGCTCGTCGAGTTCCTGTCGGAGGGCGAGGCGTCGACCACGTTCGCCAAGAAGAACAGTCTCGTCCCGATCCTGAAACAGGCCGGCGAGGACAGCTTCTACAAGACCGGGCCGTGGGCCAGCTACGTGACGATGAACCAGAACCCGGACACGTATCTCACCGTCACCCAGCCCCGTGGTGTGCCCTGGTTCACCGAGTGGACGCAGAAGGCCGACGCGGACGTCCAGAAGGTGCTGCTCGGCAAGATGACGGAGGAGCAGTTGCTCACCGACTGGGACGCGTACTGGACCGCCAAGTGGAAGAACGAGAAGAGCTGACATGCGGGCGGGCACGGCTTCCCCAGCAGACGAACGGACACGGCGCCCCTCCCGCAAGGAGGGCGCCCGTCCCGTCGGGACGGCAGGCGGCGGGCGTCGCAAGCGCGAGTTCACGACCCGCCGAGGTCTGCTGATCGCCGCCTTCATGGCGCCGGCCGCGATCTTCGTGGCAGTGTTCACGTACTACCCGGTGGTCGCGGGCAGCCAAATGGCCTTCCGCCACTGGAACCTGACGGACCTCACCGACAAGTCGTTCGTCGGGCTCGGCAACTTCCGGGAGATCTTCGGCGACCCGCTCTGGGGCACCGTGCTCAGCAACACCGCCCTGTGGGTGGTCGCCTCGATCGTGCCCCAGCTCGTCATCGGGTTCGCGCTGGCCCTGTGGCTGCGGCGCCGTTTCCGCTTCCGCGGGCTCTACCAGGCGCTGATCTTCTTCCCGTGGGCCATATCCGGCTTTCTGATCGGCATCCTGTTCCGCTGGATGTTCAACAGCGAGTTCGGGGTCGTCAACGACCTGCTGATGAAGGCGCATCTGATCGACGAGCCGGTGGCATGGCTCGCCGATCCGAAGACGGCCATGGTCGCCATCATCGTCGCCAACATCTGGTACGGCGTGACCTTCTTCGCCATCATGATCCTCGCCGCCCTGCAGTCGATCCCCGACGAGATCTACGAGGCGGCGGCACTGGACGGCGCGGGCAAGGCGCGCACCCTGTTCCAGATCACGATCCCGTACATCCGGGCCACGCTAGCCCTGACGGTGCTGCTGCGCATCATCTGGATCTTCAACTTCCCGGACATCATCTTCGGGACGACGGGCGGCGGTCCGAACAACGAGACGCACATCGTGACGACCTGGATGATCAACATCACCCAGCAGGGCGACTACGGAAAGGCGTCGGCCCTCGGCCTGCTGGTGGTGGCCGGGCTCCTGCTGTTCTCGGTCTTCTACCTGACGGCCACCCGCGAGAAGGGAGCGAAGTCGTGAACACCAAGGAGTCCCCGGCCGGAAAGGCCGTCAGGATCGGCTTCCTCACGCTCTGGCTGATCTTCACCGTCTTCCCGCTGTACTGGATCGCCATCACCTCGTTCAAGCCCGCCGGCGCCATCTTCTCCATCCCGCTCGCGTACTGGCCGGAGGACTTCTCCCTGGAGAACTACGCCGGGCTGTTCGACAAGTCCCAGTTCGGGCTCTATCTCACCAACAGCCTGATCGTGGCCACGGTCGCCGGCACGGTCGCCACCGTCATCTCGATGCTGTCGGCCTACGTGCTGGCCCGGTTCGAGTTCCGCAGCAAGACCGCCCTGCTCATGGCCGCCCTGGTCACCCAGATGATCCCCGCCTTCATCGCGCTGGGACCGCTGTACCTGCTGATGACCGATCTCCAGCTGGTCGACAACCGCTTCGGGCTGATCCTCGTCTACGTCGCGGTCTGCATCCCGTTCTGCACGGTGATGCTCCGGGGCTTCTTCGAGAACATCCCCGACACCCTCGAAGAGGCCGCCATGATCGACGGCTGTTCACGGTTCGGTGCGCTGTTCCGGGTGCTGCTGCCGGTGATGAAGCCAGGGATCATCGCCGCCTTCATCTTCAACTTCGTGAACTGCTGGAACGAGCTGTTCCTCTCCGTCACGCTGATGAACAGCGACGCCAACAAGACCGTCCCCACGGCGCTGAACGGCTTCATCTCCAGCTTCAACATCGACTGGGGTTCGATGTCCGCGGCGGCCGTGCTGACGATCCTGCCCACCATGGTGCTCTTCGCCATCGCCAGCAGGCACATCGTCCAGGGGCTCACCGCCGGCGCCGTCAAGGGGTGAGCGCCGACCGGCCGCGTGCGTGGGCCAGGACCTGAGTGCCGCCGGTCCCGGCCCACGCACACCGGCTTCCGTCGACGTGCCGACGACCCCACTCCCGTACGCGGTCACCACTGCGGTGGACCGAATTCGCCGAGACCGGGCCGCGCCCATCGCGACGAGAGTGTCCTTCCCCGGGTGGGCGGCAGCAAGCGGACTGAATTCCTCCGCAGCCCCCGCCGCCAGCATTCGACAAGGCAGGACACGCAGAAAGCGCATGCTCCGGTATATCGCCACCGCACACCGCGGTACCGCAACCGGGCAAAGTTGACTGATGAACCATCAGATGATCTCGCGGACCATATTGACAGCCCATGCCCCACAGGCAACGATGGCGGGCCGCGCCGCCGGAATCCCCCACCTCTTCCCACGCGCCTTCCGTACTCCTTTCCTTATGCAATTTCCGTGGCGCCCGCGGGTTGCGAGCCATGCTGCTCGCCGCCCGATTTTGGCGTACCCGCATTCTTTTGCCGCCGTCTCCGCCCGGCACGACAAGGCCATTGTTCACAGATCGATGGTTGACCCTTGAGTAACTTGACGCTATCTTCGAGCCGTTCCGAGCATGGCTCGTAATTCTTCCTGCGCGCATTACGGAACGCCGCACATCCTGCGCTTCTGATTGACCGAAATTTAACCTCCGGGCAACGCCAACGCTTATTCGGAGAATTATGACGTCGGCAGAGCACATCGTGGACCTGGTCATCGGAACCACCCCCTTCGGTGAGCCGGACGCACGCCTCGCCGCCGCGGTCTGCCGGGCCGGCGGGCTCGGCGTGCTCGATCTGGGAGCCGGCGACCGGAGCGCGAGGGAAGCCCTCGCGGCACTGGGTCGCTGGGCGCCCGGGCACTACGGCGTACGAATCGGGCCGCGCTGCCGATTACGTCCCGGGGAGCTCGCCCGCGTGTGCGGCCCGGCCGGGCCGCACACCGTGGTGCTCGCCCCCGATTCGGCGTGGGAGGCGGGTGACGTCCCGCCCGGGCATCGCGTCCTCGTCGAGGTCACCGGACGGGACTCCGCCCGTACGGCGGTCGGTGCCGGGGCCGACGGGCTGATCGCGCGCGGCAGCGAGTGCGGTGGGCCCGTCGGCGAGCTGAGCACCTTCGTCCTCCTCCAACAGCTGCTCGACGACGAGGAGTTGTCGGACGTACCGGTCTGGGCCTGCGGAGGCATCGCGCCCGGCACGGCCGCCGCCGCCGTGGTCGGCGGCGCGACCGGGGTGGTGCTGGACACCCAGCTCGCCCTGCTCGCCGAGTCCCGGGTGCCCGAGCCGGTCGCGGCGTTGCTGCGCACCCTCGACGGCTCCGAGACCGTCGTGGCGGACGGCAACCGGACCCTGCGTCGGCGCGGCCTCACCAACGGGCCGACGGGTACGGCACGTCGGAACGCCGCGTCGAGCCGGAACGCCACGGCAGGCCCGAACGGGACGTCGAGCCCGAACGGGACGTCGAGCCGGAACGGGACGTCGGGCGGAGGGCTCCACGAGGCGGGACTTCCCGTCGGGCAGGACGGGTTCCTCGCCGCCCGGTTCGCCGAGAGGTGGGGCGACACCGGCCGTGCCGTCCGCGCCGTCGCGGACGCCGTTCGTGCCGCGGCGGACGAGGACACCGCGGCACGGGCACTGGGACCCGGCTCACCGATGAGCCGGGCCCTCGGCACCCGGCTGCCCGTCGCCCAGGGACCGATGACCCGGGTCAGCGACCGCGCGGCGTTCGCCGCCGCCGTCGCCGACGACGGGGCCCTTCCCTTCGTCGCCCTGGCACTCGCCGGCGGTGAGCAGTCGCGGGCCATGCTGCGGGAGGCCCGCGAGGTACTGGACGGCAGACCGTGGGGGGTCGGGATCCTCGGCTTCGCTCCGGAGGAGACCCGCGCGGCCCAGCTGGAGGCCGTGCTGGAATGCCGCCCCACACACGCCGTCGTCGCCGGCGGCCGGCCCTCTCAGGCGCAGACGCTGGAGGAGGCCGGGATCAGGGCGTTCCTTCATGTGCCCTCGCCCGGACTGCTGCGGCAGTTCCTCGACGCGGGCGTACGGCGGTTCGTGTTCGAGGGTGCCGAATGCGGCGGGCACGTCGGTCCCCGCAACAGCTTTCCCTTGTGGGAGGCCCAGCTCGCCGTGCTGGAGGACTTCCTCGACGGTGTCCGCGCGTCGTCGGACGAGGCCGTGGCCCGCACCACCGCCGAGCGCGTGGAGGTGTTCCTCGCGGGCGGGATCCACGACGAGCGCTCCGCGGCGATGGCCGCCACGCTCGCCGCCCCGCTGACCGCGCGCGGCTGCGCCGTCGGCGTACTCATGGGAACGGCCTACCTCTTCACCCAGGAGGCGGTGGCCGAGGGCGCGGTCCGTCCGCTGTTCCAGCGCCGGGTGCTGGCTGCGGAGCGTACGACCCTGCTGGAGACGGCGCCGGGTCATGCCACACGCTGCGTACCGAGTCCCTTCAGCGACTCCTTCGGCGCCCTGGGCGCCGGGCTGCGTGGCGAGGGCCTGGACGACCGGGAGATCTGGGAACGGCTGGAACGGCTCAACGTCGGCCGGCTGCGGATCGCTGCCAAGGGCGTCGAACGCGACGGGAGCGGTTCCCTGGCCGCCGTGGACGAGGAACGCCAGCTGGCGGAAGGCATGTTCATGGCCGGCGAGGTCGCCGTGCTGCGCTCGGCCACCACCACCGTCGCGGCCCTGCACGCCGCGGTGGGCGAGGGCGCCGTACGGTTCCTCGGCGAACGGGCGGCCGCCCTGCGTCCGCGTACCGGCGCCGACCGGCGGCCGGGGAGGCCGTCGGCCGCGCCGGCGCCGCCCCTGCCGCTGGACGTGGCGGTGGTGGGGATGGCATGCATGTTCCCGGGCGCACCCGACCTCGCCTCGTTCTGGGGGAACGTCATCGACGGGGTCGACTCGGTCGGTGAGGTGCCGCGCGACCGCTGGGACCCGGAGGTCCACTGCGTGGAGTCGGGCGGCGGGGTCGTCTCCCGATGGGGCGGGTTCCTGCCGCGGATCCCGTTCGACCCCCTGCGCTACGGGATTCCCCCCGCTTCGCTCGGCAGCATCGAACCGGTGCAGCTGCTCGCCCTGGAAGCCGCCCGAAAGGCGCTGGAGGACGCCGGACTCGGCGAGGGCGGCCAGGACTTCGACCGTTCGCGCACGGGCGTGGTGTTCGGTGCCGAGCCGGGCAGCGACCTGTCCAACGCGACCACGTTGCGCGCGGTCCTGCCCTCGTACTACGGATCGCTCCCGGAGGGTCTCGAACAGCAGCTGCCGGCGCTGACCGAGGACTCGTTCCCCGGCATGCTCGCCAATGTGATCTCCGGGCGGATCGCGAACCGCCTGGATCTCGGCGGCCCTAACTTCACCGTCGACGCCGCCTGTGCCTCCTCGCTCGCGGCCGTGGACGTCGCCTGCAAGGAACTGGCCGCGGGCACCAGCGACGTGATGCTGTGCGGCGGCGCCGATCTGCACAACGGCATCAACGACTACCTGCTGTTCTCGTCGGTCCACGCGCTCTCCCCCACCGGCCGCTGCCGGGCGTTCGACAGCTCGGCCGACGGCATCACGCTCGGCGAGGGCGTGGCCTGTGTGGTGCTCAAGCGGCTGGCCGACGCCGAGCGGGACGGCGACCGGATCTACGGTGTGATCAAGGGCATCGGCAGCTCCAGCGACGGCCGCTCCCTCGGGCTTACGGCGCCCCGCCCGGAGGGGCAGCGCCGGGCACTGCTGCGGGCGCACCACAACGCGGGGACGTCGCCCGCGGACGTCGGTCTGGTCGAGGCGCACGGGACCGGCACCGTCGTGGGCGACCGGACGGAACTGAGCGTCCTCACCGAGGTGTTCGAGGCCGCGGGAGCGAGCCCCGGCGGCTGCGTCCTGGGATCGGTCAAGTCGCAGATCGGGCACACCAAGTGCGCCGCCGGACTGGCCGGCCTGATCAAGACCGTGATGGCCCTGCACACCGGGGTCAGACCGCCGACCCTGCACCTCGAGCAGCCGAGCACCGCGTGGCAGGAGGGCCGCAGCCCGTTCGTCTTCCACCGTGAGGCGCTTCCGTGGACCGCCAGGCCCGAGGAACGCCTCGCGGGCGTGAGCGCCTTCGGCTTCGGCGGCACCAACTTCCATGTGGTGCTGAGCGCCCACGATGACGCGATGCCGCCCCTGCGCGGCCGTGATGTCTGGCCGGCGGAGCTGTTCCTCTTCCGCGGGGCGGACGTTCCGGCCGCGCACCGCGCCGTCGCGGAACTGCTCGCCCTCGCCTCGGACGAGGAGCACGAGGAGCCTGGGGAGCACCACGGGTACGGAAATGAGGGGACGGAAGGTGACGGTTCCCGTGCCCGACCGGGCCGCTCCAGGCTGCGGGAACTCGCGGCGGCCGCGTCCCGGCTCTGCGACAGCGGTCGCGGACCGGTGCGGGTGGCCGTCGTCTCCACGGACCAGGGCCGCCTCCGCGCCCAGCTGCGGCGGGTCCTCGCCGGCGAGCACGACCCCGCCGCGGGCATCCACCTGGCCGAATCCGACGACGCCCCCGGCGGCGGTCCCGGAAGCCAGGAAGCCGGTGGCACGGAAGCCGGTGGGACGCAGGCCGACCAGTCACCGCCGGGCAAGGTGGCCTTCCTCTTCCCCGGGCAGGGGAGCCAGCGGCCGGGAATGTTCGCGGACGTCTTCACCGCCTTCCCCGACCTGCACCATCTCCTCTCGCTCGGAGGCGGCACCGCCGCCGCGCTGCATCCGCCGGCCGCCTTCACCGACGGCACGCGGGAACGGCTGCGGGCCGCCCTCACCGACACCAGGGCGGCCCAGCCGGCCCTGGGAATGACCGGTCTCGCGGCCCACGCGCTGCTGAACCGGGCCGGAGTCGTGCCGGACATGGCGGCGGGACACAGCTACGGAGAGCTGGTCGCCCTGTGTGCCGCCGGCGCCGTCGAACCGGATGCCTTGCTGGAACTGAGCGCCGAGCGTGCCACCGCGATCCTCGCATCCACCGGTGACGATCCCGGCGCCATGGCGGCGGTGTCGGCGTCCGCGGCGGACGTCGAACGGATTCTGCAGGCCGGCCTGACGGGCCCGGCGGACGAAGCGGGCCCCTCGGACGAAGCGGGCCCGGCGGACGAAGCGGCAGAAGCGGCGCGGCGCGGCGACGGGCTGGTCGTGGCCAATCGCAACACGCCACGGCAGACAGTGATCTCCGGGCGCACCGCCGCCGTCGAGCGGGCCGTGGGACTTCTGAGGGAGGCCGGACTCGGCGCCAAACGCCTCCCGGTGGCATGCGCCTTCCACAGCCCGCTGGTCGCCGGCGCGGGCGAACGCTTCGCCGGAGCGCTCGCCCAACGCGCCGTACGGGCACCTGAGTTCCCGGTGTGGTCGAACCGGACGGCGCTTCCGTACGACGGTTCTCCCGACGCGATCCGCGCGGAACTGGCCGCGCAGATCGGCGCTCCGGTCCGGTTCGCCGAGCAGATCGAGGCGATGTACGAGGCCGGGGCCAGGATCTTCGTCGAGGCCGGGCCCGGACGGGTGCTGACCGGGCTGGTCGGCGACATCCTCGGCGACCGACCGCACCGTACCGTCGCCTGCGAGCCCCGCCCGGGCCACGGCCTGTCCGGGCTGCTGGACGCCCTCGCCCGCCTCGCGGTGGCCGGCGTGCCGGTGCGCACCGGCGGGCTGTTCGGGGAACCGGGCGCGGTGGTCCCGAAGGGCGCGGCCGGAGGCAGGCCGCCCGGCTGGACGGTCGACGGGCATCTGGTCCGCACAGCTTCCGGTGAACTGCTGCCCGGTGCCCTGGCACCGGCCCGACGTGTCGTGGAGACGACTGTGACGACGAACCACCCCGACGGCGCGGCAGGCGCGGCCGCGGCACGCCAGGACGAGCTGATCGCCGAATTCCTGCGGACCAGCCGGGAGATGGTGGCGGCACAGCGCGATGTGCTGCTGACCTACTTCGGGGGGCACCCGGGCGGCGACGGTCGCGTCACCCACGCAGTGCCCGGTCCGGTGGCGAACGGGCTGCCTCACGGCACCGAAGCGCCCGGGACCGACGGCACGGGCACCTGGACCGGCACCGCTGCTCCGGTGCCCGCGGGCGAGCAGCCCTGGGCACAGCCCTCGGCCGCACCTGCGCCCGCCGCGGTCTCGGGCGCGGCACCGGACGCCGGCGAGGCGGGCGGGCGCGCCACGACGGCGCTCTCCGAGCAGGACATCCTGCGCATGGTCGTCGAGCTCGTCAGCGAACGCACCGGCTATCCGGCGGACATGGTCGAGCCGGGTCTCGATCTGGAAGCGGATCTGAGCATCGACTCGATCAAACGGACCGAGATCGTCGGTGAGCTGGCGGGGCGCCTGGTCGCGGCCGGTGCGGTGTCGTCCGGTGCGGCCGCGCCGGACGACACCACGATGGAGGAACTGGTCAGGGCGAGAACCGCCGAGGCGCTCGCCGCCCGACTGGCCGCCCTCGCGGCTCCCGAGACAGCGGACGAGGCAGTGGAGGAGGCAGCGGAGGAGGCAGCGAGCGGGACGGCGGTCGAGGCAGCGGACGTGGCAGGTCCCGGTGCCGCAGGTCCTCTCGTGTCGGTGTCCACCGCCCTCCCTCCCGAGGCCGCCCGTGGCCCGGTGCACGCGGAGGCCACCGGGCAGCTCCGGGCCCAGAACGGCGTGGACCGACGGCCGGCCGACCCTCCCGGCGAGCCGGACGAACCGAACGGGACCGCCGGGCCGGGCACGGCCGTCGCCGCGCCGAAGAGGTTCGTGCTGCGGCCCGTGGCGCTGCCCGACACCCCGGCTCCCCTGCCTGCCGGATCGCCGCTCGCCGGGCGGCGGTTCGCGATCCTCGGGGACGGCGACGGTACGTACGCGGGAGTGGCCGCTGCTCTCGCGGAGGCCCTGGACCGCCACGGTGCCGGCACCGTCCTCCTCGATCCCGGGCACCAGGTGGCGGCGGAGGACGGGCCGCTGGACGGCGTCCTCCTCCTCGACCCCCTGTCGGCATCCGGCCCGCCGGTGCTGCCCGCCGCCTTCCCCGCCGTCCGCGCGGCACTCCGGTGCCGCCCCGGCCGGCTGATCGCCGTACGGTGCGCCGAGCACGGCCGGGCCGCGGAGCGCACCGCCGGACTGCGCGGCCTGTTCCGTACCGTCGCCCGCGAGTACCCGGACACGCCGGCGTCCGTGGTCGACATCGACCCGGCCGGAGCACCGGAGCTGCGTACGGGTGCCGGTGTCGCCGACGTACTGGTGGAGGAACTGGCCGCGCCGGGCGGCACACCGGTCGTCCTGCGCGGCGCCGCCGGCCGGTCCGCTCCGGAGCCGGCCGAGGTGCCCCTCGGCCTCGCGGCCACCACCGGGGCGGGGCCCGCCGGTCACGGAGCGGCCGAAGCGGCGGCCCTCGGACTCGACGCCGAGTCGGTGGTCCTGCTGACCGGCGGAGCCCGTGGCATCACGGCCACGTTCGCGATCGCCCTCGCCCTGGCCTCCCGGTGCAGGATCGAACTGCTGGGAAGGACTCCGCTCCCGTCGGGGCCGGAGGATCCCCGGACCGCGTCGGCCGGTGACCGAGCGGCCCTGCGCCGCGTCCTCGCCGGTCTCGGCGGACACGGCTCGCCCACCGAGATCGACCGGGCCGCCGAAGTGATCCTCGCCCAGCGGGAGATCGCCGCCACGCTCGCCGCCCTGGAGGCGGCCGGCAGCCCGGCCCGCTACCGCAGCGTCGACTGCCGCGACGGCGCGGCCGTACTCCAGGCGGTGAAGGAGATCCACGCCGACCACGGGCGCCTTGACGGGGTGATCCACGCGGCCGGGGTGGTGGAGGACCGGCTCATCGAGGAGAAGTCCGCCGAATCGTTCGAGCGGGTCTACGGCACGAAGGTCCACGGCGCGGCGTCGCTGCTCTCCGCCCTGGACGAACTCCCTGACGGGCCCTCGTTCGTCGTGCTGTTCGGCAGCGTCTCCGCGGTGTTCGGCAACCGGGGCCAGGCGGACTACGCAGCGGCGAACGACGCGCTGGAGACCCTCGGCGAGCACTTCGCGGCCCGCACCGGGCGGCGGACGCTGACCGTCCACTGGGGTCCCTGGGCGCCCGACCCCGTCCACACCGGGATGGTCGGTCCGGAACTCGCCCGCGAGTACGCGCGGCGCGGCATCGTCCTGATCGATCCGGAGGAGGGTCCGCCGGCGCTGCTGAAGGAACTGGCGTGGGGCGGGGAGTCGGCCGGTGCCGTCGTCCACACCGCCTCGGAGTGGTGACATGGCCCTGGGCGGGACGGGCGGCCGCGCGGCACACGGCGTGAGCGGTACGCGGGAAGGCGGATACCGCACCGTGCCGGTCGCCATCACCGGCATGGCGGTGCTGCTGCCCGGCGCCGGCGACCTGGCGGCGTACCGGCGCAATCTCGAAGCCGGAGTCGATGCGATCGGGGAGGTGCCGGAGGGCCGCTGGGACGCTGAGTTCTTCCGGCCGGGTGCCGCGACGGGCCCGCACTCCGCGGACCAGGTCTACTGCCGCCGGGGCGGTTTCGTCGACACGCTGACGGAAGTCGATGTGACGCGGTTCGGCATCATGCCCAGTTCGGTGCAGGGAATGGAGCCCGACCAGTTGATCGCCCTGCGGGTGGCGGCGTCCGCCATCGCCGACGCCGGCGGCGAGGGAGGTCTGCCGGAGCGGGAGCGCATCGGCGTGGTTCTGGGCCGGGGCGGATATCTGACCCCCGGCCTGGTCCGGCTGGACCAGCGGGTGCGCACCGCGAGCCAGCTCGTCCGCACGCTCGGTGAGCTCCTGCCGGGCCTGGACGCCGGCCAACTCGCCCGGGTGCGCGAGGCGTTCACCGAGCGGCTCGGGCCCGACCGGCCGGAGAACGCGATCGGGCTCGTCCCCAACCTCGCCGCCTCCCGCCTGGCCAACCGGCTCGATCTGCGCGGCCCCGCGTACACCGTGGACGCCGCCTGCGCCTCCTCGCTCGTCGCCGTGGACCAGGCGGTGGGCGAACTGGCGTCGGGCCGCTGCGACCTGATGCTCGCCGGTGGCGTGCACCACTGCCACGACATCACTCTGTGGAGCGTCTTCTCCCAGCTCCGCGCACTGTCGCCGAGCCAGCGCAGCCGGCCCTTCCACCGCGGCGCGGACGGCATCCTCATCGGTGAGGGCACCGGCGTGGTCGTGCTGAAGCGACTGGCCGACGCCGAGCGGGACGGCGACCGGATCTACGCGGTGATCCGGGGGACGGCGGTGAGCAGCGACGGCCGCACCGCCGGCCTGGTCAGCCCCGATCCCGGCGGCCAGATACGTGCCGTGCGGCAGGCGTGGCGGGCGGCCGGACTGGATCCCGCCGCCCCGGGATCCATCGGCCTGCTGGAGGCGCACGGCACCGCGACGCCCGCGGGGGACGCCGCAGAACTCCGCACCCTCGCCGAGGTGTTCGGACCACCCGACGGCCCGGGCGGAGCGTCGGCGGTGATCGGCTCGGTGAAGTCGATGATCGGTCACGCCATGCCGGCCGCGGGGGTGGCGGGACTGGTCAAGGCCGCGCTCGCCTTGCATCACGCGACCCTGCTGCCGACGCTGCACTGCGACGATCCGCATCCCGCTCTCGCCGAGACCCGGTTTCGCACCGTGGCGCAGGCGGAGACCTGGGAGACGGTGGCCGGCGGACCGCCGCGCCGCGCGGCGGTGAACGCCTTCGGCTTCGGCGGGATCAACGCCCATGTGGTCCTCGAACAGGCCCCGGACGGCGTGCCGTTCGCGGCCGGGCCGCCGGCACCGCCGTACGGTCCGGCACGCCGGAGCGCCGTGCTGTCGGTGGCCGAACGCGAGCGGGTGCTGCTGCTCGCCACCGACGGTCCGCAGGACATGGCCGCCCTGCTCGGAGCCGACGATCCGGCCCTGTTGGACGCCGGGCTCGACGCGGACGCCGCGCGGACCGCGGGACGCACCCGGCTCGGCGTCGTCGGCCCCACCGCGGACCGGCTCCGGCTCGCCCGCCGGATCGCCGCCAGGGGACGCGCCTGGCACGGGCGCAACGACGTGTGGTTCGCCCCCGAGCCGCTGCTCGGCGGCGAGCGGCCCGGCCGGATCGCCTTCGTCTTCCCGGGCCTGGAGAGCGACTTCGAGCCACGCGTGGCCGAGGTCGCCGAGCACTTCGGCCTGGTCCCGCCGGGCTCGGCGCTCGGTGCCACCGGGGCCGAGGTCGGCCGGCCCGGAGCCGACGTCCGCCACGCCGGGGCCGAGGTCGGCCACGCCCGAGCCGAGGTCGGTGACATCGGCCGCCACGGCCTCGGTGTCGTCGCGGTGGGCCGGCTGCTGGACGCGGCGCTGCGCCGTCTCGGTGTCGTGCCGGAGGCGGTGGCCGGTCACAGCATCGGGGAGTGGACGGCGATGGCGGCGGCCGGCCTGTACGCGGAGCAGGCCGTCGACGACTTCATGGCCTCGCTGGACCCGGACGCGGTGACGGTGCCGGACCTCGCCTTCGCCGCCGTCGGCGCTTCGGCGGAGCGGGTGGGTGCCGCGCTTCGCGAGGCCGGTCTGCCGGTGACCCTGTCGCACGACAACGCGCCCGGGCAGTCGATGGTGTGCGGGCCGCCGGACGCGGTCGAGTCGTTCGCACGCTCGTTACGGGCACGGGGAGTGCTCTGCCGTGTGCTGCCGTTCCGCTCCGGCTTCCACACGCCGATGCTGGCACCCTGCCTGGGGCCTTTCCGGGCGGCGGCCGAGCGCTTCGAGCTGCACCGGCCGACGGTGCCGGTGTGGTCGGGAACGACGGCCGCGCCGTTCCCCCGCGACGAGGCCGGGATCCGGGAGCTGTTCGTCCGGCACCTGCTGGAACCGGTCCGTTTCCGCCAGTTGACCGAGGCGCTGTACGAGGCCGGGTTCCGGGCGTTCGTCCAGGTCGGGACGGGGCAACTCGGGTCCCTGATCGGCGACACCCTGAGCGGCCGGGAGCATCTGGTGGTCGCCGCCAACTCACCCCATCGATCCGGCCTGGCGCAGCTGCGCCGGGTGGCGGTGGCCCTGTGGACCGAAGGGGCCCCGGTCGAGCCGGACATGATCGACCGTCCTGGTGTGACGGGCGGGGCCGCGCGACCGGGTGCGCCGGCGGAACTGCGGCCGCGCACCGCCCGCCCGGACCAGGGCAGGAGTGAGGAGCGGGCTTCGCCGAAGGGCCCGCCGGTACGACTCGACCTCAGCGGCGCGCTGATCTCCCTGGACCCGGACGTACTCGCCGGGTTGCGGGCCTCACTGCCCCAGGGGGTCACCACTCCCTCGGCGCCCGTGCCCGCAGTGGCCCCCGCTGCTCCGCCCGGGGCGAACCGTTTCCCCGTACTGGCCGAACTCACCGCGCTGATGCAGGAGACCGCGACGACCGCGGCCGAACTGATCGCGGCGGCGTCCCTCCCGGGCACACCCGGCAGCGCCTCCGGACGCACCGCCCATGGAGGTGGCGCCCCCGGAACGACCCCCACGGCTCCGCCGCAGCGTGACCGCCCCGCGTCGTCGCCGCCATCCGCCACCGCCCCGGTGCCCTCCGGCACCTCTGCGGGCGCCAACGCACCGGTCACCGCTCCCGCACAGGCTTCCGGGACGTCACCGGCGACCGGTAATCCACCCCCGGCGAACGGGACTTCACCGGTGAACGGCGATTCACCGGACGCGCCGCCCGGGCGGGCGACCGGGCCGTCATCCGGGCGGGCGGCCGGCTCGCTCCGCGTCGCCACCGACACCATGCCGTACCTGCTCGACCACTGCTTCTTCCGGCAGCGGCCGGGCTGGCCGTCGGTGGCGGACCGCTGGCCCGTCGTCCCGGCCACGACGATCGTCCACCACCTGATGGAGGCGGCCGAACGCAGCACCCCCGGCATGCGCGCCGTCGCCGTGCACGATGCCCGTTTCGACCGGTGGCTGACCGCCTCCGAGCCGGTGGACGTCGCGGTCGCCGTCGCCCCCGCGGGACCGGGCCGGGTCTCCGTGTCCTTCGGCCCGTACGCCCGCGCGGTGGTCGAACTCGCCGAAGAGCACGCCTCACCGCCGGCGGGCCCGGACCCGGAGACGTTCCCCGACGAGCACGTCCCCGCACACACCGCCGCCCAGCTGTACGACGAGCGCTGGATGTTCCACGGACCCGCGTACCAGGGCGTCACCACGCTGACGGGCATCGGCGCGAGACACGTACGAGCCGTCCTCACCACCCCGTCCGCCCCGGGTGCCCTGCTGGACAACGTGGGCCAGGTGCTCGGCTACTGGATCATGGCGACCGCCACCGAGCGGACCGTCGTGTTCCCCGTCCGGATGCGGCACCTGCGGTTCTACGGTCCTCCGCCCCGGCCCGGCACCCGGCTGGAATGCCTGGTCCGCATCACGTCGCTCACCGGCGCGCTGCTCGAAGCCGACGTGCTGCTGACGTGCGGGGGCACCGTGTGGGCACGGTTGACCGGCTGGCAGGACCGGCGGTTCGACAACGATCCGCAGACGCGTCCGGTCGAGCGGTTCCCCGAGCGCAACACACTGTCCGTCGCCCGTACGGGAGGCTGGTCGCTGCTCCACGAGCGCTGGCCGGATCTGGCGTCACGGGAGCTCGTCATGCGCAACATGCTGGGCGGCGAGGAGCGCACCGCCTACGAACGCCATCCGCCGCGCGGCCGCCGGCAGTGGCTGCTGGGCCGGATCGCCGCCAAGGACGCGGTGCGGCACTGGCTGTGGCGGCAGGGCGCGGGGCCCGTCTTCCCGGCCGAGCTGAGGGTGGACAACGACGAACTGGGCCGTCCCCTGGTGACCGGACTGCACGGCCTGGACCTTCCGCCCCTGGCCGTGTCCATCGCCCACCGGGCCGAGTCGGCCGTCGCGATCGTCCGGCCCCGCGAGGCGGCCGTGGGTACGGACGGGGGTGCGGCCGGCCCGCAGGCCGGACCGGGCATCGACATCGAGGAGATCGCCGAACCCGCCGAGGCCACGGTCACCACGGCCCTCGGCGGCGAGGAGCGCGCGCTGCTCACCGCCTGCAGCGCCGCCGACGGGGACTCCCTCGCCGTGTGGTTCACACGCTTCTGGGCGGCGAAGGAGGCGGCGGCCAAGGCCGAGGGGACCGGGTTCGGCGGTCGTCCGAAGGACTTCGCGGTGGTGGAGGCGGCGCGGGACCGGCTGACGGTCGAGGCGCGCACCACCGTCGCCGGCTGCCCGTCGGCACGCACGTACCGGATCCGGTGCGAGCAGGTGGCCACTCCCCCGGGGCTGCCGGCGCGCTCCTTCGTCGTGGCATGGACCGGGGGCCCGGTGCAGGACAACGACGAGGAGGAGGACGGGAAGTGACCACGACACAGCCGGCGGGTCCGTCGGAGGCGGGGCGGGACGAGATCCTCGCCGACATCACCGCCATGATCGGGCTGGTGCTGGAGGACTACGGGCTCGACGGCACCGAGGTGGGGATGCGGACCCGGTTCGCCAGGGACCTGGAGTTCGAGAGCATCGACCTGGTCACCCTGGCCGGCCATCTGGAGGACCGCTACGGACACGCGGTCAACTTCGCCGAGTTCGTGGCCTCCATGGAACTCGACGACATCATCGAACTGACCGTCGGCCGTCTCGTCGAACATGTCGCGCAGTGCCTGAAGAGCGCGGAAGCGGCCTGACGGATGGCGATCATCGACGTCGGCGACATCCGGCTGCACGTCCAGCGCCTCGGGCCGCGCGACACCTCTCCGCAGGGCGGCGACGGTCGGCCGGGGCACCGGCATCGACTCGGCAGGCAGCTCGCCACGGACGACGCGTCCCCGGCCGCCGCCACCGTCGTCCTGCTGCACGGTCTGCTCACCGACAGTCTGGCCAGCTACTACTTCACCATCGCCCCCGCCCTGGCCGCTTCCGGTCTCGACGTCGTGATGTACGACCAGAGGGGCCACGGCCGCAGCGAGCGGCCGGCGACGGGGTACAGCCTCAACAGGTTCGTGGACGACCTCGGCGCCCTCCTGGACCGGCTGGAGATCCCCGGCCCCGTCCATCTGGTCGGCAACTCCTTCGGCGGCACGGTCGCGTTCGGTTACGCCATGCTCCGCCCCGGCAGGGTGGCGAGCATCTCCGTCGTCGAGTCCGAACCGGCCACGGCGTCGTGGGCGCGCAAGATCACCGGACTGCTGGGCCGGGTCCGGCAGGAGATGACCACGAACGAGACGGAGGCGCTCGACTGGATCGCCACGCACCGGGGCCACCACACGGCCCGGCTCGCCCAGGCCGCGGGCCGGCTGGTGCGGGACACCGCGATCGCCCGCGAGGTCACCGCCTGCGACGTGGTGACCGAGGACGCGATCCGTACGCTGCACTGCCCCGTACTCGCCGTGTACGGGGGCGACTCCGACCTGGCCGAGCAGGCCCCGTGGCTGCGGGAGCGGCTCCCCCGGTGCCGGACGGTGCTGCTGCCCGGGCACGAGCACTCGGTACTGGTCCAGGCACCCGGCCGGGTGCGCGATCTCGTACTGGACTGGATCAACCTCGCCGCCCCCGCTCACGACGACCCGCTGCCGGCCGCACCGTGGAGGTGAAGGTCCCTTGAGTCGCTTCCTGTTCGTCGTGCCTCCGCTCGTCGGGCACATCAATCCCCTCGTCGGAGTCGCCGCCGCGCTGACCGCCCGGGGGCACCAGGTGGCCTGGGCGGGGGTGCCCGGCATCGTGCACCGTCTCGCCGGGCCCGGCGCGCGGGTCCACCCCTCCCCCGCGACCTGGTCCGAAGGGGACTGGCCGACCCGGCCACCGGACATCCGGGGGCCGGAGGCGCTGCGCTTCCTGTGGGAGCGGTTCCTGGTGCCGCTGGCCGACGCGATGGCCGAGGGTGTTCGGGACGCGGTGGGCGCGTTCCGCCCCGATGTCGTCGTCGCCGACCAGCAGTCGCTGGCGGGTGGGCTGGTCGCGGAACGGCTCGGGGTGAGGTGGGCGACGTCGGCGACGACGTCGGCGGAGTTCGCCGACGTACTGGCCACGATGCCGAAGGTCGCGGCGTGGAACGAGGCCCTGGTACGCGAACTACGGCAGCGGGTGGGCGATCCGGGCAGCATCTGCGATCCGCGGTTCTCCCCGCATCTGGCGCTCGCCTTCACCACGGAGGAGCTGGCCGGGACGCCCGCCCGCGGCGGCGACCGGATCCGCTGGGTGGGCCCCTCGCTGTCCGACCGCCCGTCGCCCGCGGGCTTCCCGTGGGACTGGCTGGACCCGGGGCGGGCGACCGTCCTGGTCACGCTCGGCACGGCCAACACGGATGCGGGTGCGCGGTTCCTCACCGAGTCCGCCCGGGCGCTGCGCGCACGCGCGGACCGGCTGCAGGGTGTGGTGGTGGACCCGGAGGGTGTGCTCGCCTCGGACGGCACCGGCGACCACCGGGCCGTCGGGGGCGACGGCGACGTCCACGGCGACACCGGCCACATGGACAAGGATCTGCTCGCGGTGCCCGAAGTACCGCAGCTCGCGCTGCTGGAGAAGGTGGACGCGGTCGTCTGCCACGCCGGTCACAACACGGTGTGCGAGGCGCTGTGGCACGGTGTTCCGCTGGTCGTCGCACCGATCCGGGACGACCAACCGGTCATCGCGGCGCAGGTCGCCGAGGCGGGCGCCGGAGTCCGGATCCGCTTCGGCCGGGCCGACGCGTCCCGGATCGGGGCGGCGCTGGACACCGTACTGTGCACGCCGCACCACCGGGCCGCCGCCCGGTCCATCGGAGGTGTGTTCCGTGCGGCGGGCGGGGCCGCTGCCGCCGCGGACCATCTCGAACGGCTGGCCCGCGCGGACGGGCCCGCACGGCGGGACCAGGCGGGGCACCCCGAGCAGCCGGACCGTACCGGGCGAGCGGACCGCATGAACCGTGCGGACCCTTCCGTACCTCGTGCGGACCGGTCCGTACGCCCGGCGCATGTGGACCGTTCCGAGCGTCAGGCCGCCCGTGCGCACCGCCCCGAACTGCCGGCCCGTGAGGAGAACGACGTATGAACGCGGTGAATCCAGGCTCCGAGCGCTCTCCGCGGTCCCGGCCACGGCACGAGGTCGTGGCCGCGCTGCGCCCCGCCTACCTGGCCGAACTGGCCGACGGCCCTTCGGTGTTCTTCGAACCGATGCGGCACGACTGCCCGTGGTGCGGTTCGGCGCGGATCGGCGGCCACCTGCGGTTGCCCGACCTGATCCAGCACAAGCCCGGAGCCTTCCGTATCGACCGGTGCCACGCCTGCCGGCATCTGTTCCAGAACCCCCGTCTCAACGCCCGGGGGCTGGACTTCTACTATCGCGACTTCTACGACGGCCTGGGCGAGCAGCAGCTCGACGGGATGTTCGGCGGGCGCACGAAGTCCTACCGCCGCCGGGCGGAGTCCGTGCTGCCGTATCTGGGCGAGGCCAAGCGGTGGCTCGACGTCGGCACCGGTCACGGGCATTTCTGTGAGGTGGCGAGAGCGGTCCTGCCGGACGTGGTGTTCGACGGGCTCGACCGCTCCGCGGGCGCCGAACTGGCCGAGCTGGAGGGGCGGGTGGAACGCGGTCTCCGGGGCGCTTTCACCGAACTGGCACCGGGGTTCGCCGGGAGTTACGACGTCGTGAGCATGTTCCACTACCTGGAGCACAGCACCGAGCCGCTGCGCGAGCTGGAGGCGGCCCGCACGGCGCTGCGTCCCGGCGGCCGTCTGGTGGTGGAGGTACCGGACCCGGACAGTCGCTACGCGAGGCTGCTCGGGCGCTGGTGGCTCCCGTGGCTGCAGCCCCAGCACCTCCACCTCGTGCCGGTGGCGAACCTCCGTCGGGCCCTGTCCGAGCTGGGCTTCACGGTCGTGGCGGAGCAACACCGCTCCGCGCACGAGCCGGTGGACCTGGTGGCCGCGGTCTGGCTGGCGCTCGACGAGGCGGCTCCGCGTGACGATCTGCCCTGGCTGCCCGCCCGGCCGGGCCGGTCGCACCGCGCGCTGCGCACCTCGGCCCTGCTGGCCGGCGTCCCGGCTCTGGTGCTGGCGACGCTCGCGGACCGGATGATCGCTCCCTTCGCACGGAGACTCGGACTGTGCAACGCGTACCGCCTGGTGGCACGGCGCGAGTGACGTCGCCCAGGCCCACGACGCCGCCCCGACGCCGGCCCACGGCCACGACAGACGGGGAGGCACCCCAAGCCTCGACCGGACGTCCCAGATCGGGCGTGTCCCAGCCGCGGCCGGATGTCCCGGGCCGGGCGTGTCCCAGCCCCGGCCGGACGTCCCGGATCGGGCCTGCCCCTGTGCGGGACCGGACGATCACGACGTGCCGCGTGCCATGGACGTCACATTCCGACCTCGTCACCGACTGGTGGCGGGCGACCGAGCCGCTTCCCCGGTCGTGGGCAAGATCAGCGGCGGCCGGCAAACCACTGGCTGCCGATTGGCCCGGGTCTTGAGCATGGCCCGCCAGGAGACTGACTCATTCGTGGCCGACCTTCGAATGGGGAATTGTGATGCAGGTAGCAGTGGTCACCTTTGACGGGTTCAACGAGCTCGACAGCTTCATCGCCTCCGGGCTGATCAACCGATGCCGACAGGACGGCCTGGAAGCGTTCATCACGACGCCGACGCCGGTGGTCACGTCGAGGAGCGGCGTCGAGGTGAACGGACAGCGCCCGATGGAGTTCGTGACCGAGGCCGACGTCGTCCTGATCGGCAGCGGGCTGAAGACCCGCGAGGTGGTCGCCGACGACCGGCTGATCTCGATGCTGCGGCTCGACCCTTCGCGGCAGCTGATCGGCTCGCAGTGCTCGGGCGCGCTGGTGCTCGCGCGGCTGGGCTTGCTGGGCGACATGCCTGCCTGCACGGACATGGCGAGCCGGCCGTTCGTCGAAGCGCGCGATGTCAAGGTGCTGGACGCGCCCTTCCACACCGAGGGGAACATCGCCACGGCGGGCGGCTGCCTGGCGTCGCAGTATCTCGCCGCGTGGGTGATCACCCGCACGCTCGGGGAGGCTGCCGCGCGCGGCGTCATCGACTACGTGGCCCCGGTCGGTGAGAACCAGGAGACGGTCGAACGCGTCATGCGTACGGTCCTCGCGGGCCAGGTCGCGCTGCGCTGACGTCGCGCGCTCGTCGGCCCAGGCAGGGATGCGGGGGGCGCGTGCCCGCAGTCATGAAGTGCGCCACGGCCCGCGTGATCCCACCGACGGCGACGGGATCGCCGTCCACCTGCTTCCGCCGCGCGCTCCCCGGCTGCGGCGATCTCTGCCACAGCGTGACCGATGAGGCACGTTCGGTCAGATCCGCCCGGCTGTCGGCCGCTCCGTCGCCGTCCGGCGCGGAAGCGAGTCCATGACAGTCGCGCGCAGGGCGCGGAACTCGGCGATGCGCTCCGGTGACGGCGCCGCGCCGCCGGGCCGGGCGAAGGGGCGCAGGACCGCGCTCGCCGTCTCAGGGTTCCGAAGGGCATCCGATCCGCCTGTTGCCGGCGGCCCCGCTGCCGGGGCGGCGAGATCGCAGGTATGCGCATCCGCGGACCGGGTAACCGTCGGGCACACCGGACGGCTTGGTTAGGGGCACCGATGGCACGGAACGAATCCGACAAGATCGCGGCACCCATGGCGCCTGTCCTGCGGGTGGCGGCCGTCCTACTGGCGTTCGTGGCGACGGCGGTCTTCAGCGTCGCGCTCGCCCGGCTGACTCTGGAGCCCTCCGTGGCCTCCGAGCCGCTGACGCACAGCAATCTCCGCCCTGGCGCGTCCATCCGTGACTATCTGTCACAGCCCGCGTTCCGCGACACCGTCAAGCAGCTCGGCGGCAACGTTCTGCTCGGCGTCCCCTTCGGTGTGCTGCTGCCGGTCCTGCTGCCGCAAGCGCGTGGGTTCCTGCGCGTGCTGGTGGTGACGGGCGTGACGATGACGCTGGTCGAACTCGTCCAGGGATCCCTGGTCACCGGACGGGCCTTCGACATCGACGACGTCATCCTGAACGTGACCGGCGCGCTGCTCGGCTATCTCGTCCTCGGCAGGCGTCTCGGCCGCGCCGTCCATCCGAGGCGCCGCCACTGGTGGCAGCGCTGGACCGGGACCCCCAAGAGCCGGTGACCGTCCGCCCCACCAACTGCCCCCGGAGGCCGGGCAGGACATGTGCTCGGCGGTGTGGTGAGGATGAATCCGCGCGGTGCGTGTGCTGAACTGCGCAGCATCATCCGTAGCCGACGATGGGATGGAACGCGATGCCTCTTGAAGGCGAGTACGAGCCGAGTCCGGAGCAGTGGGTACGCGAACAGGTCGAGCTGTACGAGAGCTCGGGCGGCACCGAGGGCACGACGCTCATGGACACGGGACTGCCCGTCATCGTTCTCACGACGCGCGGCGCGAAGAGCGGCAAGATCCGCAAGAGCCCGCTGATGCGTGTGGAGCACGAGGGACGGTACGCGGTAGTGGCCTCGAAGGGCGGCATGCCAAGTCACCCGGTCTGGTACTTCAACATCAAGGCCGACCCACACGTGGAACTCCAGGACGGCCCCGTGCGCCAGGACATGACGGCCCGTGAGGTCACCGGGGACGAGAAGGCCGCGTGGTGGGAGCGCGCGGTCGCCGCGTATCCGCCGTACGCCGAGTACCAGGAGAAGACGGACCGGGTGATTCCCGTCTTCGTGCTGGAGGCGTCGGCCAGGAGCTGACCGGCGACCGGGAACCGGGAACCGGGAACCGGGACGCATGATCCGCCCTCCACCGGGCACCTGAGCCTCAGGCCCCGCCGCGCTCCCCCGTCGCGGCGGGGCTCCCTCATGCCGGGGCCGGCAGCGGTCACCGGGCGAGGCGTCCCCGGGGCAGCCCTGACCGGCCGGCCCTCCCCCGAGCCCCGAGCGCTGCTCACGACCCGCAGCGACTCCCGGACTCCCGCCGGCGTGCGCGGCTCACATTCACGCCAGAAGTGCGGCACGGCATCGATACCGAGTGGGTGGCGGCAACGGGGGTGAAGGTAGCTCGTGGGGCGCGTCGGGCGGACGGCCGGTCGTGTACGTGAGCGGTTCCCCGGGGCGCGATTCCGCCTGCCGGCGGCGAGGGACTCACGAAGCGCACTTGCCCGTCCCGGCCGGGAGCAACATGCTCTGAGCAGCATGCCCCGACCGAACGATCCGCCCCGCAGACACCACCGCCTCCCCCTCGACAGGAGGACCTCGTGAGCTACGACGTCACCGGCGTCCGTGCACAGTTCCCGGCCCTGGCCGCAGGTATCGCCCACTTCGACGGGCCCGGAGGCACACAGACTCCCCGGCCCGTCATCCAGGCCATCTCCGATGCCCTCGCCAGTCCCCTGTCGAACCGGGGCCAGGAGATCGCGGGGGAACGCAACGCGGCGGCCATCGTCACCGAGTGCCGCCGGGCCATGGCGGACCTGCTGGCCGCCGAGCCCGCCGGAATCGTCTTCGGCCGCAGCGCCACCCAGCTCGCCTACGACTTCTCCCGCGCCCTCGCCAAGACCTGGTCGCCCGGGGACGAGGTCGTCGTCACGCGACTCGACCACGACTCCAACATCCGCCCCTGGGTCCAGGCCGCCGAGCAGGTCGGAGCGACCGTCCGATGGGCCGACTTCGACCCGTCGACCAGCGAGATCACCGTCGAGGACATCCGCGCCGTACTCTCGGAGCGGACCCGGCTGGTCGCCGTCACCGCGGCGTCGAACCTGATCGGCACCCGGCCCCCGATCGCCGAGATCTCCCACCTCGTCCACGAGGCCGGGGCCCTGCTGTACGTAGACGGCGTCCACCGCACCGCCCACTCGCTGGTCGACGTCGAACAGCTCGGCGCGGACTTCTACACCTGCTCCCCGTACAAGTTCCTCGGCCCTCACCACGGCGTCCTCGCCGCCCGGCCCGCGCTCCTGGAGACGCTCCGCCCGGACAAGCTGCTGCCGTCGAGCGACGCGGTCCCCGAACGCTTCGAACTCGGCACTCTGCCCTACGAGTTCCTGGCGGGCACGCGAGCCGCTGTCGACTTCCTCGCCGGTCTCGACGCCGACGCGACGGGGACGCGCCGGGAGCGGCTGACCGCCGGCTTCGCCGCCCTCGAGGACCACGAGGAAGGGCTCAAGGCACAGATCGGCAAGGGTCTGTCGGAGCTCGCGGGGATCACCGTGCACTCGCGCGCCGCCGACCGCACCCCGACCATGCTCCTGACCTTCGACGACCGCGACACGACGGACGCCTACCGCTACCTGGCGGCCCGCGGCGTCCACGCTCCCGCCGGCTCCTTCTACGCCATCGAAGCCTCCCGCCGGCTCGGACTGGGCGACACCGGCGGCCTCCGCGTCGGCCTCGCGCCGTACAACGACGCCTCGGACGTGGACAGGCTGCTGCAAGGCCTGGCGGACTTCCTGCGGTCCTGAGCCCTCGCGACGTCCCGGTCGCGGACGGCGGGCGAGAACGCGCGGTCCCGCGTATCGCCGTCCGCCCGCGCCGGCGGCGATGGCCGTGGCGGTGGCGGCCGACCTCATGGTCGGCGCCCGGGCGTCCCTGACGTGAGCCGGGCGTCGCGAACCGGGCCCTCCGGTGCTCGATCGGGCCGTCACACCGGCCCCGGACTGATCCGGCCACGCCGCGCGCCCGGGTCGCCGCCACCGCCACGTTCGCCATGCGCCGCCTCGGCTCTCGACGGACTCCGGTGCCTACCTCCAGGGTCGCGGTACACGGTCGGCGCGGACGACGATCAGTTCCTCCGTTCGCTGGCCCGGGGCGATCAGCCCTCGTTCCTCCAGCCATGGGGCACGCGAGTTCAGTACGGGGCCGAAGGGCTGGGTGCGCCGGGCGACCACCGAGACCTTCAGGCCGGCCCGGTCCAGCTGCTGGAGGGTCAGGTCGGGCCGGGACAGTGCGGACTGGACCACCAGCAACGATCCGTTCTCGGCCAGCAGTTCGGGAGCCACCGCGCACAGGTCGTCGAGGTGGAGCCGCCCGTCCGGGCCCGCGTCGACGGTGCGCTCGGGGCCGGGGGACCGGGCAGTGCCGTCCGGGCACGGCACATAGGGCGGGTTGGCGGTGACCATGTCGAAGCGGTGCCCCGCCGCACGGTCGCGGAAGTCACCGCGCAGGACGTGTACGCGGAGCCGGTGCAGCCACGCGTTGCAGCGGGCGGCGATCACGGCGCGGTACGAGGTGTCCACCGCCCACACGTCCGAGGCGCCGAGCCGAGCCGCGGTCAGGGCGATCAGGCCCGTGCCGGTGCACACGTCGAGAACGCGGGCGCCCGCGGGCATGGCTGCTCTTTCGAGGGCCTCGCGCAACAGCTGGGAGTCACCCTGCGGGCGATAGACACCCCACGGCCTCACCAGCGCGGCCGGGGAAGGCACACCGCTCCCCCGCGGCGTTCGCGCGGTGGCGACCGTCCGGCACGACGAGTCGTGTGCGCTCGGGGCGTCGCTCATGTTCTCCTCCGGATCCGTCCGGGCGGGCCGGTCTCACTGCCGGCCGCCTGCACCGGCCTCCTGCACCAGCCGCCTCACGGCACCTCGCGCAACCGTGGCGCCATGGCATGTGGCTGATCGGGCCGACCGACGAAGGACCGGCAATGGTCCGGCACTTCGGGATGGCGGGCCTCGCTCATCCGTGGAGTCCACCGCACCCCTAGGCGCCACCCTCGTCTTCGCGCGCACGCTGCCGACCGGACGCGGGACGGGTGCTGTGGGGCTTCAACTGGTGCGGGGTGAGCCGCGAACCGTCGTCCGGGAAGGCCTCGTCGTCCGCCTCTCGCCGCTGCTCGATGTGCGTGCGGTCTGGGGGCGCCGTCGGCTGCTCCTCCGGCCGGGGTGGCCGCGGCTGCGACCGGCGGCGGCGTACGGCCCACGGGATGACTCCGATGAGTACCGCCACGATCACGAGCCCCGCGATGAACGGTCCTACACCGCCGAGCACCGGATTGCTCGCGGCGATCGCGGCTCCGGTGACGAGGCTTGCCTGGCCGGCGATGAGTATGTCCATGTCCTCCGCCTTCCTCTGCGGGCCTGCCCGGAACCGCCAGGAGCAGGAGGCTCGGCTCCGGCTCGGCCGCCGGGGCCGTTGCAGGGCTTCTCCGGCTGTCCGACCCTTCCAGCCTTGCCCGGCGAGGTCCCGGCCTTCGGGCATCCGTCTGCCCCGCACGCCGTGCACCACACCTGCCACCTGCCGCTTGCCACCTGCGAGCCGGCGGTGGAGGAGCCCTGGACGGGACCAGCACGGAGCGGTCCTAAGCGCACGCGCAACGGCCGGGGCGGGAGAGTCGTTCCCGCCCCGGCCGTGTTCCGTTACGCACGATGACGAGCCGTCACTTGTGGCGACGAACCTTTCCCTTGGTCTCCTCCACCGTGCCCTTCACGACGTCCTCGACCTCTCCTGCGGCCTGCTTGGCCTTGCCGGCCGCCTGGTCACCGGCTCCTTTGAGGCGCAAGTCGTCACTGCCCGTCGCGCGCCCGACCTTCTCCTTGGCCTTGCCCGTCGCTTCCTGGGCCTTGCCACGAATCTTCTTGCCCTCAGCCACCCTGATCAGCTCCTCGATCGGAGTAGATTGCGTTACTTCATGCGCATACCTCCCGAAGAGGTCCGCAAACCTGTGACGGGCTCCCGCGGCAGGACCGATCCTCGCGATGAGCCTCAGCGACCCAGGGCACGGCGCAGTTCGTCCTTGTTCATCGACGAGCGCCCCTCGATGTTCTTCTTCTTCGCCTCCTCGTAGAGCTGGTCCTTCGTGGGCCCCTGTGCACCCTTGTGGGAGCGCTCGCCGCCTCGCTGGGAGGCGGACTTGGGGTCCTGCGTGGAGGTCCTGCTCGCGGTCCTGGACTCGCCGGAGCGGGCCCGCTCCTTGTTCACCGTGCGAGCGGCGATCTCCTTGGCGCGCGAGGCGGACTCACCGCGCTTCTGGGCGCTGTCCTTGATGTGCTCGTACTGGCGTTCCCGCTTGGGACTGGATCCGGCAGGCATGGCGTTCTCCTCGGGTCACGGCCGCCAAGGACCTGATCTCCTTGGCTCTCCTGGACGCCTTCCCCTTCTTGCGAGGATCGATCGCGGGGCGCGGCGGGGGTCCGCCACGGGAGCCACCGCCGGGTAGGGACGTCCGCGTCCGGGCGCCGGGTGCGGCGCACCTCTGCACCGCGCTCCCGGGTCCGAACGAGGGACGGGCCACGGGGAAGGTGAGGCCGGTTCGCGGCGGCGGAAGGAATGGCGGAGGGAATGTCGGAGGTAATCCGGAACACATCGGTCCAGAGGCGTGAAGACGTGGCCTCCGGCCGGATCGGAGAGGTCACCGTGCACGACAAGGCACTTCGCATCTATCTCGACGACCACCTGGCCGGCGCCACCACGGGGGCCGAGCTGTCCCGGCGTATCGCACGGGCGCACGACTCGTCGGGCCGCGCCCCGGAGCTGCGGCGCCTGGCCGAGGACATCGCAGACGACCGCCGCAGCCTCCTGGCCCTCATGGAGTCTCTCGGGATCGCCCCGCAGCAGTACAAGACCTGCGGCGGCTGGGTCGCGGAGAAGATCGCCCGCTTGAAGCTCAACGGCCGCGTCCGGCGCCGCTCGGGGCTGAGCACCATGGTGGAGCTGGAGACCCTGCGCATGGGCATCCAGGGCAAGTACCTGCTCTGGACCGCGCTGATGGCCGCCGCGCCGGTCCCGGGCCCGATCGACACCACACGGCTCCAGGAACTCGCGGACCGGGCAAAGGACCAGATGGAGACGGTTGACGCGCTGCACCGCACGGCGGCCAGGGCGGTCCTCGCAGAGGGCCGGATCTAGCCGACGCCGGGCCCGGGCCGGCCAGAGGCGGCCGGGCTCGCGCCGGTCAGTCGGCCGGTGGAAGCAGCGTGCCCAAGGGGCCGAGGTCGAGGTTGAGGTCCTCCATCGTCAGCCCGTACTGGGCGCACAGACCGACCATGCGGTCGTGCAGGACCATCAGGGTCGCCCCCAGCCGCTCCTCCTCCGCTTCCGTGAGGTCACCCTGGTCCACGCGGTGCAGCGCCTGCCGCTCCATCAGTTGCCGCAGCAGTTCGACCAGGGTCAGCACCAGCCTGACCAGGTCCCTCTCCACGGTGTCGGGGTCGGCGCTGATCCTGCGGGCGGGGGCCGCATCCGGGCCGCCGCCGGGCCCCGGCAGGTCCTGGGGGGCTGCGGGCAGCAGCCGGAAGGCGCGGGCGGCGGCCTCCGCCACCTCGTCGAGGCGACGGGTCCTGCCGTCCTCGTCCTCAGTGGCCATCGTGGCCTCGGTCGTCGTCGTGGTCTCCCTGCGCGGATCGGACGGACACGATGAGGGCGCGCAGGGAGACGCGCACGAGATCGATGTCGGCGATGGAGAGCACCACGTCGCCGGTGAGGACGACACCACCGCTGAGCAACCTGTCCAGCAGGTCGATCAGTGCCACCTGCCGCTGCGGCAGTGGCTCAGCAGACCCCGTGGTCGCCGTCGCCCCCGAAACCCCCGTCCGCACCGGCACCTCCGGCACCCCGGGAAACCCTGGGCCATGGCCCTGCCAGCCGGGCTCCTGCGCCGTCACGGGCCCGCGCCCCGCTCGTGACCGGCGGAGACCTCGGGCGGTGTGGCGAAGGAGTACGGCGCCCAGGGACCGGTGAGTTCGACGCGCACCCCTTCGAGACCGTCGGCGGCGCGACCCGCGTCGGCACGGAACTCCTCGGCGTGTTCACGGGGCACGAGATACGCGTCGTTGACGACGTTCTCGCCCGGCCCGGTGGCCAGTTCACCCTGCTGCGGCCGGTGCCGGGCGCGGTCGGCGGCGTACCGTCGCCCTGCCGCCTCGACCCGCTCGGCCGCGGTCTGCGCAGCCTCATATGCGGTGTCACGGACCGTCCGCTGTGCCCTGCGCGTGCGCAGGTACGCGCGTCCCGGGCTGAGCCCCTCGGCCGGCTCCGCTTCTTCCGGCGCGGGAGCGGCCGACGGTTCCACGTAGATCTTGACCCCCCACTCCACATGCGCGGCGAGGTGCGCCAGCCGTTCCGCGAAGAAGTCGCCCTGGGCCGCGAGGGCGCCGTGCGCCCGCTCGTCGTCGAGGTACACCGTCGCCAGACGCAGAGGAAGGACCGCGGTGTCGGCGGACAGCGCCTCGACGACCCCGTGGTGGGCGCGGGCGACCGACTCCAGCCATGTCAGGTCTTCGAGATGCCGCTTGAGTGCGTCCTCCTGGAAGTCCTCGCCGGGCACCGGGCTCACCACCAGCACCAGCACGCCGCCCTCTGCGAGAGGCAGCAGACGTACGGGAGCGCCGCCCACGCCGGTGAGTCCCTCGACGGTGCCGCCCAGTCCGTCCGCGTCCCGGGCCACGGCGTACACATACGTGACACGCTCAGTCATCGCGCGCCCTCCTCGTACGGCGGGCGGGCCTGGGTTCCTCCTCCGTCACCGGTTCCGGCTCTTCCGCAGGTGCACCTCGTGCGACGCCCGGGGCTTCCTCGTCCTCGGTGCCACGCCGCCGGGAGCCGCTGGGCAGTGCCTCGCCCTGGCGCAGCGCGTCGATCTCGGCCCGGAGCCGCCGGTTCTCCTCCGCGAGCGAGCTCTCTCCGCGGCTGCGCGAGGACAGTGCGGGATCGTGCTCCCACCAGTCGATGCCCATCTCCTTGGCCTTGTCGACGGAGGCGACGAGCAGCCGGAGTTTGATGGTCAGCAACTCGATGTCGAGCAGATTGATCTGGATGTCGCCGGCGATGACGATGCCCTTGTCCAGCACCCGTTCCAGGATGTCGGCCAGGTTGGCGGAGGAGCCCTGCCCGTACGGCGGCGCCGCCCTGCTGGGGTACGAGCCGAGCCTGTTGGCGATCGGGTCAGTCACGGTAGCGGCCCCGGCCTTCCTCCCGGAACTCCCTGATCTCCGCCAGCTTGTCGAGGAGTTCGTCCTCCCTGCGGTCGAACGTCTCCTCGTCGATCTCGCCGGCCAGCAGCCGTGCCTCGAGCTCGGCAAGCTCACGCTGGACGGGGGCGGGGTCGTAGTACTCGTCCTCGGCAGCCTCCAGGACGCGCTCCATCACCCAGCCGACACCGCGTACCGGCGCCAGCGGCAGAAGCACGATCTCTGTGAACAGACCCATGGGATCACCTTCCGCTCCGGGCGACTTCGGTCCGGAGCTCAGACGAAGCTGTAGGGGGGAAGCGGCCCGTTGAGCCGGAATTCGAAGTCCTCCCCCATCTGGTTGGCGAGACTCAGTTCGGTGGTGAGGAAGCCCTCGTCGTGGTCCTGAGCCACCAGGAAGGAGACGCTGAGGAAGTCCTCACCGGTCGGCCGGGAGACCTCGTGGTCCCGGGCGAAGGGACGCAGCGCCTCGACGACTCCGGCGGCCAGTGCCGCGTGGCGCGCCTCCACCTCGCCCGCCACCAGCTCGCCGAGCGCCACGGACACATCCGGGCCCGCCGAACCGTTGCGGATCGAGTCGTTGAGCTCACGGGCCGTGCTCGACTCCTCCAGTATCTGCCGGAGCAGCGACTCCTCGTCCTGTTTGACCTTGAGGTGGTACTCGGCGCAGTCCTCCAGCGCACGGAGGCGGTCCGCGTACTCCCCAGCCCGCGCTTCCAGTGCGCTCCGGACGGCTTCGTCGTCCGCGGCCGTGAGCCCGAACCTCAGGGGCAGCACCGTGCCGTCGGCCATGAGCCGGTTCTGGACCTCCTGGTGCGCGGTGAGATCGCGGCGTTTGGGTCGCAGGTCATCGGGTGCGTCACTGACCACGGCCGTGAGTGAGCTCGCGGTCACGGTGCGCAGCTTGGAGGGCGGATCCCCCACCCCGGTGACTTCGTCGATCCTGAGTGGATGCTCCTTGGCGGCGATGGAGTAGACGTATACGGCCATGGTCACTCCTCCTCGCGTTCCCTCGCGCGGCGGGACGTACGACGGGGGGATGTGCGACGTGGCCTCTCCGCAGGCTCGCGCTCCTTCCGGCGGCGCGGCTCGCGGGCGTCGTCCTCCGTCTCCTCGTCCTCCTGCTCCTCGTCGGCGTCATCGTCCTGCTGACCGCCCTTGAGGGAGTCCGTCACGGCTTCCACCGCTCCGGTGAGCGCGCCTTTGGACTTACCGCGGGCGCCGCTCTCGACGGTGTCGCCGACGAGGTCGGTGAGCTGCGCAGGAGCCTTGCCGCCGCTCTCGAGGTCCAGGCGGTTGCACGCCTCGGCGAAGCGCAGGTACGTGTCGACGCTGGCCACGACAATGCGGGCGTCGATCTTCAGGATCTCGATCCCGACGAGCGACACACGCACGAAGACGTCGATGACGAGTCCGCGATCAAGGATGAGCTCCAGGACGTCGTAGAGACTGCTGCTGCCGCCGCCACCAGCCCTGGAAACGCTGCCACCGCCGCCTTGCGGCACCACGGTCATGGCGCCTCCCTTCATCGACCCGGCCCTGCTCAGACCCTGCGGTCGATCTGTCCTCGGGTGTATCTGCGTATCCGCTCGTAGGACACCAGGTCGCCGTCCTCGTCCAGGACCACCCGGTAGCTGCCCATCACACTCGTCGTCTCGGGAATCCTCTCCAGCTCCAGGACCTCCACATGGGCCTCCCACCCGTCCTCGGTCGGCTTGATGGCCGAGACCGACTCGGGCGGCCGGCCGAGCAATTGCTCCAGTTGTTCCGCCGCGGAGCGCATGACCGATGCGGCCTTGCTCTTGCGCCGCCGTCGGGCGGGTTCTGCAGGGGCCATGGTCGTCTCCGATGTGCGGAGCGGGCGCCATATTCCACGCACGAACATACAATCTCATCATATAGGGACATATCTGTCATCCGCCTGGGTACTCTCCCTGTGCTGCGGAGTCCCGCATTCCCAACGCCCTTTGCGGAGGGATCAGTTCATGAATGACACGACCAAGATCGCCCTCGCGGCCGCGGTCGCGGGTGGTTATGTGCTCGGGCGCACGAAGAAGGGGCGGCTCGCTTTCGCCATGGCTTCGTATCTCGCGGGGCGCCGCTTCGGACTCGATCCGCAGCAGCTGGCCACGGAAGGCCTGCGCCGGCTGAAGGACGTGCCACAAGTCGCCGATCTGAACGAACAGATACGTGGCGAGCTTCTCGACGCGGGCCGCAAGGCCATCGCGGCCACGGCGGACCGCCGGCTGGCCGATCTGGCCGACTCGCTCCATGAGCGCACCCTGCGTCTCGGGGAGAAGGGCGAGGAAGAGGAAGGCGAAGACGAGTACGAGGACGAGTACGAGGAGGAACCCGAGGAGGAGGAAGAAGAGGAGCCCGAGGAGGAGTACGAGGAGGAGGAGCCCGAGGAAGAGGAAGAAGAGGAACCTGAGGAGGAGGAAGAAGAAGAGGAAGAACCCGAGGAAGAGGAAGAGCCGGAGGAAAAGCCGCCACCGCGCCGCCGAGCGGCGAGAGGCGGCGGGAGGCCCGCTCCGCGGAAGAGGGCTGCCGAGAGGTCGCGAGGAGAACCGGCGAAGAAGGCACCGGCGAAGAAAGCCGCGGCGAAGAAGGCCCCCGCCAAGAAGGCCGCGGAAAGGCGCGCACCCGCCAAGAAATCCGCGACGGACAGGACCGCCGCCAGGAAGACCACGGCAAAGAAGGCGGCAGCGAAGAAGGCACCTGCCAAGAAGACGGCGGCGAGGAAGACAACGGCGAAGAAGGCGCCCGCCAAGAAGGCACCGGCAAAGAAGGCCGCAGCGAAGAAGACCACAGCGCGCAAGACGGCCGCGAAGAAGACGACGACACGGAAGTCGTCTGCCGGAAAGACCGCCGGACGGCGGAGGTAGAGCCATGGCCAAGACAGATCGCACCTCGGGCGGCGGGGGCGGCTCAGGAATGGACCTGCTGCGTGACGAGCTCATGGACTACCTCGGTGCCCAGATCGAGAGCCTTGCGGACAAGGCCGGTGACAAGTTGTCGGACGTCACCGACCAGCTGCTCGACTCCGCCGAGAACGGCGGCCCGCTTCCCGGTCTCCCGGGGGGCGGGATCGTGAAGTCCCTCGTCGGCAGCAAGCTGAAAGGCATGAAGGACAACGTGGTGGGCAAGGCACAGGACTTGATCGGAGGGGGTGGCGGGAAGTCCGGCAAGTCCGGCGGTGGCAAGTCGATGAACATGGTGGAAGTCCTCGACGTCGGCGTCCCGGTCCGCATGGCGTACGACTACTGGACGCAGTACGAGGCGTTCAGCGACTTCGCCAAGGGCGTCCGCAGCGTGTCCAAGGAGGACGAGGTACACAGCGACTGGAAGGCCAAGGTCGGTCCCTCGTCGCGCAGTTGGAAGGCCACCGTTCAGGAGCAGGTGCCGGACGAGCGCATCCTGTGGACTTCCGAAGGATCAAAGGGCACCACGAGGGGCTGTGTCAGTTTCCACGAGGTGACGTCCGATCTCACGCGCATCGTCCTCGTCGTCGAGTACTACCCTTCGGGGTTCTTCGAGAAGACGGGCAATCTCTGGCGCGCCCAAGGCCGACGACTGCGACTCGACTTCAAGCTCTTCCAGCGGTACGTCACCTTCGCCGAAGAGGAACCCGAAGGATGGCGCGGCGAAATCCGCGACGGCGAAGTCGTCCGTACCCACGAAGAGGCCATGGAGGAAGAGGAAGCGGAAGCGGACGGCGAGGAAGAAGGGGAGGAAGTGGACGAGTACGACGAGGAGCAGGAACCCTACGAGGGCGAGGACGGGGACCTGGACGAAGACGAAGACGAGTACGAGGAAGAAGAGGAAGAGGACCAGGACGGGCGATGACGACCCCGCGCGCCCGAGGCCGGGCGGGGGCCACCCCGGTCGCGACCGCGGTCGTCGCACTGCTGATAGCCGCCTCTCCCCGGGCACACGCCCTGGCTCTTCTGGTGTGGGCCGCGAGAGCCGGTCACCGACCGCCCGTGCAGCCTCCGACGAAAGGTGGCCGACATGAACGGTATGACGCGGAGCCCGACGGACGGTGCCGGCGGACCGAGGGTGGTCGTGGTGGGGGCGACCGGCAACGTCGGAACGAGTGTGATGCGTGCCTTCGCCGAGCGCCGGGACGGGGTGGCGGTCACCGGCCTGGCCCGCAGACTCCCCGCCTGGCGTCCCGAAGGGACGGCCTGGGTCGCCGCGGACATCGCCCCTGGCGGAACCGCACTCGTGCCCCACTTCCGAGGTGCGGACGCGATCGTTCACCTCGCCTGGCGGTTCCAGCCCACCCATGACCCGGTGGCGACCTGGCACACGAACGTGCTCGGCAGCATCCGGGTCTTCGAGGCGGCCGCCGAGGCGGGGGTGCCCGTGGTGGTCCACGCCTCCTCCGTCGGCGCGTACTCCCCCGGCCCCAAGGACCGTCTGGTCGACGAGTCCTGGCCGACCCATGGCTGGCCACGGGCGGCGTACTGCCGGGAGAAGGCCTACCTGGAGCGGTATCTGGACGCCTTCGCACTCAGCCATCCCGGCATCCGGGTCGTCCGCATGCGTCCGGGATTCCTGTTCAAGCGCGAGTCGGCCTCCCAGCAGCGGCGGCTCTTCGCGGGTCCCCTGCTGCATCCGCAACTGGTGCGGCACTCGCTCGTACCCGCCGTTCCCGACCTGCCCGGATTGAGGTTCCAGGCCCTGCACACCGACGACGCAGCGGCCGCGTACGTGGAGGCCGTCATGCGTCCGGTCCACGGTGCGTTCAACCTCGCCGCGGACCCACCGCTGGACGCCGCCGCCCTCGCCCGCGTCCTGGACGCCCGGCCGCTCAGGACGCCGCTGCCACCGCTGCGCGTCGCACTGTCGGCCGCCTGGCGACTGCGGCTGGCACCCGCCTCTCCCGACCTGCTCGACGCCGTGCTGCGCCTGCCTCTGATGGACTGCTCGCGGGCGCGCGCCACACTGGACTGGGAGCCACGGCACACGGCCGAGGACGCGCTCCGCGAGTGCCTGGAAGGGATGCACGCGCGGGCGGGCATGGACACGGCACCTCTCGCCGTGTGACAGGCAGGGAACCCCTGCGCGCCGGACCATCCACCACATCTGCCGGCATGTCGCGGCTGCCGGCCTGTTACGTCTGTCGCCCGCGCCCGGCGGCGTCGCTCACTCGCGTACGCGCCGTCGGTGGCTGGTGTCGCACCACGGGAAGCGCCTGCTCCGCCGACAGGTGCACAGCGCGACGCAGAAGCGGTCCGAGGTGACGGTCGTTCCGTCCTCCATCACGATGTCGACCGGGCCCTCGACGAGCAGGGGCCCATCGGTACCCATCCTGATACGGCGCGGGGCGTCACGGGACGCACACGGTACGCCACGGGGTTCGTACGCCGCGTCACGAGGTTCGTTCATCACGGATGACCACCACTCTCTCGTCCCGTCCGGCGTCCTTCCGGTCCGGGCTGATGCCCGTCCCTGAGCGCGCTACGACCGGTGCGCCAAGCGCCCAGTACGTGCTTCGCGAGACGGTCCTCCAGATGGACGGTGGCGTCGACCCCGAGGGCCACGTCGGCCTCGAGCTGCGGCTCCTCCCCCAGCAGACCCGCGACGACCTCGTGCCGCACGACCTGCTCGTGGACCGCGTCCGCCTCGACGTGCTCGTCGTAGAAGTGCTGCGCGGCGGGCCCGGCGCCCAGACGCCGCATGGCGGCGGCGAGGCGTGCCGATCCTGGTGAGGACGTGATCTCGACCGTGGCGAAGTGGCCGACCAGGCAGCCGCGCAGGGCCCGGTGCAGCCCGAAGAGCGACATGAGGTTCACCGTGGCCAGCACCTGGGCCGGAGCCGCGTCGAGATAGCGGCCGTACGTCGTGTCCAGGCCCAGGTCCGTCATCAGGTCGGCGAAGAGGCGCGCGTGGATACGCTCCGCCCGGCCCCCGCCGTACTCGTCGAACTCCACGGCCGCCATCCCGGCCTTGGCCGTTCCCCACAGCCGGGGCAGCACCCAGGCGTGCGGGTCGGCCTCCTTGAGGTGGTACAGCGAACGCAGTGCCGCGTAGTCCCGCAGCTGCCACGGCTCCCCCTCGTCCCGCAGGAAGTGCGAGACGCCGCTGCCGTGCACCGGCTCCACGAGAAGCCCGGCCAGCGCCTCGTCCACGGTCGTGTGACGTTCTGCCTGCTCGCGCAGCGTGGTGAGGAAGACGTCTTCCAGCGCCCGCCGCAGGCGCAGCAGGTCCGGATCCCACTCCAGGGCCGGGTCGACCCCGGCGAACCCTCGGTAGTGCAGCTCGTAGCAGACGTAGAGCGCGAGCTGCAGATCGTCGCCGTAGGGGTCGGCTCCGTCCGTCCCGTCCGGCGGAAGCGCCGCTCCTGCCGCGAGACGCTCGATGACGGCTTCCGACAGGGTTCCCCGTGCCTGCGGCAGCGACGGCCCCCGCTCATCGGTCGCTGCGGTCGCTGTGCCACTCATGTCTCTCGTGTACCCCGGATCGCGGTGTTCTGCCCTTGAACGGGTAGGCGCCGTGCACGGTAGCCGCATCCGCATCTGCGGCGGGCGGACCTCCGGCGCCGGATTGAGTAGGTGATCGTGATGGCTCATACGTCAGAGGCGGCCCGCGACGAGGCCGGGCGGCCGCATCTCGCGGGTGCTGCCGGCGGTCCGGCACGCGCTGCCGGCGGCAGTACGGCGCACGGTGCCACCCATGCTCAGGCGCACGGCGCCGCGGACGACCTGCCCAAGGACCATACGCAGGCCATCCTGGAGACCACCAAGCAGGTGGCGGCGCTGCTCAAGGAGGCGGGCTGCCCCTTCGCGCTGGCGGGCAGTGTGGCCGCGCATGCGCACGGTGTTCCGGCGGTGCTGCAGCACGACACGGACTTCTGCATCAGGCGCGAGGACGTCGACGAGGTGGTCGAGACGCTGGGCGACGGCGGCATCGAGATCGTGGCCGCGCCGGAGGACTGGCTGGTCAAGGCCCGTGCGGGCGGCGAGCAGATCGACCTGATCTTCGAGCTGTCGCACCGTCAGGTGACCGACGAGCTGCTGGAGCGGGCGACCGTGCTCCCGGTCGACTCGGTGCGGATGCCGGTCCTGGCCCCGTACGACCTGCTGAGCAGCCGGCTCGCCGCCCTGACCGAGCAGCACTGCGACTTCGGCCCCGTCCTGACGATCGCCCGCACGCTGCGCGAGCGCATCGACTGGGGCATGGTGCGGGCCGAGCACCGGGACGAGCCGTTCGCGGAGGCGTTCCTGTGCCTGCTGGAACGGCTGGGGGTCATCGAGCCGTTCGTGCCGCGGAAAGGCGCGACATGAACACCACAGGGGCGGAAGGAGGCGAGTACCGCATCGCGCGACTGCGCGAGCGTCTCGCCGGGGACGACGTCGCCGAGCTGGGCATACGCGTCGAGGAGCGGGGCGGTGCGGTACTGCTCTCGGGAACGGTCGCGACGGCCGTGCGCCGGGACGAGATCCTGCGCATCGCCGCGGAGGAACTCGGTGAGACCCCGGTACGCCCCGACCTCGTGATCGTCTCCGCCGAACCTCCGGACAGCGGCGAGGAGTTGCCATGATCCGCGTTGCGGCTGTCGGCGACATCCATCTGGGCGAGGACTGCCGGGGCCTGCTGCGTCCGGCCTTCGACACTCTCGGCGACTGCGCCGACATGCTGCTCCTCGCGGGAGATCTCACCCGTCACGGCACGGTCGCGGAGGCCGAGGTCGTCGCAGGGGAACTGAAGGGGCTGCCGGTCCCCGTCGTCGGCGTGCTCGGCAACCACGACTACCACAGCGACCAGGAGACCGAGGTGACGTCCGTCCTGGCCGCGGCCGGGGTCGCCGTCCTGGAGGGAGACGGCACCATCATCGACGTGCGCGGCACGAGCGTCGGCATCGCCGGCACCAAGGGCTTCGGCGGAGGCTACACCGGCCGTAGTGCGGGCGAGTTCGGTGAACCGGTGATGAAGGAGTTCGTCCGCTACTCCCGTCGCTGCGCTGCCGGCCTCGGCCAGGCGCTCGACGACCTCGCGGCGCGGGGCAGCCAGGTGCGGATCGCACTCACTCACTTCTCGCCCGTGCCCGACACACTCGCCGGGGAGCCACCCGAGATCCACCCCTTCCTCGGCAGCTATCTGCTCGCCGAGGCGATCGACGGGTCGGGCGCGGACCTCGCGGTGCACGGGCACGCTCATCGGGGCGTGGAGCACGGCATGACGGCGGGCGGCGTCCGCGTACGCAACGTGGCCCAGCCGGTGATCGGCCGCGCCTTCGCCGTGTACCGCCTCCATGTGCCGCCGCTGCCCTGATCCGCGGGTCCGGTGCGTACATCGGTCCGGCAGTCATGACGGTCCGGGACGCACGACGGACCGGGACGCACGACGGACCGGCACACATGACGGACCGGCATTCATGTCGGGGCCGCGCAGCGTCCGAGCGCCGCGGGCCAGGAGGGAGTCGTGCGAGGCGTTCAGCCGGCGCCGCGGCCTTCCTTGAACCGTGCCAGTCCGTGGGCGAGGTCGACGAGAGGCTCCGGGTAGTCGAGCCGTGCACGCTCCCGGTCCTGCAGCTTCCAGGGCTCGTGCACGGCCGCGCCTTCGAGCCCGGCGAGCTCGGGCACCCAGCGACGGACGTAGGCACCGTCCGGGTCGTGACGCCGGCCCTGGCGCACGGGGTTGAGCACCCGGTTGGGCCGGGTGTCGGTGCCCGTACCGGCCACCCACTGCCAGTTGAGCTGATTGTTCGCGACGTCGCCGTCGACCAGGAACTCCAGGAAATGCGCGGCCCCGACACGCCAGTCGACGTACAGCGTCTTGGTCAGGAAGCTCGCGGTCAGCAGCCTGCCCCGGTTGTGCATCCAGCCCTCGTGGCGCAACTGGCGCATGGCGGCGTCGATCACTGGATAGCCGGTCTGCCCGCCCTTCCACGCCTCGATCTCGTCCCCGGCCTCGTCCTCGCAGCGCCAGCGGTCGTGCCGGTCACGGTAGTCGTCGGTGGCGGCCGCAGGCCGGGCGGCGAGCACCTGGTGGTGGAAGTCGCGCCAGCACACCTGCCGTACGAACGCCTCGGCCCCCGGTCCGCCCGCACGGCGGGCACGGTGCACGGATTCGGCTGCCGAGACCGTGCCGAAGTGCAGATGCGGCGAGAGCCTCGACGTCGCGTCACCGGCCAGATCGTCGTGCCTCTCGTCGTACCGCACGATGCCGTGCCGCAGCCACGCGCTCAGTCGCCGGCGTCCCTCGCGCTCGCCACCGGCGGCGAGGCCTTCGGAGACGCCCTTGACGTCCTTGCGCGAGGGCACCGCCTCCGAGCGGACCGACTCGGGTACCGGGATGGCCCGCGGTGCGGTGAGCGTGCCGCGCAGCTCCTCCTGCGACCAGCGCCTGAAGTACGGGGTGAAGACGGCGAAGTGATCGGAACCCGCGGGAACGACGGCCCCGGGCGGCAGCGCGGTGATCACGGCGTCGTGCACGTGTACCCGGCGGCCCTCCCGCCCCAGGGCCGAACGCAGCCTCGCCTCGCGGGCGTGGGCGTAGGCCGTGACCCCGGCGGCCATGTGCAGTTCGTCGGCGTCCGCCTCGCGCGCCACCGCGCACACCTGGTCGACGACGCCACCGGAGCGGACGACGAGGCGTCCGCCACGATCCCGCAGCCCGGTGTCGAGATCGGCCAGGCAGTCGGCGAGGAACGCGTCCCGGTTCGGCGAGCAGAACCCCGCGGCCTTGATGCCGTCGTCCCGTACGAACAGCGGCACGACCCGGTCGCACGCGCTGAGGGCGGCACGCAGCGGCGGATGGTCGTGCAGACGCAGGTCGGAGGTGAACAGGACGACCGCGGTACTCATGAGGCTCCCAGGGAACGAGCCTTGCCGCACCCGCACTTCCGCAGTCGCGGCTCAGCCGGATGCGCAAGGCCGGCGTGGTTCTGTGCGGCTATCGTCGCGCGCCTCGGGCCGGGGACGCGGCAGCCCGGGCGATGTTGCGGGCCATGCCGCCGAACACGACGGCGTGGAACGGCGACACGCTCCACCAGTAGAGGTGCCCGAGCAGACCGTGGGGGTGGAACAGCGCCCGCTGGCGATAGCGGGCCCGGCTGCCCCCGTCCGCATCCCCGTTCCTGTCCGCATTCCCGGTACCGTCCGGGCTCCCGTCCCCACTACCGTCTTCGTCGCTCTCCCCGTCCGCGTCGGCGCACATCTCCAGCCAGGCGAGACCGGGCAGGCGCATCTCGGCGCGCAGCCGCAGCAGCCGTCCCGGCTCGATCGCCTCCACCCGCCAGAAGTCCAGCGAGTCCCCGACGCGCAGATGTGCGGTGTCCCGGCGGCCACGGCGCAGCCCGACACCCCCGACCAGGCGGTCCAGCCAGCCTCGCACCGCCCAGGCGAGCGGAAAGGAGTACCAGCCGTTGTCGCCGCCGATCCCCTCGATGACGCGCCACAGCGCCTGCGGCGATGCCGCCACGTCGAGCGCGCGCCGGTCGGTGTACAGGCTCCCGCCGGCCCAGTCGGGATCGGTGGGGAGGGGGTCGCTCGGAGCGCCCGGCACCGAAGCGGACGACCAGCGTGTGGTGACCTGGGCGTCGCGTACGCGCCGCAGGGCCAGGTCGAGCGCCACGTCGAAGCCGAGCGGCGCACCCGGCGGGTCGGGTACGTACGCGGCGATGTCGTGTTCGCCGCAGACGACTTCGTGCCGCAACGATTCGGCCAGCGGACGGGCGAGGGACGGGGGAACCGGTGTGACCAGACCGATCCAGAGGCTCGACAGCCGTGGGGTGAGCATCGGTACGCGCAGGATGAGGCGCCGCGGCAGGCCGGCCACCGCCGCGTAGCGGTGCATCATCCGCTCGTAGGTCATGACGTCCGGACCGCCGATGTCGAAGGCACGGTTCACGTCGTCGGGCATGCGGGCACTGCCCACCAGGTAGCGCAGCACGTCCCGGACGGCGATCGGCTGGATGCGGGTGCTCAGCCAGCTGGGGGTGACCATGACCGGCAGGCGCTCGGTGAGGTAACGCAGCATCTCGAAGGAGGCGGAGCCGGAGCCGATGATCACGGCGGCCCGTAGCACCGTCGCCGGCACCTCCGCACGGAGGAAGATCTCGCCGACCTCGGCGCGGGAGCGCAGGTGGGGGGAGAGTTCGCGCTCCGGCACTCCGGCGGGAGTCAGCCCGCCCAGGTAGACCACGCGCCGCACGCCGGCGGCGCCGGCCTCCTCGGCGAAGTCCCGGGCCGCCTCGCGGTCCGTGTCCTCGAAGTCCCGCCCGGAGCCGAGCGCGTGGACGAGGTAGTAGGCGATGTCGATGCCGCTGAGGGCGGCGCGGACCGAAGCCGCGTCGGTGACGTCCCCGCGCACGGTCTCGACGCGCCCTGCCCAGGGATGGTCACGAAGGTTGTCGGGTGACCGGGCCATGCAGCGCACCTCGTGCCCCGCCTCCAGCAGCTCGGGCACCAGTCGTCCACCGATGTAACCCGTCGCTCCCGTCACGAGGCACCGCATGCCCGGCTTACTCGGCGTGCCCGGCGTACCTGACGTACCTGACGTGTCGGGACTCTCGTTCTGCCTGGTCATGGAGCCTCCGATGCCCACGGGTGCCACCCGACACCATCCTCACACCTCCTTACGGCCTCGGCCTCCGGGGCGGGATCAGGTCCGCGCCGACAGCGCTCGGTTCAGGCACGCGGTGAGGCGTACGGCGATGCTCCCGTGGGGATCGAGGCGGTAGCCGAGCCGCGGCCCCGCGGAACCGGACGTGGGCGGGGAAGGGGCGTCGGGCCGGGCAGCATCCGGCTGGGCGCCCGCCCCGTCCGCTCCTCGGGCTCAGACCCCGGAGACCGCCGAGACTCCGCTCGGATCCTGGTAGACGCTGTCGAGCGCCATGTAGGCGCCTCCGCGTGCCGCAGCGCTGAACCCCAGGGTGGACAGCATGACTTCGCAGCGGCCGGCCTCGTGAGCCATGACGCGGGCCGACAGCTCGCCGCGCACGCGGTCGACGAGGTAGTCACCGAAGTGGGCGAAGTAGCCGCCGAGGACGATGGCCCGGGGGTTGAGGACATCCGCCAGGAGCGCGAGCCCCAGCGCGAGGCCGTCGGCGATCCGGTCCAGTGCCGCACGGGTGGCCAGGTCGCCGGCGTCGGCGCGACGACGCAGCTCGGCCAGCCGGTGTTCCAGGTCGACGGTGGGGTCGTGCACTGGGTCGTCGGGCGCGGCGGCGAGCCGCAGCAGGGCCGCCAGGCCGACCATGGTCTCCCAGCAGCCCTGACGGCCGCAGCCGCACGGCTGCCCGCCCGGGTCCAGGGGCATGTGGCCGATCTCGCCGGCGAATCCGGCCGATCCGCGCAGCAGTCGGCCGTCGGAGATGATCCCGCCGCCGACGCCCGTCTCGCCTGTCACGTAGATCAGGTCGTGGATGTCGGACGCGGCGGCGACCAGGTACTCGGCGATGGCGCCCAGTTTGGCGTCGTTCTCCAGCCGGAGCGGCGGCGCCTTGGGCCCGAGCCGTGTGCGCAGGCCTTCGGTGACGGCGACGTCCCGCCAGCCGATGTTGGACGCGTAGGAGACCACACCGGTGTCCATGCCGATCACGCCGGGGGCCGCGATGGTCACCGCCACGGGGTGGATCCACCGCGCCCGCAGCGCGTCGCACGTCTCGCCGATCGCCTCCGCCATACGGTCCAGCACGGCGTCGGGCTGGCTGCCGCGGGCGTCGAGCGGGGTATGCCGCTCGGCGATGACGTCGCTGCGCAGGTCGAAGGCGATCAGGCTGAGGTAGTCGACGTTGATCTCCACACCGATGCCGCAGATCGTGCGGCCGTCGATCTCCACGGTGCGGCCCGGCCGGCCGACGGAGCCGTGGCGCTCGGCCTCACCCTCGCGCACCAGGCCGCGTTCCACCAACTCTGCCACCAGGTTGGTGATGGTGGCCTTGGGCAGGCCGGTCTCGTCCGCGATCTGGGTGCGGGGCCGCGGCCCGGCATCGCGCAACAGGCGAAGCACCAGGCCGAGGTTGGACCGGCGCAGCGAGGCGCGGTCGCTCGCGCGGGGCGGCCCCTGTCTGCCCAAGTCACGTACGCCCGCTGCGCGTAGATCTGCCTTCACCAGGCCTGCTCCTGTTCCGTCGGCGCGGTTCCCCTCAAGCTACGCGGTTGCCGCAGGCACGGGGAGGGGCACCTCGCCGGCTCCTTGAGCCCTCGGCCGGTACGCGGCAGATGCTCGGCCGGTGCTCCAGACGGTCCTCGGCAGGTCCTCGGCAGGTTCCGGAAGTACTCGCTCCCCATCTGTTGACGAGCCGCTAATAAGTTTAGATTCTAGCCGAACTAATGACGACAGAGGAGATGTCTGTGGAGTTGCCCCCGATGAGTGTGACGGCGGTGGAGTGCTCGTCCGACGACGGCGGGTCCGGCTCCGCAGGACCGAAGGCCGCTCCGTGTCCGACGACGGCGGCCCATGGGCGGGAGCAGAGCTTCGCCACAGGCGCGCTGCAAGCTCCCGCCGAAGGCCTCGACGAACCGCGCGCCACCAGGGACGATCACCCGGCCCACGCACGGAAGGCGCACCCAGGGCACTCACCGGACGGCTCCGGCCGCGCCGCGGCTGCGCCCCCGGTGCCACTGTGGGACCGGCACTCCGGACCGGCCGCAGGAGGCCTCAAGTGAGCCCGGACGCCCGCCGCGCGCGATATCACCTGCGCTTCCAGCTGCGCCCCGGTGACGACGTGGCCGAGCGGGCGAACGCCCTGGCCACGATGTGCCGGGAGAACGGGGTCGACGAAGTGGTGCTCCTGCTCGGAGCCGAGCAGGAGCACACCGGCCACCTCGCCGGCGAGGAAGAGGCCCTGTGGCTCGCGGCGGTGGCCCGGGCCCGCAGGGTGCTGACCGACGCCGGCCTGGACGTCAGCCTCAATCCCTGGGTCACCGTCGGGCACGCCGACCGGGGCCGGGTCGGCACGCTCGGCTTCGCGCCCATGGTCTCGCCGACCGGGAGGTCCGCGGCGGCCCAGGCGTCGTTCGCCTGCCCGCGGTGGCGCGATTGGCTGTACGCGCACTACGGCCTCTTCGCCGGACTGGGCTTCCGGGTGCTGTGGGTGGAGGACGACTTCCGCTTCCACAACCACGATCCACTGGACTGGGGCGGCGGCTTCGAGCCGCTGATGCTGGAGCGTCTGGCCCGTCTCGTGGGCGAGCCGGTCACCCGGGAGCAGGTGGTCGCGGCCGTCACCGCGCCCGGCCCGCCGCATCCCTGGCGGACGCTGCTTCAGCAGGTGTGGCGCACGGCTCAGCTCGAAGTCGCCGAGGGACTGGCGCAAGTGGTCCGTGAGCGGTCCGGCGGCAGGTCGCACCTGGGGCTGATGAGCTCGCATCCTGCGCTGCACTCCGTGGAAGGACGGGACTGGGACGCCCTGTTCACCACACTCTCGGTCGGGTCCCGCGTGACCCATCGGCCGCATTTCGCGCCCTACTCCGACGCCCCGGCACAGAGCCTGACATCCGCGATCTGGTCCCTGGAGGCGCAGCGCCCGCTGCGCCCGCAGCACGTGGCCTGCGAACCCGAGATCGAGAACTGGCCGCACACCTCATGGTCGAAGTCGGACACCCAGACGTGGTCGGAGATGGTCACCGCCCAGCTGTCGGGGGCCGACGCACTGCTCCTGAACGTGCATCCCACCCACGCCGAGCGAGCCGAGAACTTCCCTCGCATCGACCGGCTGCTGCGCCGCGCCCGGCCGGCGCTCGACTGGCTGGCCGAACGCCGCCCGGAGCAGGCCGTCCCCCTCGGTGTCGGACTGCCGTGGCGGCAGGACACCGCCACCCGGCTGCCGACCGTGACCGGCGGACTGGAGGAGCTGACGGCACACCCCGGACGGACCGCGGACTTCCTCCTCGGCTACGGAGTCCCGGTCACCGCCCAACCCGCCCCGGTCCAGGCCCTGTTCGGTCGGCTTGCCCACACCTTCAGCGACGACGAGCTCCGCGACCTGCTGCGTGGCGGGCTCTTGCTGGACGGCGTGGCCGCGACCGTCCTGACCCATCGCGGATTCGCCGAACTGCTGGGCGTGCGCGCCGGGCGACTGGTCTCCCGCGAGGAGTGGGTGGAGCCAGGACCGTACGCCGTCGAGCGGGTGGCGGCGGAGGCCTCGGCGGACGAAGGCGCGCTCCTGAGCGTCGATGTCCAGCCGGCGCTCGCCCGGCTCGAACCGCTGACGGGCGCCCACGTCGTCACGGGAATCCACACGCCGGACGGCCTCGCCTGGGGCGCGGGACGCTGCCACTTCGTCAACGCACTCGGTGGACGTGTGGTGGTACTGGCCGCGACGGCGCCCGCGGAACTGGCCCGCAGTGACGAGGGCCAACGGCTGGTCCACGCGGCAGTCCGCTTCCTGGAGGGCGACAGCCCCCGGCTGCCGCTGGTGAGCGGCGCACCCCACCTGATCCCGCACGCGTCACGATCCGGCGACGCCCACCGGCTCGCGGTGGTCAACGGCAGCGCCGATGCGGCCCACCCGCACATCCGCCTGCCGGCGGCTCCCGACGACGTACGGGCCACCCTGCTCGCACCGCTGGCCGAGCCGGCTCCAGCCGCTGTCCAAGCCACCGCCGGTGGCCTGCTGGAGCTGGAGACGTCCCTGCCGCACCGCGGCTGGGCGGTCTTCGAATGGTGAACCGCCCGCCTGCCCGGGCTGTCGCGTACGGCGCCTTCGCCGGGTCAACTCCGTGCCCAATACCGGTTGTTGAAAGCCTTGACAGTACTTCAAATAATTCGGATTCTACTGAAACTAATTACCAGATCGTCAACACCCCGTCCCGGACGCACCGTTCGTACCGCCCCGTGCGTACGCGCTGACCAGGCGGCCCCGGAACCCGGCGGCGCCGCCGATGGCATCGATCCGCAGGCCGCTCATCAAGCGGCCCACCCAAAGAGGAGTACCCGTGGCAGTTCGTCGCAGAACGAGGACCGCCGGTGCGCTGGCCGCGACGGCCGCAGTACTGGCCGGCACCATGGCGGCGGTACCGGCATCCGCGTCCGCATCCCGCCCCGCGTCCGCATCGCCGCACTCCCCCACGTACAGCGTCACCATCGGGGCCAAGGGCCCGTGGGCCAATCCGGACGACACCCCTGCCGCCACCTACATCGACAAGAACGGCACGTTCTACTACCAGTCCACCCACGCGCTGTACGCCCGGAACGACCCCCGCAAGTGGTCCTTCTACAGCGGCAAGGACTTCGACACCGCCGAGCGCGACGCCGCCATCAGCGACGCGGTGAATCCCGCCAACGCACAGGACCGGAACGACGACACCACCTGGCGGTGCAACAACAGCCCCACCGGCCGCGAGTCCACGTACGCCCCCGACACCTCGCACTACTCGCAGAAGAACTACTGCGACCTGATGGGCGTGTGGGTGGACCCCGACACCGGCCACTGGTACGGGCTCGTCCACAACGAGTTCACCCCGCAGCCCTTCGGGGACGGCCTGCACTACGACGCGATCGACTACGCCGTCTCCAAGGACCGGGGCAGGACCTGGACGATCAAGGCCCACGTCCTCACGTCGCCGTACAGCACCGAGCGAGGCGACAACGCGGCGTTCCCCCACGACACTTACCACTACGGCAACGGCGACGCGCGGCTGTTCGTGGACACCGCCTCCGGCTACTTCTACGTCTACTACAACTCCCGGGCGATCCCGAAGGGCGGTGTCCCGGGCGGCTGGACGGACGGCAGCCGGGCGCACGTCGCCCGCGCACCGATGTCCGGCAAGATGGCACCCGGCTCCTGGAAGAAGTGGTACGACGGCTCCTGGTCCCAGCCCGGAGTCGGCGGCCTGGAGAGCAACATGGAGCCGGTCGACGCCGACAACACCACGGGCTACACCCCCGTCGAGAACGACTACGACCCGGCCACCCCCGGCACCGTCGCGGAGCAGCGGGCCGCGGGCAAACTGCCCGCCAAGTCCGACCTGCTGACCATGAGCGTCGTCTACAACGCCCATCTCGGGCTGTACTTCGGTGAGCCCGAGGCGGTCAATCAGGACCGCTCGGAGGCGCAGCGCTTCTACGTCACCGACAACCTCGCCACCCAGAAGTGGAAGCTCATCGGCGACTCCGGCGACTACCGGTCGGGATCCTGGTACCGCTGGATGCTCGACTCGGTGAACAGGACCGGCTCCACCATCGTCGGCAAGACGTTCCGCAGCTACTGCTCGTGGTTCTGCTCCGGCACCTCCGACAACGAGTACTACGAGACCACGGTCCACAGCAGCGCCCCGGCCGCCCCGGTCACGTCCGGCGCGGCCTACACCATCGGCAACGGCACCGGGCGCGTCCTCGCGCAGACCGCCGGCAGCCGGGCCACCACCTCGCGGCCCGCGGGGGACGGTTCCGCTCTCAGCCGTTGGGTCTTCACCTCCAACGGCGACGGCTCGTACCGCATCGCCAACGCCCACAGCCGGGAACTGCTCGGCGTCGACTCCACCAAGAACGCCGGCCGCGCCTGGGCCGCCAGGCCGACGGTGACCGCGGCGCCCGCGGGCAGGCCCACCGTGGGCCAGCAGTGGTTCGTCATCGCCAACTCGACCGCCGACGGCCGGTCCACGGGAACGTTCCGCCTGGTCAACCGCTACAGCGGGCTGGTTCTCGGAATGTCGGGGTCCCCTGACCGGCTCGCCGAGACCACGCCCACCCGTGCCTGGTCGGACACCACCGGCGGCTCGGTCGGTGACGGCCGGACCGCCGCCGAGCAGACCCTGAAGCTCACCGTCGCCGGCCGCGCTACACACTCCGGCGCCGGTCGTCATGACGCGGCCCGGGCCGTCGCGTCGATCCCGCCCGCCCTGGTCGGCCGCAAGGAGGACTGACGCCGCAGCCCCCACCCCAGGAGCCGTCCGCAGCCGCGCTCCGGTCCTGCGCCCACCGTGCTGCGGGCGCAGGACCGGAGCAGCCCCAGTGCCAGGAACGGAGCAGCACCCCGCACCTCTGAGGTCGGCGATGTACATGGCGAGGCACAGCCTCGGCCGCCCGGCTGCTCACGGTCGTCATCCGGATGCGTGAAAAGGGGTCCGGAGGGACGCTTGAAACGTGAACCCTCGGCTCGTGATCGTCTACCCACCGGATGACCAGGGCTCCCGGCGGGTGCGCGTCGACGGCCTGGTCATGGGCCAGGCGCACAGCCCCCGAGACGTCGTCGGGTTCATGCGCCGGGCAGGGCTCGATCCCGACACGATCGATCTTGGGGACCCGGCGTTCGTGGAGTGGCGCGGCGGCGGCCTCGATGTGTGGTCCGCCTCCGACTGACACCGCGGCCCGGCCGGGCTGACGGCGTTCGTTGCCGTGGTTCCCGGGTAAGCGGAACGACCCTGGGTAGGGCGATGCTGTGAGCTATGTGAAACGCGGCGGAGAGTACGCGAGGGACAGCCGGTACCTCACCACCCGGATCACCGCCGACGGGCGCGACGGCTTTCCCGTGGAGCCCGGCCGCTACCGTCTGGTGGTCAGCCGCGCCTGTCCGTGGGCGAGCCGGGCGGTGATCGTGCGGCGGCTCCTCGGGCTGGAGCAGGCACTGCCCATGGCCATCGCCGGGCCCACGCACGACCAGCGCAGCTGGACGTTCGACCTGGACCCGGGCGGCCGTGACCCGGTGCTCGGCATCGAGCGGCTCCAGGAGGCGTTCCTCGCCCGCGATCCCGGTTACGACCGAGGCATCACGGTGCCGGCGATCGTCGACGTACCGACCGGCGAAGTGGTGACCAACGACTACGCGCAGATCACCATCGACATGTCTCTGGAGTGGACGGCGTACCACCGCGAAGGGGCGCCGGCGCTCTACCCTCCCTCGCTGCGGCCGGAGATCGACGCGGTGAACGAGACGGTCTACGGGGACGTGAACAACGGCGTGTACCGGGCCGGGTTCTCCGGATCGCAGGAGTCGTACGCCGCGGCGTACGAGCGTCTGTTCAACCGGCTCGATCTGCTGTCGCGGCAGCTCGAAGGATCCCGCTACCTCGTCGGCGACACGATCACCGAGGCGGACGTGCGGCTGTTCACCACGCTGGTGCGCTTCGACGCCGTTTACCACGGCCACTTCAAGTGCAACCGGCAGAAGCTGTCCGAGATGCCGGTGCTGTGGGCGTACGCGCGGGACCTGTTCCAGACGCCCGGGTTCGGTGACACGGTCGACTTCGACCACATCAAGCGGCACTACTACATGGTGCACCGCGACATCAATCCGACCGGGATCGTGCCGGTGGGACCGGACCTGTCGAACTGGCTGACGCCGCACGACCGGGCAGCGCTGGGCGGACGGCCGTTCGGCGACGGAACGCCGCCCGAAACGGTCTCGCCCGACGAGGCGGTGCCGGCCGGTCACACGCCGCTTGCGTGAGCGCCGCGTATTCGATTCGCGTCGGTTCTGTCTTCCGGGTCTGATCGCACCCGGTTCAGTGGGACAGGAGCCCGCCCGTGTACGGATCCTCGGCGAGCATCCGCCACGAGTGGGCCGGGGTCCGGAACGCCTCCGGGTCCACCGCCTCCACCATCGCGTCGACCCGGCTGCTCAGCAGCGCGAACGGGTCGAACACCCGCCAGGTGTCCGCGGCGGCGCCGTTGTCCCAGCGGTACCACTCCCTGCGCAGCCGCTCGTAGATCCACCAGGCGTACAGCAGCGCGGACAGGTCCCGGTTCAGATAGGCCGCAGGCTCGCCCTCGCCGTACCACTCCGGCAACTCGAGGCGGCCGGTGGCACCGTCGAGGGCGACCCTGAGGTCGTGCGGCCACCAGCCGACGGCGAGGAAGCCATTCTGGTGGCCCCGGCCCATGCCCGTGTCCGTGTCCGTGTCCGCGAAGGTGTCGGGATGTGCCTCGGCCATGGTGCGCAGCGGCTCGTCGCCGACGCTGAACAGCTCACCGGCGAGGGGCAGTCCGACCTCGGTGAGCAGTCGCCGGGTCGGCTCGTGGGTGAGCTGCTCCGGCAACTCCTCCGGGCGGTAGTGGCGCACCCTGCCGTCGCCGTCCAGCCGCGCGAGGTCGCGGACCAGGTCCGGTCCGAAGGTGTACGCCAGCGCGTCCGCCGATCCGGGCCGGGCGCCCCAGGCCAGGGAGCGGACCAGCAGACAGGTGCGCCAGTGCGCGGGAGCGGCGTCGGCGGCGAACAGTTCGGGATCGGCGCCGCGCAGCCGCACCGCGGCGGCCTCGATCACGTCGGCCATCACATCGGGACCGCGGCGCCCGTCGTACGCGTCGGTGCGCCGTGCGCTCTCCGACACCCACTCACAGGTACCGATCAGCTCCGCCAGGGCGGGCAGCGAGGAGGCGAGAGGGTCGTGCACCGGTTCCGCCGCCGGGCCCTGCGCGCCTGCGTCGGCCAGCAGCACCGCACCGGTCATGCCGTCGAGCACCACGCGGCTGCCGCAGTAGTCGGTCGTACCGAGGACCCACAGCCGTCCGTCGCCGATCGGCAGGCCGGCGCGGGTCGTGAACGGCTCGAGTCGGCCGCCGCGCAGGGCGGTGAAGTCGAGGTCGGCGGCGGTCCCGGGCAGCCCGCGCTCGACCAGGTACTCCCGGCTGGGCCCGTGGGTCAGCCCTGCGGGCAGCGTCTCCGCGGCGAGTCGGCTGTGGCCGTTCGCTGTCGGTCCGGTGTGCATGCTCCGCCTTCCCCCAGATGATCGAACTGCCAGTATGACGCCGCGTCGAACTCACGAACGATGCGCGGGGAACGAGCGCGTCACAAGCCGTGGAAACGGGCGCGGCAGAGGCCGTGGGAGGCGGGCGGTGAGCAACACGGCCTGTTCCTCGGGTGCCGCCGGATGCGCCGAGCCGTGTGGCATTCTCGGGGAGTCGCCAGGGCCCCCACCCGGAGCCCTCGATCTCGGCACTGGCGGACCTTCTCAAGACGACCTTCTCAAGACGAGGCGACTGTTCGTGCACGCACATTCGGCGAATGCGGCAGAAGGCGGTGCCGGTGGCATTCGGTGAGGTCGTGTTCTTCGCGTTGGTGATCGCCGTGTCGCCGTTCACCCTCATCCCCGCACTCTTCATGCAGTTCACGCCCCGGCCACGAGCGACCAGCAGTGCCTTTCTGGCCGGCTGGGTGATCGGGATCGTCATGCCCGCGGGCGCGTGCGCCGCCCTGGCCTCCGTCGTCCAGCGCCCCTCGGAGGGACACACCTGGGTCGCCTGGGCAAGAGTGGGGGTGGGCACGTTCCTGATCCTCCTCGGGCTCCGGCAATGGCTCACGAGACACGGCAGGCCGGCGCCGGGCTGGATGCGCCTTCTCGCCGATGCGAGCCCGGCCAAGGCGTTCCGGCTCGGAGTGCTGCTGTCGGTGGCCAACCCGAAGATCCTTCTGCTCTCCGCGGCCGCCGGCCTCGCGATCGGGTCGGCCGCGTCCTCCACCACGAGCGGCGTGGTGCCCTTCGTGGTGTTCACCGTCTGCGCCGCCAGCACCGTGGCCCTGCCGGTGGTGCTCCAGGCGCTGCTGGGCGAGCGGGTCCTCGCCCCACTGACCAGCGCCAGGGGGTGGCTGGAGCAGCAGGCCGCCGGTGTGATGGCCGTGGTGATCGCCGCCATCGGTGTTCTCGTCCTCTGCGAAGGCCTCGTCAGGCTCTGAGCGCCGGGAGTGCGCCGCCGGATCGGTACGCCGGGACTGCCCTGCCCGATCGGTACGCCGGGACTGCCCTGCCTTGTCGGCGCGCCGGACCTGTGCCGCACGATCGGCGCGCGGGGACTGCCCTGCTCGGCGGACCAGGTGGCCCATCGGCCCCGTGGCGGAAGTCCGCCGGACGACGGGACCTAGGGCGGTCCTCATTGCTGACCATGGCCTCTGACCTCCTCTTTCTTCAAGGAGAAGCCTGGAGAGGTAAGCACTTCCCCTCTCACCACCAGGGACAGCCATGTCAGCCGTGCAGGAAGCGACCGTCGTCACACGGCGGTCGTTCGACCCGGCCCAGTACCGGCCCGGCCGTGACATCACCGACTGGGAGCCCGAGAACGAGCTCTTCTGGAACTCGATCGGCAGGCGCGTCGCCCGGCGCAACCTGTGGATCGCGGTTCCCGCGCTGCTCGTCGCCTTCGTGGTGTGGCAGGTGTGGAGCGTCACCGCCACCAACCTCGCGGACGTCGGCTTCGCCTACAGCACGTCACAGCTGTTCTGGCTGACCGCGATCCCCGGCCTCACCGGCGGTACGGCCCGGATCTGCTACACCTTCCTGGGACCGAAGTTCGGTCAGCGCACCTTCACGGCGCTGTCCACGCTCGTCCTGATCGTGCCCCTGCTCTGGCTGGGCGTGGCCATCCAGGACACTTCGACGTCGTTCACCACCATGGCCGTGATCGCTGCCCTGTGCGGCGTCGGCGGCGCCAACTTCTCGTCCGCGCTCGCCAACATCGGCTTCTTCTTCCCCAAGCGTGAGAAGGGCAACGCCGCCGGCATCAACGGCGGCCTCGGCAACCTCGGCGTCTCCGTCGTCCAGTTGCTCACCCCCATCGTCATCACCAGCTCGGTGTTCGCCATCGGCTCGGGCCGGCACGACGCGAGGACGGGCGGCGAGGTCTACCTCCAGAACGCCGCGTTCCTGTGGATCCCCGTGCTGATCGTCCTGGCCGCGGTCGCCTGGTTCGGCCAGAACAACCTCAAGACGGCCGCCACCTCCTTCCGGCGGCAGCGGGTCATCTTCCGCCGCAAGCACAACTGGCTGATGACCTGGCTGTACATCGGCACCTTCGGTTCGTTCATCGGTTTCGCCGCGGCCCTGCCGATGCTGATCAAGACCACCTTCCCGGACTACTCGGTGGCCACCTACGCCTGGATCGGCCCGGCCCTCGGCGCCCTCGCCCGCTGGGCGGGCGGCTGGATCGCCGACAAGCTCGGCGGCGCGCGGGTCACCATCCTGTCCTTCGTCGGCATGGCGGCCTCGATCATCGGTGTGATCACCTTCCTGCCGAGCGGCGGGGACGGCGGCAACTTCGCGGGGTTCTTCGGCTGCTTCCTCGTCGCGTTCCTCGCCTCCGGCATCGGCAACGGCTCGACGTTCCGGCAGATCCCGGTGATCTTCCGCAACCAGCATCTGAAGGGCCTGACCGAGGGCACGCCGGAGTACGCCAGGGCCCTGAAGCAGACCGAGACGGAGTCCGGGGCCGTCACCGGCTTCACCGCCGGCATCGCCGCGTACGGCTTCTTCTTCATCCCGGCGCTGTTCGCCAACTTCGCGGTGACCAGCGCGATGTGGGGCTTCGTGGCCTTCTACGTGACGTGCATCGCGATCACCTGGTGGTTCTACGCCCGCAAGGGCGCGGAATCCCCGAGCTGACCGGCATCCGACCCCTCGCGCAAGCCGACTCCCGCCCGGTCGAACCTCGTCACGGGCGGTCATCGGACAGAACACAACCCGGAAGGTGGGGAGAGGCCATGACCGCCACTCCTGCGAACGCAGTCCTGAGTCCCGAGGCCTGGTCAGGCTTCCAGGGCGGCCTGTGGCGCGACGCGATCGACGTCCGCGACTTCATCCAGCGGAACTACACGCCGTACGAGGGCGACGGCTCCTTCCTCAGCGGCCCCACCGAGCGCACCACGGCCGTGTGGAAGGCCATCACCGACAAGTTCCCCGAGGAACTCGAAAGGGGCGTCCACGACGTCGCGTACGACCTTCCGTCGACCATCACCGCGCACGCGCCCGGCTACATCGACCGCGCCAAGGAGCTGATCGTCGGCCTGCAGACGGACGCCCCGCTCAAGCGCGCGATCATGCCCTACGGCGGTTGGCGGATGGTCGCCGGTTCGCTGGACACCTACGGCTACCCGGTCTCGCCGGAGCTGGAGAAGGTCTTCACGGAGTACCGCAAGACCCACAACGCCGGTGTCTTCGACGCCTACACCGCTGAGATCCGCGCCGCCCGCAAGGCCGGCATCGTCACCGGCCTTCCGGACGCGTACGGCCGCGGACGCATCATCGGCGACTACCGCCGGGTCGCGCTCTACGGCGTCGACCGTCTCATCGCCTTCAAGCGGCAGGAGAAGGAGGGTCTCGACTCCCTGTCGGCGAGCACGCGCTCGCTGGAGGAGACGATCCGGCTGCGCGAAGAACTCGCCGAGCAGATCCGTGCCCTGGGTGAACTCAAGGAGATGGCCGCCTCCTACGGTTACGACATCTCCGGCCCGGCCACCACCGGCCGCGAAGCCATCCAGTGGCTGTACTTCGCCTACCTGGCCGCCGTGAAGGAGCAGAACGGCGCCGCCATGTCGCTGGGCCGCACCTCCACGTTCGTCGACGTCTACCTCGACCGTGACCTCCGGGCGGGCCGGCTCACCGAGGAGCAGGCCCAGGAGCTGATCGACGACTTCATCGTCAAGCTGCGCATCGTCCGCTTCCTGCGCACCCCCGAGTACGACGAGCTGTTCTCCGGTGACCCGACCTGGGTCACCGAGTCGATCGCCGGAATGGGCGACGACGGCCGTCCGCTCGTCACCAGGACGTCCTTTCGCTACCTGCAGACTCTCTACAACCTCGGCCCGGCCCCGGAGCCGAACATGACGGTCTTCTGGTCGCCCCGGCTGCCACAGGGCTTCAAGGAGTTCTGCGCCAGGGTCTCCATCGACACGTCGGCGGTGCAGTACGAGTCGGACGAGCTCATGCGTCCCCGGTTCGGCGACGACACCGCCATCGCCTGCTGCGTCTCCGCCATGCCCGTGGGCAAGCAGATGCAGTTCTTCGGCGCCCGGGTGAATCTCGCCAAGGCCCTGCTCTACGCGATCAACGGGGGCCGGGACGAGAGGTCCGGCGCCCAGGTCGGCCCGTGCACCGGCGCCCTCACCTCCGAGGTCCTCGACTACAACGAGCTGCTGCCGAAGCTCGTCGCACAGATGCGCTGGCTCGCGGAGGTGTACGTGCACGCTCTGAACGTCATCCACTACATGCACGACAAGTACGCCTACGAGCGCATCGAGATGGCTCTTCACGACCGCGACGTGCGCCGCACCATGGCCTGCGGCATCGCCGGCCTGTCGGTGGCCGCCGACTCTCTGTCCGCGATCAGGTACGCCAAGGTCACCGTCCACCGTGACGCGACGGGCCTCGCCACCGACTACACCGTCGAGGGAGACTTCCCGGCGTACGGCAACTGCGACGACCGGGCCGACGGGATCGCGGTGTGGCTGGTCGAGGAGTTCATGCGGAGGCTGCGGGAGCAGCCGACCTATCGGGACGCGGAGCACACCCAGTCCGTGCTGACGATCACCTCGAACGTGGTCTACGGCAAGAAGACCGGGAACACGCCCGACGGCCGCCGCGCCGGCGCTCCGTTCTCGCCCGGCGCCAACCCGATGAACGGACGTGACCGACACGGCTACGTCGCCTCGGCCCTGTCGGTCAGCAAGATCCCGTACGAGAGCGCGGAGGACGGTATCTCCCTGACCAGCACGGTCACTCCGGACGGTCTGGGCCGCGGTCCCGAGGAGCGAATCGGCAACCTGGCGGGGGTCCTCGACGGCTACATGGCCGTCGACGGCTTCCACATGAACGTCAACGTGCTCAGTCGCGACGTGCTCGAGGACGCGATGGAGCACCCGGAGAAGTACCCGCAGCTGACCATCCGGGTCAGCGGCTACGCGGTCAACTTCGTCCGGCTCACCCGGGAACAGCAGCTCGACGTACTGAACCGCACCTTCCACGACTCGCTGTGAACGGCTGGGAGCCGTGCGGCTCCCGGCCTCGGCCCCCTGAAGGGGGCCGCTCAGCACCCATCACCTCGGAGCACCAGCCGTGACCGTACCCCTCGGCCCCACCCTTGCCGTCAGCCCCACCCTTGCCGTCGGCCCGACCATTCCCGTCGACGCTACGGCCGCCCGTTCCGCGCGGACGCCGGCTGCCGCGGCGACCAGACGGACCAGCGAGGGATCCGTGCACTCCTGGGATCTGTCGACCGGTGTCGACGGCCCCGGGACCCGCTTCGTCACCTTCCTCGCCGGCTGCCCGCTGCGCTGCCTGTACTGCCACAACCCCGACACGTGGCGGATGGGCGACGGCAGGCGGACCTCGGCCGACGACATGATCGCGGAGGCGAGCAAGTACACCCGCTTCATCGCGGCATCCGGCGGCGGCGCGACCGTCTCCGGTGGCGAACCGCTCCTCCAGCCGGTCTTCACCGGCGAGCTCCTGCACCGTATGAAGCACGAGCTGGGACTGCACACCGCCTTGGACACCTCGGGCTTCCTCGGCTCCCGCGCGAGCGACGCGCTGCTGCGCGACACCGATCTGGTCCTGCTCGACATCAAGTCCTGGGACCCGGACACGTACAGGAAGGTGGCCGGCCGCAGCGTCGAGCCGACCTTGGCCTTCGCCCGGCGGCTCGCCGACCTCGGTCAGGAGGTCCACGTCCGCTTCGTACTCGTCCCGGGACTCACCGACGACCCCGCCGACATCGAAGGAGTCGCCGCCTTCGCCGGGGGTCTCGGCAACGTCTCCCGTGTCGACGTCCTCCCCTTCCACCAGCTGGGCCAGTCGAAGTGGCAGGCCCTCAACATGGAGTTCACCCTCCGCGACACCCCTGCCCCGACGGCCGCCCAAGTCGCCGAGGCCAAGGAGATCTTCGCGGCCGAGGGTCTCGACGCCGTCTGACACCGGTCCCGCCGGGGTGCGCCCGCCCGACCCTTGCCGGGGCCGGGCAGTGCGTCCAACTCCCCTGCTAGCGTGACTCGTTGACCGGGGGGAGACGGCACATGACATCGAGCGGGTTCCGTATCGGCGGGCATCTGTACGTACGGAGACTCGGGTTCGGGGCCATGCACCTGCCGACGGAGCCACACCGGGCCCGCGAGACGTCGCTCGCGGTCGCCCGGCGGGCCGTCGAGCTGGGCATCACTCTGATCGACACCGCGTATCTGTACGGCGGGGGCGCCAACGAGGAACTCCTGGCCGAGGCCCTGCACCCGTACCCGGACGAGGTCCTCGTCACCACCAAGATCGGAATGGCCCGATCGGGCCCCGCAGGAGAGTGGAAGCCCGACGGCCGGCCGGCCGTTCTGCGCGATCAGGTCGAGCAGGCACTGCGCCGGCTGCGCGTCGAACGCATCGAGCTGCTTCAGCTGCACCGTATCGATCCTGAGACGCCACTCGCCGACCAGATCGGCACACTCCGGGATCTGCGGGCCGAGGGCAGCATCGGCCACATCGGACTGTCCGAGATCACCGTCGACGAACTCCACCAGGCACGCGAGATTGTCGACATCGCGAGCGTCCAGAACCGCTACAACCTGCTCGACCGCGAGCACGACCCGGTGCTCGCGGCCTGTGAAGCGGCAGGAGTCGCGTTCCTGCCGTGGCGCCCGGTCGCCCGGGGGGAATCGGGGGCGATGGCCGAGGTCGCCGCCGTGGCGGCCGAACTCGACGCCACTCCCACGCAGGTTGCGCTCGCCTGGCTGCTCGGCCGTTCACCGGTCGTCCTCCCGATTCCGGGCACGGCCCGGATCGACCACCTGGAGGAGAACCTCGCTGCGGAACATCTGCAGCTGACCGGGGCCCACCGCGCTCGACTCGACCGGCTGCACGAGCCGGCACAGGGCTCGACCACTCGATCGGAAGAGGTGACCGCGCCTGCCCAGACGCGTCGCGACGGGCACGCCGCAGCACCTCCGGGGACAATCCGGTGACGATCAGGACCACGTGTGCTGTCACATGTCAGGAGGAGTCACCTATGGCCATCCGCCGCGTCATGCCCGACATCCGATCGCAGGCCATGGAGGAGAGCCGCGACTTCTACGGCCTCCTGGGGTTCGAGGAGGTCATGAACCTCGGCTGGGTCATGACGCTCGCCTCTCCTTCCCATCCCACGGCACAGGTCACCTTCATGAGCGAGGACAAGTCCGCGACGGTCGTGCCCGACATGAGCGTGGAGGTGGACGATGTCGACGCGGCCTACGCGGTGATGCGCGAGAGCGGCGCGGAGATCGTGCACCCCTTGCAGGACGAGGAGTGGGGGGTGCGCCGGTTCTTCGTCCGTGACCCCAACGGCCGGGTGATCAACGTGCTGAGTCATCGGTGACCGGGCCCTGACTTCCACGCCACTCGTGAGAGTGGTGGTCACGGGAGCCGTTCGCCGAGCACCACTCCGCCGTGATTCCTTCTATCCCTTGATGGCGTTCCTGACCTCCTCGACGAAGGCCTTGGTGCTCACCGGGTGCCCCTCGTCGTCCAGCACGGTCACCTGCTTGCCGTCGACCACGAAGGTCGGCGTACCGCTGATGCCGTAGTCGTGGAACCGGTCAGCGGTCTTCTGCGCCCAGGGGAGATAGGTCCTCTCCTTGACCGCCTTGTTGAACGTCGCGGAATTCAGTCCCGGGACCTTCTTGGCCAGATCGACGAGTTCGGCGGTCGAGGCGAAGGAGTCCCTGTCCTCCGGAGGCTGGTTGGCGTAGAGGACGTGCTGATACTCGTAGAACTTCCGCGGGCTCTCGTTCGCCGCTGCGCCGAGAGCGGCCAGCGCGGTGTGCGAGCCGTTGCCGCCGAGCGCCCCGTCCAGGAAGGCGGCCATCCTGTACTCGACCTTGATCGCGCCCTCCGCCACCAGCGTGTCGACAGCGGGGCCGAGCTGCTTCTCGACAGCCGCGCAGTACGGACACCGCATGTCCGCGTAGACGGTCAGGGTGCCTTTGGCGTTCTTGTCGCCGTAGGGAACCACGACGCCGTCCTTGCCGGAGGTGTTGGCAGGAATGGCCGGCGGCCGCTCCGAACCCGACGCCAGGCTCTCCTCGGCCTCTGCGGTGCGCCCCGTCAGCTGGGTGCCGACGACGACACCGATCGCCATCGCGGCAGCGACAGCGCCGAGCCCGAGCAGCGCCCGGCGCCGACGGCCCCGCGCATCCTGCGCCTCGCGAAAGGCGGCCGCCTTCTGCTTCGGGGGCACCTTCGCCTTCTGCTGCGGCTTCCGCTTCGGCTCCTGCTTCGGCCGCTGCGGATCAGTGCCTCGCTGCGGCTTCCTGAAGTTGTTGCTCATAGGTTCCTCGGCAGTTCGTCGGGCGGATCGCCGTACGTTCGCCCCCCTTCCATGGCACTGCGGCCGACGATCGGTTTCGCTCGGCAAAGGTCCCGATCTTCGGCCCGAAAGTCCCCAGCATGTACTGCTCAGCGAGGAACGGACAGTGAACGGACGCACACCGGCGGCGACGGGGTCGCTGTCGAGATCCGAGGCGACGATGACCCGACCGGTCGGCCCCACGTCGCCACGGGTCAGAGCACCTGCTGCTCGAGGCCGTAGCTGTCACAAGGACGGTGCGTCGACGGTCAACTGGTTGCCCAGACCCAGGATTCTCCGAGACGTGAAGGACAGATGACGTGACGATCGTCATGAGCGGCACAGTGAGCCCTGCCCACGGCCAGGTGAATCGCCTTGCGGCGCAAGGGAAGAGCACAGCGCGAGCAGGCCACGAAAGCGCCGGAGTCGTGCGGTGACCGAGCCGGTCCGGTTGCCCGATCTGTCCACCGACAAGGACTTCGACGGGCCGTCCTTCTCCCCCATCTACACGACGACGGTGACCGTCAACGGCGGCGCAGCCGGCCACGGGCGCGCCTCCGGCATCGCCCAGTCGACAGACGGCGCTCTGAACCTCGACCTGCGCATGCCCGCCGAACTCGGTGGGGACGGCGAGGGAACCAACCCCGAGCAGTTGTTCGCCGCCGGAGTCGCAGCATGCTTCCACGGAGCCCTGAGCCTCGTGGCGCGACAAGCGGCACTCGATGCCACCTCGATCTCCGTAGACGCAACCGTGGCCTTCGGGCGGGACCCTGGAGACGGCGGCTACGCGCTGCACGTCGACCTGGTGGTCAAGTGGCCCGGCGTCCCCCAGGAGATCGCCGCTCCCCTTCTGGAGAAGGCCGACTCACTGTCCCCCTACACGAGGATGGCCGTGCAGGGAACGCCGACCACCATCACGTTGGCCGGCGAGTCGCCCTGGCGATGAGGCGCGCGAAAACCGGTGGAGCAGCGCCACTGTGCCCCACTACCGTGCTGCCGAACCGATTCGCCCAGGCAAGGACGTGCCGTTGTACACCGTGTGAGACCTCCCGAGAGCTGATTCGTCACGCGTCGCGCATGTGCGCCGCGCTGCCTTTTGCTGCGGACTTCTCACTGAAACCGGTGTACTTCTGTGCTGCTCGAAAACTGGGTGGTCACACCCACCTGCCTGCCGCTCGTTCTCCGCCGTTGCCACGCGTGCGCGTCCGAGCGCTTCCGGGCGAACGGCAAGTTTCGCGTCAACGCCAACCACAAGGTCATCGACGCCTGGCTCCTCGCGCTCTGCACCGCTTGCGGGGAAACCACCAAGCTCACGGTCCTGGAGCGGATGAACGTGCGCTCCGTACGACCCGAGCTGCTGGACCGGCTGCATGCCAACGACCCCGGCCTGGCAGCCGAGCTGCTCCAGGATCCGGTCGTGCGGCGCCGCAATCGCATCGCCCTCGACTGGCGCAACGCCTGGCGCCTCGACACCGGCGGATCGGATCACCTGGACCGCGAGGTGATCGACATCTCGGTCCGCTTCGCGGCGCGGATCCCGGTCCGGCCGGTGCGACTGATCGCCGAAGGGTGCGGTCTTTCGCGGGCCGAGGCCGAAAGACTGATCAGGGAGGGGAATCTCGTTTCGGCAGTCCGGCTGAGCGGCAAGTTGTCCGGCGACTTCACCTTCACGCTCAAGCGCTGAGCTCTCCTCGGTACCGGGGCTTGTCCGGCAGGATCCGCCGGACGGGCCCCGAGCGTCCCAATGGCTGAACGGCACGTTGTCACAGGGTGCGCGGGCCCTCGGTCTGAGTGGTGACACTCATAACATGGCGCAAAATGCGACATCCGAGGTGAGGAACATCATGTCCCCTGTGAACACTTTCGTGGTCGTCGGAGGCGGTCTGGCCGCCGGCAAGGCGGTGGAGGCGCTGCGCGAGCACGGCCACCGCGGCCCGCTCCTCATCATCGGCAACGAGCAGGAACGGCCGTACATCCGACCGCCGCTTTCCAAGGGCTACCTGTTGGGCAAGGAGGAGCGCGACTCGATCTTCGTGCACCCCGAGGACTGGTACTCGGAGCACGAGGTCGATCTGCTCCTGGGCACGAGCGTGAAGGCTGTCGATCCGCGGGCCAAGGAGGTGGAGCTGGACGACGGTCGTCGTGTGCCGTACGCCAAGCTGCTCCTGGCGACCGGTTCGTCTCCGCGCCTGCTGTCCGTTCCCGGAGCGGATCTCGACAACGTTCTGTATCTGCGGCGCGTGGAACAGAGCGAACGGCTCAAGGAGGTCTTCACCAAGGGGGCGAAGATCGTCGTCGTCGGCGGCGGCTGGATCGGCCTCGAGACCGCCGCCGCGGCCCGGATGGCCGGTGCGGAGGTGACGGTGCTGGAGCACTCGGAGCTGCCGCTGCTGAAGGTGCTCGGGCGCGAGGCCGCGGAGGTGTTCGCCGGCCTGCACAAGGATCACGGGGTGGTTCTGCGCCCCGACACGCAGGTCGAGAGCATCACCGGAACGGACGGCCGCGTGGACGGTGTGACCCTCGCCGACGGCAGCCACCTCGCCGCGGACGCCGTGGTCGTGGGCGTCGGCATCACACCGAACGTGCGCCTCGCGGAGGAGGCGGGCCTGGACGTACGGAACGGCATCGTCACCGACGAGCACCTGCGGACCTCGGTGGCCGACATCTACGCCGCCGGTGACGTCGCCAACGCCTACCACCCGCTGCTCGAACGTCACATCCGCGTCGAGCACTGGGCCAACGCCTTGAACCAGCCGGAGACAGCCGCGCTGAGCATGCTCGACGAGGACGCCGCCTACGACAGGCTTCCGTACTTCTACACCGATCAGTACGACCTCGGGATGGAGTACGTGGGATACACCGAACCGGGCGGCTACGACCGCGTGATCTTCCGCGGCGATGTCGCGGAGCGGGAGTTCATCGCGTTCTGGATGAAGGGCAGCCGCATCCTCGCGGGGATGAGCGTCAACGTGTGGGACGTCATCGACTCGATCCGTTCCTTGATCCTTTCCGGCGCCGATCTCGACGACGCCCGCCTCTGCGATCCCGATGTTCCCCTGGACAGCCTCCTCCCCTGAGGGCCCGCCCACGAGGGTGAGGGGCGACGACATCGCAGGTCATCGTGGCCTCTCACCCTCGTATCGGCGCACCCTGCGGAGCAGGCGCCGCGCAGAGCGCCTCGCAGCACCGGCGAAGCGAACCCGCGGCGCCCGGCGGCGCCCGGCAGCGCTCTGCCGCGCCCTTGCCTCGTCACGACCGTCCTGCGGCGGGAAGCCCGTGACCTCGCTGTCACAATCAGCTCGATCGCACGGTCGTATTCATTGATGACCAAGTCGATCGATCGGGAGTAATCGTGGCTATCACCGAACAGCGTCTCTCCACCATGGTGCTGGTGATCGGAACCGGTGGAGCGGGCCTACGGGCGGCGATCGAGCTGGCCGAGGCCGGGATCGACGTCCTCGCCGTCGGCAAGCGCCCCAAGGAGGACGCGCACACGGCCCTCGCCGCCGGGGGAATCAACGCCGCCCTGGCCACGATGGACCCCGAGGACAGCTGGCAGCAGCACGCCGCGGACACGCTCAAGGAGAGCTACCTGCTCTCCGATCCCCGCACCGCCGAGATCGTCACCCAGGGCGCCGCCCGGGGCATCGACGACCTGGAGCGCTTCGGTATGGCCTTCGCCAGGGAAGAGGACGGCCGAATCTCTCAGCGGTTCTTCGGCGCGCACAAGTTCCGGCGCACCGCCTTCGCCGGCGACTACACCGGCCTGGAGATCCAGCGCACGCTCATCAGACGCGCGAACCAGCTCGACATTCCCATGCTGGACAGCGTCTACATCACCCGTCTCCTGGTCCACGACGGTGCCGTGTTCGGGGCCTACGGCTTCGACCTCACGAACGGGAAGCGCTACCTCATCCACGCCGACGCCGTCATCCTCGCGGCCGGCGGCCACACCCGCATCTGGCGGCGCACCTCCTCGCGACGCGACGAGAACACCGGTGACTCGTTCCGGCTGGCCGTCGAGGCCGGGGCCCGGCTGCGCGACCCGGAGCTGGTCCAGTTCCATCCCTCGGGAATCATCGAGCCGGAGAACGCGGCAGGCACCCTCGTCAGCGAGGCGGCACGAGGTGAGGGCGGCATCCTGCGCAACGGGCTCGGCGAACGTTTCATGGCGAAATACGACCCCGAGCGCATGGAGCTCTCCACCCGTGACCGCGTCGCGCTCGCCTCCTACACGGAGATCAAGGAAGGGCGCGGCACCGACAAGGGCGGGGTGTGGCTCGACGTCTCCCACCTCCCCCGGCAGACGATCATGAACCGGCTCCCCCGGGTGTATCAGACGCTCCTGGACCTGCAGATGCTGGACATCACCCGCGAGCCGATCGAGGTCGCGCCCACGGCGCACTACTCGATGGGCGGGGTCTGGGTACGGCCCGAGGACCACAGCACCGACGTACGCGGCCTCTACGCCATCGGCGAGGCGTCGAGCGGCCTGCACGGCGCCAACCGGCTCGGCGGCAACAGCCTCATCGAGCTGCTGGTGTACGGCCGCATCACCGGCCGGGCGGCCGCCGCCTACTCGGAGTCGCTGACCGCGCAGCCGCGGTCGGCTTCGGCGGTGGCCGAGGCCCGTGCGGAGGTCGACGGCCTGCTCGCGGCCGACGGGCCGGAGAACGTCCGCGCGCTTCAGCGCGCCATCCGCAACACCATGACCGAGCACGCGGGTGTCGTACGCGACGAGGAAGGGCTGCGCGCCGGGCTGACGGAGCTCGCCGCGATCGAGGAGCGGATGAAGGACGTCGGCATCCATCCCGACATCGCCGGCTACCAGGACCTCGCGCACGCCTTCGACCTGAAGTCGGCCGCCCTGGCTGCCCGGGCCACCCTCGAAGCGGCACTCGAACGTCGTGAGACCCGCGGCTGCCACAACCGCAGCGACTACCCGGCCATGGACCCCGAACTCCAGGTCAACCTCGTGTGGTCCCCGAGCACGGGGATCACCCGCGAAAGCATCGCCCCCGTCCCGGACGAGATCTCCTCGCTGATGGAAGAGGTCTCGGCCGAAGGAAAGCTCGTCGAGTAGCCGGTAGCCTGCCGGGCTTGCCTTCCCGCACCGTGCGCCTGCAGGCGTGTGCCACCGTGGCCGCCTGCAGGCGCACATCCATGTGCTCCCAAGCGGACATGCACGGTGCACCACGATGGCACCGTCCTGGGCTCGCCCGCCCCGTCGAGGAGATCTCCGGATCCGGGCCGGCTCGCTGTCACAAACGCGGCGACCGTCCTGTCAGACCTATGGCAGACAACATTGACCGATGCGCACGGGCAGCTCACCAACGGCGCCCGCGGCACAGATGGAGAACCTCCCGAGAGGATCCCGAGCATGAAGGTTGTAGTGATAGGCGGAACCGGCCTCATCGGTTCGAAGCTGGTCGGCAAGCTCGAAGAACACGGCCACGAGGCGGTACCTGCCTCACCCAATACCGGCGTCAACACACTGACGGGTGAGGGCCTGGCGGAGGTTTTGCAGGGTGCCTCGGTCGTGGTCGACGTGTCGAACTCCCCCTCGTTCGCGGACGATGCCGTGATGGAGTTCTTCCGTACCTCGACCGCCAACCTCCTCAAGGCGGAGGGCGACGCCGCCGTGACCCACCATGTCGCGCTCTCGGTCGTCGGCACCGAACGGCTCCCGGAGAGCGGCTACTTCCGCGCCAAGCTGGTCCAGGAGGAGCTCATCAAGGCCTCGGGGATCCCGTACTCCATCGTCCACGCCACGCAGTTCTTCGAGTTCATGAAGGGCATCGCGGACGCGGGGACCGAAGGCGACACCGTGCGGGTCCCCACCGCGAAGATCCAGCCCATCTTCTCCGACGACGTGGCCGCGGCCGTGGGCCGCGCGGCCGTCGGCACGCCCGTCAACGGCGTGGTCGAGGTTGCCGGTCCCGATGAGTTCGCGTTCGAGGAGTTCATCCGCACCGGTCTCGCCGCCGGCAACGACCCGCGTACCGTCGTGGCGGACCCGCGGGCCCTGTACTTCGGTTCCCCGCTCGAGGAGAGCAGTCTCCTTCCCGGCCCGGACGCTCGCCTTGCCGAGACCCGCTTCACCGACTGGCTCGCGCGGCAGCAGTAGGCCCCGGCGGTGGCCCCTGCCCACCGGCGGGGGCCGCCACCGCGCCGCGGTCGAGGGCTCACACTGCCCCTTGCGCACGGCAAGTCCCCTGCGCCGGGGCCTCGGTGCCCGTGGCCGGCACGGCTTCGGAGCGAGCATCACCCCCCGCGCTCGACTCCGGTTTCCGGACAGCTGTGCCGGCTTCCGGCCACCTCATATCCACCGCACGAAGGAACCGGCTCGCCATGCTCAAGAACCATAGGGAAGCCACCCTGTCCAGCATCTACCCCTACGAGACGCTGACCGGGATCTACAGCATCGATCCCGCCCACAGCACGATCGGCTTCTCCGTCCGGCACGCCATGATCACGAATGTGCGCGGAGCGTTCACCGATTTCGAAGGGGTCCTCAAGCTCGACGGATCCCGGCCCCATCGGTCCGAGGCGTATGTGAGTGTCCAGACCGGCAGTCTCGACACGGGTGTGCGCGACCGGGACGCGCATGTCGTCGGCCCCGACTTCCTCGATGCCGATCTGTTCCCGCTGATGACCTTCCGCTCCACCGGGATCGTCCGCACCGATGACGACCAGCTCCGCATGTCCGGGGACCTGAGGATCAAGGACATCGAACTGCCGATCCTCATCGACTTCGAGTTCGGTGGTGCCGGCCGGGACGCCTACGGGAAGAAGCGTGTCGGCTTCGAGGGCACGGCCACCCTGCAGCGCTCCGACTGGGGTCTCTCCTGGAACGCGGGGCTCGAAACGGGCGGTGTCCTGATCAGCGACAAGGTGAAGCTGATCCTCGGCATCTCGGCAGTTCAATTCGACCGTGCAGACGCTGCCTGACGATGGGACGGCCGCAGGCATGTCAGACGTACCGCCATGGCCTCTGACATGTCCACCAGATTTCTTCCGGCTACTGCCGAAGGAGGACGCGTGATGACCCTAGCTTCTGAGAACCGACTCGCTTTCACGACCACCGTGGTGTCGCTGGCCGCCGAAGCCACCGAGCTCGAGACCCGAGTCATCGAGCTTCGCCAGGCGCTCGCGGAGCTCGACGAGCGGATACGGGCCGTGTCCGGCGCGCTGCTCCGGCTCCACGGTGAAGAACGCGCAGGCGGAGAGCGCACGGAATAGCTCAGGCGCCCGATCGCCACTCTGCCGCTTCGTTCCCTGCGATTCCTTCCCCGCCGAGTTCCTACCGTCACCAATCCTTCCCCACCACAACGTCACGAGTAGAGGACGCGTCCTTTGAGCAACATGGAGACACACCCCGACGAGCTTGTGCAGGCAGGTGCGCACCTCTCCGAGCGTGGTGTCGAGATCCTCACCGCGCGCGAGGTACCGCTCGGCGGCCCGCGCGCGATGACCGTACGGCGCACGTTGCCTCAGCGGGCACGAACGCTCATCGGCGCCTGGTGCTTCGCTGATCACTACGGCCCGGACGACGTGGATCAGACCGGGGGGATGCGGGTGGCGCCCCACCCGCACATCGGACTGCAGACGGTGAGCTGGCTTTTCAGTGGTGAGATCGAGCATCGCGACAGCCTCGGCATCCACGCCCTCGTCAGGCCCGGTGAACTGAACCTCATGACGGGCGGATTCGGCATCAGCCACTCCGAGGTGTCGACGCCACGGACAACGCGGTTGCACGGCATGCAGCTGTGGATCGCCCTCCCCCAGGCGCATCGCCACGCGGCGGCGAACTTCCAGCACCACGTCCCCGGCCTGGTCCCCCTGGACGGCGGCGCGGCACGAGTGTTCCTCGGCTCCCTCGCGGGTGACACGTCCCCTGTTCCCACCTTCACACCCCTGCTCGGCGCCGAGCTCTCCATCGAGCCGGACAGCACGGTGCACCTCACCGTCGACGAGGAGTTCGAGCACGGTGTCATCGTCGACACCGGCAACGTGCGTTTCAACGGAACACCCCTTGCACCAGCCGAACTCGGCTACGTCGCATCCGGGCTCAGGACGCTCTCCCTGACCAACGCCTCCCCGCAGCCGGCGCGGGTGGTACTGCTGGGCGGGCCGCCGTTCCAGGAAGAGATCGTCATGTGGTGGAACTTCATCGGCCGCACGCACGACGACATCGTTCAGGCGCGGGACGAGTGGCAGCAGGGATCCGACCGATTCGGCCGGGTCGAGGGATACGACGGAGACCCACTCCCGGCTCCGGCACTGCCCAACGCCACCATTGCACCGCGAAGGAACCCGGCCGCCTGAAGCGTGTTGCAGAAGTCGGTGTTCTGGCAGGGGCGGGGCCCGGTCATCTGTCTCCTGATCATGCGGCAAGGGCGAGGTTGTGCATGTGGGCGACGGCTCGGACGGTATGGTGCAGACCGTCGCCGCGCCTCGAGGCACCGAGCTTCCGGTCACGGACCGGGATCAAGGTGCCGTCCACGATCCACAACCGGTCCGCGGCACCTATGGGCCGAGCAGCCGCCGGCGTTCTGCGACACGCGTCAGGGCCTGTATCGAAAGTGGGCGCGACGGGGCTCCTGTAGCTTCTCTCGGATGACGGAAGTGGCGGGCGTGATCGAACGGATCTGGCGGTATCCGATCAAGTCGACCGGTGGTGAGTTGCTGCAGCGGGTGGACGTTGACGCGAGGGGGTTGCTCGGAGACCGTCTCTTCGCGGTGCGTGACGCCGAGGGAAAGCTCGGCTCGGGGAAGAACACGCGTCGCTTCCGCAGGATGCCCGGCCTGCTGCATCTGCGTTCACGCTACGCCGACAGCATCGACAGGCCGGAGCTGTTGGACCCGCGAGGCGCCGCTGTCCTTGACCCTTCGGCCTTTCTTCGCAGCTACCTTGGCCGCGATGACGTCGCCATAGCGCGAGAGGGCGTCACCTCGCACTTCGACCAGCTCCCGGTGAGCGTCTTGACGACTGCCACCCTCGATTGGGTGTGCTCGGCGGTCCCCGGAGTTCCTGTGGACGAGCGACGTTTCCGGCCGAATCTCCTGGTTCGCACTCCTCCTGGCACGCCTCCCTTCGTCGAGGACGAGTGGTTCGGGAACAAGGCGCGGATCGGTGACACCCTCTGCGTCGACTTTGTGCGATCCAGCGAGCGGTGCGTCATGACCAACGAGGCACAGGGGGATCTGCCGCACTCGCCGCTGGTGCTGCGAGCCATCGCCAGAGCGCACGACACCCGCCTGGATGCCTTGGCGATAGTCGCGGCCCCAGGGCTGGTGCAGGTTGGGGACAGCATCGTCCTTTCGTAGTACCCGCGAAAGCTTTGGTCACAGCACGCAGCCCTCGACGCCCTCTGCCCCGGCACCCGGCGTGCCTGAGCAGTACGACACCCAGGTCGGGAGCGCTGTCCCCCTTCACAGGAGTTGACTTGACTCTGACATCGGTGAGCTACCGACCTCTGACCGGCCCCGAGGAGATCGATCTCTTCTGCCGGCTCTCCTACGTCCTCGACCACGAACTGACCGACGACTTCGCCGGCGGCAGCCGCCGCCCCGAGTGGGCCTGGGTGGCCCTGGACGGCGACCGTCTCCTCGCGCGGCTCGCCTGGTGGACGACCCCGGGGGGTGACGTTCCGCTGCAGTTCGACTTCTTCGACGTCGACGACACGCTGCCGCAGGCCGACCGCGACGAGATCGGCCTGCGGCTGTTCAAGACGGCGACGGCGGCTGTCTTCCCCGCCGGCGAAACGCTGCCGGGGTACGGCCGCTTCGTCCCGCCCGACTGGCACGAGGACCCCGCAGCCCGCGAGGTGGTCGAATCCCGCACGCGCGTGCTGGAGAGCACGGGCGCACGGCTGCTGGTCGAGCGGCTGCGGCTGCAGTGGACCCCGTCGTCCCTGCTCCCGGAGTCCAAGGGGCGTCTCGTCTTCCGCCCGGTGGCCGACCGTGAGGACCTCCTCGCCCTGATGGCCCCGGTCATGGAGGGCACCCTCGACGCCCACAGCCAGGCGCAACTGGCGTCCGGTCTGAGCCCGCGCGAGGCGGCGGAACGGCACTACGACGGAGAGTTCGCCAGGTTCACGAGCCCGCAGGAGTGGTGGCGCATCGCCGAACTCGCCGACGGTGGCGATCCGGTGGGCTTCGTGGTCCCGGCCCGCAACAACTACCACCCGATCATCGCGTACATCGGTGTCCTGCCCGAACACCGCGGCAACGCCTACATCGACGAGATCCTGGCCGAGGGCACCCGCATCCTGGCCGCCGAGGGCGTCGACCGGATCAGGGCATCGACAGACCTCGGCAACGTCCCCATGGCGAAGTCCTTCGCCCGCGCCGGATACGTCAACTTCGAACGCTCCCTCAACCTGGTCTGGGACTGACCCCACCTGCCGTGTCTCCGGACATCCCCTCGAACGATCTCCGGAGACACGGCAGGAGCCTGACCCACGAGTGCCACAACGCTCGTGATCAATGCACCAAGGCCGTCGTTTGGATCTAGACTTGCAGCTCGCTGCCGTCGTCGGCTCTGACGGCGGTGGAAGCCCTGGATCACGGGAGGGGGAGGTGGCGGTGCACACCGTGCCCTGGGTGCACGTCGTTCCCGAGCAAGGCGCCCTGCCTGTCGATCTGCTGCTTCCCATGACCGGCACGACGTACGTAGCGCGTCTCGACGGCCGAGAGATGCGCGACACGGACGCCGTCTTCCAGCAGTTCTACGACGGACTGAGGCTGCCTGACTACTTCGGGTGGAACTGGGATGCCCTCTCCGACTGTCTGAGCGATCTGAAGTGGCTGCCCGCGGACCGCTACGTGCTGATCGTCCAGGCCGCGGACAAGGCGCTCTCGGGCGATGCCGCCGGCCGGAGGCTGCTCTTCAGGTCCCTTCTGCGGGCAGGACAGCGATGGTCCTGCACACAGCGGCCCGAGGGCATCGACCTCAGCAGGCTCGTGGTCGTCATGTCCTGCGACGCGGCGGCCGTTCCGGACCTGCAGGCACAGCTGCGATTGTGCTGTGAAGAGACCGTCTCGTCATAGGAACGGCTTCAACTCGCGGACCAGAGAAGGATGCCCGCGGAGGGGAGTCCGGCCAGGTAGATGGTCGCGGTCTTCTCATAGCGGGTGGCGATGCTGCGCCACTGGTTCAAGCGGTTGACGCACCGCTCGACCGACTCGGAACACCAGTGGTCCAGTGTGGTTCCGTGATCTGTCGAGTGGGTTTGCTCACGGTCCGTCTACGAGGACCCGTTGCCGTCGAGGAAGCGAAGCAGCACAGAGGCCTCCGCGCGGAGCCGCGCGACTCGGTCAGCGTGAGCCGGTGACGTCAACTCCGCCGCGACGTGCAGTCGTTCGTTCGCCTCGGCGCGCACGATGTCCGCCACACTGCGTTCGCTCAGCTCACGTCGCGCCACGTCGGTGGCACCGGCACCGACCGGTGCGTGCTCGAGCGCCACGGCCCGCGTGCCCGCTTCGTCCACGGGCACAGCCTCCGCATTGTCCAGTGCGGCGAGCGTCGCGCGCAGCGCGCTCACCGCGGCTTTGTCGCGGGCGCGCATCGCTTCCGGGAGGGCTTGACGCATACGAACACGTAGGGACATGCAGGGACCCTACGGCCCTGCTCATGGCCCCCACAACGGGATATCCCTCAGGTCAGGTCAGGTCACGACGCGGCGCGCATCCTGCTCCGGAGTTGGCGCATCCGGCTCTGGCTGATGGCACGGCGTTCCCTCTCCGTGGTGCCGCCCCATACCCCCTCCACCGGACCCGCCTTGACGGCCCAGTCCAGACACTGCTCCATGACGGGGCAGCGACGGCACACGGCTTTCGCCTCGTCCACCTGGATCACGATCGCGCTGCTGTTGCTATGGCCTATCGGGAAGAACAGCTCTGGGTCTTCACCTCGGCAGGTCGCCATTTCACGCCAGTCCACAGAATGCTCCTCGTCGAAGGAACGTAAGGCAGCCCCCAGACCGGCATATGAACGCAGCGGCCTGGGGGCGCACGAAACACATCTTTCACATATGAGACCGAGTGGCCGTGGTTCGTGTGACACATGGCCCGTCCGGTCGGGTGTGATCCGATCTCCGTTCGGTGCCCATGGGCCCCACGTTTTGAGCTTCGGCAGGCCTCGATGCCGCCGCAGCGGTTCTCGTGCAGGTCCCGGCCCGGCGTGGCCGTGGCTCGCTCGGGTGGCTGCTGTACGCGTGGGTCAGGCCGATGTCACAAGTTGCACGTCTGTCCGGTCTCAATTGTCGAACGCACGGAACAAGAGAGTCGTTGTACAAGGACCGCACCGTCGCCGGCCGCTCCGCCTTCTCCCAGCACGGAGACGCGGCGAGAAGCATCCTGCCGACGGGGCGCCGGGCCTGCTTCAACCTTCGTGAAATGCGATGAGGTCGATCGAAGCGGCGGCTGCGTTGTGTGGTGCCGTGCCAGAGGGAGAATGCCGTATGGACCAGCCCGAAGACGGAGTGCCGATCGCGGAGCTCCTCGATGAGCGGCAGCATCTCCTGGATGTCGTCACGTGGATGCTGGGCAGCAGCAGTGAGGCCGAGTGCGTCACTGATGAGGCCTATCGGCGGTGGTACGCGCTGTCCGATCAGGTGCGGGCGCAGATCACGGCGCCACGTGCGTGGCTCGCGAACGTCGCCGGCGGCATCTGTCTGGCCCGGCTGGCGCTGCCCAGTGGCCGGGAGGCCCCTGCGGGCGAGCAGGAGGCCGACGAGACGCTCGCGGAGGAGATCAGTGAGGTGCTGCTGTATGCGGTGGATTCCCTGTCTCCTGCCGAGCGCGCGGCGTTCGTTCTCAATGACGTCTTCGGAGTGACGCCGGATGTGCTCCCCCGCGTGGTGGGGCAGCCGGTGTCGGAGAACACCGAGCCGGCCGACCGCGCGCTCGGCAGTCTTCAAGCCGGACGCACGCGGCCAACGACATCGCAGCAGCATGACGCGGTGGTCCATGCGGTCCGGGAGGCGTGCGTGAGGGAGGACGCGGTCTTCCTCACGTCCTTGATGGCCCCCGATGCCACGGCCTTCTTCGACGGCGGCGGCAAGATCCGGGCCCTGGTCAAGCCGGTCCACGGCAACAGGCGGGTCGCGCGAAGCCTACTGACACTGCTGGCCCGACGACCGCGCACCACACTGCACGCCCAGTCGGTCAACGGGCTGACCGGTCTCGTGGTGCGCTACGACCACCAGGTGGCCGCGGTCATCAGCCTCGACATCGCCGGCCGTCATGTCGTGCAGGTGTGGGCCGTGCTCAACCCGGACAAGCTCCGTTCCTGGAACCAAGCCGGCCGGAGGACGTACCCGTGATCCGTACCGGACACGGTCCTGGTCGACGCGATCCCTCGGAGGGTCCGCGCCTGCTGCCCATCGCCCTGAGCGAGGGCACTGTCCACGGGCTCAACGCCCTGCGCGAGGGCAGTGTCCACGGCGAGGCTACGCCGCATTCCTCTCCAGGCGGAGGGCCGACGTGGAACGTGAGCGTGAGCCGAGGAACGCGGCGATCTTGCTCGGATTGAACACCCACATCAGCGTGTGAATGCCGTCTTTCGAGGCCGCTATCGTCACGAAGGTCGTGGGCAGACCGTCCCGGTGGATCATCATTGCGGACCGTCCATTGGCCTGCACACTCCGGATGTCCGCCCCGCTCCAGAACCTCGGATTGGCGGTCGCCAGGTTCGCCACGCGTGCGCGGCCCAGAACCTGGACGCGAGCAGCGCCCACATGGCCGTTGCCGTCGGACAGACTGACGGCATCCGGCACGAGGAGAGCCTCCAGGGAGGCGACGTTTCCCGTTCGTGCCGCCGAGAGGAAGGCTTCGAGAAGCCGTCGGTGCTCCACCGTGTCCACGGTCTCCCGCTGGTCGGCGGTGAGATGCTTGCGGGCCCGGCTCACGATCTTCCGCACGTTGACAAGGCTGAGTTGAAGGATGTCGGCGATCTCGGCGTAGTCGTAGTCGAAGGCCTCTCGCAGGACGTAGGCGGCCCGTTCGTTGGGATTCAGCCTCTCCAGCACGAGGAGCAGGGCCAGCTCCAGAGCCTCCGCCCGCTGAGCACCCACCTCCGGGTCGGTGCTCGTGTCGATGGGCTCGGGCAGCCACGGGCCTATGTACGTCTCACGGCGCACACGGGCGGACTGGGCCACATTGATGGCCAGCCGAGTGGTGGTTCTCGACAGAAACGCCACTGGGCTCAGCACTGCCGAACGATCAGTCCTCTGCCACCGCAGCCACACTTCCTGCACCACGTCCTCGGCCTCGACCGCGCTTCCGAGCACGCGGTATGCGATGCCGAAGAGGCGTGGACGGAGCTCCACGAAGACGGAAACGGCCCGGTCCAGGGAACCCTCAGCGCAAGGCGTCTCACGATGCATGATCCTGCTGTCTCCATTCCTCGCGCTGTCGAGTGGCGCGATCATGCGGCTTCGTGATGTCCCCCCATCGCCCGCTGCTCCAAACGCATCCGGATCTTTGACCGGGACCGGCCCCGTTCTGTGACAGCTCTGCCGTGCCAAGGTGCGTCAGCGATGCGTAAACAGTGTGAAGTCGGGCGCCGACGCGCGGTGAGGGGACCAGGCGGCCGACTCCGCGGCGGCGACTCCTTGGAAGTGGTCCCCCGCACCATGCGGTCTCCGGCCGACAGGACGGCCACCGCGAGTCGTCGGCACGCTACCCGGCGACAGCATCGTGCTTTCGCGTCTCCACTGTTCGGTGCCACCCGCGCTCTTCGGCACACGTGTGGTCTGCCTACGTCATCTGTGGTTCGGGGTGCGCTCCTGCATATGATGGCAGGGGTACCCATCCCGGCGCCCGGGCCGAGGAACACAGCAGGTGAGTCGGCAGGGATGCAACAAGAAACGTTGAGGATGAGAGGAACACATGGTCTCTGTAACCCGCGCGGCTCATAACATTGAGATCACCGCTGAAAGTCTCCAGGTGGACCTGAACCGCCTCGAGGTCCAGAAGCAGGCCCTGGAAAGGGAGCTGGCCGCGGTCGTCGCGCACCTCGACTCCGTCCAGCGGGCCCTTGGTGCCCTCAAGGCCTTGGCGCTCGACACAGCCGGCGCGGCCGCGGGGGGCTCTGCGGGTGCCACGGGTTCCACGGCCGCCGGGCCGGACCGGGCGTCGGCGCCCGTGGTACCGCAGACCGACATGTCCTCCTCCAGGTCCGCGAAGGTCGCGTCGAAGACCGGTACGCAGGCGAAGACCGGAACGCAGGTTCAGCGGTCCGAGAGCCGGAAGAGCGCAGCGAGGCCCAACGCAGCAGCAGCCGACGCCGAGCGCCACAGCACGTACGGCCGGCTGACCGAGCAGATCGTGGAGTACTTCGCCACGGTCGGCGACGCGGATGTGCGTGCCCGCGACGTGGCCGCGGCCCTCGGCCGCGACGCCGACAGCGGGAGCATCAACGCGGTCCGGAGCACCCTCGATCGTCTGGTCGGCGCTTCCCGTATCCGCCGGACCGGCCGGGGCCTCTACCGCGCCGTCCGTTCCTAGCCCGGCGGGACGCACGGCTCTGCGTGCCTGGCTCCGGGCGCCACCGGCGGGGGATCCTGTGGCGCCCGGAACACTCCACCTGCCCGACTCTAGGTGGGCAGGTGCATCGCGCTTCGGACACCCCCTCACGGCAGTGCGTACGGTGTCCAAGACGCTGTGAAAGACTAACACAACGTTTCTCCCGATCGCCTGTCACCACAGCCGCCGACGAGCATGTTGTCAAACAGTGGTACATCTTCGCGCTGAGCGCGGTGTCACCGGGGAAACGGCAGGTGGGGCGGCATGACGACCCGATGCGGCCCGGAGACACGAATGCGCGACGCGAGCCCGTGGCCGGTGATCCCGCGCAGAACAGGTTGTCCGACGGCACCCCGCCTTACACTGAACACAGCATGCATACAGACTTCGATCCCGATCCAGACCCCGGCAGCGGCAGCGGCAGCGGCAGCGGCAGCGGCGACAGCGTGGACGCCATGCTGGCGCAATGGAGTCGGTGGCTGCCAGAACTGGACGTCTCGTCGAGTGCCGTGATCGGGCGACTGCTTCGTGCGGCACGCCTGGCGGAGGAGCGGTTCGCGGACCAGCTGCGACACAGGGACGGCAGGGCCGTCGCCAACGTGGGGGACCTCGACGTACTGCAGACACTGCGCCGGGCAGAGCCACCCCATGCGCTGACGCCCGGACAGCTCAGGCAGTCCTTGATCGTCTCCTCCGCCGGACTCAGCGGGCGCCTCAACCGCCTCGAACGTGCGGGCTGGATCAACCGCACGACGTCGCCCGACGATCGGCGGTGCTCACTGGTCAGCCTGACGGAGCAAGGGCGGGAGGACTTCGACGGTCTCATCGAGGCCCAACTGGCCCTGGAGCGAGAACTCCTGTCCGTGCTGGAACCCGAGGAACGGGCTGCCGTTGCCGGCGCTCTGCGGAAGATGCTCCTCAGCCTGGAAACGGCGCCGTGAACCGGCTCAGGGCAGTCGCGGCAGCCGATTCCGCCATGTGCTCGCCTGCCACGGCCGTCTGCTGTCGGCCGTGAAGTGCTGCGGCGTGCCGCACCGCCGCGGGTACTGCCCGGCTCCGGTCCGCCGGGCCCAGGTCTGCCCGGTCAGCCGGCGGTGCCAAGGATCACCGCGATGCACAGGCTGAGCATCGACAGGGCGATGAGCGTCGTCGCGCCGTACACACCCCGGCGCAGCTGTGCATAGCGCTTGGCATGGTGTTTCTCCACCGCTGTGAAGTGGGCGGCCATGTGCTGCGTCATCCTGCGGGAAACGCGGATCTGCTCCTCCACGTACCACCACTCGATCTCGGCTTTCTGCCCCTCACTCAGCCCGGTCACCCGTGCGACGAACTCAGCCGCACGGTGGTGGGCGCTACGGCGGTGGGCTTCCCAGTACAGGAATCCTTCGATGTCGGTCAGGCCGCGTGCGGCCTCGTCAGCAGTGTCCATCGTGGGGCCTCCAGGCGGGGCAGGAATCGATTGTGTGCACCGCATGGGCAAAGGCGCGTCACAACGGGTGCGCGGCATTGACAGCGAGGATGACGGCGAGGCCGGGGGCCACACGGGCACGAAAGCAACCCGGGCAGGACACACGGTGTGACCTGCGGCCGGGGACGCCCTACACGAAGGACACGTGGTGGCTCGCCGGGATGCTCACCGTCGCAGAGCACCGGATCAATACCAGAATTCAGCATATCTCGCTCGCGAGAGAAATAGACGGCGGGGTGGGATCCGCCCTGGGCAGGACCGCCGGTACCGCTTTCGCTCGACAGGTCCCCGCACTCCGTCCGGGTCGGCGCGCAACACTGCCGCCCGACCGCCCCACCGCCTCCGACCGACCGCCCGACCCGACCGACCCGACCGACCCGACCGACCGGACCCTTCGGGAGTGGCATCACAAGGAGTCACACCGAAGGACAGGCCGTGTCCTTGACATGGACGACTCCGCGCGTGAGCCTTGCACAACGATGGGAACGTTCCCATCCCCACGGTGTCGCCTCAGGAGGACCGCACGTGCTCGACCGCTCCATCAGATGGGGAATCCTCGCGACGGGCCCGATGGCCGCAGCCTTCACCGAGGATCTCCGCACGGTACCCGGAGCGGACGTCGTAGCCGTCGGCTCCCGCTCGCAGCAGGCCGCGCAGGCCTTCGCCGACCGGTTCGCGATCCCCCGCGCGTACGGCAGCTGGCAGGACCTCGCGGACGATCCTGACGTCGACGTCGTCTACATCGCCACGCCGCACGCCCACCATCTCGACGCGACCACCCTCTGCCTCGAAGGCGGCAAGGCCGTCCTGTGCGAGAAGCCCTTCGCGCTCAACCGGTCCCAGACCGCGTCGATGATCGCCGCTGCCGAGCGACGCTCGCTCTTCCTGATGGAAGGCATGTGGACCTTCGTCAATCCGCTGGTCCGCCACGCCCGGGAGATGATCGGCGACGGCCTGATCGGTCACGTCACCTCCGTGCACGCCGACTTCTCCGCGCGCGTGCCGGCCGTCCCGGGAAGCAGACTGCGCGACCCGGCCGCCGGCGGCGGGGCGCTGCTGGATCTCGGCACCTATCCCGTCGCGTTCGCCCATCTCTTCCTGGGCCCTCCGGACCACGTCTCGGCCTGGGCGCATCTGAACGACCAGGGTGTGGACGAGACCACGGCCATGGTGCTGGGGTACGACAGCGGGCCTGTGGCCGTTCTCTCCTGCTCCCTCGCGTTCGGCAGTGCCACCGGTGCCGTGGTGCACGGCACCGAGGGCCGGATCGAGTTCCCGGCAGACTTCTACAACCCTCGAAGGCTGGTGCTTCACCGCGACGGGCGTGAGCCGCGGGTCGTCGAGGCGGAGCCCCAAGTGGGCAACGGCTACGGCCACCAGGCCCTGGAAGTCATGCGGTGCCTGCGCGAGAAGCGGACCGAGTCCGCGCTCGTTCCGCTGCGCGGCAGCCTGGACGTAATGAGCACGCTCGACCGGGTCCGCGCGCTCGTCGGAGTCCGCTACCCCGGCGAGTGAGCACACCGAAGCACCGCCGGTGGGCCGGCGGTGCTTCGGTGTGCGTGTGCGTGTGCGTGTGCATGGGCGTGTGCGTGTGCGTGTGTGCGGAGGAACGGCCTGCGGGCCGGCGAGCCGCATGACACCACGCTCGTCGGCCCGGAGGACCGTGCCCAGCCGCTCAGCCCTTCGTCGCGTCAGCGGTCGCGTCAGGAGCGGTCACCACGCCCGTGCGCGCGACCTCCGCGTACCAGCGGGCGCTGGCCTTGGGAGTGCGCTTGCCGGTCGGGTAGTCGACGTAGACCGCGCCGAAGCGCTTGCTGTACCCGTAGCCCCATTCGAAGTTGTCGAGGAGGGACCACAGGAAGTAGCCGCGGACGTCGACGCCGGCCTCGATCGCGTCGTGCACGGCCGCGAGGTGGCCCTGAAGATAGGCGATCCGGTCGGGGTCGTTCACCTCGCCCTGCGGGTTGACGTAGTCGTCGAAGGCGGCGCCGTTCTCGGTGATCATGAGCGGCAGGTCCGGGAAGTCGCCCTTGAGCCGCAGCAGCAGGTCGTACAGACCCGTGGGGTCGACGGCCCAGCCCATCGCGGTGGTGGAGCCCGGGGGCAGGTGGAACGACACGTCGTCGGCTGCCGGCCAGGGGCTGTGCGTGCTGTTTCCGTGGCCGTCGGACCCGTGGCTGGACTCCGGGGCACCGCCCGAAACGAGGGTCGGTGTGTAGTAGTTGACGCCCAGGAAGTCGAGCGGCTGCCGGATCTCCTTGATGTCACCGTCCTGGACGAAGGACCAGTCCGTGAGGGACGCGGTGTCCCGCAGCAGGTCCTCCGGGTACGCGCCGTCGAGCATCGGGCCCGTGAAGACGCGATTGGCGAGGGCGTCGATCCGGCGTGCGGCGTCGACGTCCCGCTCGTCGCCGGAACGCGGCCTCACATGGTGGATGTTGAGAGTGACGGAGACCTGCGCGTCGGCCGGAAGGTTCGCGCGAAGGGCCTGGACGGCCCTGCCGTGGCCGAGGTTGAGGTGGTGTGCCGCACGCAGCGCGGCCACGGGGTCGGTGCGTCCGGGCGCGTGGACCCCGGAGGCGTAACCGAGGAAGGCGCTGCACCAGGGCTCGTTCAGCGTGATCCATGTCCGCACCCGGTCGCCCAGCGCTACGGCCGCCAGGCCCGCGTACTCGGCGAAGCGCTCCGCGGTGGCGCGCTCGGGCCAGCCGCCCGCGTCCTCCAACTCCTGCGGCAGGTCCCAGTGGTAGAGGGTCGCGACGGGCTGGATGTTCTTCTCCAGGAGTTCGTCCGCGAGCCTGCGGTAGAAGTCGAGTCCCTTCTGCACGCTGGGACCGCGGCCGGTCGGCTGGATGCGGGGCCAGCCGATGGAGAAGCGGTAGGCGCCCACACCGAGGTCGGCCATGATGGCGACGTCCTCGCGCCACCGGTGGTAGTGGTCGGTGGCGATGTCGCCGGTGTCGCCGTTGCGCACCTTGCCCGGAGTGCGGGAGTAGGTGTCCCAGATGGAGGGGGTGCGTCCGTCCAGGGTGGCGGCGCCCTCGATCTGGTAGGCGGCGGTGGCGGTGCCCCAGGTGAACGACGAGGGGAACGCGAGTCCCGCGGGGGCCTCGGTCCGGGGCACGACGTGTCCAGCAGCGATATCCACGAGGGTCCTTCCGGAAGTGCAGTCAGTCAATGGGTGACACGGAGATGGGAGCGGGTGCACGGGGTGCCGGCGGGCGTCACGCACCAGGCGGGATGGGTCGGACGCGACCTAGCCCTTGACCGCTCCCTGCATGATGCCGCCGACGATCTGGCGTCCGAAGACGACGAACATCGCGAGCAGCGGGAGGGTGCCGAGCAGGGCGCCGGCCATGATCAGCGACTGGTCGCGGACATACCCTGCGCTGAGTTGGGTGAGGGCGACGGGGACCGTCGGGTTGGTCATGTCCAGCACGATGAACGGCCAGAAGAAGTCGTTCCAGGCGTGGACGAACGTGATCATGAACAGGACCGCCATCGCGGGCCGGGCGACCGGCAGGACGATGCTCCAGAAGATACGGAGCGAATGCGCGCCGTCCACGCGGCCGGCTTCGACGAGTTCGTCGGGTAGCGCGTCGGCCAGGTACTGGCGCATGAAGAAGACGCCTACCGCGCTGACCAGGGTCGGGAAGATGACGGCGGGCAGCTTCTGGCCCCAGCCCAGGTCGGTCATCATCATGAAGAGCGGCACGACCGCGAGTTGCGGCGGCACCATCATCGTCCCGATGACCAGCATGAGCAGGACGTTGCGGCCCTTGAAGCGCAGCTTGGCGAAGGCGAAGCCGGCGAGCGTGGCGAACAGGACGGTGGACACGGCGATGGTGCCGGCCACGATCAGGCTGTTCAGCATGGCCTTGCCCAGTGCGGCGTCCTGCCAGGCCTTCCCGAGGTTCTCGAACAGGTGCGGACCTGGCAGAAAAGGCGGCGGCGTCTGCGTGACACGGGTGTTGTCGGTCGAGGCCGCAACCATCGTCCAGTAGAGCGGGAAGAGCGAGAACACCGCCGCGACGGTGAGCAGGACGTACGTGGCGGGGCCCGCGTGGTGCTGCCGGCCGGCGCGGAGCCCCTTCGGCAGCCGGAGGCCGCGGCGACTGCCGGGCGAGGTCCGCGGCGCGTCCTTGCGGGCCGGGAGCGTGTCGGTGGTCATGGTGTGCATCTCCTGGTCAGGACGGGCGCGAAGAGCGCCGCTTGAGCAGGCGCTGGAGGGCGAAGACGAGGATGAGCAGCAGGAACATCGCCCAGGCCACCGTGGCCGCGCGGCCCATCTGGTAGTTCTTCCAGCCCTCCTCGTAGAGCAGCAGTCCGAGGGTCTGGTACTGGTTGTCCGCTCCTCCAGTGATGCCGTTCGGTCCCTGGCCGAAGATCAGGGGTTCGCCGAAGAGCTGGGTGGAGCCGATCGTGGACAGCACGATCGTGAAGACGATGGTGGGCCGGATACCGGGAATGGTGACCTTCAGGAACTGCTGCCAGCGCGAGGCTCCGTCGATCGCCGCGGCCTCGTAACGGTCGCGCGGGATCGCCTGCATGGCGGCGAGGTACAACAGGGCGTTGTAGCCGGTCCAGCGCCAGATGACGATCGTGGAGATCGCGATCTGCGCGGCCCACTTGTTGCCCTCCCAGTCGACGTTGTCGACGCCCACCAGGCTCAGAATCCAGTTGATCATGCCGAAGTCACGCTCGAAGAGCATGGTGAAGACGAGCGCCGCGGCACCCACCGATGTCGCGTACGGCGTCAGGGCCGCCACCCGGAAGAACGTCGATCCGCGCAGCCGGTAGTTCAGGAGGTGAGCCAGCCCGAGCGCCATGAACAGCTGCGGGACGCTGGAGAGCACTCCGATGGTGATGGTGTTGGACAGGGCGTTCCAGAAACGCTCGTCCTGTACCAGGCCGACATAGTTGTCGAACGCGACCCATTCCATGAGGTCCATGGAGGCGAGCTCGACGCGGTGGAGCGAGATCCAGGCCGTATAGAGGAGCGGGTAGAAGCTGAAGGCGGCGAAGATGACGAAGAAGGGGACGATGAAGGCGTAGGGCGCGCCCTTCAGGTCCAGGCGGTGGAGCAGTGTGCTCCGTCGGCCGGTCCGTCGTCTCTGCCGGCCCCCGTGGGTGGGTCGGTCAGGGCCGGCGGGCTCTTCGGTGGGCTGTTCGCCGGCCGCCGCGGTCGAGGTCTGAGTGGCCACCAGGGGTCCTTACGTGGAACGTGGGCGGGCTGGGCACACCCCGGCGGCCGTCACGCACGTGGTCGTGCGCATGTGGCCGCCGGGGCGTCGGGGGACGTCAGCCGACGGCCTTCTGGATGCGCTCGTCGGTGGTCTTCCAGGCCTTGTCGGGGCTCTGGCCCTGGGACTCGATCAGGCTCAGTCCCTGGGAGAAGATGTCCTTGATCGTTCCGTCCTTGCGGCCCAGCACCTGCTCGTCGGGGATCTCCTGCGCGGCGGCGCCGAAGATCCGGCCGATGGAAGCGCCGCTGAAGTACTCGGACTCGGCGTTCGCCACCTCGGGTGCCTCCAACGCCTTCTGCGAGGAGGGGAAGTTGCCGATCTTCTCGAAGAGGCGGGCCTGCTGCTCAGGAGCGGTGAGCCAGGCGACGAGCTTCTTGGCCTCTTCCTTGACCGGGCTCTTCTCCATGACGCCGAGGAAGGAACCGCCCCAGTTGGCGCCCTTCGGTGCCTTGGCGACGTCCCACTTGCCCTTGTTCTGCGGGCCCGCCTTCTCGCTGATGTGGGCGAGCATCCACGCCGGGCACACCGTGGTCGCGAACGTGCCGTTCGCGAGGCCGGGGTCCCAGCCGGGCTGGAACTGCCGCAGCTTCGCGGTCAGGCCCGAGGTCGCGGCCCCGGAGGCCAGGTCCCAGGCACCGGTGACGACGGGGCTGTCCTTGTAGATCAGCTTCCCGTCCTTGTCGTAGAACTGCTGGGAGCTGCCGTAGATCATCGCGTTGAACAGCCCGCTGGCGCTGTCGGTGAAGGCGACCTTGTCGCCCTTGAAGCCGGCCTTGAACTGCTTGCCGGCCGCGACGTACTTGGCCCAGTCGCCGTCCCACAGCTTGGCGACCTGCTCGCGGTCGGTCGGCAGTCCCGCCTGCTCGAAGAGGTCCTTGCGGTAGCAGACGGCCATGGGGCCGATGTCCGTGCCGAGCCCGATGACCTTGCCGTCCTTGCCCGTGACCTGGCTCAGCTTCCACGGCAGGAAGTGGTCGGTGCCCGGCACCTCGGACAGGTCGACGAACTTGTCGGCCTGGGTGTCGACGAGTTCCTTGGCGCGTCCGATCTCGATGCCCTGGATGTCCTTCAGGCCGCTGCCGGCAGCCAAGTGCGTCTGCAGAGCGGTGTAGTAGGTCTGCTCGTCACCCGCGACGTCGGCCTCGATCCGCACGTTCGGGTTCTTCTTCATGTACTCATCAAGGAGTCCCGTCTCCTTGAACCCCATGACGCCGAACAGCCCCATGGTGATGGTGGTCTTGCCGTCCTTGACGCCTCCACCGGTCCCACCGGCGTCACCACCGCCGCATGCGGAGAGAAGACCAAGAGCTGCCACTGCCGATATGACGGCGGTGCCTCTCGTACGCAACAGCTTCCGGGTGCTCTTCATGTGTGTGTCCTCCCAGGCGGCGCAGACGCACCGGAGTACGGGCCAACCGTCCTGCCGGTCGACCCGAAGCAGAGAATGGGAACGTGCCCAAACGCGGTGGGAACGTTCCCACCCGACGACGGAAGATTGACTCTTGAACAAGCCTTGTGTCAAGAACGTGAAACCACTTTGTTGCCAACAGATGTTGTCGAAGCTGCGCCGGCACCGGTCCCGTTCGTGTGGACATCTGGCACAATGCGCTGGCGAGCGGCTCGCAGGGCCGGGGTGAACGAGGAGAGGCGCATGGGGGCACAGCATCGGCCGACCATCAAAACCGTGGCCGCGCGTGCCGGGGTGGGACGTACCACGGTTTCACGTGTCATCAACGGCTCCACACTGGTCAGTGACGAGGCCAGGGAAGCGGTCCTCGCGGCCATCGCCGAGCTCAACTACGTACCGAACTCGGTCGCCCGCGGCCTGGTGACACGGCGTACCAACTCGATAGCGCTGGTGATCCCGGAATCCGAGAGCAGACTGGGCGCGGAACCCTACTTCTCCGCCGTCATCCGCGGTGTGAGCACCGTCCTGACGACCACCAGGACACAGCTCCAGCTCGTGCTCGTCCGTGACAGGGAAGAGCGTGACCAGCTCACGGACAGTGTGGCGGAGCGGAGGGTCGACGGTGTGCTGCTGGTCTCCGTGCACGAGCACGACCCACTGCCCGGCATCCTGGAGAACCTCGGACTGCCCACGGTGCTGGCCGGGCGACGCGGCCCCGAGGAGTCCCTGAGCCACGCGTGCGCCGACAACGTGGGGGGCGCGAGGGAAGCCGTCCGGCACCTCGTCTCCCGTGGTCGAACCACGACCGCCACCATCACGGGTCCCCTCGACATGGACGTCGGCCGCAGCCGGCTCCAGGGGTGGAAGGACGCTCGGGGCGAGGCCGGACTGGCTGCCGACGAGCGCCTCATTGTCACGGCCGACTTCACGGAGGAAGGCGGCAGGCTCGCCATGCGTTCACTTCTCGAACGCAATCCAAACCTCGACTCCGTGTTCGCCGCGTCGGACGTCATGGCCGCCGGCGCCATGCTGGAGCTGCGTCGGCAGGGGCGACGGATTCCCGACGATGTGGCCGTCGTCGGCTTTGACGACTCCTACATCGCTCGCTACGCGCACCCCGCCATGACCAGCGTGCGTCAGCCGGTCGAGGAGATCGGGGGCACGATCGCCCGCCTTCTTCTCGACGAGATCGCCCATCCCGGCGAACCGCGACAGCACATCACGCTTCCCACTCAGCTCGCAGTACGCAGCTCGTCCTGACACCTGCGGTGCGCAGACTGACGCTCGCGGTACGGAGCCCTTACGCTCGCGGTACGGAACTCGCGGAACTCGTCGGCAGGGAAGCGGACGAGGCACAGAACAACACCGGCAGCAGTGCGCGCCGTTCAGGAGGGGCGTGGAGCCCGCCTGTCCTTGCGTTGCTCCAACTCGTCCTCGTCGACGAGGACGAGCATGGGTTTGTCCGGCTCGCACATCATCGTGACGATGAACCGACTCGGCACGTCCGTACGGTTGTTGCCGTCCTGGTAGTGGATCACGTCGCCGCCGGGCTCCCAAAACGCCTCCCCGGCGCGGATCACCCGCTCGGGTTCGCCCTCCAGCTCGAACAGCATCTCGCCTTCCAGGACGTAGCCGAAGGCCGGTCCGAAGTGGCGGTGGGGAGGGGTGCCAGGGTCTCCGGGGGGAAACTCGACGAGGAGAGTCATGGCATGTGCTCCCTCCGGAAGGGAGGGCGGCTTGGCCTCCTGAATCACGGTGACCGCGGTCTTCCAGGCCTCGGATCGCTGACCCTGTCCTCCCGGGGAGTTTCCCGCCGGTTCGTTGTTCGGCATCACGTCACCTCCGGTCTCGGAGCCGATGCGCAGAGCCGATCAGCCAGCCGTGCCACAGATACCGGGATCAGCTTGTGTGGCCCGGAGCTGCCTCGTCGCGTAAATCAGGCACCGGTGATCGTCGTCCGCGCCCATACTCTCGACGGCACGGCCGGATATCTGGAAAGACTACGCCGTCTCCGCGCAGGCCACCTGTCGTTGCGTTCCCAGGACGCCGGGACACGGCTGTGACCTCAGGTGATGGATCACATCGGTCGCCGAACGGTGTGATCACGACCGACAGGGTCCGGGTCAGAGGGTCCGGGTCACGGGTCAGGGGGTCCGGGTCACGGGTCCGAGGTCGCCGTTCACACCGATCCGAGAAGGCGGGACAGTCGATGTGACCCAGGTCACATCGACCTCCTGTCACAGCTTGCCGGGCTGTCCCGTCAATAGTGCGTAACCGCAGTACGCCCTAGGAGGTTCATCATGGACGCCCGTCTCAACTACTTCGGTAACCCCGTTGCAGGCAAGATCCTGAAGCACATCAACTCGGCGAGCAAAGTGGTCTCGGACTCGACGCTGCCCGTTGCGACGCAGGAGCTGGTGAAGATCCGGGCCAGCCAGATCAATGGCTGCGGCTTCTGCACCGACATGCACACCAAGGACGCGGCCGCCGCCGGCGAGACCTCGCTGCGCCTCAACCTGGTCGCGGTCTGGCGTGAGGCCAAGGTCTTCACCGACGCCGAGCGTGCCGCGCTGGAGCTGGCGGAGCAGGGCACCCGCATCGCGGACGCCGCCGGTGGCGTCACGGACGAGGCCTGGGCGAACGCCACCAAGCACTACGACGAGGACCAGCTCGCCGCCCTGATCTCCCTCATCGCCGTCATCAACGCCTACAACCGCATCAACGTCATCAACCAGCAGCCCGCCGGTGACTACCAGCCCGGCCAGTTCGGATAACCGGAGACACCCACCCATCAGGGGTGGGACGTCCGTCTCCGCGCCCCCCGACCATCGGCGCGGAGACGGACAGAGGGACAGGCGGACTGACTGACGGTCAGGCATACCTGAACGAACCATCGTGGAACGTACGTTGCGTCGAGGGTGACTCCCTGTACGGCAGCAGGCCGTACAGGGAGTCACCCTGCGTTCCGTCCCCGCAGGCCGCGGGGTCATGTGTGGGAAGGTTCCACAACGATCGCGGGGCGAGTCCCCATCGCCCACCACCCGGCTCCAGCCTTCCGCGATCGACAACAGTGTGCCCGCGTGCCCCTGGGAATCGAAGGCAATCAGCCGCGTCGGGGATCCCGTGATCGTAGAAACTGTGCCGTTTCGCGGTTTGTAGCATGATGAACCCAGAGGCCGAAAGGGAAACCATGCACGCTGGGAACGGCACATCCTCGCTCGACCAGGCCGCGAGGGAGTTCACCGCAGCGCGCCCACAGCTTTTCGGCATCGCCTACCGAATGCTCGGTAGCGCGGTGGAAGCCGAGGACATCGTCCAGGAAGCCTGGCTACGATGGCAGAATGCCGACCGCACCGACATTCGTGAACCGGCAGCCTTCCTGACCACGATCACCACACGTCTGGCGATCAACTTCGCCCAGTCGGCCAGGGTGCGGCGTGAAGCGTACATCGGGCCCTGGCTCCCGGAACCGATCGATACGAGCACGGATCCGTACGTCGGCGCCGAGAAGAAGGAAGCGCTCGAACTCGCGGTGCTCTTTCTCCTCGAAAGGCTCAACCCGACGGAACGAGCCGCGTACATCCTGAGGGAAGCGTTCGACTACCCGTACAAGCAGGTCGCGACCATTCTGGAGACGAGCGAGGCCAACTGCCGCCAACTGGTGAGCCGTGCCCGGAAGCACCTGGCCGACGAGCACAGGGAGCCCGTCAGCCAAGCTGATCACCGGCGGCTGATGGAGGCATTCGTCTCGGCGGCGCAGACGGGGAATCTGTCACAGCTGGAAGAGCTTCTCGCCACCGATGTCGTCAGCTACGCCGACGGTGGAGGAGTGCGCGGGGCATCGAAGATCCCGGTCGTCGGACGTGCCCATGTTTCCAAGTACCTTGCCGCCTTCGCACCGCGCTTCTGGCCCGAAACCAGCATTCGATGGGTGGAGGCCAACAGCCAACCCGCTGTTCTCGTCCTGCATGGCGAGAACCCCGTGGCCCTTCTCTCCATCGAATCGTCGGACAAGGGTATCGACCGGCTCATGTGGGTGCTGAATCCGACCAAGCTGTCCCACTATGTGGCGTCCATGAACAACTGATCCCTTCAGCCGAGGGCAGGACGCTTTTGCCATAGAGTCCGTGCGGCACAACACGCTGTGACACCCGCCCGGAATGTGAATCCATGGCTCCGCCAGAAGCCCCCAGGAGTGCGCCGGGAAACGGGGCGGGTGTCACAGGGAAGCGACCTTCTCTGTCTTATCTGTAACAGGATGATCAGCGGGCCGTGAGCGGCCGCTTGAGAGAGGTCGGCCGATGAGCGCACGCCCCGTTTCAGTACGTGAAGGTCAACAGCTGGTCCGCACCATCGAGGTGGGTCCCCACCGGCTGACCGCGGACGCGTCGGAGCCCTTCGGCACGGACGCGGCTCCCACTCCCACGGAGATGGTGCTGGCGGCGCTCGGGTCGTGCACCTCCATGGCCGTCCGGGCGTATGCGGACCGGCACGGGTTCCAGCTGCGGAGTGTCGACGTGGAGGTGCGGGTCGATCCCCCCAACGGCCCGCGACAGCAGATCTTCAGGAGCATCCGACTGGTCGGTGACCTCGAACAAGAGCAGACAGAAAGGCTGTTGGCGGCCGCCGGCCGCTGCCCTGTGCACCGGCTCCTCACCGAGTCCGTCTCCGTAGTGACCCAGCCCACGGTCTTGGCAGCGCCCCTCCGGTCCGCCGACCCTGAACTGTCGGCGTGACTCGACGCCGGACCCGAAGAATCCATCTGCCCGGGTGGAAAGTCCATCCCGTACCGGTGTCGCAGGACCCCACGCTTCCGCTTAGGCAATGTCATGCACATCGCCATCAAGGAGGAAGCGCACATGCTCCGTGCCAGAACGCTCTGTGTGAGCGCCGTTCTCGCCGTCGCCGCCTGCCTGGGACTCGCCGCCCCCGCCTCGGCGAGCGGGGCGACCCCCGGCAGCTACACCAACTACGCCTTCCCGGCGGGGACCAGCACCCTGACCGACGTCACCTTCGCCACGACGGTCGAGGCCGACCCCGGCCGCGGCAATGTCTTCTGGGCACACCAGTTCGGCTTCAGCAGCGGAGTGGGCGGATACATCGGACAGCAGCGCTGGCGTACCGGCAGCGGCATGTTCCTGTTCTCGCTGTGGGACGCGACCGCGGCGCGGCCGGGCTCCGCCGGCACCTACTGCCAGACCTTCGACGAGACCGGCTCCGGCTACACCTGCCGCTACAACCAGGCGTTCACCGCGGGACACCGCTACACCTTCCGCGTCTCCCCCGGCACTCCGGACGGCTGGTACCAGGCCACCGTCACCGACACCACGGCCGGCACGTCCTTCGTCCTGGGGAGCCTCCAGGTCGGCGCCGGCGCGGGGATCAACGCCGGTGGAATGGTCGACTGGGTCGAGTACTTCGACTGGAACAACGACGCGGCGACCTGCCGGGACGAGCCGTACTCCAGGGCCCGCTACGACCTGCCCACCGGCACGAGCACCGGCGGCGGCACGGTCACGGCGGCTGTCAGCGGGACGTCGACGAGCAGCACCTGCAGCTCGTACGCGAAGGTGACCCAGGTCTCGGGCGGCAGCGTCCAGGAGGACGGGATCGGCAACTCCTCGTCGGGCTCGATCACCAGCACCGGTGGCAAGTGCGTCGACATCACCGGAGGCAGCAGCGCGGACGGCACCCCGCTGGAGCTGTGGACGTGCGGCGACGTCAATCACCAGAACTGGGTGCTCGCGGGCGACGGCACGGTGCGTGCGCTCTTCAAGTGCATGGCGGTGAGCGGCGGCGACGTCCAGCTCAGGAGCTGCGACGGCTCGGCCGCGCAGCAGTGGCAGCGCAGCGGCGGCGCGCTGGTCAATCCGCAGACGGGCCGGTGCCTGGACGCGGCGGACGGCGGCACCGCGGACGGTACGAGGCTGATCGTCTGGGACTGCCACGGCGGGGCGAACCAGCGCTGGAGCACGCCTGCCTGACCGGCGTCTGTCGGTGCCCTTGAGGAGGAGCGGATCAGCCACCGCCTCCGGTGGTTGATCCGGTCGCTTGCCGGGGTGTTTCGGAACTCGTGATCCGAACGCGGATCACTCGCTAGGAGCGTGTCTCTGTAACGGGCAAGTGGCTGGAGGCTTTGGTCGATGGGATCGGTCCTGGCCGCCTCGCCGCCGCTGGTGAGGCGCAGTCGGGGGCGTGGCCGTCGGGAGTTGGGCCCGTATCGGGCTGGTGACGGGCCCGGGAGGCCCGATTGGTCAGCTGGCCAGGGCGGCGAGTCCGGAGGTCCCGGCGCGTCGGAAGATCTTGCGGAGGTTGTGGCAGGCGGCCAGCAGGCGCCACTCTCCTCGGGCTCCGTCTTCGCCGCGCAGGAGGAGCTGGCGGCCGTTCTGGCAGGTCATGATCTGTCCGAAGACGGGTTCGACGATGGCCTTGCGGCGGCTGTAGGCGGCCTTGCCGGGCTTGGTCCGCAGCTTGCGGGCCATGCGTTCCTTGAGGGTGGCGTCCTTGGGAATGCGTCCGCGGGGTGCGGGCGGGACTTGGCCGTTGTGGGCGAGTCGGCCGGTGGCCATGAACGTGTCGGTGCCGCAGGCGAGTTGGCGCTCTCGCGCAGCCTCAAGGTTGGTCTCGGAGCAGTACCCGGCGTAGTTCGGTTCCTGGCCGGCGGCCAGGAACCGGAACGTGACGTCGTCCCAGGCGGCGCTCGATGGCCCGGGAGGAGCAGACGCCGGTGGTGTAACCGTAGATCAGCAGACGCACCATCAGCCGGGGATCGTAGGGCGGGTAGCCGCGCTTTTCGGTGTAGTCGGCCAGGATCGGCCCGAGGTCAAGCACCTCGTCGACCAGGTCGGCGACGAACCGGGCCAGGTGGTTCTCGGGCAGCCAGTCCTCCAGCGACGGCGGCAGCAGCAGGACCTGATCGGGGACGAAGGTCCGGAAGGTCTTCTTCACCGCCACCGTCGGCGCGGTCTCCGGCTTCACCACCGCCGCCGGATCCACCTCGAACAGGCCATCCCCACCAGATATACCAGGATGCTCCCATATGGAAGATCACGAACAGGAGGCGGCGTCGAGCTCAATCGCCTGATCGACTGCCAAGATCCGCGGACAGCGCCGCGTAGATGTACTCGCTGCCCCAGCGATCCCCGTCGAGGTCGTTCTCGACCAGGTGCGCCTCCCGGCGCATCCCGAGGCGCTCACAGACCCGCACAGACCCGGTGTTCTCCACATCCAGCCGTGCGTAAAGCCGGTGCACGCCCAGCATGTCGAAGGCAAACCCGGCCAGCGCCGCGGCCGCCTCGGTCGCGTAGCCGTGCCCCTGGTGACCTGGGTCGAGGGTCCAGCCGATCTCGGCCTGGGCGGCGCGGGCATCGGCCAGGGCGAGGCTCACCTCGCCAAGGACGCCGGGCTCATCGCGTCGGCAGACAGCGAGCGCCAGCTTGTCCCCGTCAGCGCGCCAGGCCGTCTGCGCCGCGCGCTCGGCGGCAACCTGCTCGCTGCGCTCACGCGTGTGCGCCGGCCGGTACAAGTAGCGCGCCACGCTCGGCAGGCTCTGGTAGGCGTACAGGTCGTCGGCGTCGCCGGGATTGAACAGACGCAGCGACAACCGGGCCGTGGTCAACGGCAGCAGCGAGGCGACGTCCATGCAGACCTCCGGGACGCGGATGTGGATCAAGTTGCGGACTGATTTTCGCATCACGACTGCCCGGCAGCCACGCCTTTCAAGAGCAGCGCTCAGCAGCCGCACTTCACCACGAGGCGCGGCATCCCAGGAGTTGTTTACTGGCCCACGCTCCTAGCCGAGAGGCGCAAGCGTGAAGTGCCGGACCTGAAGTGGTGCAACGAGGTACTCGTCCTCGCCGGGCAGGACCACGGGCTGGTCACGCCAGTGCTCGCCGGCGTAGCCGACCAAGTCCTCTTCGCTGCGCCAGCGACTGACGTACAGCAGCGAATCAGGCGGCGCGAGCAGTACCTCGTGGTCCACCAGCCCTGGGTAACGACTGGGAAACTCGCGTACCGCAGAGACGATCATGTCGCGGAACGCCTCGAACCGTTCAGGACGGATGCGTGCCTCACTCACCCTGATGATCACGGTCGTCAGGGTGTCACGTAAGCAGACGCCGCGCCATCCTCCTGCCGCATGCGCTGAGAGGTCAGTCGGAGGATCGCAGTGTCATCCGAAGCCGTTCGAGGGCGGTGGGACGCGGCCGGTCCGACAGGAAGTCACGGATGCGGAGGGCGCATTGCTCCGGGGAGAGGAGGCTGGTGTCCACGTCGGCGTCGTGCAGTGCGTGGGAGTGCACCTCGTCGTACTGCATGGCAGCGAGTCCCAGCTGTCGGTCGCCACGCTCGCGCTCACGGCGCTGCAGCTCGGGCAGCGGACAGCGGACCGCGATCAGGGCGGTGTCTTCGAGCACGAGCAGATCGAGGAGGTCCAGCAGCCGCCAGCGGCGGCTGAGTGGGTAGTCCACGATCACGTTGTTGCCACCTGCGGCCATCCCGGCGACCGCGCGGTGGAAGCCCTTGGATGTGCGGTCGATCTCGGCCTGGAGGTCCTCGTCGGCTATGGGTCGGTTGCAGCGCATGGCGTGGAAGGCGTCCACGGGCATGTGGAACCACGTGCCGTCGAGAAGGTCGAGGAGTGCCTGGGCGATGCTGGACTTGCCGGAGCTGGACGTGCCGTTGAGCAGGATGGTCGTTCCCCCGGCCACGGTGTCGGGGATGCGCGCGCGGGCCGGCTCGGCCGTGCCCGGAGCCAACTCGGCCACCATGTTGTCGTCCTTCCACCGGCTGGGCCCCTGAGAGTGTCGCGGTCGCGCGATCATGACACGGGAGCCCGCCGCCGTGAGTCCGAGGAGTGCTGCTCCGGCTGTCCGCATCGTATGAGGGTCCTTGTCGATCAGGACAGCTGGGACCGGTACGTCGCGGCGCAGTGGCTCAACATCCGCCGCTGGCTGGATGCCGACCCCGACGACGAGCTCGCCGAAGAGATGCGTGCGGAAATTGCGTTGTCGGGCGGACCTGGCTCCGTCAGGATCCTGAACATGGAACAGCCCGGGGAGATACTCCGCTCCGACAACGTGGAGCTGCGCCGTTGGCGTGTGCAGGATATCGAGATACTGCATCGGTTGATCACCGAGTCACGTGATCACTTGCTCCCCTGGATGCCCTTCGCGGCCACCCATGACCGGCAGCAGGGCAAGGAGTTTCTGACCCGGAGCGAGGAGGAGTGGGCTTCGGGGCAGGCGTACCACTACGCGATCACCTCGGGCGGTGTGGCGATCGGCAGCTGCAGTCTGATGCGCCGGATCGGACCCGGTGGGCTGGAGATCGGCTACTGGCTCCACCACTCCTGGACGGGGAAGGGATTGGCCACCACGGCCGTCGCTGCCGCTGTGAACGCGGGACGCCGGATGCCCGGCATCGATCGCATCGAGATCCATCACGACGCGGCCAATCACGCGAGCGGAGCCGTCGCCCGGCGCTTGGGTTTCCTCGAGATCGAGCGCGTGCGAGTGCCGGAAGGGCCTACGGCCCCGGGCGAGTCGGGCATCGACGTCATCTGGCGCCTGCAGACGCGCCCCTCGCCGTACGCCTGACCGCGCTGTCCCGCGTGGTGTTCAGCGAGGCAGCGTCCCGAGGATCGACTACGAGGCCAGCCCGCCCGTGAGGCGACGAGCCGGCAGCTCGGGGCGGCGTAGTACCCGGCCGTGACCGCGGTGACGGGGAGAACAAGCTCAGCCCGTGAGCAGGCACCCGGCCGCGACGCCGAGGAAGATCATGGCTCCGAAGAACAGGCCGACGATCTCATGCAGGCGGTACTTCCAGGTGAACACTCGTGCGCTTTTCGGCCTTTCAGGCAGGTAGGCGACCGGTACACGGGTTCCGCGGTCCAGCCCCGTCGCCGTCGTGGGAGGCCGGAACCTGACGGGCCGGCCCTGCCGGTCGGTGAACTCGATGACGGGCGTCGAAGAGTCGTCCCCGGGCTGATGCTCCTGGTCCACCACCACCCCCTCAGCGCGCAGCCCGTGGCGGCTCAGCCTCATCTGCAGCCGTGCCTCCCGCGCACTGGCCCACAGACCCACCAGGCCCACCAATACAGCCAGCCCGATACCGATCGTTTCACCCGTCATCCGTCCCCTGCTCTCCCTCGCACAGCGCCCGCCCGGCACGAGCCGCGCATCAGGAGGACGCGGCACGCAACCCGATGGTTCACGAAGGCGCGCGGGCACACCGGCTCCTCGGGCCTACGTGGTCGTGGCTCGGGCCACGAAGGGCCGATTGTCGACTCGGCCGTCCGGCACGCGGCCGCCGCCCCTGATGAGCCCTCGCTGAGTCGAGCCGGTCAACTGAGTCAGTGCAGTCGACCGACGAGGCACGGCAGGCTCGCCGACCCATCGGACATGCCCTACGTCTCCATGTCGCATTCCGCGCAGATGACGATGGCGCTGACAGGCGGCCACCAGGTCTCCGCCCGTTCGGTGGGCCGGTCGCCGGGCACCTGCGGTATGGCCGCGGTTGACAGGCCGCAGAGTGTGGCCGGGCCGGGCTGTTCCCCCGAGTCGTCCGTCTCCGCCGCGTGGACGGTCCCGATGTGTTCCTGCCCGGTCACGCCGGCAGGGCTGCGGCGGGGGTTGCGCACCACCTCGTAGACAGCCGCGTATCCGTTCACGACCGTGACCGTACAGCGGCGGCCCTCGGCCAGGCACGCGCCGCGAGAGCATCGGCGGGGCGCAGGGGCGTGGGCGGGAGCCGGCCCGCCCAGGGGCCGCTCAGCGCGTCCGTGGTGCCGCGACGGCCAGCACGCGGTCACGGAGCACCGGCAGGCGGGTGCGGAAGGCCGCGACATCCTTCATGTCGAACTCTCCCGTCACGATCCCCTCCCCGTCTCCCGTACCGGCGAGCACGTCGCCCCAGGGATTGACGATCATGCTGTGCCCGGCCTGGCGCACTCCGCAGTGCTCGCCCGTGGCCACGCACGCGAGGAGGAAGACCTGCTCCTCCACCGCCCTGGTGCGCGCGAAGAGCCGCAGGTGCTCCAGCCGCTCCGCCGGCCACGCCGCCGGCACGGCCACGATCTCCGCCCCCGCATCGATCAGGGACCGGAAGAGTTCCGGGAACCGCAGGTCGTAGCAGATGGCCAGGCCGAGCATTCCGAAGTCCGTCGCAACGGTGACGATCTCCTTTCCGGCCCCGAGGACGACCGCCTCCCCCGTGTCGAAGCCGTACCGGTGGATCTTCCGGTAGCGGCCGCGCAGCGCGCCGTCGCGGTCGAAGACGAGCGCGGTGTTGTAGAGGGTTCCGTCACTGTCGCGTTCGAGGATCGATCCGGCGTGGAGCCATACTCCAGCCGTGCGTGCCGCGGCGGACATGGCCTCGGCCGTCGGCCCGTCCACTCCTTCCGCGCCGTCTGCCCACGCGTCGTAGTCCCAGGCTCCGACCGTCCACATCTCCGGGAGCATCACCAGGTCGTCGCCCGCCCTTTCGAGGACGAGGGCGGCGGCCCGCCTTCTGCGCTCCTCCGCGGTCTCGGACGCCTCCACGGAAAGCTGAATGAGCGACGCACGCATGGCCTGGCCTCTCTCGGTGTCCTCGCTTGTTCGCCTACGGGACCATGGTTGTCCCGTCGGCGGGAAATCGGAATTCGGCGGAACGCGACAGGCGCCGTTCCCCGACCAGGGGCGGCCGCCGCTCTTGTCGGTTCCTACTTGTCGATCTGCAGTACCGACATCATGCCGAGATCCTCGTGATTGAGGATGTGGCAGTGGAGCACGGTCCTTCCGGGGTAGTCCAGGAAGCGGGACCTGATGACCATGGTGCCGCGCGGCGGGACGTCGACGGTGTCCTGAAGGCCGTAATTGGTCCGCGGCCTGCCGTTGATGCTCATCACCTGGAAATCGTTGGTGTGGACGTGGAACGAATGCACCTCGTCGGTGTTGTTCCTGATGGTCCATTCCTCGACCGTGTTCAGTTTGACCCGGAAGTCGACCCGGTTGTGGTCGAACTGCTTGCCGTTGATGAAGAACTGCGTACCGGCGGCGTTCTCCGTGTACGTGATCGTCTGGCGGCCCGCGACGGGTGCCGTGGCCAGGTCGTCGGTGGGCCCGAACGTCGTCGGCATGGGCTCGGCGGTCATCGGTTCGCCCGCGGACGCGACGGTCGCCAGGGTCGCCTGCGGGAACTGGTTCCCCGCCTTGCCGGTGTTGTACGGGAGCGTCTGCAGCTCCCGGGTGCCCGCGGGTCCGCCCTGGACGAGCACGTCGTAACGGGCGCCCGCGGGAATGACGATGGAGTCGGCCGAGTAGACCTTGTTCACCGGATATCCGTCCTGGGCCACCACGTGGAACTTCGTGCCCGGCAGGGCGACCTTGTAGAAGATGTTGGCGCCGATGTTGGCGAGCCGCCACAACTGGGTCTCACCGGGACGGATACGGATCCGGGGATTCAGCTGGCCGTTGACGGTCCGTGTGGTCGGCGCGCCGATCTTCAGGTTCTGGGTCTTGATCTGATCGCCGACGATCTGGAAGTCCTTCAACGCGACAACGTGCTCGGTGATGTTGCGCAGGGACGGCGGGAGATACTCGTCGAGCCCGTCGACCACGATGATGCCGGACATGCCTCCCGCGGTCTGCGCCGCCGAGAGCAGGTGCGGGTGGGGGTGATACCAGTACGTGCCCGGTTCGAGGCTCTTCGGGAACCGGTAGGAGTACTGGAAGGTCTTGCCCGGCTCGATCGCCAGGAAGACGTTGTCCGAGTTCCCGGCCGGCGAGACGTGCATCCCGTGCACATGGAGATTGGTCTGCTTGTCGAGCCTGTTGTCGAACGTGATCTCCATGCGGTCGCCGGGCTTGAGACGCAACGTGGGCGGCATGTACTGGCCGTTGTAGGTCAGAGCCCACAAGGGGCGGCCCGCCAGGTCGACCTTCTTCCGCTCGACCACGATGCGCGTCCGCAGCAGACCGTCCCTGCTCACCACCTGAGCCGGATCCCGCAGTTCCGCCGAGACGGGCCCGGTCACGGCGGGCGACGGAGAGACCGTGGCGAGGCCGGTCGGGGACGGCGACCGGTGGGCGTGCGTGCCGCCTCCCGGAGCCGGCACGCAGGCCGGCATCAGGACGAGGGCGGCCAGAAGGAATCCGGCGGCGGACCAACTCCACGTGACGCGCGAATGCATCTCGGCTCTCTCCATGACGACGTGTCACGCTGGACGGCGACGAGCATTTACGGAACGCCATCATGCCCCGGCTCGGCCTCGCTGAAATTCAACGACGCACAACGACCGGGCAGAAACTCCGTCCCATCCACGTCCTTTTCATGGGCTCATCGGAAAAGCGGCAGGGAAGCGGCGCTCTGCCCTTTCCCGGCGAGTTCGCGGCCGTCATGGATGGGCAGCAGACCGCGGCTCCCCGGAGCCGCGGTGTCCTGTCGCGGAGGGTCGTGGTCCGCCGGCGGGCTACTCCCGTCCGACCAGCTCGCCGTCCCGGGCGACGACCACGCCGCCGTGCACCACCAGTTCCCGCAGAGGTGTGTCCACGACCACCTGGGGCAGGCACTCGGCGCGTACGAGGACGAAGTCGGCCGGGGCCCCCGGTGCGAAGTCCGCGTGCGGCAGGGCCATCACGTCCGCGCCGCCGTGGGCGGCCACGCGGTAGCAGTCCGTCAGCTCCTCGTCGAGGCGGACGTCCGTGACCCACCCGAGGAGGTGGGCGCGGTGCAGCATGTCCGCGTTGCCGAACGGGCTCCACGAGTCGCGTACGCCGTCGGAGCCGAGCCCGACGTGCACACCGTGTTCGCGCAGCCGGGCGATCGGCAGGACCAGCGAGTCGGACGGCGCCACGGTGGTCAGGGAGATGCCGAGGTCGCCCAGTTCCGCTGCCACGGAGTCGAGTTCACGTCCGGTGAGGCCGGGGAGGCAGAAGACGTGGCTGACGGTGACCTTGCCGTTGAGGGACAGGGCCCGTGTGCGGTCGATGATGCCGCGCAGTGCCGTGAGGCCCTTCTCCCCCCGGTCGTGGAGGTGGATGTCGACCCCGACGCCGTGCCGGTCCGCGATGCCGAACACCAGGTCGAGCTGCTCGTCGAGCGCTTGGTCGAAGCCGATCGGGTCGATGCCTCCGATCATGTCGACGGCTCCCGTACGCGCCGCCTCTTCGAGCAGTTCCGCCGTACCGGGGGTGCGGACGACACCGTGCTGCGGGAACGCCACGATCTGGACGTCGAGCGCGTGGCGCAGGCGTTTCCGTGCGGTGGCCACGCCCTCGACGCCTGCCAGGTCGTAGGCCGGGGCGACGTCCGCATGGGCGCGCATCGCGCGGGTGCCGCGTGTCACGGCGTGCGCCATCAGGCCGTGGGCGCGTTCCGCGACGGAACGCCGCCGGCTGTGGAACAGCTCCACGTCCTGGGCGACGTAGTCGGCGATACCGCTCGCGGGCCGGCGCGTCACCCACGATCCGCCCCACGTCGTCTTGTCCGGGTGGATGTGCGCGTCCACGAGCGACGGCAGCGCGACCCGGCCCTGGCCGTCGACGACAACGGCGTCCTTCGGCGCCGGGCGGTCCGTGATCCTGCCTCCCTCGACCACGAGGTCCACAGGCGTCCGGGCGCCGAACGGGCGCACGTTGCGGAAGACGACCGTCCTGGCGGGACGTCCGCCGTGCCGGTCGCCGTCCCGGCCCGCGGTGGGAGCGGCCTGCGCGGGGGCGGCGACACCGGCCGCCGTGGCGGTGGTTCCGGCGAGGGCCGCGGCGCCGGCGAGGACGCTGCGGCGGGACAGGGCGCTGGAGGAACTCGGGGACGGGTGCATGGTGACTCCTTCGGCGGTCAGGACGGAGGACGGGATGACGAGGAGGACGTACGGGGGCGTCCTTGGAGGCTTCAGGGGGTGGTGGTTCTCAGGGCGCCGGGCGTTCGCAGGGCCACGTGTCCTGGGGTGGCGCATGCGATGGCTGGCCTTCATGGGGTGCCGGGGCCTTCAGTGGCGGGCCTTCATGAAGTGCCGGGCCCCCACGAGCAGGGCGTACGGGTGGCGGCCGCAGCCGTCGCGGTCGCGGTCGCGGTCGCGGTCGCGGTCGCGGTCAGAGGGCGATACCCGCGCGGACGACCCGGATCGGGCGCTTGAGCACGGTCACGTCCGCCAGCGGATCGCCGTCCACGACGATCACGTCGCCCGCGTAGCCTCGCGCGAGACGGCCGACCGTGCGCTCCAGGCCGAGCAGCCGTGCCGCGCCGGTCGTGGCCGTACGGATCGCGTCGAGCGCCGGCAGCCCGGCGGCGCGCATGAGTTCCACCTCACGGCCGATGGGCCGGATCCTCCCGCCGGACGAATCGGTGCCGGCGGCGATCGGCACGCCCAGCTCATGGGCGGCGAGTACCGCCCGCTCGAGGACGGGCAGGTAGGTGCGGCCGCGCTCGGCCAGCACCGGGTCCGGCGACTCGGCCAGGGCCGCGATCGCGGTGAGTGTCGGGGTGAAGTACGTGGCCCTGCGGCGCATTTCGTACAGCGTGCGCTCGCCGACGAACGCCCCGTGCTCCAGGGAGCGGATGCCCGCCGTCACGGCGTCATGGCAGCCCTTCTCGCTGTAGCTGTGGCACAGGACGCCCTTGCCACCCCGGCGGGCGGCGGCGACGATCTCGGACAGCTGCTCGTGCGAGTACACCTGGGCCAACGGGTCCTGCTCGGGAAGTCCCGCGCGCTCGTTGACCCGCGTCTTGATGACGTCGGCCCCGCGCGCGAGGTTCACCGCCACGACCCGGCGCAGCGCCTCGGCGGAGCGCACGCCGTCGTCGAGGCGGGCGAGTGGGGTGAGGTCCGGGTCGGCCAGCACGGTGTCGCCGAGGTCGGGGGTGACGAAGACGCCTGCGGCCTTGACGCGGGGCGCGAGAGCCGGGGAGTGACGGGCCAGTTCCCGTACGGCGATGTCCTGGTAGAAGTTCGTCGACCCGCTGCGGGCGCTGGTCGCGCCTTGGCGGACCGCGTCACGGGCCTCGGCGGCGGTGCTGAGGTGAATGTGGGCGTCGACGAGGCCGGGCAGGAGCCATCGGCCGTGAGCGTCGAGGACCGTCACGCCCTGGGGCGTGGCGACCCTTCCGCGCGCGCCCACCGCGCCGACCACCCCGCCCTTGATGACGACGACGGCGTCCTCGATGACCTCGCCGGTCGCGGGATCGAGGACCGTACCGCCCTCGACGACCAGGTTTCCGCCGCGCGGCCAGCGGTCCTCGCCCCGGCCGCCTGCCGGCCCGCCTCGCGGGTCCGCCGAGGCGGGGGTGACGGCCGCCACCGTGCCGGCGAGCGCGGCCGCACCGGCGAGTATCCCGCGGCGGGTGAGCTTGCTGGAGGGCGGCGGTGTGGCTGCGACGCACATGGACGCTCCTGGCGGTCGGGGACGACGACCCTCCACTTTGTATACCAAGCATCCGGCAGCGAGCAAGGAGTCGAGGGATGCGACGGTAGGAGCTGCGCGGATTCCCTCCAGTTGGTCGCCGAGGGGATTGCCGAGAGGGTCGCCCGACTCTAGTTGGTATACAAAGAGGCTCAGTCCTTGTTCCCGAAGAGGGAACGCAGAGCCACCGACCTGCTGTCGCGCACATGCAGCAGCGTGCTCGCCGCCGCGGCCTCCCCATCGCCCGCCGCGATGTGCCGGAACATCTCCGTGTGCTGGGCCCGCATCTGCGCGGGCTCCTCCCGCAGACCGAACAGCAGCTGAAGCTGCCAGCTCAGCTGCTCCATGGTGCGGGCGAGGAGCGGATTGCCCGTCATCGCCACGACACCCTCGTGGAACGCCGTGTGGGCCGCCACCTCGCGGGTCCCTTCGTCCTCCGCAGCCGCGTGCTCCGCACGGCGAAGGGTGGATTCCAGGTTCGCGACGCCCTCCGGATCGCCGGACGCAGCCCGCGCCGCGAGCCGCGAGGCCTGGACGGCCAGCGGTTCCCACACCTCGTAGAGATGCTCCACGTCGATCCGCTCCAGGCGGCGCACCCGCACGCCGCTGTGCGGCAGCAGCTCCAGCAGCCCCTCGGCGACCAGCGCGCGCAGCGCCTCGCGCACCGGCACGCGGGACATGCCGAGCTCTTCGGCGACCTCGCGTTCCACGAGGCGCGAACCCTGGGGGTAGCGCCGGTCGACGATGCGCTGTCGTACCGCGTCCCGCGCCAGCGCGCTGAGCGAGGCCGACGCAGCCCCCGAGCCCGACGCCGACCCCGACGCGCGCGAGGTGCTGTCCGCGTCCCTTGAACCCGCCCTGCCGCCGTCCGCTGAGCCCGTCCTGCCGCCGTCCGCCATGTGCACCTGTCCTTCGTTTGCCGTACCGGGCGAGGATAGGCATCCCGGCCTCGGCCATGGGAACGCCCCACGGTCTTACAGTGCTGTCCTGGCGGCGTGAAGGGACAAGGAGCCGGATGCACCCGTGGAGCGGCCGGGCGAGGGCGGGCCGGCCGGACGTGAGCCTGCCGCAGCGGCTCGTCCTGCGGCTCCTCCTGGTGCTGACCGCGGCGGCCGGATGCCTCGACGCGGTGTGCGTCATCCGGCTCGGAGGCGCGTTCGCCAGCGTCGTCACGGGCAACCTGGTGCAGTTGGGCCGAGGCATCGCGACCCCCGACGGTCAGCTCCTGGTGAGCGCGGCGGTCGCCGTCGGAGGCTACGCCGTGGGCGTGGCGGCGGGCAGCGCCGGGCAGGCCCGACGCAGCGCCGGCTGGGATCGGCGAACCAGTCTGCTCGTGGCGGCGGAACTGGCGCTCCTGGCCTGCGTGGCCGGTGGATGGCCGGCCACCGGCGGCGACCCGGGCCCGTACACCGCCGCGTTGCTTCTCGCCGCTGCCGCGGCGGCGATGGGGATGCAGAGTGCGATCACCATCGGCTCCGGTGTGCGTGGTGCGTCGACCACGTACCTGACCGGTACGTTGACCACCGTCGTCCGCAGTCTGACGACGGGCAGGCCGCCCCGCCTCGCCGGGGTCGCCGACGGCGCGGCGCGCTTGGGCGCCCTGTTGGTCGGAGCCACGGCCGGGGCCCTGCTGCTGCGCTTCGCGCCGCTGTGGGCGCCGGTGCTTCCCGCGGTGCTGGTCGGGGCGGTCGTCGTGATCGCCACGGCATGTCCTGGCGGGCGGGTGGAGGAGCCCCGACGGAGGCGGCGGAGGACGTTCCTCCTCCGGTCGCACGGAGGTGGGCCGACGGCGCCACCATCGCGCCCGCCGGGGAAGCGGTCCGGGTGACCGCCCGTCGTCGTCGCGCCGACGACGGCCTGCGGTCCGCTGCTCGTACGGGACTGCGCCCGGCACCTGTGTCATGTCGGTGGAGCCGCACCGCGGAACAGCCCGCACGATGACCGCAGTTGCCCGTGGGCCGGGGTGGGCCGGGGTGCTGCCCCTCGGGTACGGGCAGCCCGGGAGGTCAGTCGATCCTGGCGGCGCGCCAGGTCTCGTCGTCGGCGGCGAGCAGCCTCGTGAGCACCGCGGGGGCCGGAAGGGGTCCGTGGTCCGCGGCGACCCGGAGGGCGGAGGCGGCCGTCAGATGACCGAGACGCAGGGCCTGTTCCGCGGACAGGTCGCGCAGCAGGCCGCTGAGGAATCCGGCGGCGAAGGCGTCGCCGGCACCGACCGGTTCGGCGACGCGGGCGGTGAGGGCGGGCACGGTGTGGGTGTCCGTGCCGACGAAGGCAGTGGCCTCCCTGGCGCCGTCCTTGACGACGAGGATCCCGGGACCGGGGAGGAGTTCGCGGACCGCGAGGGCGTCGGTCACCGCCTCTCCCCACAGGGTCTGGGCCTCATCCAGGCCGACGAGGACGACGTCGGCCCGGTCGGCGAGCGACCGCAGGACGTCGGCGGCGCGGCGACCGGTCCACAGGCCGGGGCGGTGGTTGACGTCGAAGCTGACGGGACAGGGGCGGTCGGGCCGCAGCGCCCGCTCGACGAGGGCGTGGCAACCGGGCGACAGGGCCGGGGTGATGCCGCTGAGGTGGAGGAGTGCGGCGCCCGCGAGGGCCGGGTCGTCGAGCAGGTCGGGGGTGAGGGCGGAGGCCGCGGAGCCGCGGCGGTGGTAGTGGACGCGGGTGCCGTGCTCGCCCGGGTCCTTGAGGAGCAGTCCGGTGGGCCGTTCGGGGTCAGTACGGACGCCGCTGACGTCGACTCCGCCCGCGGCGACCCGGTCGCGGACGCGACGGCCGAAGGGGTCGTCGCCGACCGCGGAGACCCATCGGGCGGGAATGCCGTGGTCGGCGAGGTAGAGGGCGACGTTGGACTCGGCGCCCGCGATGTCCGCGCGGAGCAGGTCGGCGTCCTCCAGCGGTCCGAGGGGTTCGGGGACGAGGGCGGCCATGGTCTCGCCGACGCAGACCACGGGGCCGGGGCGCAGTGGCAAGAGAGCGCTCATGGCGGGCTCCTCAACGCTGTCGGCACTGTCGGCGCTGTCGACGGCCTGGACCGGGTGCACGGTGTCGGTGGCGTGCGCGCTGTCGTAGGCGTGCGCCATGGCCTCGGTGTCCCCGGTCACGGCAGGAGGTCCCCGGTCGCCGCGCAGGTTCCGGCCGCGCGGGCCCCGGTGGCGGCGGAGTCCCCGGCGCCGGAGTACGCGCGGTCCGGGTCCGTGGTGTCCGCCGGGCGGTACGGCGCGGCCGCCGCTCCGGGTACGTCCACGCGGAACGCGAAGACGGCGCCGTCCAGCGGCCGCGGCCGGGGCAGGCCGATGCGGGCACTGGTGACGAGGAGGGTGCGCCCGTCGGGGCCGCCGAGGCACAACCCGGCGGGCTGGGCGGCGGGCAGCTCCACGATCCGGTCGAGAGTGCCGTCGGGGTGGTAGCGGTGAGCCTGTCCGACGCCCCAGACGGCGGTCCAGAGGCCGCCCCCGGAGTCGGTCGTCATGCCGTCGGGGCTGCCCGTGCCGAAGGTGACGAAGCGTTCGGGCGCGCCCAGGTCGCCGGTGGCCGGGTCGACGGGGTAGCGCCGGATGATGCCCCGGGCGCTGTCGGCGAGATACATGAGGGTGCCGTCGTGGCTGAAGGCCGGGCCGTTGGGCACCGTGATGTCCCGCAGCACGCGGGTGACGCCGCCGTCGCGGTCGACGCGGTAGAGGGATCCCGCGTCCTCGGTCGCCTCGTACGCCATGCTGCCCGCCCAGAAGCGGCCGTGCGGGTCGGCGACGCCGTCGTTCATCCGCATCGGCACCGGAGCGTCGTCCTCGGGGCGGGCGATCCAGTCGGCTCGCCCGGCGTCGTCGATGCGGCAGATACCGGTGCCCGCCGCCGCGATCCAGTGGCCGGCCCGGCCCTCGACCGGGGCCACCGCGCCCAGCGGGCAGGGCAGTTGGGCGATCAGCCGGTGCGGTGCGGCGGGGTCGTCGGGAGCGGACAGGAGCCGGCCGGTGAGGATGTCGGTCAGTACGGCCCGGCCGTCCGTCCAGCGGATGCCCTCGCCGAGTTCGAGGCGGTCGGTCGCGAGGACCGTGGGCGCGGTCACGGGCGGGCCTGCGGACGGACGACGTCCAGGAACTCACGGGCCCGCGCGCGCAGGGCGGCGAGGCTGCCTCCCGAGGCGGCGTCGCCGGTCAGCGGGGAGCCGACACCGACGGCCGTGGCGCCGGCTCGCAGGTATGCCGAGGCCGCCCCGGCGTCCACTCCCCCGACGGGCACGAAGGGCACGTCGGGGAAGGGGCCGCGCAGGTCGCGCAGATACCCGGGGCCGCCGGCGCTGCCGGCCGGGAAGAGCTTGAGGGCGTCGGCGCCGAGCCGGAGTGCCTGGAGGACGTCGGTGGGGGTCATCACGCCCGCGAGCACCGGGAGTCCGAGTTCCCGGCCGGTGGCTATGCCGTCGCTGACCGCGGGGGTGACGAGGAAGGCGGCTCCGGCCTTGTGGGCTTCCCGTGCGTCGTCGGCGGTGAGGACGGTGCCCGCGCCGAGGAGCGCGTCCGGGCCGAGGGCGGCGCGTGCCCGGGCGATGACGTCGAGCGCGTCGCGTCCGGTGAGGGAGACCTCGATGAGGGCGACGCCCTCCTCGGCGAGGGTGAGGACGGTGTTCAGCGCCGCGTCCGGGTCGCTGCCGCGGACGATGGCGAGCAGCCGGTGGGCGCGCAGCGCGGCGAGCAGGTCCATCCGACGTCCCTTCTGGTGGTGGTGTGTTCAGCGGGTGGTGCGGTGGTTGGCGGCGCAGTGGTCAGTGGCGCGGTGGTCGGCGGCGCCATGCTCAGTAGCGCGACGGGTCACGGTGACGGTGAGCCGCCAGGCGGCTTCGCCGGACGCGGGGACGACGGCCGTGTCCCCGTCCTCGGCCGCCGTGCGGTCGAAGACGCGGCCGAGCATCGGCTCGACACCGACGGAGCGGTACGGCGCGTCCCGGGGGAAGCCACCGAGGTTTCGCCACAGGGCGACGGACACCGGCGGGCCGTCGGCCTCCACGGACATGTGCAGGGTGTCGGAGCCGTCGTGCACGCAGACCCGCGCGGTGAGGACGACGGCGCCCACGGCGGTCCCGTCGTCCGGGCCGAGCCGGTCCAGCGCGATGCCGTCGACGCGGGGCCAGGCGCCGGTGACCCACCGCGCGCCCTCGTCCGGGTGGAGCCGGGTCACGGCGGGGCCGTCGATGCCGATCCGGGCGGCCGGGGACAGGTCGAGCAGGGCGTGGGCGGCCCACACGAAGCGGTAACCCGGCTCGGCGGTGAGCGTGTAGTCGGCGACGGCCGCGCCGGCGTCGTCGCGGATACGACGGGCCAGGCGGAAGTCGGGGCACTCCACGACGTCCAGGTCCCCGTCCCGACGCCACCGCCGTGACCAGGCGTCCCCGTGGTCGGGGAGCCCGCGCACCGTGGGTACGCACTCCTCCAGTCCCCCGGCGTCGGCGAAGGCGTCGCCGGGCTGGACGCGGGCGCGGCGCGGCTCGTCGCGGTGCCAGAGCCATTCGCGGCCGCCGGCGGTCAGCGAGGTCCAGCGGCCGCCGCGTTCCGGGTCGGTGACGACGGACAACGGAAGCCGGGTGCCGCGCTCCCCCGGGCTCGCCGCGGCGTTCACGGCGGGGCTCACCATTCGGCGAAGGAGCCGTCGGCGTGCCGCCAGACGGGGTTGCGCCAGGCGTGGCCGGAGCGGTCGGCCGCGCGAACCGCGTCCTCGTCGACGGCGATGCCGAGTCCGGGCAGTGGGGTGCGGTGCGCCTGGCCGGCGACGAAGCGGAAGGGTTCGGTGTCGACGAGGTAGGACAGCAGGTCGGCCTCCTTGTTGTAGTGGATGCCGCGGCTCTGCTCCTGGATCAGGAAGTTGGGCGTGGCGAAGGCGACCTGGAGGCTCGCGGCCAGCGCGATCGGGCCGAGGGGGCAGTGCGGCGCGAGCTGGGCCCCGAAGGTCTCGGCGAGCGAGGCGATCCGGGTGACCTCCGAGATCCCGCCGGCGTGCGACAGGTCGGGCTGGGCGACGGCGATGCCCGCGGTCAGTGCGGGGAGGAAGTCGGCGCGCCCGTAGAGCCGTTCACCGGTGGCGAGCGGGACGGACGAGGCCGACACCAGCCCCGGGAGCAGACGAGCCTGGTCGGGCAGGACGGGCTCCTCGACGAACAGCGGGTGCAGCGGGGCGATCTCGTGGAGCACGCGGCGCGCGTTGGCGGCGCTGAACCGGCCGTGGAAGTCGATCGCGACGTCACGGTACGGACCGAGGGCCTCGCGTGCCGCCGCGACCCGTTCGACGACCGCGGCGGTCTCGGCGGGGCTGGTGAGCGGTGCGGTGCGCCCGGCGGCGTTCATCTTGACGGCGGTGAAGCCCGCCTCGGCCTGGGCGGTGATCTCGTCCTTGATCTGGGCGGGTTCGTCGCCGCCGACCCAGGCGTACACGCGGACCGTGTCACGGACGGGCCCGCCGAGCAGGGTGTGCACCGGTACGCCGAGGGTGCGGCCCGCGATGTCCCACAGGGCCTGGTCGATGCCTGCCACGGCGCTGGAGAGCACGGGCCCGCCACGGTAGAAGCCGCCCTTGGTCAGCACCTGCCAGTGGTCCTGGATGCGCAGCGGGTCCTGGCCCACCAGGTACTCCGACAGGACATCGACGGCCGCCCGTACGACTTCGGCCCGGCCCTCGACCACGGGTTCGCCCCAGCCGACGACACCGTCGTCGGTCTCGATCCGGCAGAACAGCCAGCGGGGCGGGACGAGGAAGGTCTCGACGCGCTCGATCTTCACTTTGCCCGGCCGTCCTTCTCCTCGTCGGCTCCGGCAGTGCCGCCCGTCTCCCGGGCAGTGCCACCCGTGTCCCCGGCAGCACCGTCCGCGGCCGCGTCCTCGCCCTCGTCCCCTCTCCCGTGCGGGCCGCTGACCTTGTCGAGGTCGCGCATCGCCTGGTCGAGCAGGGCACACATGGCCTGCTCGGCGGCGTCCGGATCCCGGTCCCGTACGGCGTCGAGGACGGCCCGGTGGCTGGGTACGGGGTCCCCGCTGTGCGGGGCGCTGTGCACGAGCCGGTCGCGCTGGGCCAGGCCCGACTCGATGACCATCTCCATGCGTTCCAGCAGTTCGTTGTGGGTGGCCGCGAGGAGTGCGCGGTGGAAGGCGAGGTCGGACTCGACGGCGTGGCTCGCGCCGCCTTCCTGGCCCATGGCGGCCAGTGCCGCCTCCAGTGCCTCGAGGTCGGCGTCGGTGCGGCGGGCAGCGGCCAGCCGCACGGCGGCGGGTTCGATGATGCCGCGGACCTCGCCGAGGTTGCGCAGCAGCGCCGGGTCGGCGCCGGTGCCGCTGCTCTCGGAGAACTGCCAGCGCAGGACGTCGGCGTCGAGCAGGTTCCAGTCGGATCGGGGGCGGACGAAGGTGCCGCGCTTCTGCCGGGCGTCGACCATGCCCTTGGCGGCGAGCACCTTCAGCGATTCACGCAGGGCCGTCAGGCTGACGTCCAGTTCGCTCTGCAGGGCTGCCATGTCGAGCGTCGCTCCCTCGGGGATCTCGCCGCTGAGCACCCGGCGGGCGAGGGTCTCCACGGTCTGGCCGTGCACCCCGCGGCGCGCGTATGGCGTCATGTGTTTGCCTTTCTTGCTGGTCGGTCGGTGGCCGGCGCTGTCGGTCCGTCAGGCGGAAGCCTTGACGACGCTCCAGCCGCCGTCCACGAGCAGGCTCGATCCGGTGATGTACGAGGCTTCGTCGGCGGCGAGGAAGGCGACGGCCGCGGCCGCCTCCTCGGGGGTGCCGAAGCGGCGGGCCGCGGTTTCGGCGATGCTGCGTTCACGGTCGTCCCGCGGCACCCGGTCCCACGCGCCGGTGAGGATCGGGCCGGGCAGCACGGCGTTGACGCGTACGTCCGGTCCGTACTCGGCGGCGAGCTGGCCGCACAGCGACAGCAGGGCCCCCTTGCTCGCCGCGTACGCGGGGTGCCCGGGGATGCCCCGGTGGGCGTGGACGGAGGAGACGAGCACCACGGCGCCCCGGTTGTCGCGGAGGTCGGGCAGTGCCGCCTTGAAGCCGAGGAAGGCGCCGGTGAGGTTGACCGACAGCTGCCGTTCCCAGGAGGCGAGGCTCGTGTCGTGGGCGGGCGCCACCTCCACCGTGAACGCGTTGCTGACCAGGACGCCCACGGGCCCGAAGGTGTGGGCGGCGGTCATCACCCGCCGCCAGTCGTCCTCGCGTGCGGTGTCGGCGGCGACGAAGAGGGCGCGCGCGCCGTCCTTGCGCAGCCGCGCGGCGGTCTCCTCGCCGCGGTCGGCGGCGATGTCGGCGAGCACGACGGCCGCGCCCTCGGCGGCGAGGCGTGCCGCGGTGGCCGCACCTATGCCGGATGCGGCGCCGGTGACGACGGCGACGCGGTGGGTGAAGCGAGCCGCTGGGTTCATGGGGTGGGTCGTCTCCTGTCGGGAGGTGGTGCGTGCTCGGATTCTTCCGTTGTCGTCACTGCCGGGCCAGGACGACCAACTCCGCGTCGTGTGCGGCGGTCCAGGCGAACGGCAGCCCCGAGTGGAGCAGATACGCGCCGCCGTAGCGGGTCCCGGAGTCCTGGTCGGTGTACGCCACGCCCGGGTCGAGGCCGCGCAGCCGCAGCCGGGCGGCCGGGCCGGGAACCAGCGGCGCGCCGTCGAGCGGGCCGGTGTTCCAGGCGGTCACCACCAGCCGGTGGCCGCCCGGTTCCTCGTACTGGATGCCGCAGGTCGGGTCGTCGGGGCTGCCGAGCAGATGGACCTCGCCGTGGTGGACGACGTCGCGGACGTCCTTGTAGCGGGCGATCCATCGGGCGGCCTCGGCGCGCTGCTCCGGCGTCCAGTCGCGGAGGTCGGCGCCGATTCCCAGCACGCCGGCGAGGGAGCCGACGAAGCGGAAGGCGAGGGAGCGGGGCCGCGGGTCGAAGATGCCGGGAGCGTCGGTGACCCAGGAACTCATGGTGTGCGGGGCGTGGGCGTGGAGGTAGCCGTACTGGATGCGCAGCCGGTCCATGGGCGCGGTGTTGTCGCTCGGCCACACCACGTCGGTACGGGCGAGGGTGGCGTGTTCGATGCGCGCGCCGCCGCCGGCGCAGCCTTCGACGGTGACGTGGGAGTGGGCGCTGCGCAGGTGGTCCAGGACGCGCAGGTAGCCGGCGACATGGGCGGCGTCGAGGTCGTGGCGTTCCGGGTCGGTGCCGGCCGGGTGACCGGGACGGCCGCGTTCGGTGGGCGGCCGGTTCATGTCCCACTTGAGGTAGCTGATGGAGTGGGAGGAGAGCAGCCGGTCGAGGGTGCCGATGACGAACTCCTGGACGTCCGTGCGGCCGAGGTCGAGGAGGAGCTGGTTGCGCACGAGCGTGGCGGGTCGGCCCTCGATCCGGTAGGCCCATTCGGGGTGTTCGGCGTGGAGCCGCGAGCGCGGGCTGACCGCTTCGGGTTCGACCCACAGGCCGAAGTCCATGCCGAGCGCCCTGACCTGGTCGACGAAGTGGTCGAGTCCGCCGGGGAAGCCGGCCGGGTCCGGCTCCCAGTCGCCGAGGCCGCCGGTGTCGTCGTGGCGTCCGGTGAACCAGCCGTCGTCGACGACGAACAGTTCGGCGCCCAGCTCCGCGGCCGTCTTGGCCAGCTCCAGCTGCCCGGCGGCGTCGACGTCGAAGCCGGTGGCCTCCCAGGAGTTGTAGAGGACCTTGCGGGGCCGGTCCATGCGCCCGCCGGTGAGCCGGCGCTCGTAGCGGTGCCACACGCGGGCCAGTCCGTCGAGGCCGTCGGGACTGAAGGCGCAGGCCAGTCGGGGCGTGGTGAGGGTGGTGCCGGGGGCGAGGCGGACGGCGCCCTCGTGCGGCACCCGCCCGGCGCGGATCCGTACGGATCCGCCGGGCTCGGCGTCGGCGGTGATGCGCCAGTTGCCGGACCATTCCAGGGCGATGCCGTAGGTGGGGGTGGCGCCCTCGGCGGGGGCGGCGGAGTCCTGGATCGCGAGCCATGGGGCGTACGCGTGACCGGCGGAGCCCTGGGTGCTCTCCATCTCGAAGCGTCCGCGCGCCAGTTCCACATCCCGCAGCTGGAACTCCTGCGACCACTGTCCTGCCAGGTACGTCAGCCGGGCACCCGCCTGGACGGGCACGTTGACGGCTGCGGAGTCGAAGCGTTCCAGGCGCAGCTCGCTGTCCCCGGTGCAGGTCAGCTCCGTCCAGCGAAGGACGACGTCGGTGCCGGGAACGGTCTCGTAGCACAGGGTCGTCCGCAGGCCGAGGACGTCGTCGCCGAAGTCCAGGCGCAGTGCGCGGTCGCCGTCCGGCGCGGCGCCGGTGAACCTCCACCAGCTGCCGCGTTCGCCGCCCGGGTGCTGGGCGATCAGATCGGCGCCGGTGAAGGGGCGCAGCCCGTACGGGATGTACTCGGCCGGTGCGGCGTCGGCGGGGGTGAGGAAGTGGGTGCGCCGCGACCGGTCCATCGGCGAGGGGCCCGCCTCGGCGCCGTGCGGGCCCCAGGCGGCGAGCTCGGCCCAGTGGCCGTCCGGGCCGAGGGTGACGGCGTAGGTGGTGGTGTCGGTGCGCAGCAGCCACCGGTCGTGCGGGGTCACTTGACGGCTCCGAGGTTCAGTCCGGCGACGAAGTGGCGCTGGAAGCGGAGGAAGACGGCGACGGTGGGGGCGGCGGCGATCACCGACCCTGCGGCGATCACGTTCCACATGGACACGTACTGGCCCTGCAGGCCGAGGAGGGACGCGGTGATCGGCATCTGTGTGTCGGTGCGGAGCACCGTGATGGCCCACAGCAGGTCGTTGAAGATCCAGGTGAACGACAGCGCGCTGAGTGCGGCGAGTGCCGGGCGGGCCAGTGGCAGGATGATCCGCCGGTAGATCTGCCAGGGGCTCGCGCCGTCGATGACGGCGGCCTGCTGGATCTCGTCGGGGATCGCCCGCATGAAGCCGTGCAGGACGAAGACGTAGAAGCCGACGCCGAAGCCGACCTGCACCCCGATCAGGGCGTACAACTGGTCGTGGATGCCCATCACTTCGCTGAGCTTGGAGACCGGGATCAGCAGGATCTGCGGGGGCAGCAGATTGCCGCCGAGCATGAGCAGCAGCAGGGCTCGCCGCAGCGGCAGGTCGTAGCGGCTGAGCGCGAAGGCCGCCATGGAGGCGAGGCCGAGCGAGAGCAGCACGGTGGGAACGGTGACGAGCATGCTGTTGATGAGGGCCTGTTGCTGGCCGCCGTCGACCCATGCCTGGCGGAAGCCGTCCAGGGTGAAGGAGTGCGGCAGGCTGCCGACGCCGTGGGCGGCGATGTCGTCGAAGGTGCGGGTGCTGGTGACCAGGACGAGGGCGATCGGCAGCAGCCACAGCGCGGACAGCGTGCCCGCCGTGAGGTGGAAGCCGGCGGTGCGCAGGGCGCGGCTGCCGAGGGCGGGCCGGCGGGGGTGCGGCCCCGGGCCGGCGGAGCCGGTGGCGGGATCGTTTCCGGAGCTCTTGCCGACGGGTGCGGAGGCGTGGGTGACGGTCATCGGTCGGCCTCCCGGAAGGCACGCACGAGGTAGCTCGCGATGACGCCGAAGGCGAGCACGAAGATGACGACGGCGAGCGCGGAGCCGTATCCGAGGCGCAGGGACTGGAACGCGGTGGAGTACATGTAGGTGCTCAGCAGTTCGGAGGAGTGGTACGGGCCGCCGCGGGTCAGCGCCCAGACGACGTCGAACGAGCGCAGGGAGTCGATGACGATGACCGACAGGACGACCGCGTTGACGCTGCGCAGCTGCGGCAGGGTGATGTGGCGGAACTGCTGCAGGCGGCCCGCGCCGTCGACCTTGGCCGCCTCGTACAGCACGGGATCGATTCCCTTGAGGCCGGCGAGGTAGAGCACCATGACGTAGCCGACCTGTCGCCACAGCGCGGGCACGATCACCGCGTAGAAGGCGGTGTCCTGGTCGGCGAGCCACGCGTGCCGCCAGCCGCCGAGACCCACGGCCGACAGCACGTTGTTGATCAGACCGTCCGGCTGGTACATCGCCTGCCACACCAGCGCGGTGGCGACCAGCGAGAAGACCACCGGCAGGAAGAGCGCCGCCCGGTAGAACCCGATGCCGCGCCGCTCCTGCTGGAGCAGCAGCGCGGCACCGAGGCCGAGGGCGGCGGAGAGCCCGCCGAAGAGCAGCAGCCACAGCACCGTGTTGACCAGGGCGGTGCGGAAGACCGCGTCGTGCGCCATCTCGCTGAAGTTGCCGAGGCCGACGAAGGCGGGTGCGCTCAGGCCGTCCCAGGACGTCAGCGACAGGTAGAAGCCCTGCAGGGCCGGCCAGAAGACCCAGAACGCCTCGGCGAGCAGCGGGACGAGCACGAAGGCCAGGACCACCGGGGGCACCCGGGTGGCCCTCGACCGTCGTGCGGAGCCGATCAGCGCCATGGTCACTGGCTCCAGATCTTCTCTGCGCCGCGCTGCCAGGTGGTGAGGATGGAACCGATCTGCTTCGGCTTGGCCAAGTAGTGGACCAGCGCCGTGTCGGCGGTCGGCTGGAGGGCGTCGCTGGAGTCGCGGTTGAAGAACTGGGTGAGATCGGTGGCGCTCTCGATGAGCTTGCGGCCCTTGAGGACCAGCGGGGTTCCCGCGTCCTTGGCGTCGGGGTGGGTGGGCAGAACGGTGCCCGAGGAGTTCTTGATGTAGAGCTCCTGCGACTCGGCGGTGGCCAGGTAGCGCAGCAGCTCCTTGACGCCGTCTGCGCGCCTGGTGCGGGCGCTGGCGAAGTAGCCGTCGGCGGGCGCCTCCTCGGCGACCGGGATCTTCGGGTCGATGATCGGGAACTGGAAGAAGTCCAGGTCGCCCAGGGCGTCCTTGGGTGCCGCGTCGGCGAAGAAGGTGCCGATCAGCATCATGCCCGTTCGACCCTGGAGGAGAGCGGTGGTGGCGTCCTGGAAGGGGATCGCCGTGCCGTTCGGGTCGAAGAACGGGCGCGCCTCGTCCCAGCGGTCGAAGACCCTGCGGACCTCGGGGTCGTCGAATCGGTGCTTTCCGGCGAGGAGTTCGCGGTGGTACGTGGCGCCGTTGACACGGATGTCGAGGTAGTCGAACCAGGTGGAGGCGACCCACGGGGTGTCGCCGCCGGCGCCGAGGCCGATCGGTGCGACGCCCTTGCTCTTGAGCTTGTCGCACAGGTCGAGGAACTCGTCCCAGGTCCTGGGCTCCTCGACGCCCCACTTGGCGAAGTTGGACTTCCGGTAGAACATCCCCCACCAGTAGTAGGTGGTGGGCACGAAGACCTTCGTGCCGCTGGAGGCCGAGGTGCACAGCCTCTTCAGCGCGTCGGAGTAGCCGGCGAACTCGGGTCCGGCCCAGATGTCGTCGAGGCCGAGCAGCAGGTCCTTCTTCGCGTACGACTCGGCGACGGAGCCGGGGTACCAGGTGTAGACGTCCGGCGGGTTGGCAGAGGTGAGGTAGGTCGGCAGCTGGGTGCGGAAGGTCTCCGCCGCGACGGTGTTGAGCTGTGCCCCGGCGCCGCCGCGCTTGTCGAAGGCGGCGACGACCGCCTGCATCGCGGTCTTGGCCTGCGGGGAGGAGAGGTTGGACTGCAGGGTCACCGGGCCGCCGGACTTTCCTCCGGTGGCGGACGGGCTCTGGGTGACGCAGCTGCTGAGCAGCGCGCCCGCGCCGACTGCACCTGCTCCTGCGAGGAACCTGCGGCGGGTGGCGTTGAAGGCGGTCATCTGTGCACTCCCTAAGTGCCCACGAAACGGAGCTGAGGCCCCCTGACGGCCCGGCTCTGGGTGCGGCAGGCACAGCCTGTCCCGAGATCCACGCGCCGTCAAGAATAATTACTAATTTATCTTCCGGAGGGTGTGCTCCGGGCCCGGCAAGGCCCGGAGCACACCGGGATGGAGCGATCGCAGCTGGTGGAGCGGAGCGGGTCGAGCAGCGCGGGCGCGGCTCAGAGCGCGCTCTGGTGGACGCGACCGTCCACCCCGCGGAAGGCGGCGAGCACGCCGCCGTCCGGCCCGGCGACGGCACCGAGCGCGCCGTCGAAGGCACCGCTGACGAACGCGGTGTTCTTGGTCCAGCCCGCCCAGCCGTCCGCAGCGGTCCAGCTGCGCTGCCAGAGCGTGTAGTCACCGGCCCGCGCGTACAGGCGCACCGTGCCGCCCGAGGCCACCAGGGTCGGGCTGCCGCTGGTCGTGCCGCCGAGCGCCGTCCAGTCGGACCAGGTGCCGGACGTGTCACGGGTCCGCGACCACACGGCGTCGTCGGCGGTGCGCACCGCCAGGTGCAGTCGTCCGGCGTCGTCGGTCACGGCCGACGGGCGTCCGTAGAAGGGCCGGTCCTGCGGCGCGTCCAGGGAGGTCCAGCCGGAGGCGGGGCCGCGTGACCACACGCGCCCGTCCGCGCCGCGGGCGAACAGCGTCCACTCGTCGGGGCCGGCGAAGGCGGCGGTCGGCGCGTCCGTCAGCGTCCCTCCGAGACTCTGCCAGCGTCCCCAGCGCCCGTCCGCGTAGACCCGCCGGTAGGCGGTGTCGTCGGTGCCGCGGACGAAGACGTCGATCCTGCCGCCCGCAGAGGCGTACGCGGCGGGCTGGCCGAGGATGCGGCCGTGGGTCGGGCCGCCCAGTTCGGTGGTCCTGGCCTTGGACCAGTCACCGCCCCGTGCGCTCTGCGCGCGCAGGCTCCCGTCCGTACCCCGGGCGAAGACCGTCAGCGTGTCCCCGTCGCGCACCAGCGCGGGGCTCGCCGAGGCGCGGCCTGGCAGCTGCGTACCGGGGGCGTCGTCCGTGCCCGTCAGCTTCAGGAAGGCGGTTCCGTGCGCGGGGACGCGCACCGTGTACGAGCCGGTGTGCGTCCCGCGCGAGGCACGGGCCCGCAGGTCGCGGACCGCGACGGGGCCGGTCAGCCCGGCGTCGGAGAACCGCACGGTGCGCTCCTGCGCCTGGTCGGAGCGGTTGAGCAGGACGACGGCCCGCTTGCCCGCCCCCTTCAGCACCTTGCTGTAGACGTCGCCTGCGGTGTCGGTCGCGACGCGCACGCCCTGGATGGCGAGCGGGTCCTGGTTCACGGCGATGATCTCGGGGTTGCGCAGGGTGTCGATCATCGACTTCGGCAGGGTGCGCGGGTCACTGCCGATGATCAGTGGCGAGGCCATCTCGGCCCACATCACGAACTGCGTGGTGGACTCCTCCTCCGTCAGTTCGTAGCCGCCCTCGGCGAGCTTGCGCATCGGGATGAGGTAGTCCGGGTCGTTGTAGCGCCCCGGCCCCTGGGCCTCGGGGTGCCAGGCGTTGGCGTCCATGTTGCGCAGGACGTTGGGCCACTCGCCCGCCGTCGGGGTTCCCCAGGCGATGTCGGTTCCGGTGCGCCAGGAGTCGGCGGTGGTGGGCCCGTAGACGAAGGCGTTGTGCGCGTCCTGCTCGGGGGTGTGCGGCATGCCCCAGTCGTCGGTGAGCGGATTGCACAGGTTGAGCAGCATCTTCCTGCCGGACTTGGCGACGGCGTCGCCGAACTCCTTGAAGGCGGGGCCCGGGTCGAGCCCCGCCCCGATGCCGCAGAGGAAGTCCACCTTGATGGCGTCGACCTTCCACCCGGCGAACTGGCGGGCATCCTCGTCGTAGTGGCCGCGGCTGCCCAGACCGCACCACTTGCCGCCGTCGTACGCGCCCGCGTCGGTGTAGATACCGGCCTTGAGACCGCGCTGGTGAAGGTACGTCACCAGCGCGGGGATCCCGGAGGGGAAGCGGGCGGGGTGGGCCACGAGCCGGCCCGTCACCGGGTCGCGCGGCTCGTCCGCCTGCCAACCGCCGTCCAGCCAGACGATGTCGTAGCCGCTGTCGCGCAGCCCGCTGCTGACGAGGTGGTCGGCGACCTTCCTGACCTGGTCCTCCGTGGGGGCGCCGAGCCCGTAGTAGGTGTTCCATCCCATGTACGGCGTGGGGGCGAGGCCGCTGTCGTAGTACTGCGGCGCGCCCTGGTCGTCCGCGGCGCCTGCCGCGGGTACTGCCGACCCGACCAGCACCACGGCGCCGAGCACCACCGTGGTACGCCGCACCCGCGCCAACCCTGCACGATGCGAAGCCACTGAATTCTCCCGAGAAGTTGGGGTCCACGTGGCAGCCCCACCCGGGATCACGCCGGGGCGGCGGCGCCACGGCGGAAACTGTGGCCGCGCCCTCGAAAGCTGTCAATATTAATTGCTAATTAACTTAAAAACGGTCTCCGGGAGAGCGTCGTGCCGCCGCGCGTGACCCGGCGATCGCGGCGACGGCCCTGCTCACCGGGGGCCGGTGGAGGTCACTGGAGGTCACTGAAGGTCCTCCACCTCGCCCTCCTCCTCGTCCGCGATGGTGTGCATGGCCGCCTCCTCCGCGGACGCCGCCCCGCCGTCGATGCCGACGTCGTGAGCGAGGATGTCGACGGTGCCACCCGTGCCGTCCACCTCGGGGCGGAGCCTGCCGGTGCGGGCATCCCCGGCCTCGTCGTCCACGGGTTCACCGTCGGTCGGCAGATCACCGATGCCGTCCCCTTCGGGCGGCTCCACCTCCGGCGTCTCCTGGGCCAGCCGGTCCGCCAGGGAGGCGCCCCGCATCTGCTCCGCTCCCGTGGTGCCGTAGCTCTCCACGCCCAGCGGTCGCTCCGGCGGCGAATAGCCCTCGTCGAGAATGCCGTCCAGGTCCTGCTCGTCGAGCACGTTCTCCAGGTCGAGATCGTCGACCGGCGGGTTCTTCACATCCGAATGCTCCGGTTGGTATACGTCATCGCCTCTTGACTGCTCCGACATCGCGTCCTCCTTCGCCCCGCGCACTTCTCGGCCTCAAGGAACCGCGGGAACCGGTTCTGCTCCCTCCCTGCTCCTGCTACTCCTGAGCCGATCACATCGCGGTCGCAGGCGCCACGCGCCCGGCCCGGCTACGCCGCCCGGACGGCCCGCGCCTCCGCCTGCGTCTCCACGGCGGGAGGCGACCCGGGCAGCGGCCGACCTGCGGACTCCGCCATGAACCACACCGCCACGCCACCGATGATCGCCGCGGCCATCATGTAGTAGGCCGGCATCATCACGTCGCCCGTCGCGCCGATGAGGGCCGTGACCACCAGCGGCGTCGTACCGCCGAAGAGCGAGACCGAGACGTTGAAGCCGATGGACAGGGAGCCGTAGCGGACGCGGGTGGGGAAGAGGGCCGGCAGGGCCGAGGGCATCGCCGCGGTGAAGCAGACCAGGAGCAGGCCCAGCGCGCCCATGCCGAGCGCGATGGCGAAGAGGCTGCCCTGGCGGATCAGCAGCAGCGCGGGGACGGAGAGGAAGAAGAAGCCCGCACAGCCGGCGGCGATCACCGGGCGGCGGCCGACACGGTCCGACAGCGCGCCGGCGAACGGCTGGACGATCATCATCAGCACCATGACACCGAGCACGACCAGCAGGCCGTGGGTCTCGTCGTAGTGCAGCTCGCTCGTCAGATAGCTCGGCATGTAGGACAGCAGCATGTAGTCCGTGACGTTGAAGATCAGGACGAGGCCCATGCACAGCAGCAGGCCCTTCCACTGCCCCGTGATCATGTCGCGCAGCGGGACCTTCGGCCGCTCGCGCTCCTCACGCGCGGCCTTCTCCAGCTCGGCGGCGAACGCCGGGGTCTCCTCCAGCTTCGTCCGCATGTAGAGACCGATGACGCCCATCGGGCCCGCGATCAGGAAGGGAATGCGCCAGCCCCAGGACAGCAGGTCCTCGGACGACAGCAGAGCGGTCATCAGCGTGACCAGACCCGCACCGGCGATGTAGCCGGCGAGCGTGCCGAACTCCAGCCAGCTGCCGAGGAAGCCTCGCTTCCGGTCGGGCGCGTACTCGGCGATGAACGTCGTCGCGCCCGCGTACTCGCCGCCCGTCGAGAAGCCCTGCACCAGCCGGGCCGCGAGCAGCAGGATCGGCGCGCCCACGCCGATCGCCGCGTACGACGGGATCAGGCCGATGGCGAGGGTGCCGACGGCCATCATGATCATGGTGACGGCGAGCACCTTCTGGCGGCCGATGCGGTCGCCGAGCGGGCCGAAGACCATGCCGCCGAGCGGGCGGACGAGGAAAGCCGCGGCGAAGGCGCCGAAGGTGGACAGCAGCTGGGCGGTGGGATTGCCGGAGGGGAAGAAGACCTTGCCCAGCGTCACGGCGAGGTAGCTGTAGACGCCGAAGTCGAACCACTCCATCGCGTTGCCGAGCGCGGCCGCCTTCACAGCGCGCTTGACGAGCGCGGGGTCGGTGACGGTGGCGGTCGTGACGGTGCCCCGGCTCTGCCGGGGGACCTTGTTCCGGATCGGTGCGTGGAAGGTGGCACTCGGCAAGGTTCCGCTCGCCTGCCTCTCGGTCGACTGCAAGGACAAAGGCCGCCGATATCGGAATATCGGACGGCCGGAGATCGACCATAGACACAAACACGTGCCGTACGGACCGCGAGCGGTCGGTGGCTCTGGGTTGCGAAACCACTGTTGTCGAGGCAGAACGACGGCCTCCGCGACCGTCCCGGCGCCGGGAGATTGTGATGCATGTCGCGAGCTCCGGGCGCAACCGCCCCGGCCGGGCGCAACGGCACTCGGCCGAGCTCCCTCGGCCTCACCGTGCCGGGTCCACCCGGCCGCGGGGCGGTCGCTACGCCCGGTCCCGCACCAGATGGACCGACGTGCTCGACCAGTCCCCCGCCGGCAGCTCCAGCATCAGTCCGTATCCCGCGAGAACCGCCCCGTGGTGCACCGCCCCGGTGCGGGTGTCGCGATAGCGCGCGGCCGGGTCCAGTCCGCCCGGGCGGACCGGGACACGAGGGCTGCCGTGGCGTTCGTTGGCCCGCCACGCCAGCAGCAGGGCCTCGCCGGAGTCCGGCGCGGTGTACTGCACCACCGTCGGCCCCTCGCCGCCGGGCTCGCCGATCCGGTGGAGAGCTCCGTGCTGCACGAGGTGCCGTACCGTCTTGTACTCGGCGACCAGGCCGGCGGCCTCGGCCATGTCGTCGGGCGACCAGGCGTTGAGGTCTCCGCCGATGGCCAGCAGCCCGGCCATCGCGACATGGAACCGGAACCGCAGGGGCACGCTGCGGCTCGTCAGCTGGTTCGGCACGTCGGTGACCCAGGCCGCCATGGTCCGGGCCGGGTAGATCTGGCCGAAGCCGTGCTGGATGGAGATCCTGTCCGGCGCGTCCGTGTTGTCCGACACCCATGCCTGGTCCGTGCGCGAGAGGATGCCGAGATCGACCCGGCCGCCGCCTCCGCTGCACGCTTCGACGCGCAGGCCGGGGTGGTCGGCGCGGAGCCGGTCGATGATCCCGTAGAGCTGGTGCACGTAGCGCGTCCACAGCAGGTCGGAGCCGTTCTCCCGGTCAGCCCAGCCGGCCTCGCTGAAGGCGCGGTTCATGTCCCACTTCAGGAAGTCGATGCCCTCGTCGCCCACCAGCCGGGTCAGCCAGTCGTAGGTGAAGTCGGCGACGTCCGGGCGCGCGAGGTTGAGCACCAGTTGGTTGCGCAGTTCCGTACGGGCACGGCCGGGTGTGTGCAGGACCCAGTCGGGGTGCTCGCGGTACAGGTCGCTGTCCGGGTTGACCATCTCCGGCTCCACCCACAGGCCGAACCGCATGCCGAGCCGGTGGACCTCCTTGACCAGCGGCCCGAGCCCGCGGGGGAAGCGGTCGGCGGACGCGGTCCAGTCGCCTAGTCCCGCCCGGTCGCTGCGGCGCGCGCCGAACCAGCCGTCGTCCAGTACGTACAGCTCGACGCCGAGGGAGGCCGCCCGCGCGGCGAGCGCCAGCTGGCTCTCCTCGTCGACGTCGAATCCGGTGGCCTCCCACGAGTTGTAGAGCACCGGCGCCTGCTCTTCGGGGTGCGGCAGTACGTGGGCCAGGGTGTACGCGTGCCAGGCGCGGCTGGCCTCGCCGAAGCCGCCCTCGGCGTACAGCCCCGCGAAGACGGGGGTGGTGAACTCCTCGCCCGGGCCCAGCGGCAGGGCGACACCGTCGTGGCCCGCTCCCCCGGTGAGCCCGGCCCGGCCGTCGGGCGTGCGCTGCACGGTGATCCGCCAGCTGCCGCTCCAGGCCAGTGCCGCGCTCCACACCCGCCCGTGGGTCTCGGTGGCCGAACCGTCGTCCACCATCACCCACGGGTTGGCGTGATGACTGGTGATGCCCCGGCGGCTGGTCAGAACGGTCTCGCCGTGCGGCAGTGGTTCCCGGCGCAGCTGAGTCTCCGCCGACCACTGGCCGGTGACATGGCTGAGCCGGTATCCCGGCAGCGCCGGCAGTGACCAGGCCGCCGAATCGGCGCGCAGCACCTCCACCGCGGCGTCCGCGTCGTTGCGCAGGACCAGCCGGCGCTCGATGACGTCGCTGTCATCGTGGACCCGGTAGCGGAGCGCCACCCGCAGCGGATGGGCCCGGTCGCGAAAGGACAGTTCGAGTTCGTGCACTCCGGGGGCCGGCTCGGTGAGCCGATGGCCCTCCGGCTGCCATTCGAATCCGCGGGTGCCGTCGGCGAAGCGGACCTGAAGTGACGGCGGGCCGAAGCGAGCGCCTCCGTCGACGGGCAGTTCCTCGCCCACCCCCGGCCGGCCTTCGAAGCTGCTGTGCGGCGGCGGGGGCGGAGCGGCCAGTTCCGCAGCCTGCTCCAGATCCAGCCGCGGGCCCCAGGCCACGTGACAGGGAGCCCCGGACTCGTCGATCCGCAGCGCGTACGAGGTGTGCGGGGTGTTCAGCAGCCAGAGCCCGGTGTCCGGGGCGTGGGAGACGACCGTCATGGATCCTCACGTGGGAGAGCGGTACCGCGTGCAGACGCCACCCAAGTCCTCCTTGGATCACCTGTCAATGCCCCATGCACATCTGCTGTTTGATGGTGCGGAGCGCCGCGAACTCGAACTTCCGATGAATCCTGCTTCTTTCATTGACAGCAGAAAAGAATGGACCGTAGGTTCCCCGCCATGCGCCCGACCCCTCGCCCGGAGCTGTTCCCGGCCCATACGCCGGCCGCCCCTCAGATCTTCACCATCGTGCTGTCCCACGGTCCGCTGACCCGGGCGGAGATCGCACAACGCGCGTGCCTGTCCCCGGCGGCCGTGACCAAGGCGGTCCGGCCGCTGATCGAGGCCGGATACCTGGTGGAGGACGTCGACGAGGAGTCACGGACCGCGCTGGGACGGCCGGCGAACCCGCTCCGGGTGGACGGCGGCCGGGCCCTGTTCATCGGGCTCAAGGTGACCGGCGACGAGATCATCGCCGTCCTCAGCGATCTGTGCTGCCGGATCCGCGTCGCCCGGCACGTACCGCTCGGCGACCGCGAACCCAAGGCCGTGCTCGCCGAGATGACCGGTCTCGTACAGGAACTGCTCGCCGAGGCCGAGGGGTTCGGTGTGCCGGTGCGCGGAGTGGGCGTCGCGGTGTCGGGCGACGTGGACCGGGCCGCGGGGATGGTGCGGTACTCGCCGTTCCTGGAGTGGCGGGAGATCCCGCTGGCCGAACTGGTCGCCATGACCACCGGACTGCCGGTCACCGTCGACAACGACGTACGCGCGCTGACCGTGGCCGAGCAGTGGTTCGGGGCGGGAGTTGGTCTTTCCGACTTCGCCCTGGTGACGGTCGGCGCCGGCATCGGCTGCGGCCTCGTCGTGGGCGGGCGGGTCGTCTCCGGTGCGCACGGGGTGGCCGGCGAGATCGGGCATCTGTCCCTCGACCCGGCGGGCCCGCAGTGCCACTGCGGCAACCGCGGCTGTGTGGAGGCGATCGCGGCCGACTCGGCGATCGTCCGCGACGTACGGACCGCCACCGGGACACCGGTGGCGGACGCGGCCGAGGCCCTGGCGCTCGCCCACCGCGGCGACCCCGGGGCGAGGGAGGTGTATGCCCGGGCGGGCGAGGCCATCGGACGTGCGATCGGTTCCGTGGTCAATCTCCTCGGACCCGAGCGCGTGATCATCTCCGGCGAGGGACTCGCCGCCTACGACCTGTTCGCCGAGCAGATCCGCGACGCGTTCGCCGCATCCGCCTTCGGCACCGCCGGGCGATGCGACGTCAGGACACGTCCGCTGCCCTTCGAGGAGTGGGCGCGCGGGGCCGCGGCCACCGCCATCCAGTCCTTCATCAGATCAGACACGCACAAGGAGTAGCGATGACGCTGCAGAGCCGCAATCCTTCACCGGCGCCGGCCACCGCCGGGCCCGGACGCCGCGGTGTGGTGGGCGGGCTGTTGGGCGTCGGTGCCGGCGCCCTGGCCGCGCCCCTGCTGACCGCCTGCGGACCGGGCGCGGCGGCCGACCCGAAGACCGTGACCTTCGGGTCCAACGGCGCGGACGCCACACCGAAGTCCGCCTACGCCGCGGTGACGAAGGCGTTCGGCGAGAAGAGCGGCCTGACGGTGAAGACGAACACCGTCGACCACGACACCTTCCAGAAGAGCATCTCCAACTACCTCCAGGGCACGCCGGACGACGTGTTCACCTGGTTCGCGGGCTACCGCATGCAGTACTTCGCCAAGAAGAAGCTGTGCAGCCCCCTCGACGACGTGTGGGAGAAGATCGGCTCCGGCTTCAGCGAGGCCACCCGGCAACTGTCGCGCGGCGAGGACGGCACGTACTACTTCGTGCCGCTCTACAACTACCCATGGGCCGTCTTCTACCGCAAGAGCCTGTTCAAGGAGCGGGGTTACGCGATACCCCGCACATGGAACGAGTTCACCGCCCTCGCCCGGCAGATGCAGAAGGACGGCCTCTCGCCGATCGCCTCCGGCTACGGCGGCGGCGACAGCTGGAGCATCCTCGGCGCCTTCGACTACCTCAACCTGCGCACGAACGGATACGAGTTCCACATGTCCCTCATGCGCGGCGAGGTCTCCTGGACCGACCGGCGCGCCACCGCCACGCTCGACCACTGGCGACAGCTCGCGCCGTACTACCAGAAGGGCGGCGGCGGCCGCTCCTGGCAGGACGCCGCCCAGTCGCTGCTCGACAAGAAGTCGGGCATGGCGGTCATCGGGCTCTTCCTCGGCCAGCAGATCACCGACGAAACGCTGCGCGCCGACATCGACTTCTTCCCCTTCCCCGAGATCGACCCCGCCCACGGCCAGGACACCGTCGAGGCCCCCACCGACGGCTTCATGCTCAGCCGCAGGCCGAAGAACGAGGAGGGCGCCAAGCGCTTCCTGGAGTTCCTGGGCAGCGCGCAGGCGGAGAACCACTACATGGCCGTCGACCCCAGCAACGTCGCCGTCCACCGGAACGCGGGCACCGGCTCGTACAACGACCTGCAGAAGAAGTCCGCCGAACTCATCGCCTCCGCCAAGCACATCACCCAGTTCGGCGACCGCGACAGCGACCCCGGCTTCGTGTCCACGGTCGTCCTGCCCGGCCTGACCGAGTGGCTCGGCCACCCCGACGACGGCTCCGCCCTGCTGAAGAAGATCGAGTCCCAGCGCTCGCGCTTCTTCACCGCCTGACCGGGACCGGACCGACCGTGACTTCCGCACCCCCCGTGCCGTCCCACTCCCCCACGCGACCGCCGGCACCGCGGCCTTCACCGGGTGCCGGGCGCCGCCCGCGGCCCCGCAGGATCGGCGCGGGCGACCGGCTGTTCCTCGCGGTGATCATCGGCATTCCGACGATCGCCCTGCTGGTCTTCGTCTGGCTGCCCGCCCTGGCCTCCATCGGCCTGTCGTTCACCAGCTGGGACGGCATCGCCCTGTCCGACATCCGCTGGACCGGCCTGGACAACTACCGGGAGATCTTCGGGAACTACCCGCCGTTCTGGCCCGCCGTGCAGCACAACGTGATCTGGCTGCTGTTCTCCGTCCTGCTGCCCACGCCGTTCGGCATCTTCCTCGCCTACCAGCTCGACCGGCAGTTGCGCTTCACCAGGGTCTACCAGACGGCGATCTTCCTGCCCATGGTGCTCGCCCCGGCCGTCGTCGGCCTGATCTGGGAGATCATCTACAACCCGGACAACGGCCTGCTGAACGGCATCATCGGCATGGCCGCCCCCGGCCACCACATCGACTGGCTCGGGGATCCCGATCTAAACCTGTGGGCCGTCCTCGTCGCCTCGGGATGGCGGCACACCGGCTACATCATGATCCTCTACCTGGCCGGGCTGAAGAGCTTCGACCCGGCGCTGAAGGAGGCCGCGGCCCTCGACGGCGCCGGCGAGCGGCAGACCTTCCTCCGCGTGGTCTTCCCCGCCCTGCGGCCGGTCAACGTCATCATCGTCGTCGTCACCGCCATGGAGTCGCTGCGGGCCTTCGACGTCGTCTACATCCTCGGCGGCGGCGTCGGCAGCAAGCCCGGCATGGAGCTGCTGTCGCTGCTCATCACCGACAACATCGTCGGCGAGTCCAGTCACATCGGGTACGGATCCGCCCTCGCCGTCGTCCTCCTCGCCGTCTCGCTGGCCGCCATCGGGACCTTCCTGGTGCAGAACTTCCGCAAGGAGGACCGATGACCACGACCCTCCCGCCCCGCCACCGCACCGGGGACGCCCCGCGTGCTCCGCGCACGCCGGGAGGCTCCGCGGCGCCGCGGCGGGAGACCGGCCGCCATCTGCTGCTCGGCGGCATCGCCCTGCTGTGGCTCGTGCCGCTGTTGTGGGCCGTCTACACCTCACTGCGGCCCTACTCCGACACGACCCGCAACGGCTACCTCTCCTGGCCCCGCGGGATCTCACTGGACAACTACACCGGCGCCTGGGCCCAGTCCGGGATGGCGCACTTCTTCTGGAACTCCGTCCTCATCACCGTTCCCGCGGTGCTGGGCACCCTGCTGTTCTCCGCGGCCGTCGCCTTCTACGTGTCACGCTTCGACTTCCGCTGGAACCTGGCCCTGCTCATGCTCTTCACCGCCGGGAACCTGCTGCCGGCCCAGGTCCTCATCACCCCGCTGTACCGCCTGTACCTGCTGGTGCCGCTGCCCGCGTGGATGAGCGACTCGCTGCTGCTCTACAACTCCGCCTGGGGCATCATCGCCATCCACGTCGCCTACCAGTGCGGCTTCTGCACCTTCGTGCTGAGCAACTACATGAAGACCATCCCCAAGGAGATCCTCGAAGCGGCGCAGGTGGACGGGGCCCCCGTATGGCGGCAGTTCCTCCAGATCGTCCTGCCGCTGTGCCGGCCGGCCTTCGCCGCGCTGGCGACCCTGGAGTCGATCTGGATCTACAACGACTTCTTCTGGCCGCTCGCGCTCATCGAGTCCGGCGACAAACGGCCCATCACCTCCGCGCTGGCCAACCTCCAGGGCCAGTACTTCACCAACCCCAATCTCATCGCCGCAGGTGCGCTGCTGACCGCGATCCCCACCCTGCTCGTCTACTTCGCGCTGCAGCGCCAGTTCATCAGCGGACTGACCATCGGCTCCGGCAAGGGCTGACCCGCCCGTCACAGCCCTGCTCGCACCTCCGGCTGCCGTCCCGGCTCCCGTCCCCGGCCCGCACCCCGTCGTACGCCCCCGCCCGCTCGCCCGCCCCGCACCCCCGTCACCCGACCCAGGAGGTCCGGCCCATGCGGTCATCCCCCCTCTCCGCCGTGTCCGAACGCCCTGCCCGCCGCACCACGGGGGCACTGCTCGTGCTCGCCCTCGCCGCGGGCCTCACCACCCTCGCCCCCGCGCCCGCCGGAGCGAACGCCCCCGCTTCCCCCACGACGACGAGTACCGGCGTCGCGGCCAAGCCGTACATGGGCTGGACGAGCTGGAGCATGCAGTCCTCCAAGTACCCCGGGCTCAACCCCGACGGCGACTACAGCTACCTCACCGAGAAGAACGTCCTCAAGCAGGCCGACGCGATGGCCGCCAAGCTCAAGGCCTACGGCTACGAGTACGTCAACATCGACGCCGGCTGGTGGCGCGACATGGCCTGGAAGCCCCGCTTCGACGCGTACGGGCGACAGGCCGCGGACCCCGTCCGCTTCCCCCGCGGGATGAAGGCCGTCGCCGACCACATCCACGCCAAGGGCCTCAAGGCGGGCATCTACCTCCCCGTCGGACTGGAGAAGGAGGCGTACGGCGAGGGCAAGGTCCCGGTCTGGAACGCCGAGGGCTGTACGACCGCCGACATCGTCCACGGCGATCTGCGCACCACCAACGGGTGGGACAGCGCCTACAAGATCGACTTCTCGCGTCCCTGCGCCCAGAAGTACATCGACTCCCAGGCGCGGATGTTCGCCGACTGGGGCTACGACTTCCTCAAGCTCGACGGTGTGGGACCCGGCTCCTTCAAGTCCGGCGAGAACTACGACAACGTTGCCGACGTCGCCGCCTGGCAGAAGGCGATCGCCGCCACCGGGCGCCCCATCCATCTCGAACTGTCCTGGTCCCTCGACATCGGTCATGTCGCCGACTGGAAGAAGCACTCCAACGGCTGGCGCATCGACACCGACGTCGAGTGCTACTGCAACACCCTGGTCAGCTGGGAGAACTCGGTCGACGACCGCTTCGACGACGCCCCCGCCTGGACCCGCCACGCCGGCCCCGGCGGCTGGAACGACCTGGACTCCCTCAACGTCGGCAACGGCGAGATGGACGGACTCACCAAGGCCGAGCGGCAGAGCTACGCGACGCTGTGGGCCATCTCCAAGTCGCCGCTCTACACCGGCGACGACCTCACCCGCCTCGACGCGTACGGCCTCTCCCTGCTCACCAACCGGGAGGTCATCGCGCTCGACCAGGGCGGCACGCCCCCGGCCCGGCCGGTCACGCCCGCCGGCGACCAGCAGGTGTGGGGCGCGAGGAACCCCGACGGCAGCTACACCGTGGCGCTGTTCAACCTGGGCGACGCTCCCGCCGCCGTGACCGCCGACTGGCCCGCGTTCGGATTCACGGGCAAGGCGAAGGTCCGCGACCTGTGGAACCGCGAGAACCTCGGCACGTACCACAACAGGATCACCCAGGCACTGCCCGCCCACGGCTCCCGGCTGTTCACCGTCACCCCGCAGGGCCCGGCCCAGCCCAAGACCGCCTACGAGGCGGAGGCGGCGGGCAACACCCTCGGCGGCAACGCCTCGGTCGCCGACTGCGGTTCGTGCTCCGGCGGGAAGAAGGTCGGCAACCTCTATCTCGGCGGCAAGCTCGCGATCAACGGCGTCCACGCCGCCAAGGCCGGGCGGTACGTGGTCGACATCGCCTACGTCAGCGGCGACGCCCGTACCGTACGGATCTCCGTGGGCGACGGCGGCTTCACCAGCCACAAGCTCCCCTCCACCGGGGACTGGGGAACCGTCGAGACCGTGAGCCTCCCCCTCACCCTCAAGGCCGGTGCCAACACCATCACCTTCGACAGCGGTGACGGCTACGCCCCGGACATCGACCGGATCCGCGTACCGGACGCGTCCTGAACGGCTGCCGGTGGCCCGGTCCTCGGGACCGGGCCACCGGCGCCTCCTGCCCCGGCCGCACCGCCCGGCACCCGCGCCGGACGCGACCCCCGCCTGTCCGTACCGCTCGCACGGCCCGTACCCCTCGAAGGGCTCGTACCCCCGCAACACCCCGTACCTCCCGATGGGCCCCTACCCCCCGATCGGCCCGTACCCCCGGAACGGAGTGCACCGTGGACACCCAGCGCACCGACCAGCCGGAACACCTCCCCAGCCGTCGTGGCCTGCTCTCCCTCGCCGCCGCGACCGGCACGCTCGCGGCCCTCGGCGGACTGCCCGCCTTCACCGCCTCCGCCGAACCGCTGCGGCCCACCGCGTCCACCGTGCCTGCGGACGACGACACCACCGCGCTGTGGTGGCGGGCCCCCGCGGACGACGGGTCGATGATCGAGCAGGGCCTGCCGATCGGCAACGGCCGGCTCGGCGCGCTCGTCGGCAACGACCCCGGCAGGGAGCGCCTCTTCATCACCGACGCCACCACCTGGACCGGCGGCCTCAACGACACCCTCGACGGCGACGGCCAGTTCCCGTACGCCCGCGAGAACTTCGGCTCCTTCACGCTCCTGGCGAAGCTGACCGTCGACCTGCCCGACCACGACATCTCCGCCGTCTCCGACTACCGTCGTGCCCTCGACCTTCGTCAGGGCCTGGTCAGCGCCTCGTACGTCCGTTCCGGCGTCACCTACCGGCGCCAGATCTTCGCCAGCCGGCCCGACGACGTCCTGGTCCTGCACTTCACCCAGAGCGGCGGCGGTCGCTACACCGGCACCATCAGCCTCGACGGCACCCATGGCGAGACCACGACGGGCTCACCGGCCGGGCGGTACGCGTCCTTCGGCGCCGCCTTCCCCAACGGGCTGCGGTACGGGGCGGCGATCACGGCCCACGCCGGCGGCGGCAACGTCGCCGTGAACGGCCCGCGGATCACCTTCAGGAACTGCACGAGCCTCACCGTCGTGATCAGCGGCGGCACCAACTACGCGCCCGACGCGGCAAGGAACTACCGCGATCCCGGACTCGACCCGCAGAAGCTTGCCCGCACCAAGGTGCTCCGGGCCGCCGGGCACCCGGCGACCACCCTGCTCCACACCCATGTCGCCGACCACCGCGCACTGTTCGCGCGCATGGATCTCTCGCTCGGCACCTCGACCGCCCAGCAGCGCGCCATGGACACCTGGGAGCGGATCCGGGCTCGCGCCACGGACCCCGACCCCGACCCCGAACTCGAGGCCGCCTACCTGCAGTACGGCCGCTATCTGATGATCGCCGGATCCCGCGGAAGCCTCCCCCTGAACCTGCAGGGGCTGTGGCTGGACGGCAACGACCCCGACTGGATGAGCGACTACCACACGGACGTCAACCTCCAGATGAACTACTGGATGGCCGACCGGACCGCCCTGTCCGACTGCTTCGACGCCCTGACCGACTACTGCCTCGCCCAGCTGCCGTCCTGGACAGAGCTCACCCGCGAACACTTCAACGACCCCCGCAACCGCTACCGCAACTCGACCGGCAGGATCGCGGGCTGGACCGTCGCGATCTCCACCAACATCCACGGGGGCATGGGCTGGTGGTGGCACCCCGCCGGCAACGCGTGGCTGTGCAACTCGCTGTTCGAGCACTACGAGTTCACCCAGAGCCGCTCCCACCTCGCCCGAATCCATCCGATGCTCAGGGGCGCGTGCGAGTTCTGGGAGGCGCGGCTGCTGACGACCACCGTCGAGGACCCGGAGACGGGGGCCCCGAAAGAGGTCCTCATCGCCGACAGCGACTGGTCTCCCGAGCACGGCCCGCTCGACGCCAAGGGCATCACCTACGCCCAGGAACTCGTCCGGACCCTGTTCGACAACTACCGCACCGCGTGCTCCGTGCTGGGCCGCGACGGCGCGTACGCGGAGACCGTGGAGACCCTGCGGCAGCGGCTGTACCTGCCGCGGGTCAGCCCGAAGACCGGCTGGCTGGAGGAGTGGATGTCCCCGGACAACCTCGGCGAGACCACCCACCGGCACCTCTCCCCGCTCGTCCAGCTCTTCCCCGGCGACCGGATCCGCCCCGACGGCTCCACCCCCGAGGAACTCGTCGAGGGCGCCACCGCCCTGCTGGCCGCCCGCGGCATGGAGAGCTTCGGCTGGGCCAACGCCTGGCGCAGCCTGTGCTGGGCCCGTCTGAAGAACGCCGACAAGGCCTACCAGCTCGTCGTGAACAACCTCCGCCCCTCCATCGGCGGCAGCAACGGCACCGCTCCCAACCTCTTCGACATCTACGAGGTGGAGCGCGGACGCGGCATCTTCCAGATCGACGCCAACTTCGGCACACCGGCCGCGATGATCGAGATGCTGGTCCACTCCCGTCCGGGCCACCTCGAACTGCTGCCCGCCCTGCCCGCCGCCTGGGCCGCATCCGGACGGGTCACCGGTGTCGGCGTGCGCGGCGGCTTCGTCGTGGACCTCCGGTGGCAGGACGGCCGGCCGACCAGGGTCACGGTCCGCAGTGTCGGCGGCCGTACGACCACGGTCTCGTACGGGGATTCCGCCCGGGAGGTCACTCTGGCACCGGGACGGTCCATCACGCTGCACGACCTGGGGCGGTGACCGGTATGCGCCGGACGGCATCCGTCGTGACGGCCCTTGTGATCGCCGCTGCCTGGCTGTTCACCGCCCCCGGCGTCGCCGCCCCCGCCACGACGCAGGAGGTCGTCACCTGGGGCGCCGGTGCCGACCGGATGGGCGAGGCCGTGCCCGACCGCAGCTACCGGTTGATCGTCCGCACCAGCGCGGCCGGCACCGGGGCACGTATCCGTCTCTCGAACGCCTTCGGGGACCGCCCGGTCACCTTCGGCCGCGTCTTCGCCGGCGTCCGCAAGGAGGGCGCCGCCCTGGTCCCCGGAAGCAACCGGCAGCTGACCTTCGGCGGCAACCGGTCGGTCACGGTCGCCGCGGGGGACACCGTCCGGAGCGACCCGCTCCCCGGGCGGCTCCCGGCCGCGACCTCCCTCGTCATCAGCCTGTACGTGTCGGCCGCCGGCGGGCCGGCCACCGGACACGGGATGGCGATGCAGACGTCGTACGCCGCCACCGGCGACCACACGGCGCAGGAGAGCGCCGACAACTGGAGCGAGCGGACGGGCTCCTGGTACTACCTCGACGCCGTCTCCGTACGCGCGGCGCCGGCGACCGGTGCCGTCGTCACCCTCGGCGACTCCATCACCGACGGCTGGCAGTCCACGACCGACCTCGACCGCCGCTGGCCCGACTACCTCGCCCGGCGCCTGCGGGCGAGCGACGCCACCGCGGTCAAGGGCGTCGCGAACGAGGGCATCTCCGGCAACAAGGTCCTGGCCGACGGCGCCGGGCAGAGCGCCGTCAACAGACTCCAGCGCGACGTGCTGTCCCATCCCGGGGTCCGCACCGTCTTCCTCTTCGAGGGCGTCAACGACATCAAGGCGCACACCGGTGTCACGGCCCGGGACATGATCGCCGGCTACCGCGAGATCATCGACCGCGCGCACGCGGCCGGCACGTGCGTGGTCGGAGCGACCGTCGCCCCGTTCAAGGGCTGGTACGAATGGGACGCGGCAGCCGAGGAGGTGCGCCGGCAGGTCAACGAGTTCATCAGAACCAGTGGGGAGTTCGACGCCGTCACCGACTTCGACCGCGTCCTTCGCAGCCCCTACGACGCCGAGCGCATGCTCCCGTCCTTCGACGGCGGCGACCATCTGCACCCCAACGACAAGGGCATGCAGGCCATGGCCGACTCCGTGGCGCTCGACTCCCTCGCCTGCTCCCGGCGGCCCGCCTGAGGCCGGTGGCGGGTTCAGGTTGTGAAGAGAACCCGGAAGCCCCGAGGTTCACATGGATGAACACATGCCTGGCACGCCGGCTTCGGCAGTGCTTCAGAAGTACCCGCGCACCATCTTGACGCCTCTGGTCCAGACCTTTAGTTTCACCGATCGACCAACCCCCTATGTTCATCCACCTGAACGAAGGTCCATCTCATGCCCAAGAAGCGGAACAAGCCTGGTGCGGTGCGCATCAGGAAGAGTTCATTAGTCGCCGTACCCCTGCTGGTCTCCACCCTCCTGGCCGCGCTGATCGCCGGCCCCACGAACGACCGCGCCGAGGCGGCCCCCGCCACGTTCGTCCACCCCGGTGTCCTGGTCTCCCGCGGTCAGCTCGACTTCACCCGCGAGAAGGTGAACGCCGGGGCACAGCCCTGGAAGGGCGCCTTCGACCAGATGATGGCGAGCAAGTACGCCTCGCTGTCCCGCGTGCCGAAGCCACGAGCGGTCGTGGAGTGCGGGTCGTACTCGAACCCCAACAACGGCTGCACGGACGAACGCGAGGACGCCATCGCCGCGTACACGCTGTCCTTGGCCTGGTACGTCACACGTGACAGCCGCTACGCCCAGAAGGCGATCGAGATCATGGACGCCTGGTCCGCCGTGATCAGGGATCACACGAACTCCAACGCGCCCCTCCAGACGGGCTGGGCCGGGTCCTCCTGGCCACGGGCCGCCGAGATCATCCGCTACACCTACACGGGCTGGCCGCAGGACCGGATCGACCGCTTCAGGACCATGCTGCGCACCGTCTACCTCCCCGAGGTGGCAGGCGGCTCCCACTCGAACGGCAACTGGGAACTGAGCATGACCGAGGCCGCGATCGGCATCGCGGTCTTCCTGGAGGACCGCGCCGCGTACGACAACGCCGTCGGCAAGTTCCGCGGTCGCGTCCCTGCCTACATCTACCTCACCGGCGACGGCAGCCTGCCGAGGACGGCACCCGGCAGCGGCCTCGACACCCGCGACGAGATCGTCCGGTACTGGCAGGGCCAGACCACCTTCGTCAACGGCCTCTCCCAGGAGACCTGCCGCGACCTCACACACACGGGCTACGGCCTCTCCGCCATCTCGCACATCGCCGAGACCAGCCGTATCCAGGGCCAGGACCTCTACCCGGAGATCGCGGAGAGACTGCGCCACGCGCTCGGCCTCCATGCCAAGTACGAGCTCGGCGAGACACCCCCGGGCTGGCTGTGCGGCGGGACCCTCCGCGACCACCTCGGCCCGGTCACCGAGGTCGGCTTCAACGCGCTGAACGGCCGGATGGGCATCGCGATGACCAACACCCAGGCCCTCACCGAGCGGAACCGCCCGGCCGGTACGAACAACCTCTTCGTCGCCTGGGAGACCCTCACCCACGCGGCCAACCCCCGCTGAGCGCACGGACGCCTCCGGCTCCGCCGACTCGCATGCGCGCTCCCGGCCCCTTCAACCCCCCACAGGAGTCATCGTGCTCGCACCACGATCTCTGACCGCGGCACTCGCCGCCGCGGCCGTCGTCTGCACGGCCCTCGTCGTGCTGCCTCCCTCCCCCGCCGGCGCCGCACCCACGGCGCCGGCGGCCGCACCACCCACCGGCTGGACCACCGTGGTCAACGCCGGCAGCGGCAAATGCGTCGACGCCCGTGCGGCGGCGACCGCCAACGGCACCGCGGTGCAGCAGTACACCTGCAACACCACCACGGCACAGCAGTGGAGCTTGACCCCCACCGCCGACGGTCATGTCCGCATCGGCAACCGCAACGACCCCGACCAGGTCGTCGACGTGAGCGATGTGTCCACCGCCGACAACGCCGCCGTCCACCTGTGGGCGTACGGCGGCGGCGACAACCAGCAGTGGCAGCCCGTGGACGAGGGCGGTGGCGCGTTCCGCTTCGTCAACCGGCACAGCGGCAAGTGTCTCGACGTGCCGTCCGCGTCCACGGCTGACAGCGTTCAGCTGGTGCAGTACACCTGCAACGGCACCGCCGCCCAGCGGTTCCAGGTGACGCCGGTGAGCACCCAGCCGGGCGATGTGGACCTCGGTCCCCATGTGGTGGTCTTCGACCCCTCGATGCCGTCGTCATCGATCCAGAGCCGGCTGAACTCGATCTTCCAGCAGCAGGAGACCAATCAGTTCGGCTCGCAGCGCTACGCGGTGCTGTTCAAGCCCGGTGCGTACAACAACGATGTCAACGTCGGCTTCTACACCCAGGTCCTGGGCCTGGGCCAGTCGCCGGACTCGGTGACGATCAACGGAGGGGTCCATGTCGAGGCCGACTGGTTCCCGCCGCAGAACGCGACGCACAACTTCTGGCGCGGAGCCGAGAACCTGTCGGTCAACCCCCCGGGCGGCACGGACCGCTGGGCGGTGTCGCAGGCGTCCGGCTACCGGCGGATGCATGTGCGCGGCAATCTCGAACTGAGCGACGGCGGTTGGTCGAGCGGCGGCTTCATGGCCGACTCGAAGATCGACGGTCAGGTGCGGTCCGGCACCCAGCAGCAGTGGCTGACCCGCAACTCACAGCTCGGCAGCTGGACGGGCTCCAACTGGAACATGGTCTTCGTCGGCAGCCAGGGCGTGCCGGGCAACACCTTCCCGAATCCGCCGTACACGACCGTCGACCGGACTCCCACGGTCCGTGAGAAGCCGTTCCTGTACGTCGACGGCTCCGGCGCCTACCGGGCCTTCGTGCCGTCCCTGCGGACCGACTCGACGGCCACCACATGGGCGAACGGGAACAGCGCGGGAACCTCGCTCGGCATGGACCGGTTCTTCGTGGTCAAGGCCGGCGCCACCGCGGCCCAGATCAACGCCGCGCTCGCCGAGGGAAAGAACCTGCTGGTCACACCGGGTGTCTACCACCTGGACCAGACGCTGCGGGTGACGCGGCCCGGCACGGTGGTACTGGGCCTGGGTCTCGCCACGTTCGTTCCGGACAACGGGGTGACGGCCATGACGGTCGCCGACGTCGACGGGGTGAAGATCGCCGGCGTCCTCTTCGACGCGGGCACGGTCAATTCCCGCACCCTGGTGGAGATCGGGCCGGCCGGCGCCTCCGCCTCGCACGCCGCCGACCCGACGTCCCTGCACGACGTGTACTTCCGGGTGGGCGGAGCCGCCGTCGGCAAGGCCACCACGAGCCTGGTGGTCAACAGCCACCATGTCATCGGCGACCACATGTGGATCTGGCGCGGCGACCACGGCTCCGGCATCGGCTGGAACACCAACACGGCGGACACCGGCCTGATCGTCAACGGTGACGACGTCTCCATGTACGGACTGTTCGTCGAGCACTTCCAGAAGCACCAGACGATCTGGAACGGCAACGGCGGGCGCACGTACTTCTACCAGAACGAGATGCCCTACGACCCGCCCGACCAGGCTGCCTGGATGAACGGTTCGACGCAGGGCTACACCGCCTACAAGGTGGCCGACTCCGTCAGCAGTCATCAGGCGTACGGGCTCGGCAGCTATTGCTTCTTCAACGTCAACCCGGGTGTCGCGGCCGAGCACGCCATCGAGGCACCCAACAACCCGAACGTGCGCTTCCGCAACATGGTGACCGTCTCACTCGGCGGGACCGGCACGATCCGGCATGTGATCAACGACCGGGGCGGTCCCTCCAACTCGTCCACCAACGTGGCCAATCTGGTGAGCTACCCCTGACGCGGTCCGCAGCCCGGCCGCCCGGCCCCTGAGTCCCCGCCCGAGCCACCCCTCCGGGGGTGGCTCAGGTGGCCGACGCCAGGTCCCGCTCGGCGACGGCGGCGATGTGGTGGCGCGTCACCTTGGCGATCTCGTCCCAGAAAGGCTTGGCGGTGAGGTAGGTGCCGAGCGCGGCGAGAACGCCCAGGGAGACGTCGACGCTCAGGCGCCCCTGCTTGGCCCAGTACACGTCCTGCAGGTCCAGGAGCAGGGCGAACTCGTCGGTGATCAGGGCGGTTCCGGCTCCGTAGGCAGCGGCGACCCCGGGGTGGCCGACGGCCCGTTCGTCACCGCGTACGGCGATCAGGCCGATGGCTGCGAGGGTGGCGATGCCGATGTTGTAGTGGTGCAGATGACGGCCGCCGGCGGAGATGTTGCCCCAGGGCAGCCAGCCGCCCCGGATGCCGTGGGTGATCAGCCGCACCGTGCCCCAGGTCGTGCCGAACGAGGCCCATGTGACGATCAGCGACCGCTTGGTGGGGGTGAGGTTGCGGTCCGCCGTCTGTCGCCAGCGGTCGACGAGCCTGGGCCGGGCGGGGGCGCTCTGCCCTGCGCTCTCGGCACCCAGAGGATGTACGCCGGTCCTCGGCCCGCTCATACCCTCGGCTCCGCAGGCCGTACGCCGCCGGAGGACGCCGCCGTCGCCGCGGCGACGGCGTCCATGCAGGGGGTGCAGTAGCCCTCGTGGTCGTAGCTGTCGTCCGCCGTGACGGTCGCGTTCGCGCTCATGGCCCGGCCGCACAGAGCCCGGCCCTCGCGGTGGAGCACGTGCCACAGCAGCCGCGGTCCGGTCTCCGTCGTCTGGTGCTCGGCGCGCATGGTGTACATCGCTACCTCCCGCTCGAACGCGGTTGCGGTCACACCCATCAGACGGCACGGTCACCCGGACCGTCGACCCAAACGCGCCACACGGGTGAATCACGGGGCGCGACGTGGACGGCCCGGTCAGGGCCAGGTGACGTCGTTCGGTCGGAGCATCGACGAGGCAAGGAGCGCCGGAAAGGACGGCGACGCGCTCCAGCGCGTGAGCGAGTTCGAGACGGCGGTCAAGGCTCTCTGAGCGGCGCGGGCCTGTGCGGGCCGGCAGCAGCCTTCGCGGGCCCGCGCAGCCTCCCTGGACCTTGCACGATCCTCTCCTGTCCGGGAGCCGACGAGCGGGTGTGTGCTGCACTTGAGGCATGCACCTCGACGAGCTCCGCACCCTTCTGGTCCGGCACGCGCGGCCCGACTGGACCACGGCCATCGACGGCGTGCTCATCTCGAGGGTCGACGAGCCGAACCCGCCGTCGCCCTCGACCTCCGGAACGGTGCTGGCGCTCGTCGCCCAGGGCGCCAAGCGCCTCGCACTGGGCGAGCGGGTCTACGAGTACCGGGCCGGGCAGTATCTCGTCGCATCGGTCGACCTGCCGGTCACCGGCCACTTCACCGAGGCCAGCACCGAGCACCCGGCACTGGGTTTCGGGCTCACGCTGGACCCCTCCGACGTCGCGGAGCTGCTGCTGAAGTCCGGGCCGGGCGACGTGCCGCGCACGGGTGGCGGCGCGCTGCCCGGCATCGCCGTCAGCGACGCGCCGGACGCCCTGCTCGACGCGGTGGTCCGACTGCTGCGCCTGCTCGACGAGCCCCGCGACCAGGCGGTGCTCGCCCCGCTCGTCAAACGCGAGATCCTGTGGCGGCTGATCACCGGCGAGCAGGGCGGCATCGTGCGACAGCTCGGACTCGCCGACAGCAGCCTCAGCCATGTCGCGCGGGCGGTGCGGTGGATCCGCGACCACTACACGCAGCCGTTCCGGGTCGAGGACGTGGCACAGCGGTCCGGCATGAGCGTCTCCGCCTTCTACCGCAACTTCCAGGCGGTGACCGCCATGAGCCCCATCCAGTTCCAGAAGCAGATCCGGCTGCAGGAGGCCCGGCTGCTGCTCGCCACCCACCCGAACGACATCACGGGGGTCGGTCATCGCGTCGGCTACGACAACCCCTCCCAGTTCAGCCGGGAGTACCGCCGCCAGTTCGGCGCACCGCCCAGCCAGGACGCCGCCCGTCTGCGTCGCTCCGTGCGCACCGCCACGGCCGTCCTGCCGTAGGGGTTGAGCCGGACGTCACAGGAGGGTGCTCCGGGATCGCACGGCGAGGGCCGCGATGTCGTCGTCGAGCCTGTCGCCGCTGAAGTGGCGCAGGTCCTGGTGCAGCCGTTCGATCAGCTCGCGGGGCGGCATCGGGTCCTGCCTGCGCATCCAGTCCGGCAGCGGGAAGAACTCGCCCGTGCGGTCGCGGGTCTCCGTGATGCCGTCGGTGTAGAGCAGCAGCTGGTCGCCGGGGGCGAAGGCGACGGTGTCGACCCAGTAGTGGGCTCCGATGAGCGTCGCCAGATTGAGGGGCGGCGAGGCGGCGGTGGGGTCCAGCACGCGGGTCTCGCCCCGGTGGACGAGCAGTGGCGGGGGATGCCCGCAGTTGAGCAGTTTGACGTGGCCCCTGCCGCGCGGGATCTCGATGAGCAGAGCGGTGGCGAAGCGCTCCGGCAGGTCCAGGCCGGGGAACGCGGCACTGTGGCGGGCGATGCTGATCTCGAGGCGCCGGACGATGCCCCTCAGGTCGGGCTCGTCGAACGCGGCCTCCCGGAAGCAGCTGATCACCGCCGCGGCCGCGCCCACCGCCGTCAGGCCCTTGCCGCGCACGTCGCCGATGAGGAGCCGTACTCCGTAGGGGGTGTCGGCCGCCTCGTAGAAGTCGCCGCCGATCCGGGCCTGCTCCTGAGCCGCCAGATACAGGGACTCGATCTCCACGTGCGCGATACGGCGGGGCAGGGGGCGCAGCAGCACCTTCTGGGCCGTGTCGGCGACGAGCCGGATGTGGAAGAGCGCCTCCTCCCGCTGGAGCCGGACATGGCTCGCGTACGCGGCGGCCGCGGTGACGGCGACGATCGCGGCCCCGGTGTAGGCCGTCCCCAGGTCGGTGTAGACGAAGCTGAGGCCGATCATGACCATGAGGCAGAACAACCCCAGAACGATCGTGGGGAGCACGGGCCACATGGCGGCGGCCAGGGCGGGTGCGGCCGGCAGGAGGCGGCTGAAGGCGATCTCCTTCGGGGTGGAGAACGCCAGGCCGGCGACGACGACAGTGAGGATCACCGGTGAGAGCCGGGCAGCTTGCCACCGGGTGCCGTAGGGGGTACGGCGGCGCCGCAGCCATCCGGACATGATCACAAAGGGCATCATATCGGGCGAAGCGATTATGCGTTCCGCTCGATCGAGGGGGCGGGCCTCGCGGCCCGTCGTCCGGCCCGGCGTCCGTCCCGTGCAGGTGCGAGCCACATCGGGGTGCGGGACTGTTCCCGGTCGACTGTTCCCGGTCGGGCGGTCACCCGGACGGGCCCCGGCCGCGCACGGCCGGTCCACCCACCGGGTGCGGCGGCCCTCGGCGGGCCATGCTGCACCGAGGAGGTCGGTCATGGAGCGGATGACAGCGGATGTGTGTGTCGTGGGCGCCGGGCTCGCGGGGCTGGCGGCCGCGCGACTGCTCACCGCAGCCGGACGCGAGGTCGTGGTGCTCGAAGCCCGGGACCGGGTGGGCGGGCGGGTCTGGAACCGGGAGATGCCCGACGGCACGGTGGTCTCCGCGGGCGGCACCTGGCTGGGCAAGGGCCAGGAGCGCATGTTCCAGCTGTGCCGGGAGGTCGGCCTGGACGTCTATCCCCAGTACGACGAGGGCCGGCACATCGTGCGCCTCGACGGGGTCAACCACCACTACCGGGGCACCGTCCCCAAGACCGGCCCGGCGGCGCTCGCCACGCTCGGGGTGGCGTTGCTGCGCCTCAACCTCATGGCACGGCGGCTCCCGGCGGACGCCCCGTGGGAGGCGCGGCACGCACGGGCGTGGGACGCCCGCACCCTCGGGCAGTGGCTGTCCCACCCGCTCAACGTGCCCTCCGCCACCGCCCACACCCTCCTCAGATCGACGATGAACCTGCTGTTCTGCGCCGATCCGGCGGAGGTCTCGCTGCTGGGCGCACTCGTCCTGGCGCGGGGCGGTGGTGGCTTCGGCTACTACACCGATTCCCGCAGGACGGAATCGCACCTGGTGGACGGCGGGGCTCCCGAGCTGGCCCGCCGGATGGCCGGGCAGCTGGGCGCGGCGGTGCGCCTGTCCAGCCCGGTCCGGCGGATCGGGCGGAGCGCCGCCGATGCCCGGGTCGTCTCCGACACGGTCGAGGTGCGGGCACGGCGTGTCATCGTGGCCACGCCGCCCGCGCTGGCGGGACGGATCTCGTTCGACCCGCCACTGCCCGCGGCCCACAGCCATCTGCGCCAACGGGTGGTGCCGGGGGCGATCATCCGGGTCATCACGGCGTACCCCGAACCCTTCTGGCGGGACCAGGGGCTGTCGGGGCAGACGCTCGCGCCTCTGTCGCCCGTCGGCATCACCATCGACCAGACTCCCCGTTCGGGACGCCCAGGCGTACTGAGCAGCTACGCCTACGGGGACGCGGCGGTGCGGCTCGGCCGCCTGGATCCCGGGCAGCGGCGGGAGGTGTGGCTGCGCGCGCTCACCGACCGCTTCGGTCCCAAGGCGCGCCGGCCCTCCGCGTACCTGGAGACCGACTGGTCCGACCAGCCCTGGTCGCTGGGCGGGATGGTCGCCCACTTCCCGCCCGGCGCCCTGACGAACTACGGCAGCGCGCTGCGCGAACCGGCGGGAAGGATCCACTGGGCCGGTACGGAGTCGGCGACGCTCATGCACGGGCTGATGGAGGGAGCGGTCCGCTCGGGCGAGCGAGCGGCCCACGAAGTCCTCGCCGCCGGCTGACCACGTACCGCGATACCGCGGTACGTGGTCGGGGCGGGCGGACGACCGGGCCGCCGTATTGCTACGGCGCCATCTCGTAGGCTCCCGACAGCGCCTCGACGCGCTCCCACACCCGGGCCGAACGGTCCTCGTCGACGACCGGACGCCGGATGGCCGCCAGGGCCCAGCGCTGCTGGTCCCCGGTGGCCGAGTCCTTGCCGTGCAGCTCGACGGCGTGCTCGGAGAAGTCACGTACGAGCACGGCGAACAGCTCGTCCAGCACATCCTCGTCCGAGCCGGTCAGGTGCGCCTGCTCCAGGATCAGCTGACCGTGGACGACGAGCGCGAACAACTGGCCCACGGCCAGGAGGAGGTCCAGGTCGCGGCTCTGCGCCTCGTCCGGGGCGGCGGTGGTGACGAACGCGCACAGGGCGTCGGCCTGTTCGCGGAACCGGGCGACGTTGGGCACGTGCGCGTAGGCGTCGTAGGCGGCGCGCCAGTCGTGGAAGCGTACGGAACCCAGCCCGCGGGCCGGTCCCTGCTGGAAGAGGAACGCGTCGTCGGACGCGTCCAGCCTGGTCGGGACCGGCGCGTACTCGGCGGGGTCCAGCAGGTGGTTGCGCATGAACTTGAGGATCAGCGCGAGGTTGACGTGGACCGTGCCCTCCAGCTTGGGCAGCCCACGGATCTCGGTGGCTGCCTGCGCGAAGTAGGTGTCCTTCTCGAAGCCCTTGGCGGCGATGACGTCCCACATCAGGTCGATGACCTTCTCGCCCTCCGTGGTCACCTTCATCTTCGTCATCGGGTTGAACAGCAGATAGCGGCGGTCGTCGGGTCCCGCGGAGCGGAAGTAGTCCACGGCGCGGTCGCTGAACAGCTTCATCCCGACGAGACGGACGTACGCGTCGGTCAGCTCACGGCGCACATGGGGGAAGGCGGTGACGGGGCGGCCGTAGAGGATCCGGTTGTGCGCGTGGGTCACGGCCTCGTACATCGCGTGCTCGCAGATGCCGATGGAGGCGGTGCAGAGGTTGAACTTGCCGACGTTGACGGTGTTGAGGGCGGCGTCGAAGGCGGCGCGGCCGGTGTGGAGCACGTCCTCGGGGCCGACGGGGTAGTCGTCGAGGCGGAACTCGCTGACGTACTTGGAGGAGTCGACGACGTTCTTCACGAGGTGGTACGCCGGGTGCCGGCTGTCGGCGGCGAAGAAGACGTACCCGTCCGGGCCCTCGATGTCGGTGCGGCGGCCGAAGACGGAGACGAGGCCCGCGGCGTTGCCGTTGCCGATGTAGTACTTGGAGCCGCGGGCGCGGAAGCCGCCCCGGCCGTCGGGCTCCAGCAGCATGTCGGTGGAGTAGATGTCGGCGCCGTGGGCCTTCTCGGACAGGCCGAAGGCGAACACCTCGCCCTGCGCGAGGAGTTCCGCGGCGTGGCGGCGGACCTCGGCGTTCTCGCTCTGCCAGACGGGGCCGAGACCGAGGACGGTGACCTGCCACGCGTACCAGTAGTCGAGCCCGTAGAAGCCGAAGATCTCGTTGAGGGCGGCGATGCGGGCGGTGTCCCACCGCTTGTCCGCGTTCCCCTCGGCGGCGGAGGCCGGGGTGAGGAAGGTCGCGAACAGCCCCTCCTTGGCGGAGAAGGCCAGGAAGTCCGCAAGCCAGGCACGGGAGCGGTAGTCCTCGATCAGCCTGCGCTTGCCGCGGTCCTCGAACCAGTCGACGGTGGCACGCAGCAGCCTGCGGGTCTCGGGGTCGAAGTGCTCCGGGTCGTAGGTGCGCGGGTTGAAAAGCAGCTGGTCGGCCACGGGGGGTCCGCCTTTCCGGCTCGGCGTCGAGGGCTGGGCGCCAGGATCAGATCTTTCTATGCAACTCGTTGCACAGACAAGTCGTGCCCCCGGGTGAGATACGACTCACCCGCGCGACCGGACCGAGCCGCCGGGCTGAGGGGAACGGCGCGGGGCACGCGCCCGCGCGCCGCGCTCAGCCGGCGAAGGGCCTGCCGGGCTGCCCTTGTCCCGCGGCGGGCAGGACCAGCAGCGAGCCGGAGAGCGGATGCGGCCGGGCCAGGCCGGTGCGGGCCGTGGTGACGTAGAGATCGCGCAGCTCCGGGCCACCGAAGGCACACGCGGTGGGGCGCCGTACGGGCAGTTCGACGACGCGGTCGAGCGCGCCGTCCGGTGTGTAGCGGCGGATCGCCGCCCCGTCCCACAGGGCGACCCAGACGCAGCCGTCGGCGTCGACGGCCAGCCCGTCGGGGAATCCGGCGCCGCTCTCGACGCGGGCGAACTCCCGTCGGTTCAGGGCGCGTTCGCCGTCGTGGTCCAGGACGTCGATCCGGTGGGTGGGACTGTCGATGTAGTACATCAGCCGGCCGTCGGGACTCCAGCCCGTGCCGTTGCTGACGGCCACGTCCGCGAGCTGCCTCGTGACCGTGCCGTCCGGTGCGACACGGGTGAGGCTTCCGCCGCCCGGGCGTTCGTCGTAGCGCATGGTGCCGGCCCAGAGCGATCCGTCCGGGGCGACGGCGGCGTCATTGCCGCGGCGGCCGGGCAGCGGATCGTGGACCAGCCAGCGGAAGGGCTCGCCGTCGGGGCCGTAGAGTCCGACGCCGTCCCTGAGGTTGACCACGAGCCCGCCGCCGGCGCGCGGCTTCGCGGCGCCGACGTGCTGCTCGGCGGTCATGACTGTGCGGCGCCCGTTCGACGGGGCGTAGGTGTGGATGCGCGAGGAGAGGATGTCGACCCAGATGATCCGGCCGGTCGCCGGGTCCCAGGTGGGGCCCTCGCCCAGCGACGCCCGCTCCCGCACCGCGACCTCGTACCGCATCGGCCTCACCGGCTTCATCTGGCGCTCCGGTGGCCGAGGCGCACCGACAGGTCGGCGGCGCCCTTGGCGGCCAGCTCGGCCAGCTCGCACTCGCGCGCGTCGCTCCAGCGGATCATCGGTACGGAGATGGAGAGCGCGGCGACGACACGTCCGGCCCTGTCGCGTACGGGAGCGGCCACGCAGCTGACGTCCGGGTTGGACTCCTGGTGCTCGACGGCGATGCCGCGGGCCCGGATGCCGGAGAGGGCTTCGCGCAGCACGTCCGGGTCGGTGATGCTGTTGGGGGTCATCGAGGTGAACTCCCGGCCCGCGAAGCGGCTTTCGAGCTCGGGCTCGGGCAGGCTCGCGAGCAGCATCTTGCCGACCGAGGTGCAGTGCGCGGGCAGTCTCCGGCCCGCCGCCGAGACCATGCGCACGGCGTGCGTGGAGTCGACCTTGGCGATGTAGATGACGTCGGTGTCCTCGAGGACGGCGACATGGACGGTCTCGCCGCAGGTGTCGGCGATCTCCCGGGCGACCTGCTGTCCCTCGGCGGCGAGATCGAGCTGTTCCGCGTACCGGCTGCCGAGCTGGTAGGTGCGGACGCCGAGGCGGTAGCGGCCGGGCTGTTCGGGAACGGGCACCACGTAGGAGCGGGCGGCGAGGGTGGTCAGCAGCTCGTGCACGGTCGTGCGCGGCAGCTGGAGCCTGCGGATGACGTCCGGCGCGGAGAGCGTGCCGTCGCCTTCGAGGAACAGCTCGAGGATGTCCAGTGCTCTGGTCACCGCCGGTACCAGTCGTCCCATGGTCGGCCTCCGCCCCGCTTGTTCGAAACCCCGACCAGTGGCCGGTATCGCGAACACAGGGTACGCACAGCTTTGTTCGACGGGCAACGGCCCGGTCCGGCAGACCTTCTGCGTGAACCATTGACACCCCTCCGCCTGCCTGAATACGGTCGCGCCACGATTTCGAACGTGTGACGAAATTTCGAACAACCCGAGGGGCAACTGCCTTGCGTATCACGGGAATCAGCACGCATGTCGTCGGGACTCCCTGGCGAAACCTCACCTACGTCCTCGTCCATACCGACGAGGGCCTCACCGGGGTCGGCGAGACCCGCATGCTCGGCCACACCGACGCACTCGTCGGCTATCTCCGCGAGGCCGAGGCCAACCACATCGCCGGCTCCGACCCGTTCGCGGTCGAGGATCTCGTGCGCCGCATGAAGTACGGCGACTTCGGACGCGCCGGCGAGATCGTGATGTCCGGTGTCGCGGTCGTGGAGATGGCCTGCTGGGACATCAAGGGCAAGGCGCTGGGCGTACCGGTGTGGCAGCTGCTCGGCGGCAGGGTCACGGACCGTGTGAAGGCGTACGCGAACGGCTGGTACACCACCGAGCGCACCCCGGAGGCGTACCACAAGGCCGCCCAGGAGGTCGTCGCCCGCGGCTACCGGGCGCTGAAGATCGACCCGTTCGGAACGGGTCACTTCGAGCTCGACCACGAACAGTCCCGGTACGCCGTGTCGTTGATCGAGGCGGTGCGTGACGCCATCGGGCCGGAGACCGAGCTGATGCTGGAGATGCACGGCCGCTTCTCACCCGCGACGGCCGTGCGCCTGGCTCGCGAGCTGGCCCCGTTCCGGCCCGCGTGGCTCGAGGAACCGGTGCCGCCGGAGAATCTGAAGGCGCTGGAGAAGGTCGCCGCCAAGGTGGACATGCCGATCGCGACCGGGGAGCGCGTCCACGACCGGATCGAGTTCCGCGAGCTGTTCGAGTCGCAGGCCGCCGACATCATCCAGCCCGACGTCGGCCACATCGGCGGCATCCTGGAGGCGCGCAAGCTCGCCGCGACCGCCGAGACGCACTACGTGCTCGTCGCCCCGCACAACGTCGGCGGATCGGTCCTGACCGCCGCCTCGCTTCAACTCGCCGCCTGCACAGCGAACTTCAAGATCCTGGAGCACTTCAACGACTTCGCGGACGCGGAGATCAAGAAGGTGGTGCGCGGGGCGCCCCAGGTCGTGGACGGCTACTTCGAGGTCTCCCACGCGCCCGGCCTCGGCGTCGAGTTCGACGAGGACGCCGCGGCCGAGTTCCCCCAGCAGCAGGCGCGGTTCGACCTGTGGGCCGACGGCTGGGAGAAGAGGGCGCCGAAGTGAGCCGCGCGATCGTCGTCGACGAGCCGGGCGTCTTCCGGTTCGTGCGGCGCGAGAGGCGGGAACCGGGGCGGGGCGAGGTGCGGATCCGGGTCGCCGCCGCCGGGATCTGCATGAGCGACCGCGAGGTGTACCAGGGCCGTCGCGACGCGGACTACGTCCGCTACCCGGTGGTGCCCGGCCACGAGTGGTCCGGAACGGTCGAGGCGGTGGGCGAGGGGGTCGATCCAGCCCTGGCGGGACGGAAGACGGTCGCCGAGGGATTCCGCGCGTGCGGAGTCTGCGAGCGGTGCCGCGAGGGCGACACCAATCTCTGCACGAGCGGATACGACGAGACCGGCTTCACCCTGCCCGGCGCCTTCGCCGACCATCTCACCGTTCCCGCCCGGCTGTTGCACCCGCTCGCCGACGACGCGGACCTGCGGGCCGCCGCCCTGCTGGAGCCGGCCGCGGTGATCGCCGCGGCGGTACGGGCAGGGGCACCGCGGCCCGGGGAGCGCATCGCGGTCGTCGGCGCGGGAACGCTCGGCCTGCTCGCCGTGCAGCTCCTCGCCGCGCACTCCCCCGCCGTGCTGACCGCGATCGACCCACGGGAGACCCGCGCCCAGCAGGCGCTGCGCTTCGGCGCGGACGAGGCGCGCGCCCCCGAGGAGGCCGTGGCACACGCCGGACGGTACGACCTGGTCGTGGAGACGGCGGGCGCGCCGACCACCGCACAGGACGCGTGCCTGCTCGCCCGCCGGGGCGGACGGGTCGTCCTGACCGGGATGTTCGCGCCGGGGGCCGCGGGGATCGATCCCGTCCGGCTCTCGCTGAGCCAGCTCACGGTACGGAGCGTCTTCGGCGCGTCGTCGTCCGCCTGGGCCGACGCCGTACGTGCCTTCGGCATCGGACTGCTGGATCCGGCTCCGCTGATCACGCACGAGTATCCGCTGGAGCGGTTCGACGAGGCCATCGCCCTCGTCGGCAGCGGAGACCCGAAGGCGGGGAAGGTGCTCTTGCGCCCGTAGGTCCCGTCCGCGCGGCGCGTCCCGTCCGCGCGGCACGGCGGCCTGCGACGACTCCGTACCGCCGCCCCCTCGACGATCCGAACCATGTCCGAGATATCGAACATAGGAGTCCCGTGACAGCCCCCTCCCTCACCCCGCGCCGCCCCGGCGCCGACGCGCTCGCCCGGATCGGCCATCCCGCGCCGGACAACGACCCCGCCGACACCTCACCCCACGCCTTCCCCGACGGCGGCACCTGGCGCACCGAGATCCCGTCCGTGGAGGGGCCCGAAGCGCTGGCCGTCGTCCTCGAGGAGAGCGCTCGCCACGACCTGCCGGTGCACCGGGTCAGTCAGGGCAGCGGGGTCTGGATGCTCACGGACGCCGAGATCACGGAGATGGTGGAAGCCTGCGCCGAACACGGCATCGAGCTCTGCCTGTTCACCGGCCCGCGCGGCACCTGGGACATCGGCGCCGCGACCCGTACCGACTCGGGCGGCGCCGGATTGCGCTCCCGTGGCCATGACGCGCTCGCCGGCTGTGTCGAGGACGCCCTGCGCGCCGTTGAACTGGGCGTACGCTGCCTGCTCGTCGCCGACGAGGGCGTGCTGTGGACGCTGCACCGGCTGCGGGTCTCGGGCGTCGTGCCGGCCGAGACGACCTTCAAGGTGTCGGCGCTGATCGGCCCGGTCAATCCCGCCTCGTACGCCGTCCACGAACGGCTCGGCGCCGACTCCCTCAACATCCCCTCCGACCTGACCCTCGACCATCTCACCGAGATCCGCCGGGTCAGCCGCGCCCCCATGGACCTCTACGTCGAGGCCCCCGACGACCTCGGCGGCTACATCCGGATGTACGAGGCGGCCGAGCTGATCCGGCGAGGCGCACCGCTCTACCTGAAGTTCGGCCTGTCCCGCTCCCCCGGCATCTACCCGTACGGGGCCCAGTTGCGCGACATCGCGCTGGCCACCGCCCGGGAGCGGGTGCGGCGCGGGCGGCTCGTCCTCGATCTGCTGGCCCGGCACGGCGCCGACGGCGGGATGTCCCCGCTCGGCTCCCGCCTGCCCGGCGAGCTCCACCGATTCCCCGTCACCCTCCCCGAGAAGGACTGAACGCCATGCGTACGTACCGAGCCGCGACCACCGCCCTCACCGCCTCCGTTCTCGTCCTCGCTCTGGCCGCCTGCGGCCAGAGCGGCACGGGCGGCAGCAAGCAGGAGAAGTCCGCCGAGGACTCCACGATCGGCATCGCCATGCCGACCAAGTCGTCCGAGCGGTGGATAGCGGACGGCAGGAACATGGTCGAGCAGTTCGAGAAGCTCGGCTACAAGACGGATCTGCAGTACGGCGAGGACGACGTCGACCAGCAGGTCTCGCAGATCGAGAACATGATCACCAAGGGTGTGGACGTGCTGGTGGTCGCGGCGATCGACGGCCGGGCGCTGTCCGACGTCCTGCGCCAGGCCGCCGACCAGGGCGTGAAGGTGATCTCGTACGACCGGCTCATCCTCGGCTCGCCGAACGTCGACTACTACGCCTCCTTCGACAACGAGAAGGTCGGCGTCCTCCAGGCCACGTACATCGTCGACAAGCTCGGGCTGAAGGACGGGGCGAAGAAGGGGCCGTTCACCATCGAGCTGTTCGCCGGCTCGCCCGACGACAACAACACCCGCTACTTCTTCCAGGGCGCGTGGAAGACCCTCAAGCCGTACATCGACAGCAAGCAGCTCGTCGTGAGGAGCGGCCAGACGAAGCTGGAGCAGGTCACCACCCTGCGCTGGGACGGCGGCACCGCCCAGAAGCGCATGGACGACCTGCTCACGAAGGCATACGGCTCCGATTCCGTGGACGCCGTCCTCTCCCCCTACGACGGCATCTCGATCGGGATCCTGTCCGCGCTGAAGTCGGACGGGTACGGCACTGCCGCCAAGCCCTACCCCGTGGTCACCGGCCAGGACGCCGAGGTCGCGTCCGTGAAGTCGATCATCGCGGGCCAGCAGACGCAGACGGTCTACAAGGACACCCGGGCGCTGGCCAAGCAGGCCGTGCAGATGGCCGACGCCGTGCTGAACGACAAGAAGCCCGAGGTCAACGACACCACGACCTACAACAACGAGATCAAGGTCGTGCCGTCCTTCCTCCTCGACCCGGTCAGCGTCGACAAGACCAACTACCAGTCGGTCCTGGTCGATTCGGGCTACATCGAGGCGAGTGACCTGAAGTGACTGCGCCCGTCCTGGAGATGCGCTCGATCGTCAAGACCTTCCCCGGGGTCCGGGCGCTCTCCGACGTCACCCTCACCGTCGCCGAGGGCGAGGTCCACGCCGTCTGCGGGGAGAACGGCGCGGGCAAGTCGACCCTGATGAAGGTCCTCAGCGGTGTGCATCCGCACGGCAGTTACGAGGGCGAGATCCGCTTCCGGGGCGAGGCTTGCGCCTTCAAGGACATCCGCGCGAGCGAGCGGCGCGGCATCGTCATCATCCACCAGGAACTCGCCCTGGTCCCCTATCTGTCGATCGCCGAGAACATCTTTCTCGGCAACGAGCACGCACGGCGCGGGGTGATCAGCTGGAACGAGACACTGAAGCACGCGGCGGCACTGCTCAAGCGGGTCGGGCTGAACGAGCATCCGCAGACGCGGGTCGCCGACATCGGCGTCGGCAAACAGCAGCTCGTGGAGATCGCGAAGGCGCTCTCGAAGGAGGTGAAGCTGCTGATCCTCGACGAGCCGACCGCCGCGCTCAACGACGGGGACTCGGCGAAACTCCTCGGTCTCATCCTGGAGCTGAAGCATCAGGGCATCACCTCGATCATCATCTCGCACAAGCTCAACGAGATCGCGCGGGTCGCGGACTCCGTGACGATCCTCCGGGACGGCCGCACCGTGGAGACCCTGGACGTGCGCGCCGACTCGACGACCGAGGACCGGATCATCCGGGGCATGGTCGGGCGCGATCTCGACCACCGCTTCCCCGAGCGGACTCCGTACGAGGGTGACACCGGGGCGCATCCGGCGCTCGAAGTCCGCGACTGGACCGTGCACCACCCCATCGACCAGCAGCGCAAGGTCGTCGACGGTGTCTCGGTCCAGGTCCGGCGGGGCGAGATCGTCGGGATCGCGGGACTGATGGGCGCGGGCCGCACCGAACTCGCGATGAGCGTCTTCGGACGCTCCTACGGACGGGGCGTCAGCGGCACCGTCCTCAAGGACGGCCGGGAGATCCGTACCCGGACCGTCCCCGAGGCGGTCGGACACGGCATCGCGTACGTCACGGAGGACCGCAAGCACTACGGCCTCAACCTCATCGACACCATCGGCCGGAACATCACCATGAGCGCGCTGCCCAAGGTGTCCCGGCGTGGTGTCGTCGACGAGCACGAGGAGACCCGGGTCGCCGAGTCCTACCGCCGCACCATGAACATCAAGGCCCCGACCGTCTTCGAGCAGGTCGGCCGGCTCTCCGGCGGCAATCAGCAGAAGGTCGTCCTCAGTAAATGGATCTTCGCGGGGCCCGATGTGCTGATCCTCGACGAGCCGACGCGCGGCATCGACGTCGGGGCGAAGTACGAGATCTACACGGTCATCGACCGGCTCGCCGCCGAGGGCAAGGCCGTCGTCTTCATCTCCTCCGAACTGCCCGAGCTGCTCGGGATGTGCGATCGCATCTACACCATGGCCGCCGGCCGCCTCACCGGTGAGATCCCCCGGGCCGAGGCCACCCAGGAAGTGCTGATGCGCCATATGACCATGGACAAGAGGTAACAGAAATGGGCCCGGTCACCACCGAGACTCCGCACGGCGCGCCCCCTTCCGAGGCACCGGGAAGGACCGCGATCGCCGGCCTGCTGCTGGACGCGATGCGCCGCAACATGCGCCAGTACGGCATGCTCATCGCGCTCGCGCTGATCGTCGCGCTCTTCGCGATCTGGACCGACGGCGTGCTGCTCCAGCCGAACAACGTCACCAATCTGGTCCTCCAGAACAGCTACATCCTGGTCCTCGCCATCGGGATGATGATCGTCATCATCTCCGGTCACATCGATCTGTCGGTCGGCTCGCTGGCGGCGTTCGTCTCGGCCGCGTGCGCGGTGATGATGGTCGAGCACGACGTCCCGTGGGTGCTCGCCCTGGTGATCGCGCTCGCGATCGGGGCGGCCGCCGGCGCCTGGCAGGGGTTCTGGATCGCGTACGTCGGCATCCCGTCGTTCATCGTGACACTGGCGGGGATGCTGCTCTTCAGGGGCGGTACGCAGATCCTGCTCGGGTCGCGCTCCCTCGGCCCCTTCCCCGAGGGCTTCCAGGAGATCTCCACCGGCTATCTCCCGGAGGTCGGTCCGCAGACCAACTACCACAATCTGACGCTGCTGCTCGGGCTGGCGCTGATCGTCTTCGCCGTGGCCCAGGAGGTACGCGACCGCCGACGGCAGCAGAGCTACGAACTCGACGTCCTGCCACGCTCGCTGTTCCTCACCAAATGCGTGGCGATGGCCGCCGCCGTCCTCGCCTTCACGCTCACCCTCGCCAGCTACCGGGGCGTGCCCGTGGTCCTCCTGCTGCTCGCCGCGCTGCTCATCGGCTTCGGTTTCGTGATGCGCAACGCGGTCGTGGGCCGCCACGTCTACGCGCTCGGTGGCAACCAGGCCGCGGCGAAGCTCTCCGGTGTCAAGGACAGGCGGGTCACCTTCCTCGTCTTCATGAACATGGGCATGCTCGCCGCCCTGGCCGGAGTCGTGTACGCGGCCCGGCTGAACGCCGGCGTCCCGCAGGCGGGCGTGAACTTCGAACTCGAAGCCATCGCGGCGGCGTTCATCGGCGGAGCCTCGATGAGCGGCGGGGTCGGCACCGTGCTGGGCGCGGTCATCGGTGGGCTGGTGCTGGGCGTGCTGAACAACGGCATGTCGCTGGTCGGCGTCGGCACGGACTACCAGCAGGTGATCAAGGGGCTGGTGCTGCTGGCGGCGGTCGGCTTCGACGTGTGGAACAAACGCAGGGTCGGTTCGTAGGAGGTGTCCGTCGACATGGCGTAAAGGTGACTTGGCGCGGGGTGGACAGGCACCAGTGGCTGACTGGCCGCTCCCGCGCCGCCACTCTTTCCGTCCATGAGATCAACGAACAGATGGCTGCGGCTCGCCACGAGCTCGCCGCGCCACCGCTCGGTGGCGATCGCCGCCCTCACGGCCGTCCTGGTGGGCACGGCCGCACCCGGCGCCGCGCAGCAGCCCCGACCGGGCCGAGCCGCGCCGTCGGGAGACCAGCGTTCCTCCGTCCACACGGTCACACTGATCACCGGGGACCGTGTCACGGTCAGCCGCTACGCGGACGGCCGCCAAGTGGCCAGTGTCCTTCCGGCACCTGGCCGCCGGAACGGAGGCTTCAGCACCCGTGAGGTCGACGGCCGGATCCATGTCACCCCGGTGAACGCCGTCCCGTACCTGTCCTCCGGGCAGCTGGACGCCGCGCTCTTCGACGTCACCGGCCTGATCGAGCAGGGATACGACGACTCCCACGCCAAGCGGCTGCCGCTGCTGCTGCGTTACGGCGCGTCGGCCCGGCTCTCCGCGCAGCAGGCGCCGGCCGGGGTGGAACGCCGGCGGGTGCTCGACAGCGTCGACGGTGTCGCGGTCGACGCGGCGAAGGGTGAACTCGACGACTTCTGGAAGGCCGTCAGGGGCACACCGGACGAGGACTCGCAGGCGGCGGGCGCGCGCGGTGCACAGAAGGCCCGTACCGGCTCGACCGCGCCCCGGCTGGCCGGCGGCCTGGAGAAGATCTGGCTCGACCGCAAGGTGAAGGTCTCGCTCGAACGCAGCGTGGCGCAGGTGGGCGCCCCCGAGGTCTGGAAGACCGGCGTGACCGGCAAGGGCGTCAAGGTCGCCGTTCTGGACACGGGCATCGACACCGCCCATCCCGACCTCGCGGGCCGGGTGGGCGAGACACGCAACTTCAGCGCGAGTGACAGCACGCGCGACCTCGTCGGCCACGGCACCCATGTGGCGGCGACGATCGCCGGTTCGGGCGCCGGGGCGAACGGCACCCGCAAGGGCGTCGCGCCCGATGCCGATCTGGTGATCGGCAAGGTGCTGGACGACACCGGTTCGGGCTCGTACTCCGACGTGCTGGCCGGCATGGAGTGGGCGGCCCGCTCGGGCGCACGCGTGGTCAACATGAGCCTCGGCGGCCCGGCGTCCGACGACGATCCGCTGGTCACGGCCGTGGAGGCGCTGACCGAGGAGACCGGCGCCCTGTTCGTCGTCGCGGCGGGCAACGAGGGCCCGGGCACGCAGACGGTCGGCTCGCCCGGCACGGCCCCGAGCGCCCTGACCGTGGGCGCCGTAGACCGTGACGACTCGCTCGCCGACTTCTCCAGCCGCGGCCCCGTCGGCGCGGCCGACGCGGTCAAGCCCGACCTGACGGCGCCGGGTGTCGGCATCGTCGCGGCACGGGCGGCGGGCACGCTCATGGGCAGCCCGGAGAGCGATCTCTACACCGCCGCGTCGGGAACGTCGATGGCGACTCCGCATGTCGCCGGTGCGGCCGCGCTGCTGGCGCAGCGCCACCCGGCGTGGACGCCGGAGGCCATCAAGAACGCGCTCGTGGGCTCGTCGAAGACGGTCGCGGGTCAGGGCGTGGACGAGCAGGGCGGCGGCCGGCTGGACGTGGCCGGGGCCTTCGGCCGCGGTGTCGTCGCCACCGGCACGGTGAACCTCGGTATCCAGGAGCCCGACGGCGCCGGTGTGACGCGGGACGTCTCGTACACGAACGTCTCGGAGCTGCCGGTGCGGCTGGCGCTGTCGCTGCAGGTCAAGGACCACGACGGTACGGCCGCGCCGACGGGCGCCTTCACGGCGGGCTCGTCGTCGGTCACCGTCGCCCCGGGCGAGACGGTGCGGGTGCCGGTGACCGCTCGCGCCGCCGGATTGCCGCTGGGCCGCTACTCCGGCTATCTGACGGCGACTCCGGACGACGGCACGGCCGCCGTGCACACGGCTGTCTCGATGACGGTCAGGGGCGCGATGCGGAAGCTGACGCTGCGTTTCACCGACCGTGAAGGTCTCCCCGCGGCGGTGCCGGTCCTCGAGATGTACGGCTCCGACCACCGCTACGACCTGTTCGCGTTCACCCGGGACGGCACGGTCGAGGTGACGCTCCCGGCCGACACCTACTTCCTCAAGGCGCTGGTGCCGGGCGACACGGTCAAGGGCTGGAACCTCACCCAGGTGCTGCGGCCCGAGCTGAAGCTCGACCGGGACATGGAGGTCGTCCTCGACGCCCGTACGGCGAAGCCGATCGAGGTCCGTACGCCCAAGGCGTCCGAACAGCAGGGAATGATCCACTTCGGGGCGTACCGGGCCGTCGGCACCCGGAAGATCGCCAGCACGACGGTGGAGTTCGACTCGGTCCGCACGGTGTTCGCCACTCCGACCGCCCGGGCCGCGAAGGGGACCTTCGAGTTCTACTCCCGGTGGCGGATGGTCGCGCCCCGGCTGATGGCCCGGGTCCCAGGGACGGGGGCTCCCGAGCTGAACCCGGTGCTGTTCAACTACTCGCCTGCTGTGGACGGCACCCGCAGGCTGCCCCTCGTCCTCGTCGAGCCCGAGTCGCTGCCGGGCAAGAACCTGCGCGGCAAAGCGGTCCTGATGCGCACCACCGGCGCGTTCCCCGACCAGGTGGCGGCCGTGGCGAAGACCGGGGCCGCGGCCCTGATGATCATCAACGAGTTCCCGGGGCCCGTGTGGCAGCCGTGGGACCCGAGAGGCGAGCGCGACCCGCTCATCACCATGCGCGTCCCGCAGGAGCAGGGCGAGGCACTCGCGGCATGGCTGAAGCGGCAGGGACACCGGGAGACGACGCTGGAGCTGTCGGGAACGTCCTCCAGCCCGTACCTCTACGACCTGGCGCTCGTCGAGAAGGAAGCGGTGCGGTCCCGGCTCTCCTACCAGGTGACCGACACTCCGACGGCGACGGTCGAGGCCCGCTACCACCGGCCGGGTGCCGAGAGCTGGACCGGCGAGCAGCGTTTCGCCTGGCGTCCCTGGCAGGGCACGTCGTTCTCGCTGGACGCCCAGGCACACGTGAAGCTGCCGTCCACCCGGACGGAGACGGTCAGCGCGGGCGACACCGTGTGGCTCGAGAGGGTCACGCACAAGCCCCCATGGAACACCTGGGGTTCCCTCGGCGGCGGGATGACGAGCGGGCTGCACCAGTACGCCGCCGGTCAGCGGCTGCGCGAGGACTGGTACGGATCGGTGGTCCGGCCGACGGCACCGGCCGGGAACCCGGGCTTCCGCTCGGTGCGGGCGGCCGACACCTTCGACCTGCGGCTCGCGGAGTTCGCCGACGGCGACGGGCACTACGCCTTCGCCGGTGACGACGAGACCGACACGGTACGCACCCGGCTCTACCGCGACGGCACCGAGGTCGCGGACCAGGCCCGGCCGTGGGGCGCCTTCCCCGCCGGGTCCGACAAGGGCTCCTACCGGCTGCGGCTGGAGACCTCCCGCACCTCGCCCTCCTGGGCGAACTCGACGCGGACCGACACCTCGTGGTCGTTCCGGTCGGCGCCGCCCGCGGCGGGCGAGCGGGAGCTGATGCCGCTGGTCATGCTCGACTACGACGTACCGGTCGACATCCGCAACGAGATCGACGGCTCGTCGTCGGCGAAGTTCCGGGTGACGGCGCGTCATCAGGACGGCTGGACGGGCGCGCGCATCGCGGGCATGCGCGTCTGGGCGTCGACGGACGACGGCGCGCACTGGGTCCAGGTGCCGGTCTCGAAGATCGGAAACGGGAACGGGACGTACGACGTGCGGCTGGACCGTTCCGTGCTCCGCCACGCGGACTCCGTCTCCCTGCGCGTCAAGGCCTGGGACGGCAGCGGCAACGACGTCGACCAGACGGTGGTCCGCGCGTTCGGCGTGCGGTAGCCGAAGGCCCCGGGCGGCGTGGGTGACGTGATCACCCGCGTGGGGGCGGGAGATCACGGAGCCGCCCGGAGGGGTGCGGCCGGCGGATTCGCCGGCCGCATCTCGCATGCTCAGAGCCAGTTGCGGCGCGCGGCATGCCAGCCGAGCTGCATCCGGGTGGCGACACCGGCGAGGTTCATCAGACCCTGGATGCGCCGCTGGACGGTGCGTTTGCTGACGCCGAGCTGCCCGGCGATCGAATCGTCGGTGATGCCGGCGACCATCAGCGACAACAGGTGCTGGTCCTCCGGGGTCAGCGCGGCTGAGTCCGCCGACAGAACGGTCCCGCCGATCTGGCCCTCCGGGGTCACCCGCAGCGGGGCGCCGACCTCCCAGTAGCGCTCGAACAGGGCGACGAGCGCCTCCACCAGGCTGCTGCCGCGGACGACGGCCGTGCTCACGTCACGCGGATTGCCTGCCGGACCGTCCGGCGCCAGGGGGCAGATGGCCAGACTCCGGTCGGCGATCGCCATCCGCAGCGGCAGCGCGGGCACCGCGCGGGCGGCCTCCCCGGCGCGCACGGCCCTGACGACGTTGTCAACCGAGCCGGAGTCGTCGAAGAACGCCTGCTCGTACAGCACGCGGTAGCCCACCCCCCGGGCCAGTGCGTCGAACTCCGAGCGATTCGTGCCGGACGGCATCGCGACGTACTGCGCCTTGCAGAACCACAGCAGCTCGTGGCGGGCACTGTCCTGCACCTGCCGCAGTCGCTGGCGCAGCGCCCCGGCCCCGCTGATGATCTCGATCACCTCGCCGGCGTCACGGCTCCAGGCGCTACGGCGGTAGTTCTCCATGAGCTCGTTCACCGCGGCGCGGGCCTTGTCGAGGTCGTCCGCGCGACGATCCAGCAGCGGCAGGAGCGCCACATCGGGCGGGTTGGCCGCGTAACGCCCCGGGCTGTCCTCCACCCCGCGGGCCAGGCCCCTTTCCTCCAGCGCGAGAAGCAGCCGTTCCGCGCTCCTCTCGTCCTGGCCCGTCGTCGCGGACATCTCCCGTGCCGACGACGTGACGGCGACGACGAGCGCGCCGTACACCTCGGTCTCGGCGGCCGAAAGGCCCACCGCCTCCAGCATGCTGCCCCTCTCCCAGCCCCTCGCCGGCCCCCTACCGGCCCAGCACTCCCGACACCCCCGGAGTCTTCGACAACGCGGACCGGCGCTCCATTCCCGCCGGGCGCGAAGTCCGGATGAATCGTGGGGCACCACAGTGACAGGCGCGCAGCGTGGATCAGTCGTGGGGTACCACAGTCACGGGGCACGGGGCGTGGTGCAGCGCCGCATGGACGACCGGGCCCACGTGCGTCCCCGGACGGCCGGGGCGCCGCGGCCGCCCGAGCATCAGCAGGCGGGCTTCCCGCGCGGCTTCGAGGAGCACCCTGGCCGGTTTGCCCGGTACGGCCGCCTCGGCCACCGCGACCTCCGGGTACTTGTGGCGCCAGCCGCTCAGCGCGGCCTCCAGCGCCTGCTCCCGCTCCTGCCTGAGCACATGGCCGTAGGGCGATTCGAGGTCACCGGCCAGGCGCTCATGGATGGTCGGGGCACTGAAGGCGTACACGAACCGAAGGGCGAGACCGCGGACCCTGGCGCTCTCGAAGGCGAACTCGATCAGCGGGTCGACATGATGGGCCGCGTCCAGCCCGACGACGACGGGCGGCGCCCCGCCACCGGCGGTCTCCGCCGCGCCCGCGCCGGCGGCCGGGCGGACGAGCGTCACCGGTCGCTCCGCACGGGCAACGGTGGCGAGGCCCACGGAACCCACGAGGAAGCCGGTCAGCGTCCCGATGCCACGGGATCCGATCACCAGCATCTCCGCCCTCGACGAGGCCGCCACGAGCATGTCCCGCGCGGCCCCCGACACCAGCTCCCCCTCCACCGGGAGCCCGGGAAAGATCCCGGAAACATGCTCCAGAGCCTCGTTCAGCACCCCCTCGGCCCACTCGTGCTCGCTGGTGCCGGCCGGCACGGACGCCGGAGGCAGCGGGTGCCACGCCCACGCGTGCAGCACCTGGAGGGGCCTTCCGCGCAGCTGTGCCTCCTCGGCCGCCCACTCCAGGGCGGCGACACTCTCCGGAGATCTGTCGACCCCCACGATGATCGGCCGGGCCATGGCGACGTCACCTCCGCGTGGAACACACCGTGTCAGTGTCAGTGCAGGTGCCGCTCCCAGTCGGGCGGGACGGCGCCCGCCGGTCCGGGAGTGGGCTGGGAGAGCGGGTGGCAGTCGGGGCCGGCGAGCTTGGGGCCGTCCTCGAAGTACTCCTCGGTCTGCGCGTTCCAGAACCAGTTCTCGCCCGGTTCGAAGCTGGTGAGGAACGGGTGGCTCGATGCGACCGCGTGGCGGGTGCCGTGCTGGGACGGGGACGAGTCGCAGCAGCCGATGTGCCCGCACTCGGCGCACCGCCGCAGATGCATCCACCAGCCCGGCCCGTCACCCGCCAGGCACTCGGCACAGCCGTCGCCGCTGGGGTGCGAGGTGGGGTCGATCCCGGGAATCCGGTCGTCCGCCATGGCGCCGCTCCTCGATCGCTCTCGGTCGTCGATTTCGGTTGCTGTCGGGGCTCCGGCCGCCGGTGCTCGCCGAAGGGCCCTCCTCCCCAGGCTCGCGCCACGCGCAGGTGATCGCCATGTGTGGGCTTCTCGGCTCTCAGGACGGTTCGGCGGCCGCGTGCCGGGCGAGGGGCAGGGAGACGCGGAAGCGTGTGTCGCCGGGGCGGGATTCGACGCGGATGTCTCCGCCGTGCTTGTCGACGACGATCCGGTAGGAGATGTCCAGTCCCAGCCCGGTGCCCTCGCCCACCGGTTTGGTGCTGAAGAACGGTTCGAAGATCCGTGGCCGGACCTCGGGGTCGATCCCCGTCCCGGTGTCCCGCACCTCTACGTGCACACAGTCCTCGTCGTGCCAGGTGGCGAGCGTGAGGGTACCGCTGTCGCCCATGGCGGCGAGCGCGTTGTCGATCAGGTTGGTCCACACCTGGTTGAGCTCCGCACCGTAGGCGAGGACGTGCGGCATGTCCTGGTCGTACGTCTTCACCACCTGGACACCGCCGGGGATCTTCGCCCGGAACATCACCAGGGTGGCGTCGAGGAGTTCGTGCATGTCCACGGGCTGCTGCGCGGCGCGGTCGAGTTGGGAGTACTGCCGTGCCGCGTCGACCAGTCCCGAGATGCGCCGGACCGCGTCCTCGATCTCCCCCATGAGCAGCTCGGTGTCCACGGTGTAGCTGAGCCAGCCCACGGCCGCGAGGCGGTTCTCGTCCGTGAGCCCCTCGGTGGCCTCGTCCAGCCAGGCGGGGTCGATGCCGCCGGAGACCAGGACGGGAGCGATGTCCCAGGCGTTGTCCAGACCGGCGTTCTCCAGCCAGTCGCCGAGTTCGTCCTCGGCGTCCGCCGCCTCGATCGCCGACAGCTTCCGTGCCTGGAGCGTCCGCCGCACCGCGGCGTCCTGCATCTCCACCAGCTCATGGAGGCGTGTGCCGTCGATCCGGCCGTCCGCGACCAGCGCCAGTTTGTGCCGCATCCTGGCCACCCGGTCACGCAGGGTGTCGGTGGCCCGGACGGCCGCGGCGGCGGGGTTGTTGAGTTCGTGGGTCAGCCCGGCGGTGAGCGAACCGAGCGCCAGGAGCCGTTCGCGCTCGCCGACGATCACGTCGATGGCGCGTGTCCCCAGGAACAGCCCTTCCAGGAGGTGCAGGGCCATGGGGAACCAGGTGCGCAGCGCGGTGGCGAACTCCGCCGCGGGGAGTACGAAGAACTCCGCGTCGGTGATCGCGCGCATCGAGTGGGAGTAGACCTGGTCCACCCGGTCGCCGAGATAGGCCTGGGTGGCGCCCCCGTAGGCGCCCCGCTGGTCCGTCCGGCTGAGTTCGATGTCGTCGCCGTGGATATGGCGGCTGAGCGCGACCGCGCCCCTCAGCAGCACGAAGAAGCAGGTCGCGCTCTCGCCTTGCGTGTACACATCGGTCGACGCGTCCCGCACCTCGACCCGTCCGCGCTCGGCGAGCCAGGACAGCTTCTCGTCGTCGAGCGCCTCGAAGAGGAAGAGGGTGCGCAGTTCGTCCGGGCTCAGCGCGCTCCGGGACGTCGAGGCGGTCATTGCGCCTCCAGGTAGCGGTGTACGAGGGTGACGGCCATCGCTCCCTCACCCACCGCCGAGGCGACCCGCTTGACCGACTCGGCGCGTACGTCCCCCGCGGCGAACACTCCGGGGACGCTGGTTTCGAGATGGTACGGAGCGCGCGTCAGCGGCCACCGGGGCGACCGGCTGCTCGCCGCGGGCAGATCCGGTCCGGTGAGGACGAATCCGCGGCCGTCGCGCGCCACCAGGCCGTCCAGCCAGTCCGTCTGCGGCTCGGCGCCGATGAACACGAACAGCCAGGAGGCGTCGACGGTGCTGACGGTTCCGGTGCGGTTGTCGCGCAGGGTCAGCTTCTCCAGGTGATCCGAGCCGTCGCCGGCCATCACCTCGGTGCAGGTGCGGATGCGGATGTTGGGGACGGCCTGGATCTGCTGGATCAGGTAGTGGGACATCGACCGGGCGACGTCCGGGCCGCGGATCACCAGATGGACGGCCCCCGCGTAGCGCGAGAAGTAGACGGCGGCCTGGCCCGCCGAGTTGGCGCCGCCCACGATGTACACGTCGTCGCCCCGGCAGTTGGCGGCTTCGAAGGAGGCGGATCCGTAGAAGACGCCCGCGCCCTTGAAGGAGTCCAGGTGCGCCCCGGCGAGGCGGCGGTAGGAGACACCCGTGGCCAGGACGACGGTGTGCGCGCCGATGGAGGTGTCGTCGGCGAAACGCAGCACGCGTCCCGCTCCCGCCGCCTCCAGGGCCACCACTTCGGTCGCGCTCAGGATCTCGGCACCGAAGCGTGCGGCCTGCCGGCGCGCCCGGTCGGTCAGCTGCGCTCCGGACACCCCGTCGGGGAAGCCCAGGTAGTTCTCGATGCGGCTGCTCTGGCCCGCCTGTCCGCCGGTCGCGCTGCGCTCGACGAGCACGGTGCGCAGGCCCTCCGAGGCGGCGTAGACGGCGGCTCCCAGGCCCGCCGGGCCCGCCCCGATGACGACGACGTCGTAGAAGTCGGACGCGGGGCTGGTGTTCAGGCCGACCCGTTCGGCCAGTTCCGCCTCGGTGGGGGCGTGCAGCGCCTTCCCGTCGGTGGTGATCACCAGCGGGACGTCCGCGGCGGTCAGGCCGGCCGCTTCGAGCAGTTCCGTGCCCTCGGGCTCGTCGGCGGCGATCCACCGGTAGGGAACGAGATTGCGCGCGAGGAACTCCCGCACGGCGAAGGAGGGCGCCGACCAGCGATGGCCGACGAGGCGGGTCTCGGGAGCGTCCGGGTCGGGGGCCGTGTCCCACAGGTCCAGCAGGGTGTCGAGGACGGGGTAGAGGTTCTCCTCCGGTGGGCTCCAGGGCTTGAGGAGGTAGTGGTCGAGGTCCACCACGTTGATCGCGTCGATGGCCGCCCCCGTGTCGGCGTACGCGGTCAGCAGCACCCGCCGCGCCCGGGGGAACAGGTCCATGGCCGCTTCGAGGAACTGCACGCCGTTCATCGCGGGCATGCGGTAGTCGGCGATCATCACGGCCACCGGGTCACCGCGCAGCTTCAGCTCGCGCAGGGCTTCGAGGGCCTCGTCACCCGAGGGCGCGCGCAGGACCCGGAACCGGTCGCCGTACTGGCGCCGCAGGTCGCGGGCGATGGCCCGGGAGACCCCTGGATCGTCGTCGACGGTCAGGATCGTCGCCTTCGCCATCTCTTCATGATGCGCTCTGGCTCTTCATGACGCGCTCCGGCCGGTGGCCGTGCCCGACCCGCGGGTCGACGGCCACCGGCACGTTGATCATCCGGCCGGATCACCCGGCTCCGTCACCGGCCACGATCACCCGGATCGACGGCGCCGTGGACGCCGAACTCGTAGATCGAATAGCCCCAGGTCGTCGCGCGCCTGACTCCCTGCATCCGGACGTAGCGGACCGGCTCACTCCCGGAGGGCAGTCGCACGACGTCGTTGCCGCAGGACTCCGGACGTTCGGTGGCGACGGTCGTCCAGGCGGTCCCGTCGGTCGACGTCTGCACGGCGTACTCCGACGCGCAGGCGGACTCCCACGCGAGGGTGACCGCGGCGACACGCGCCGGGGCCGGCAGCTCGATCTGCACCCAGGAGTCGTCGCTGTATCCGGACGCCCAGCGGCTGCCGGGGTCGCCGTCGTTGACCTTGGCCGCCGCGAACCGGTCGAGGTCCTGCTCCACACCGGACGCGGTGGCGGTACCGGCGAGGGCGAGGTTGTGGCCGCCTCCGGCGACGTCCCACAGGCTGATCCGTACGTCGGCCTGCGCCAGGAACGCGTCGAGAACGCCGTCCCCGACCTTGGGCTGGACCTCGCCCCAGGTGTTGCGGGCCGGGACGGTCCGTACGGCCCTGGCCCGGCTCTGGAGCGCGCGGGACTCGGCCACCAGGCTGTCGGCCCGGCCCTTGTCGCCGTCGTTCCTGGCGGCGAGGGCGTCGATCATCCTCACCGCCGCCCGGCCCCACAGCTCGGTGGCGTCGAGCCAGGCGCCGGCGTCGGCGACGAACCCCCGCTGCACCGCGCCGCCGCGGATGACGGCCGGCGCACGCTGGATCTCCTGTGCGTAGCCGCGCAGCGAACGGATCGCCTTGTCCCGGTCGGCGCCGTCCCAGGCGGCCCAGAAGTCCGAGACCTCGGCGGCGAGCCGCGGTGCCTGGCTCTGCCAGGGGGTGGAGCCGAAGGTGGGCGCGAGATGTTCGAGGTCGCCGAGGACGAGCAGGGCCTCGGTCGCCCTGCGGTCACCGCCCGCGAGATAGGACATCGCCCGCGACCGATTGGAAGCCGCCCGGTACGCGCGGTCGTTCCAGGCGAAGTCGGCGGCGCCGAAGACGGCGACCTTGCTCGCGTACGGCTGGTTCATCGGGTTGGCGACGATGCCGCTCAGATGCTCGGACAGACCGGCCTCGCGCTTGTCGTACGGGGCGAGCAGCAGTCGGCCGCTGGTGTTGCCGAAGTCGTTGACCGGATAGTTGTCCCAGACGAACACCTTGCGGCCGAAGAGCGTGGACGCCGCGTCCGCCTGTGCGTTGGTGATGCTGGGCGGGACGACGTCGGTGCCGGTCCACATCACCACGACCTCGGGGGCGAGTTCGGCCCGCATGGTCTGCTTGTACGCGGTGTCGGTCAGGTCGCCGTACTCGGTGGGCACCATCTGGAGGGGCTGGGCGCCCTCGTGGGTGGCGATGAAGTTCCGCTGGACGTCGTTGAGCAGATCGACCTGTGCCGCGGCGGCGGCCGCACGCCCGGGGGCGCCGAACTTCGTGGCGTCGCCCTCGCAGTTCCACTTGGTGTAGCTGATGTCGTCCAGCGGGATGGAGAACGCACGGGTGCCGAGGTCGTACAGGGCCTGGAGCTTGGCCTTGAGCGCCTCGCGGTCGGCGGGGTCGGAGTAGCAGATCGACTCGCCGGGAGAGACGGCGAAGGTGAACCGGACGTGGTTCTCACCGGCGCGGCGCACGAGTTCGCCGAGTTCGTATCGCTTGTCCGCCGGGTACGGGTCCCGCCACTTGCCGCGGTGGTACGGGTCGTCCTTGGGCGCGTAAACATAGGTGTTGGCCTTCACGTCGCCGTAGAAGTCCATCTGGTCCAGGCGCTCCTGGTGGGTCCAGGGCTGCCCGTAGAAGCCCTCGATCGTCCCGCGCAGGGCCATGGAGGGATGGTCGCTGACGCGGACGCCGGCAATCTTCCAGCGGGGTCCCGTGGCGGGACGGAAGAGCTGGCGCAGGGTCTGCACCGCGTAGAACTGCCCGGCGGCGTCATGGCCTCCGAGGGCCACCACGCCGGGAGCGTGCCGGCCGGCGCCCACCCGGATCGCATGGCCCTCGGCCTGTGCCGGGGCGCGCGTGGCGCCCAGAGCCGCGGCGATGTCCGGCCGGGACGCCGGTCCCAGCAGCACGGTGAGATCCCGCGAGGAGGCCGGGGCGGACTTGAGGGGGGCGGTGACGTCGACGCGTGCCGCGCCGTGGGCCTTGAGGACCTCGACGAGACGGGCGCGGGCAGCTGGGTCGGTGTCCTCGTCGGCGACGAGGACGACCCGGCGGGTGACAACGATGTCCTCGCCGGCACGGGCCAGGGACTGCGGAGTGGGTACGACGGCGGGAAGGGCCGAGGCGACGGGAAGTGGCGCGACGTCGGACGGCGGTGTCAGGTCGCCCAGCCCGAGGGCGGCGGCGGTGAACGCGGCCGCGAGCGGGGCGCCCCACGCGATCCTGCTCGTTCTCATGGTGTCTCCAATGGGCACACACGGATAACGGAGGTGGTCTAAACCAATTACCGCCCCGCGAGTCTGGCAGCCGCATGCGCACTGGTCAACGCCCCGTGCTCCACCAGTTCTCACAACAACCCTTGAATACCTCGCAGTTGCGGGCGACGGACGAGAGCGCCTGACCGGTCCCGGGGCCGGCGGCCGGCCCGGGAGAACCGCCACCCGCCACGGGTGTACGTGCCCACGGTGGGCATGTCTGCCTGGAGGCTTCACCGGAGGGTCCCGCGGAGGGGCAACCGGACGAAACACGACCGACAGGCGATCATGACTCGTGCACTGATCGCACCGAGTGACGCGAAGGAGTGGGCGCATGCCGAACGAGCGCGCGGGACAGCCGGCCCGGCCGGAGGACCTCATCGATGTGGCTCGGCTGGTGACCGCGTACTACGCCCTGCACCCCGATCCGGCCGACCCCGCCCAGCGTGTCGCCTTCGGCACGTCGGGACACCGGGGGTCCTCCCTCGCCACCGCCTTCAACGAGGACCACATCGCCGCGACCAGCCAGGCGATCTGCGAGTACCGAGCCCAACAGGGCACCGACGGGCCGCTGTTCCTCGGCGCCGACAGCCACGCGCTCTCCGAGCCCGCCCGGGTGACCGCCGTGGAGGTCTTCGCGGCCAACGGGGTCACCCTGCTCATCGACGCCGCCGACGGCTACACCCCCACCCCGGCCGTATCGCACGCCATCCTCGCGCACAACCGCGGGCGCGACTCCGGCCAGGCCGACGGCGTGGTGGTCACGCCCTCGCACAATCCGCCGGCCGACGGCGGGTTCAAGTACAACCCCCCGAACGGCGGGCCCGCCGGCTCCGAGGCCACCGGCTGGATCCAGGAGCGTGCCAACCAGATCATCACCGGCGGGCTGAAGGACGTACGGCGGCTGCCCTGGAGCCGGGCGCTGGCCGCGCCGACCACCGGGAGGTACGACTTCCTCGGCGCCTATGTGCGCGACCTGCCGTCCGTGCTGGACCTGGACGTCGTGCGGGCCGCGGGAGTGCGCATCGGCGCCGATCCGCTGGGAGGCGCGTCCGTCGCGTACTGGGGCCGCATCGCCGAGGAGCACCGCCTCGATCTGACCGTCGTCAACCCGCACACCGACCCCACCTGGCGGTTCATGACGCTGGACTGGGACGGCAAGATCCGGATGGACTGCTCCTCCCCGTACGCGATGGCGTCGCTGATCGAGGGGCGCGATCGCTTCCAGGTGGCCACGGGCAACGACGCCGACGCCGACCGGCACGGCATCGTCACCCCCGACGGCGGGCTGATGAACCCCAACCACTACCTCGCCACCGCCATCGCCTATCTCTTCGACCACCGGGACCGGTGGCCGGCCGGAACCGGCATCGGCAAGACGCTGGTGTCGTCCGGGATGATCGACCGGGTGGCGGCCGACCTCGGCCGTGAACTGGTCGAAGTACCGGTCGGTTTCAAGTGGTTCGTGGACGGGCTGGCCGACGGCACCATCGGCTTCGGCGGCGAGGAGTCCGCCGGGGCGTCCTTCCTGCGCCGTGACGGCTCGGTGTGGACCACCGACAAGGACGGCATCCTGCTGGCCCTGCTCGCCTCGGAGATGCTGGCCGTGACCGGGCGGACGCCGAGCGAGCACTACGCGTCTCTCACCGACCGGTTCGGCGCGCCCGCGTACGCGCGCCTCGACGCCCCCGCGACCCGCGAGGAGAAGGCGGTACTGGGCCGTCTCTCCGCCGATCAGGTGACGGCCGACACCCTCGCCGGAGAACCGATCACCTCCGTGCTCACGCACGCTCCGGGCAACGGTGCGGCCATCGGCGGCATCAAGGTGACCACGGCCAACGCCTGGTTCGCCGCACGCCCTTCGGGCACCGAGGACGTGTACAAGGTGTACGCCGAGTCCTTCCTCGGGGCCGAACACCTGACGCAGGTACAGGAGGAGGCCCGGTCCGTGGTGACGGCGGCGCTGAACGGCTGACGGGCCCGGCCCTGACACGGCGTCTTCGCCGCCGTGTCAGGCCGCCCGGGCCGCGACGGGACGGACAAGGGCCGGGTCCTCGACGTGTGTCGAGGACCCGGCCCTTGTCCGTGCCGGTGGTGGTCAGGCCGTGGTGTCAAGGCCGGTGGTGGTCGGGCCGCTTCTTGTCGTGGGAATCGTCGTCGTGGGAATCGTGGTCGTGGTCGCCGTGGCCCTTCGACGTGGTCACCTTGGCGCTCGACCGGTTCGACGTCACCTCGGAGCCTCCGGGCAGCGTGCCCGTCGCGGTGGCCGTGTTCTTCACCGAGCCCGCCCGGATGTCGCCCTTGGTGACCTCGTAGGACGCCGTGCAGGTCATCCGCTCACCCGGCGCGAGGGAGGTGCCGGGGCAGGAGACCTCGGGATCGCGGCCCTTCCCGGTGAACTCCGTCTCGTCCACCCGCACATCGGTCAGGGCCTGCGTGCCGGTGTTCTCGACGACGAAGCGGTACTCGACCCGCTTGCCGGGCCGGGTGACCTTGCTCGGTGAGGCCGACTTCTTCAGCTTCAGCACCGCACCGTGATGCCCGGAGGTGGTCACCGTGGCGCTCGACGGCTGCGAGGTCACCGGGGGAAGGCCGGCCGGTGTGCCGGTGGCCGTGACCGTGTTCCTCACGGAGCCCGCGCGGATGTCCTCCTTGGTGACCTCGTAGTCCGCCGTGCAGGTCATCCGCTCACCCGGCGCGAGGGCGGTGCCGGGGCACGAGATGTCGGGCCGTGGGCCGGATCCGGTGAACGCGGTCTCGTTCACCGTCACGTTCGCCAGTGCGACGTTCCCCGTGTTCGTCACCACGAAGGTGTAGTCCACGGTCTTGCCGGGACGGGTCACCGTGGCCGGGGATGCCGTCTTCGCCACGGTCAGGTCCGCGATCAGGGCGAACGTGCTGATCACCGTCTGGCTCGCGGTGGCCGTCACCGGGGGCCCGGTGGGCGGGGTCCCGGTGGCGAGAGCCGCGTTCGTCAGCGCTCCGGCGGTCACATCCGCCTGGGTGAGGGTGTACGAGGCGGTGCACGTCTTCGACTGCCCCGGGGCCAGCCCGCCCTCGGGGCAGTCCGCCTGCGGCGCCGCTCCCGATCCGGTGAACGCCGTTTCCGACACGTCCACGGCGGACAGCGTCACGTTCCCCGTGTTCGTGACCACGAAGCGGTAGTCCACGCGCTGACCCGGGGCCGTCACCACGGAGGGGGTCGCGGTCTTCACCAGCGCCAGGGCGGGAAGCCGGTCGGCGGTGACGGTCTCGTTCGACGTGGCCGTGACGGCGGGACCGGTGGGCGGGGTACCCGTCGCGACGGCCGTGTTCTCGACGACTCCGGCGTTCACGTCGGCCTGCGTCACCGTGTATTCGGCCGTGCAGGTCATCGATTCACCGGGGGTGAGGGTCGTGTCGGGGCACGAGACCTCGGGAGCGGAGCCGGAACCGCTGAACGCGGTCTCGGCCACGTCCACGTCGGACAGCGTCACGTTCCCCGTGTTGGTGACCAGCAGCGAGTAGTCCACCCGCTGGCCGGCAGCGGTCACGACGGGAGGTGAGGCCGACTTCAGCAGCGACAGCGCCGGGTTGCGTCGCGGGGTGAAGACCGCCGAGGACTCGTTCGAGTCCACGGACGAACCGCCCGGCACCGTACCCGTCGCCACCGCCGTGTTCTCGATCTGCCCCGCGTCGACGTCCGCCTGCGTCACCGTGTACGTCGCCGTGCACGTCACCGACGCACCAGGGGCCAGCGCGCCGTCCGGGCACTCGATCTCCGGGGCCGTGCCGGAACCCGAGAAGGCGATGTCCGACACGTCCACGGCGGACAGCGTCACATTGCCCGTGTTGCGCACCAGGTACGAATACGTCAGCACCTCACCCGAGCGGAACGGACCGCCGTCCCCCGCCACCGTCTTCACCAGCGACAGCGCGGGAACCTGATGAGCGGTCACGGTGTCCGTGGCGGTGGCCGTCACCGCGGGACCGGTCGGCGGGGTGCCCGTGGCGAGCGCTCCGTTCGTCACCGCGCCGGCGTTGATGTCGGCCTGGGTGACGGTGTACGTCGCCGTGCACCGCATCGACTCCCCCGGCGCCAGCGTGGTGCGCGGGCAGGACACCGCCGGGTTGGCCCCCGATCCCGTGAACGCGGTCTCGGCCACGTCCACGGCGGTCAGCGTCACATTGCCGGTGTTGGTGACCAGCAGCGAGTAGTCCACTTCCTGCCCGGCGTCCGTCACCTCGGTGGGCGAGGCGGACTTCACCAGGGTCAGGGCCGGAGCCTGTTCCATCGTGACGGTCGCACTGGCCGGGGGCGTCGTCACCGCGGGGCCGCTCGGTGGCACGGCCGTCGCATGTGCGGTGTTGGTCACCGAGCCCGCGTTGAAGTCGGCCTGGGTGACGACGTAGGACGCGGTGCACTGCGCCGACGCTCCCGGGGCGAGCGATCCGCCCGGGCAGGAGATCTGGGGAGCCGGTCCCGACCCGGAGAACGCCGTCTCGGTCACCTCGACCTGGCTCAGCGTCACATTCCCTGTGTTGGTCACCTCGAAGTCGTAGGAGACGAGCTGCCCCACGGCGGTCGCGATCTCCGGTTCGGCCGACTTCGTCAGTGCGAGGGCCGGATTCACCTGAGGGGTGAAGAGAGCGGAGGACTGGCTCGACTCGGGAGGCCCGGAGGGCGGAGTGCCCGTCGCACGTGCCGTGTTCGTCACCGAGCCGGAGTCGACATCGGCCTGGGTCAGGGTGTAGGTCGCCGTGCAGGTCATCGAGACACCCGGGCCGAGTGCCGTGCCCGGGCACGACGCCTCCGGCGCCGGTCCCGAGCCGGAGAACGCGATGTCGGTCACGTTCACGGCGGTGAGCGGCACATTGCCGGTGTTGGTGACGACGAAGGTGTAGGTCAGCACCTCACCGACCCGGAACGGCCCCTCGTCCCCGACGACGGTCTTCACCAGCGAGATCGACGGGGTCTGCTGGGCGGTCACGGACGCGCTCGCGGTGTCCGTCACCGCCGGGCCCGACGGCGGAGTGCCCGTCGCCTCGGCCGTGTTCTCGATCTCCCCCGCGTTCACATCCGCCTGCGTGACGCTGTACGTCGCCGTGCACTCCATCGACTGCCCCGGAGCCAGCGACGTCCCCGGACACGACACCTCAGGATCCGTACCAGTCCCCGAGAACACCGTCTCGCTCACCGCCACACCCGACAACGTCACATTGCCCGTGTTCGTCACCACATGCCGGTACGTCACCACCTGCCCCGCCGCGGTCACCGACACCGGCTCCACCGACTTCGCCAGCATCAGCGAAGGATTCCTGTCGGCGGTGACGGTCTCGTCCGACGTTGCCGTGACGGCGGGTCCCGTGGGCGGGGTGCCGGTCGCGACGGCCGTGTTCTCGACCTCCCCGGCGTCGATGTCCGCCTGCGTCACCGTGTAAGGGGCGGTGCACGTCATCGACTGGCCCGGGACGAGAGCCGTACCGGGACAGGAGATCTGCGGCGCCGGGCCGGTACCGCTGAACGCGGACTCGGTGACCCCCACGGCGGACAGCGTCAGGTTGCCCGTGTTGGTCACCACCAGCGAGTAGTTCACCTGCTGGCCCGCCGCGGTCACGGCCGGCGGGGTCGCCGACTTCACGAGCGACAGGGCCGGATTCCGCTGCGGGGTGAAGATCGCCGACGACTCGTTCGAGTCCACCGCAGAACCGCTCGGCGGAGTGCCCGTCGCCACCGCCGTGTTCTCGATCTCGCCCGCGTCGACGTCCGCCTGCGTCACCGTGTACGTCGCCGTACAGGTCACGGACTCACCGGGAGCCAGGACCGTGTCGGGGCACGAGATCTCCGGGTCCGGGCCCGACCCCGTGAACACGGTGTCGCGCACGTCGACGGCGGACAGTGTCACATTGCCCGTGTTGTGCACCAGGTACGAATACGTGAGGATCTCGCCGGAACGGAAGGGGCCGCCGTCCCCGACGACGGTCTTCACCAGTGACAGCACCGGGGTCTGCTGGGCGGTCACGGACGCGCTCGCGGTGTCCGTCACCGCCGGGCCCGACGGCGGAGTGCCCGTCGCCTCGGCCGTGTTCTCGATCTCCCCCGCGTTCACATCCGCCTGCGTGACGCTGTACGTCGCCGTGCACTCCATCGACTGCCCCGGAGCCAGCGACGTCCCCGGACACGACACCTCAGGATCCGTACCAGTCCCCGAGAACACCGTCTCGCTCACCGCCACACCCGACAACGTCACATTGCCCGTGTTCGTCACCACATGCCGGTACGTCACCACCTGCCCCGCCGCGGTCACCGACACCGGCTCCACCGACTTCGCCAACGTCAGCGAAGGGGCCGCCGGTTCGGGTGTGTTGGTGAAGGTGCACAGGATGCGGGGACTGTTCGCCCCCTGCTGGGTGGCGGGGAAGTGCAGTTCGAACGAGGTGGCCGTGCCCGAGGTGACGGGTGCGTCGGCGTTGGCCGTGTCGACACAGGCGTAGGTCGACGTGTAGTTGTCGAGGCTGCCGCCGGACACGGCGGTCTCGGTCAGCGTGTACGTCGTGTTCGCGACGCCGATGACGGGTCCGGCGGCCGGTGACTGGACGCCGGTGGTGTTGCCGGTGGTGGTGGCCGTGTTGCCGCTGCTGATGCCGCCGCCGGTGATCGACAGTTCGAACTGGTCGTTCGAGGTGGTCGACGTGGCGAACCGGCCGGCGATGTTCTTCTGGAGCGTCAGCGTCGGATTGGTCGAGCAGGCACCGAGGTCCACGGAGGCGAAGGTGGTGTCCGAAAGCTGCTTCGCCTGACCGATGAGCGCGCCGTTGTTGGGGTTCACGGCCTGCAGGAAGGTCGCGGTGGACGGTGCGGGTGAGCTGAACTCGATGAAGAGTTCGCCGTTGTTGTTGAAGGCGATCCCGTTGTACTGACGCTGCTGGGGGTTGTTGATGGTGGTCAGCAGCGTGTCGGTCAGCGCGACCCCGGTGGCGGAGCCGGTGGTGGGGAGCGGTCCGGGCACGACGCCGATGGCCGCGTTGTTGGAGCTGTTCGCCGAGGTGACGATGTAGAGGTTGCCGGACGCGTCGAAGGCGATGTCCCCGTTGGCGCTGAACCGGCTGGTGATGGGCAGGTCGAAGGTGGCGATCACGCCGGGGATCGCGGTGTTCGTCTGGGTGTTGAAACCGTAGACGGAGACCTTGCCCGGGGTGGTCGTCGTGCCGGTGCCGAGGGCGGCGTAGTAGTAGATGCGGCTGGCCGGGTCGATCGCGCCGGCCACCACCACGACGCCGTCACCGGGGGTGGTCCCGGCGTACTTGGTCCAGGTGCCGCTCGCGGCGTCGTACCCGTGGACGACGATGGACGACGCGTTGCCGGTGCGGTTGACGAGATACGCGCCGGTTCCGCCCGGGAGGATCCCGAGGGCGTTGGTCATGCCGCCCTGGGGGATCTTGCTGACGACGGTCGCCGTCACGGTGGGTGTGGGACCGGCGAGGGTGCTCGCGTTGAGGGCGAGCAGGGTGCCGGCGTCCGAGGCGCTGGCGCCGTTCTGCAGGGCGTAGATGGTGTTGCCCGAGCAGTCGAGGGGAAGCGCGGCGGCCTTGGGCCGCGGCTTCGGCTTCTTCGCGCTCGGCTTCTCCGCGCTCGGCTTCGTCGTCGTGGCAGCGTCCGCCTTGGACGCGTCCGTCTTGGCCGCCTTCTTCTCGGCCGCCTTCTTCTCGGCCGTCGTCGCCTCGGCCCTCGTCGGTCCGGTCGTCGTCGGCTTCGGGTCGGCGGGGGCCGCCACCGCCGCCGGGACCGGCCCCAGGACCAGGAGCGCTCCGAGGAGCCAGGACACGTAGCCCCGGGACCGGGACAGCGTCCGGGTCCGGGGAACGGAGCGCGCCCTGCCGAGCGCGGGATCCGGCCCTCCTGGGGATGCGGCTACGGACATCTACGACTCCCGGGAGTGGTCGAGGAACTGCCGAATGCCCGCGCCTGTACACCACGAGCGGTAAGCAGTTCATACGCCCTCTTGATCACGTCGTCGCATGCGCGGGAACGTGTCCTCCCGATGCGCCGGGGAATGTGCCCCCAACGGCTTACAACCGGGTTCCGATCGCCTGAAGGGCCTCGATCGACGGGCCGTCCCCCGCACCCGTAAGCACGTTCGGCCCAGCTCAAATCCGCCCCGCCCAGGGGGCCTTCCGTACTCACTCGGACGGTCTAACCAGTAAGGGAAAGCCCTTGTCCCCACTGGGTCGTGCACCCATTGGAGTTGCGTGGCTACTGGCGCCATGAGTCCTTAGAAAGCGTGTCCTGCCAGATCTCACCATCAGGAGGAGACATGGGCACTGTGCAGAACGGCCAGATGGCCGAAAGGTTGTCCGTGGTTTTCGCGGTCCGTGTGATCGAGGGCGGCGAGCAAGGATTCCTGGAGATGTACGAGAAGCTCCGGAAATCCGTCGCCGGAACTCCCGGTCACATCATCGAGAGGCTGGGAGAGCCCGTTGACGACTCCCGCCAGTGGGTCATCACCAGCGAATGGGAGACTCCCGAACACTTCTTCGCCTGGCAGCAGAGTGAGGACCACCGCGCACTGGTGGCCCCGCTTCGCAAATGGGTCGACTCGACGCAGTCGCTGCGGTTCCGGGTCGTCAAGGAGACCGTGAAGGAGACGTCATGACGCGCACCACCAACGGCCCCGTCGCCGTCCTCGGCCTCGGCACGATGGGCACGGGCCTTGCCACCCGCCTTCTCGACCAGGGCATTCAGGTACGGGTCTGGAACCGTACCCCCGAGCGGACAGAACCGCTCGCCAGGGCCGGCGCCTTCGCCGCGGCCCGTCCGAGCGAAGCCGTCGAGGGAACGAGCGCCGCGATCTGCACCGTCGCCGACGGCGACGCCCTCGGCACCGTACTGCGCGGCCCTGACGGGGTCCTGGCCAGGGGCGACTACCCCGGCGCCCTGATCTGCGCCAGCACCGTCGCCCCCGAGGAGGTCGTCCGCATCGCCGGGAACGCGCCCTCCGTCATGGACGTGGGCATGCTCGGCAACCGGGAGCACGCCCGCGACGGCGAGCTGCGGCTGTTCGTCGGCGGCGAGGAGCGGGTGTTCACCGCCGGCCGGCCGCTGCTGGAGATGCTGGGCAAGGAGGTCGTCCATCTGGGCGCACTCGGTTCCGGCATGCGGATGAAACTGCTCCTCAACCTGCTCATGGGTATAGAGGTGCAGGCCCTGGCCGAGGCCGCCGAACTGGCGGCCGCCTCCGGTCTCGACAAGCGGCTCGTTCTCAAGACGATCGCGGGCAGCGGCTTCGCCTCCCCGGTCATGGCGTTCAAGTCCAGGCGCCTGGCCACCGGGCGCTTCGACGAGCCGGACTTCCGGCTGCGCCTGATGGCGAAGGACCTCATGCTCGCCTCTGAGCAGGCAGAGGCGGCCGGACTGCGTCTGCCGCTCGCCGCCGCGGCGGCGGAGACCCACGTCCGCGCCACCGAGCAAGGACTCGGCGACGAGGACTGTGCCGCGGTCACCCGCGCCCTCACACCGAAACCGGGAAGCCACACATGATCATCGACATCCACGGACATCTGTCCCCACCGGAGGCGGCCGAACGCTTCCCCATGCCCCCCAGCCTGACCGACGTGGACGGCATGCTCGCCGCACGGGCCCAGGCCGGGATCGACCTCACCATCATCGGCAGCCCGGTGGGCGCCGGCGCGATGGCACGGGTCCCGGGCGTGGACAACTTCAAGCAGCCGCGTGACCGGCTCCGCGGCTTCCACGCCTGGATGTCGGGGCTGATCGCCTCGTTCCCCGACCAGTTGCGCGGATACGTCTACGCCAACCCGTTCGGCGACGACGATCATCTGGAGGGGGTGAGGGAGACCCTGTCCGACCCTGCCTTCGTCGGCCTGATCACCCCCTCCAGCGTCCATGGCGAGCTGCTCGGCTCGCCGCGGTCCGACTCCTTCTTCGCGATGGCCGCCGAGGCGGGAGTGCCGGTCATGGTCCACGCCCCGGCCGAACCCATCGGCACGGAGCAGGTCGACGACATCGGCTTCGTCGAGCAGATCGGCCGGTTCGGCGATGTCGGCACGGCCATGGCCATGATCGCGTTCGCGGGATGGCTGGACAGGTACCCCGGTCTGCGGCTGATCGGCGCCACCGGCGGCGGCGCGATGGCGCTGCTGCCGGAGCGCCTGCAGACGGCGGCGCGCCCCCGTCACTGGGGCGGGGGCGCGCCCTCGGGGGCGCCCTCAGGCCCTCCGTCGGGAGCGCCGTCGGGGCGGCCCGCCGCTCCGGCGGGCGGTCCCCCGCCGTCGAGCCCGCGGTCGGCCGACCCCGGCGCCGCACTGCAGCGCATGTACGTCGACACCAGCCCGTTCAGCCCGGCGCACCTGAGTCTCAACGCGGAGGTCCTGGGGCCCGAGCGGATGCTCTTCGGCAGCGACTCGCCGCCGATGTCCGCACCGCTGGAAGACCTCATCCGCATGATCGAGAAGCTGCCTGTGGACAAGGCGTCGCAGCAGCGCATCCTCGGCGGCAACGCCGAGGCCCTCTTCGACCTCAGGAGCCGTCCGTGACCACCACGCAGAACCCCGTCGCCGCGGCCGAGCAGTGCACCGCCGAGTTCCGGCGGAACCCGCACCCGGTCTACGCACACCTACGGGACACCGCGCCCGTATGCCCGATGAAACCGCCGCACGGCATCGAGACGTACCTGATCACACGGTACGAGGACGCCAGGGCCGCCCTGTCCGATCCGCGGCTGAGCAAGGACATGTACGGGGCCATGGACGCCTACCGGAGGATCTTCGGTGACTCGTCGGTGGCGCTGGACGACAACATGCTCAACTCCGACGCGCCCAAGCACACGCGGCTGCGCAAGCTCGTCAACTCCGAGTTCACGCCGCGCCGTGTGGAGGCGCTGCGGCCGAAGATCCAGGACATCGTCGGGAAGCTGCTCGACGCATGCCCGACCGGGGAGCCGGTGGACCTGCTGCCCGCGTTCGCGTTCCCGCTGCCGATCACCGTGATCTGCGAGCTGCTCGGCGTACCGCCCGAGGAGCGGTCCGTGATGCAGCGGCTGTCCACCACGGTGGCGCAGACGGGCTTCAGCGAGGAGTCCAAGCGGGCCCAGCAGAAGGCGGAGGAGGATCTCCACGCCTACTTCACGGAGCTCATCGCGCGCAAGCGCAGGAGCCCGGGCGAGGACCTGCTCAGCGCGCTCACCGAGGCTCAGGACAAGGACGGCGGCCTCACGGAGAACGAGCTGGTCTCGACGGCGTTCCTGCTGATGTTCGCGGGCCACAAGACGACCGCGTACCTCATCGGCAACGCCGTGTACCACTTCCTGGCCAATCCCGCACAGCTGCGAGCCGTGCAGGAGAACCCGGAGCTGGTCGGACCCGCCGTGGACGAGCTGGTGCGCTACGACGGCTCGGTGGAGAGCGCGACGTTCCGGTTCGCGACCGAGGACCTGGAGATCAGCGGTACGCGGATCCCGAAGGGCGCCCTCGTGCAGATCGCGCTCCTTTCGGCCAACCGCGACCCGCTGAAGTTCGACTCCCCGGACGAGTTCGACGTGACACGACCGGGGAACGCGCAGAGCGCGCATCTGGGGTTCGGCCACGGCAGTCACTACTGCCTGGGCGCGCCGCTGGCCCGGCTGGAGATGCAACTGGCCCTCACCGGTCTGTTCAGCCGGTTCCCGAGGATCGCGCCGGCCGACCCCTCGGCGGGGCCGAAGTGGATGGAGGTCCCGTTCCCGGCCTTCCGCGGCCTCGTGGAGCTGCCGGTCGTGCTCGACCCCGCGCCGTGACGGACGGCCGGGTCGGCACCTGAGACCCGCGGTGTGAGCCCGTGTCCCGAGCCGGGCTCACACCGCGGACGCATGCCCGGCCCCAGGCCGGGCGGGGGCCGGTCGCGGGCCGGGCGCGGCGGATCTGCTTGGTCCTCCCACCGGCCCTCGGTACCGTCACCTCATGCAGCGGGTCGGCGCGGTCCTGATCGATATCGACGGTGTGCTCACGGTGTCCTGGGAGCCCCTTCCGGGCGCGGTCACGGCGCTGGAGCGACTGCGGGAGCGGGGCCTTCGCCTGGCGCTGCTCACCAACACCACCTCACGCACGCGGAACTCCATCGCGACGGCGCTGGCCGAGGCCGGCTTCCCGGTCACCGCCGAGGACGTCCTCACCGCTCCCGTCGCGACCGCCGCGTACCTCACCGAGCGTTTCCCCGGGGCGCGTTGCCTGCTGCTCAACAGCGGCGACATCGGGGAGGACTTCGCGGGTGTCACCCTCATGGGCCCGGACGAGGAGGGTGTCGCCGACGTGGTCGTCATCGGTGGCGCGGGCCCGGAGTTCGGGTACGCGGCACTCAACCGCGCCTTCGCCCATCTCCAGCGGGGCGCCCGTCTGGTGGCCATGCACCGCAATCTGTACTGGCGTACGGGGGCGGGGCTCGAGCTCGACTCGGGCGCCTTCCTGCCGGGCCTGGAGCGGGCGGCGGGTGTCGAGGCCGAGGTGACGGGGAAGCCCGCGGGCCCCTTCTTCGCCGCGGCCCTGGCCCATCTCGGTGCCGATGCCTCGGAAACCCTCATGGTGGGCGACGACATCGAGTCCGACGTGCTCGCCGCCCAGCGCCACGGACTCGCCGGCGTTCTGGTGAGGACGGGGAAGTACCTCCCCGAAACGCACCGGGCCGCGTCGGGTTCGCCGGACCACGTCGTGGATTCCTTCGCCGGTCTGCCGGGGTTGTTGGAGCGCCTGGAGGGCTGACGGCCCGCGTCGGGGACGTACCCCGCGGCCGGCTGCACGCGAGGGACGGGGCATGCAACCGCCTCGCAACGTTGCGCGGTGTTGGCTGAGGCACCGACACGCCGAGAGGGGGTTCCGATGGTGGACCCGAACGGATCTCCGCCCGTCGAGCTCACCCCCGCGGCCGCCGAGCTGTTGCGGCGGCTGCGGGCCGTCCACGGTCCGCTGATGTTCCATCAGTCGGGTGGCTGCTGTGACGGCAGTGCGCCGATGTGCTATCCGGAGGGCGAGTTCAGGACCGGCGGTTCGGATGTGCTGCTGGCGCGGCTGTCGGTCGAAGGAGTGACCGAGCCGGTGTCCTTCTGGATGTCGGCGAGCCAGTACGAGGCGTGGCGGCACACCCGCCTTATCGTCGACGTCGTCGAGGGCCGTGGCAGCGGATTCTCGCTCGAGGCACCCGAAGGGGTGCGATTTCTGATCCGTTCGCGGCTGGTCGGCTCGTAGCCCTCCCGCGTCTGGTCAACTCTGCGGTGAATCGGGAGAGTCGACCGGACAGTTGGGGGCGCAGTGACGGCACGTCATGCTCGGTTCCGTACGGTGCTCGGCCTGCTGGTGGCCTGGGGCGTCCTGGCCGCCACCGGGCTCGTGGCCGCCGCCCCGGCGGCGGCCGGGGAGAGAGCCTGGACGAGGCTCGCGCCGGGAGTCCGGTACCGGCAGTTCGACATCGCGGCGTCGAAGGGCCCCACGAGGGCCCATCTGCTGTCGGTGGACCTGAACGATCCGCGGGTTGCGGTCGGCCTGCTGTATCCGGGCGTGGTCGGTGCGCGGGCCACGCTGTCCACGATGGCCGGCGGCAGGGGCGCGGTCGGCGGGGTGAACGGCGACTTCTTCAACATCACCGAGACCCAGCATCCCGGAGTCCAGGCGACGGGAGCCTCGGTGGGGCCCGCGATCGCGGACGGCCACGATCTCAAGGCGGCCGTCCCCGACGGGCAGCGGTTCGGTCCGGTGCTGCCGCCCGGTACCTCCACGCGTGAGGTGATCGGCGTGGACGGCGAGCACCGGGCACGACTCGGCAGGCTGGCCCTCGACGGCGGTCTGCGCACGCCGGGCGGGCAGCTGGCCCTCGGCGGACTCAACCAGTACGCGCTGCCCGTGGGTTCGGTCGGGGCGTTCACCTCCGACTGGGGCTCGGTGTCGCGGGTCCGTGCGACCTGCGGTACGGACACCGACCGGGCGGCGCCGTGCAGCACGGTGACGCACGAGGTGACCGTGCGCGGCGGACGTGTCGTCTCGGCCGCCGCCACCCCGGGCGGCGGTCCCATCGCCGCGGACACCGAAGTGCTGGTCGGCCGGGAGGCGGGGGCGGTGGAGCTGCGGAAGCTGCGTGTCGGTGACGCCGTGACGATCCGGCACCGGCTCGTCGAGGCACGCTCGGGACAGCCGTACCGGTTCGCGGTGGGCGGCTATCCGGTCCTGCGGGGCGGAGCGCCGCTGCCCGGGCTCGACGCCGACACGGCCGCGGTGCGCTCGGCGGCCGGGATCGCCGACGAGGGGCGCACGCTCCTGCTGCTCGCGCTGGACGGCGCCCCGGAGTTCCGGACCGGGCTGACGATCTCCGAGCTGGCCGCCGTGATGCGGCAGGCCGGGTCGGCCGACGCGTTCAGTCTGGACGGCGGAGGTTCGTCGACGCTGGTCACCCGGGCTCCCGGAGCCGGCTCGATCACGGTGCGTAACCATCCGAGCGGCGGGGCGGAGCGGCCGGTGCCGAACGGCATCGGGGTCTTCTCCCGCGTGTGAGCAGCGGCGTCACCGCGCGCGACGGGGGCGCGCTGACTAGCGTTGCCCGTAGGACCTCCCACCGGACAGCAGAAAGAGTCATCGTCATGGCTGCAGCACCCGAGGGCGCCCCGATCTGGGCCGACGCGATGTTCACCGACGTGGAGGGCGCGAAGACCTTCTACGGCGAGGTCCTGGGCTGGACCTTCGGCGAGAACGCGTCGGAGTACGGCGACTACACGGAGGCGTACGTGGACGGCAAGGCGGTCGCCGCCGTGGTCCCGCCCATGCCGGGGCAGGACGCCCACTCGCAGTGGTGTCTCTACCTGGCGTCGCCGGACGCCGCCGCCACCGCCGAGAAGATCCGGCGCAGCGGTGGCACCGTGCTGATGGAGCCCATGGCGGTCGGTGACTTCGGGACCATGTGCATCGCCCGGGACCCCGCCGGAGTCACGTTCGGCCTGTGGCAGTCCGGCACGCACGAAGGCTTCCAGGCGACGAACGTGCCCGGTGCCTTCTGCTGGGCCGAGGTGTTCACGCGTGAGCCCGAGAAGTCCGACGCGTTCTTCCCCGCGGTCTTCGGCTACGGCGCGAAGAAGCTGGAGGACGAGCGCATCGACTTCAAGCTCTTCGATCTCGGCGCGGACCCCGTACTGGGCCGCATGAAGATGTCCGACGAGGACTTCCCGCCGGAGGTCCCCTCCTACATCCAGGTGTACTTCACCGTCCCCGACTGCGACGCCGCGGTGGCGACCGCGCAGAAGCTGGGCGGCAAGCCGGTGTTCGGGCCGATGAGCAGCCCCTTCGGCAGATTCGCGGCCGTCGTCGACCCGCAGGGCGCGGCGTTCGCCGTCATCGACGTCACGACGACCGAGGGCGAGATGCCGAACATCACCTGATGTGCGGGCGGATGCCCGGGGCCCACCCTGATCCGGCCCCGGGCATCCGCGGTTCGGGCCCCCGCTCAGCCCCCGTCGCCCGGGGCCTGCCGGTCCCGGACGGCGACGATGCCGTTGAAGACGCCCACGTACGCCGTGCCGTCGGGACCGATGGTGATGGGCGCCCAGTTGTTGTCGTACCGCGCTCCCGTGCCGGTGAGACGGCTCCAGCGGCGCTGCCCGGTGCGGAAGTCGACGGCGGTCAGGTACCAGGCGTCGATGCCGAGGCGGTGGGGCCTCTTCTCGTAGAAGTAGAGCAGCCCGTTCGCGGTGGACAGTTTGGGCACGGTGGAGGGTGAGCGGACGTCGCTCTCCCAGACGGTGTCGCAGCCGCTGCCGTCCTCGCGTACGTCGATGCGGGTGGCGCCGCCGACGACGCTGCGGCCCAAGGTGAGCGACAGGGGGTTCTCGTAGCCGTAGTTGTTCTCCACGACGAGGCTGTTCCCCCAGCTGATGAGGGAGTTGTCGGTCGTCGAGGCGCCCGAGCCGAAGACGGGGACCTTGCAGACGAGCCGCCGCTGCGCCGGGACGTCCGTGCCTCGCCGCATGACGAGGACGTGCATCCGGTCGTCGGCGTTGTCGGTGATCGCGACGTAGCGGTCGCCGTCGCCGAAGAGGTCCGGTGTGGTGCCCGAACCCTGGTTGACGGACCCGGGCTTGGTGCCGGTGCCGCGGTCGTACGTCTGGCGCCACTGGATGCGCGGGGTGCCGTCCGACGCGGCGGCGAAGCTGTAGAGGGCGTGGTCGGAGACGATCGAGACGCCGTCCTGCGCGACCGAGAAGGAGTTCTGGATCTCCTCGCCCGCCAGCCGCACCGAGCGGACGGCCGAGGTCTCCGGGTCGACGGTGCCGACGCGGCCGAGCCGGGTGACCCACCAGATGCGGCCCTGCCAGTCGGGCATCACGGAGGTGACGGGGTCGCAGACGCCGCTGGGGTGGAGGTTGGTCCAGCTGACGCAGTCGTGCGGGACGTACGGCGTCAGGTCCCAGTCGTCCTCGACCACGAACAGCCAGGAGCCGTCCGGCGACCGCTGGTGCGCCACGCGCAGGAGGTGTCCGCGTGAGTCGGCGAGCACGGCCCGGTCCTGGTCGTCGAGGTAGAAGTAGGCGCCGCCCGAGGTGTCCTTGAAGATCTTCGAGAAGTCGAGGCGGGTGATGGCCTCGACCGTTGAGGGGCGTTGCGGCAGCTGGTACTCGGCGAGCGTGTCCAGGCTGCGCGGATCGAGGAGTTTCAGCAGGAAGCCGGAGAACGTGCCGCAGACGGTGACGAGGCGGCCGGCCGAGTCGAAGGTGGCGGTGGCGCATTCGCCGCCGAGCGGGGCGATCTGCTCGCTGGTCACGGTCGGCTGGTCGCCGAGCGGGCCGGGGAAGGGGTGGGTGCCGCTGCCGGCCGCGTCCGCGTGCATGCCGCTGCGGCCGTTGGGCGCGAGATACGGATGCTGCGGCGAAGGCGTGCCCGGAACGGGGCGGGCGGCGGCGGGCGCTCCCTCGTAGGCGCTCACGAGGCGGTGGCCGGGGGCCTTGGGGATCTCGTCGGCCTGTGCGGAGGGGGCCGGTACGGTGACGGCGTACACGGCCACGCCCAGGATCAGGGCCAGTGCGCGGGAGAGCGCTCGTCGGGACAATGCCGCTCCTTGTTGACGATTCGTCAGTTACGCCACGGTCCGACGCTAGAGCCGACTTCGTGAAGTGTCCATGGAGACGCGAGGGGTTTCATGGGTCCTTCATGACCGTGCAACAACGTGCCATGGGTCCCGGAGCCACTGCTCGGTCGGCGGTTCAGCGGTTCACCAGTTCAGCGGTTGAACGGTTCAGCGGTTCAGCGGCGTGTGAAGGTGCCGAGGCCCGTCTCGTCGAGGTACTCGACGCGGAGCCTGTCCGCGGTCTTGCCCTCCCCGAAGGTGAAGGTGACGCCGGTCCGGCCGACCGCGTTCTCCCCGGTGGTGGCGAAGCTGAAGGTATCGCCGTCGTAGTGGCTGAGGCGGTACCGCTTCGGCGCGGGGCCGAGTTCGAGGACGAGCCCGTCCTCGTCCGTGGTGACCACGGCCTTTCCGTAGTACGCGTTGTCGTACGTCCCGGTGTACGCGCTGTCGGGGCGTGCCGCTTCGCGGACGGCGGGCGGCTCGGCATAGTCGGTGGGAGAGACCGCTGCCCGGTCCTCCTGCGCGTAGAGGGCGGCGATGAGCGGGAGCCAGTCCCGGGTGGGCTTCCCGTACTCGGCGGTGTCGAAGAAGTCCTCGGCGACGGAGTCGGCCAGGCCCACCGGGCGGCCGTTGGTGAGGACGATGATGCCGAGTTGTTCCCCGGGGAGCATGGTCACATTGGTGTTGGCGCCGAGGTCGAAGGCGCCGGAGTGACTGAGCCGGAGCCGGCCGCGGTCGTCGTATCCGACGTTCCAGCCCAGGCCGTAGAAGCCGGTGCGGCCCGCCGGGGAGGTCGGTGGCTGCGAGACGATCTCCGGCAGATGGGTGTGCTCCAGGTTCTCGGCGTCGACGATCTGCCGGCCGTCGAGCCTGCCGTCGGCGAGCTGGAGCCGCAGCCATCGCGTCATGTCGGACGCGGTGGAGCTGACGCCGCCGGCCGGTGCCTGTGCGTCCGCGTCCCGGACGAACTTCGCCTGCCAGGTGCCGTCGGCGTTCCTCACATGCCCGACGGCCTTGTTCCGGGCCTTGGCGTAGTCGGCGAAGGTGGTGCTGGTGGAGTTCATGCCGGCGGGGCCGAAGAGCGTGTCCTCGCTGAGTTTCTGCCAGCTGACGCCCTTGGCGCGGGCGACGGCCTCCGCGCCCGCGGTGAACCCGAAGTTGGTGTAGGCGTAGCTCGCGCGGAACGGGGCGAGGGGCTCGTGGCGCAGATGGCCGAGAATGTACGCCTGGTCGTAGCCGAGGTCCTCCAGCAGGTCTCCGGCGTGGTCCGGCAGTCCGCTGCGGTGGGACATGAGGTCCGTGACGGTGGCGTGGCGGCTCACCCAGGGGTCCTTCAGGGCGAAGCCGGGCAGATGCGCGGCGACCGGCTCGTCCCAGACGGCGGTGTCGTCGCCGGTGGCCCCGGCGACGACGGTGGAGCTGACCGGCTTCGACAGCGACGCCAGCTGGAAGACCGTGTCGGGACCGACGGCCGCGCGTTCGCCGACGTGCCGCTTGCCGAAACCCTTCAGGTACACCACCCGGTCCTTGTACACGACACCTACGGCGGTTCCGGGTACGCCGGTCCGCTTCATCAGGTCCTTCACGACGCCGTCGAGGCGGGCGACGGCGCGGTCCACATCGGCCTGTGTGAGCAGCGGCGGCGGCTGGTCCGGGGGTGGCTTCGGGGCGGCTTCCGTCGGAGGCGGCGTGGGGCTGGGCGAGGGGACCGGGTCGGCGGCACCCGAGGCCAGGGCCGTTGCCGCGGTGAGCAGTACGGCCAGGCCCGCTACGGCGAGTGAGCGGCTGCGGCTCGGTCGCACGGCCTTCGCGGCATGCATACGTTCCATTGAACGCCGGGAGAGGCGCCCTGTCGCCCGCAGCCCCGGGCTGCGGGAGCGGCGCGGGGCGGCGGGTCAGGGCTTGAGCTTGCCGACCACCTCGGCGGTGGCGGAAACCCCGTCCTGGATGGTGGGCGCCATGCTCGTGCCCGCGAGGAAGAACCCGAGCAGGGCGCACACCAGCGCGTGCGAGAGCTTCAGCCCGCCGTTGCGGAGGAAGATCACCGCGAGGACGAGCAGCAGAAGCACCACCGAGATCGAAATTGCCATGGCCGGCCTCCCTCCGCCGCACCCGGAGTGTGCGGCATTCGGGCGCCAGTGTGGCGGAGTGGAGGCGCCGGACGGACGAATGGCGTGTCCGCCGATCGGGTGGTCGTCAAATCGGTTGTTGACCAGGGGGTTACCGATGGTGGCTCATCGGTCGTAGGCACGCAGGAATTGCCGCAGGCCCGCGAGGTCGTCGGTGTTGATGTGGTCGACGTGGGCGGCGAGCAGTTCGGTCCACAGGGCGTCGCGGGCGGGGCCCGGGGCGTCGGGTGTGGCCCAGAACCGGATGCGCTGACCGCGGGCGTGGGCGGTGGAGACGATGGAGTTCAGCCGCGCCCGCTCGGCGTCGGGGAACGGGCCGTCGCCCTGCCAGGTGAAGCTGTGGGTCCAGTTGCTGGATATCAGCGGGATGAAGGAGGCGGGTGCCGGGGCGGGGGCGGCGAGATCGTCGAGACGTCCGTCGTAGAAGGCGTGGCGGACGCGCTGTGCCTCCATGGGGGCGCGGGCGGCACGGTCGCCGGAGATGACGGGGGTGACGGCGCCGGGGCGAACGGCTCCGTGGGCGAAGGTGGTCAGGATGCGCCGGTGGTCGCGGAGTTGGCGGTGGAGTTCGAGGTAGGCGTTCGCGCCGTCGTTCTTGAGGTCGATGAGGAGCTGCACCGGCCGGTGGTAACCGCGGTACACACAGCCGTGGTTGGCCCTGACCCGGGCCAGCAGCGGATCGAGGTAGAGCCGGGCGAGCGTGCGGGTGGGGTCGAGCTGCGCCGGCTCATGGGCGACGAGCAGCTGCCCGTCGACCAGGAAGACGTCGGCCTCCAGGCTGGTGAAGCCGTGGTCCAGCGCGTCGTGCAGGGGGCGGGCGTGGAGGTAGTCGTTGTGGGCGTGCGCCCGCCGCAACGGTCGTACCGCGCCGGGGTGTCCGGAAGCCTGGGCGGGTACGGAGCCCGTGGCGACGGAGACGGCTCCGGCGAAGGCGGCGGCGAGGGTGGTGACGGCACGGCGACGGGTGGTGCGGGCCATGGTGCCTCCGGGCTCTGTGGTGCGGGCGGGAGTGCGAGGACATGGCGAGTATCCGTGCCGTCCCCCTCCCGCGGGCAGGACGCGGGTAAGAGTTCGGCCATCCGTCATCCGGCGCTCAACCGGGGCCCTGTTCGGGCGAGGTGGACCGGTACGCGTGCGGCAGCGGTGGGTGCGGGCTCGGCCCAGTCGGCCGTACGGTCGCACCAGCGCTCCAGGAGGGTGCGGTCGTGGCCGACGGCGAGGAGGCCCGCGCCGGTCGTCGTGCGGTAGTCCTCGACGACCCCGACGAGGGCCGCGGTGGTGGACGCGTCGAGCATCGCGGTCATCTCGTCGCAGACCAGCCAGCGCGGGCGCAGCACGAGAGCGCGGGCGAGGCAGGCCCGTTGGAGCTGTCCGTCGCTGACCTCGTGGGGGCGGCGGGTCAGGAGGTCGTCCGTGAGCCCCACGGCGGCGGCCAGTTCGCTCACCCGGCCGGCGGCCTCGGTACGGCGGCCGGTGGCGCGCAGGGGCTCGGCGATCAGGTCGCGCAGCCGCAGCCGGGGGTCCGCGGACATCCTCGGCTGCTGGAACACCACCCCGATCGCGGTGCGCAGGCCCCGCGGCGCGCGGTGCCGCCATCCGCGGACCTCCTCGCCGTCGAGCACGACCCGGCCCGCGTCCGGCCGGTGCAGCAGCGCGGCGACCCGCGCCAGCGTGGACTTCCCGCATCCGCTCGGCCCGAGCAGTCCGACGGCCTCGCCGGGCGCGACGCTCAGGGACACGTCCCGGACGACGGGGGCGCGGCGGTCGTATCCGGCGGTGATGCGGTCGAGTTCAAGCATGGCGTCTCTCCACGAGGGTCACCGGGTGGTGGCAGGCCAGGCCGGCGGTGAGGAGCGGTGTGGTCCCGCAGGCACCGGTCGTCCGGGGGCAGCGGGGCGCGAAGGCGCAGCCGGCGGGGAGTGCGTCGAGGGCGGGCGGCAGGCCCGGGACAGGAGTGAAGTCGCGTTCGGGCAGGGCGTCGAGGAGGCCCCGGGTGTACGGATGGCGGGGGCCCGGCCGGCCGAAGAGCGCGGGGGCGTCCGCGAGTTCGACGATGCGGCCGGCGTACATCACGGCGACGCGGTCGGCGATCCGCTCGGCCGCGGCGAGATCGTGGGTGATCATGAGCAGCGCCCGGCCGTCGTCGGCGTGGCGCCGCAGTTCGTCGACGGTGCGGTCGACGAGGTCCCGGTCCAGCCCGGTGGTGGGTTCGTCGGCGAGCAGCAGCGGGGCGTCGCCGATGAGCGCCATCGCGGTCGCGGCGCGCTGGGCGAGCCCGCCGGACAGCTCGTGCGGGTACGCGTCGAGGTGTCCTGGCGGGAAGGCCGCCCGCGCGGCCGCGGCCTCGGTGGCGGCCGGGAGCTCCTTCCTCCGCGTGCCGGTGAGCGCCCGGAGCGTCTCCTCCAGCTGGGCGCGTACCGTCCGTACGGGCGTCAGATGCGCGGCGGGGCTCTGCGGTACGAGCCCGATGCGCCGGCCCCGTACCGTACGCGCGAGGGTGCGTTCGTCCGCCGCGAGGACGTCGATGCCGTCGACGACGGCGGACCCGGCCGTCTCCGCGTTGCCGGGCAGCAGCCCCAGCAGCGCCGAGGCGAGCACCGACTTGCCACAGCCGCTCTCCCCCACCAGTGCCAGGCACTCCCCCGCCGCGAGGTCGAAGGACGCGTCGGTGACGGCGGCGACGTGCCGTCCGCCGCGCATCCGGAAGCGCACGGACAGCCCGCGCACGGACAGGACGGTCACAGCATCAGCTCCGATCGGCGGCGCGGGCTCAACCGGTCACGCCAGGCGGCGGCGAGACCGGCGACGGCGAGGGTCGGGACGATCAGGAAGAGGCCGGGGAAGAGCGTCGGCCACCAGTCGCCGGCGAGCAGCGAGCCCCGCGCGGTCTGGACGAGGTTGCCGAGGCTGGCCTGATGGGTGGGCAGGCCGAGGCCGAGGAACGACAGCGCCGACTCGTGCCACATGGCGTGCGGCACCATCAGGACGGCGGCGAGGCCCGCCTGGGGCAGGACCCCCGGCAGCAGATGGCGTACGGTGACCCGCCACCGTGACGCGCCACCGGAGATCGCCGCGTCGACGAACGGCCGCGCGCGCAGCGACAGCACCTCCGCGCGGACGATGCGGGCGGTCGAGAGCCAGTGCGTGAGCGCCACCGACACGATCACGGGCCACACCCCCGGCCGGAACATGGCCACGATGAAGATGCCGAGGAGCAGATGCGGCACGGACGCGAAGGCGTCGACGACGCGCATCACGAGGCGGTCGGTCCAGCCGCCGAGCGCCGCGGCCGCCGCGCCGACGGCGGTGCCGACGACGGTGGCGACGATCGCGGCGACCAGACCGACGAGCAGGGAGACCCGCAGTCCGTAGACGCAGCGCAGCAGCAGGTCACGGCCCACGTCGTCGGTGCCGAATGGATGTTCCCAGGACGGCGGTTGCAGCTTCATCGACAAGTCGACGGCCTGCTCGTCGAGCCGGACGAGCGGCGGTACGACGAGGACGGCCAGGACGACGGCCGTGACGATCGCGGCCGAGGCCAGGACCCGTACCGTGCGCGTGGAGCGCCGGGTCCGGCCGCGTGAGCGCCATGCGAGTTCAGCCATCGAAGCCCACCCTCGGGTCGGCGAGCCCGTACAGCAGATCGGAGAGCAGGTTCCCGAAGAGCACCGCGGCCGTCGCCAGGACGGTGAGCGCGGCGAGCAGCGGGAAGTCGACGGAGGTGGCGGCCTGAACGGTCGCGGCGGCGATACCGGGCCAGCTGAAGACCGTCTCGACGAGCAGGGCGCCGGTGATGAGTTCGGGGATCCGGGAGCCGATCAGGGTGAGCATCGGCAGCATGCCGGAGCGCAGCGCGTGGCCGAGCAGGACGGTGAGTTCGCCGAGACCGCGGGCACGGGCGCCGCGTACCGGGTCCTCGTCGAGCGCGTCGCCGACTCCCTGGCGTACGTAGAGGAAGAACCAGGGCAGTTGGGAGATGCCGAGCACGGCGGCGGGCAGCACCAGGTGGGTGGCGACCTGGCCGGGGGTCACGGTGTCGTCGGCGGTGTCGGTGAGGCCGCCGGCCGGGAGCACGCCGAGTTCCAGCGCGAAGAACCAGATGGCGAGCAGCCCGAGCCAGAAGGCGGGTGCGGCTTCCAGGATGTACGCGGCGGAGCCGACCGCGCGGTCGAGCGGTCCGCCCCGGCGGCGGGCGGCCGCCACGCCGAGGGCGGTGCCGAGCAGGATCGCGAGCGCGAAGGCCGCGGCGGCGAGCAGCGCGGACCAGGCGAGGCGTTCACCGATGACCTCGGCGACGGGCCGGCGCAGCACGCTGGAGTCGCCGAGGTCACCGGCGAGCGCCGAGGTCAGCCAGTGCCACCAGCGGGAGAGGAGCGGCTGGTCGACGCCGAGGTTGGCGCGGATCTGGTCGAGGTTCTCCTGGGAGGCGGTGAGTCCGGCGGTGCCGGTGTACGCCTTGACCGGGTCGAAGGGGGAGGCCGCGGCGACGGCGAAGACGGCGAAGGTCACGGCCAGCAGGACGGGGACGGCGGACAGCGCCCGCCGTCCCGTCATCCGGGCCATCGCCGCCCAGGGAAGTCCCCTCGGGCGGCGGGTCACTTCTTCGGCTTCCAGTCCTCGACGTTCCACCACGGGCCGGAGGCGAGCCCGTGGTCGTGCGGTTCGACCTGGGTGGACAGCCCGTCCCAGCGGTCGGCGACGACGTACACATGGTCGATGTGGGTGAGGAAGGTGTAGCCGGGGTTCTTCGCGAGCTCGCGCTGGATCGTGTCGTAGGCGGCCTTCCGCGCGGCCTTGTCGTCGGTCCTGCGGCCCGCTTCGAGGGCCCGGTCGACGGCGGGGTTGTCGTACCGGGCCATGTTGTTGAAGCCGTCGCCGCCGAGGGTGGACTTCAGCAGCAGGTACTGGTCGAAGTCGGGGTCGCCCGGCGAGCCGCCGCCCGCGAGGACGGCGTCGTCCTTCATCCGTGGCTCGATGACCTCCCAGGTGCCGGCCTGGGTCCTGATGTCGATGCCGGCCTTCCTGGCGTCGGAGGCGTAGGCGAGGGCGAGGTCCTGACGCAGCTTGTCGCCGGAGCGATACCACAGCGGGAAGGTGGCGCGGACGCCGTTCCTGACGCGGATTCCGTCCGGGCCGGGCTTCCAGCCGGCCTCGTCGAGGATCTTCTTCGCGCCTGCGAGGTCGTGGCGGCGTTCGGTGCCCTTCGCGAACCATGCGCTTGAGGTCGGCACGGGTCCGTAGGCGGGCGTTCCGGCCCCTTCGAGGATCTTGTCGACCATCGTTCCCCGGTCGACGGCGATGTCGAGGGCCCGGCGTACGGCCGTGTCGCCGGCGACCTCGTTGTGGGTCGGGAGGGTCACCGTCCGGTAGTCGTACGTCGTCGCCTCGTACGTCTTCCTGCTCCCGTCGGCGTTGAAGCCCTTGGCGAGGTTGGGCGGCAGGATGGCGCCGTCGAGGTCGCCGGCCCGCAACCGGGTGGCGCGTACGTCGTCGTCCTTGATGATGGCCATGGTGAACCTCTTCACCGCGGGCGCTCCGCCCCAGTGGCCGGGGTTGGCCTTGAAGCTGAGCTTCTCGCCCCGGGACCACCCGGTGAGGACGTAGGGCCCGGTGCCGATGGGGCGGGTCGTGAAGGGGCCGGAGTTGACGTCCTGCTTCGCGGCGACGTGCTCGGGCGCGATGCCGAGGACGGTGCGCTCGGCGAAGGGCGCGTACGGGTACTTGAGGGTGAAGACGACGGTGTCGTCCCCGACGGCCCTGACGTCCTTGAGCGCGTCGAGCTCCGTCTTGTTGGGGTTGTTGGTCTTCTTGTCGAGGATCGTCCGGTAGGTGAAGACGACGTCCTTCGCCGTGAACGGCTTCCCGTCGCTGAAGGTGACGCCCTTGCGGAGCCGGTACGTGTACGTCAGGCCGTCGTCGGCGACCTCGGGCAGCGCGACGGCGAGCGCGGGCTTCAGCCTCATCGCCCCGTCGAAGGCGAGCAGCCCGTCGAAGATCTTGGAGTTGCCGTCCTTGCCGTAGCCCAGGAGCGGGCTGAGGCTCTCCGGTTCGTACGCGATGCCGACGACGGCGGAGTCCTTGGCGGCCCCCGGTCCGGCGCTGCCCGGGTTCGAGCAGGCCGCCGCGGTGGTGGCCACGATGGTGGCCAGGGTCGCGGCGGCCGTGCCGCGTATCGAACGGGCGGTCATGGATCCCACACCCCTACTGAAGATCAACTGTTGTTGCGAACGGTACGCAATTAAACAGCATGTAAAGGGGTGGGCAGTTCACTGCCCCTTACCCGCTCATCGAGGGGCGGGCAGCGAGACGAGTTCCGCCAGCACCTCCTTGTGGCGGCCCGGCGTGCCGAGCGCGATCTCGTCCGCCTTGGCCCGCTTGAGACGCAGGTGTGCGGGATGCTCCCAGGTCATACCGATACCGGCGTGCAACTGGACGCACTCCTCGGCGGCGTGCACGGCGACCCGGGAGCAGTGGGCCTGGGCGACGGCGACCGCGAGGGGTGCCTCGGCGCTTGCGGCGGCGAGCGCGTCGGCGGCGTTCCTGGCGGCGGCGCGGGCGCCCGCGACGTCCAGCCACAGCTGTGCCATCCGGTGCTTCAGCGCCTGGAACGAGCCCACGGGCCGGTTGAACTGGTGCCGTTCACGCGTGTAGCGGACGGTCTCCTCCAGGCACCACTCGGCGACGCCCAGTTGTTCCGAGGCGAGCAGTCCGGCCCCGGCCAGCAGGCCGCGGCGTACGGCGGTGCGTGCCGTCCGCGCGTCGGCGAGGCGGATGCCCGTGCCTTCGGCGGTGCTGACGGAGGCGAGGGGCCGGGTGAGGTCGAGCGGGACGAGGGGCTCGACCGTGGCGTCGCCGCGCTCGACGGCGTGGAGCCCGTCCGGCCGCAGGACCAGCAGGACGTCGGCGGCAGCGGCGTCCGCCACTCCGCGCGCGCCTCCGCCGTCGGGGAGGTCCGCGCCGGCGGAGGCGGAGAGCGGGACGGCGAGCACCGCGGCGGTCCGGCCGGTGGCCAGTCCCTTGATCAGCTCGGCGACATCGGCGTCCTCGACGTCGAGGGCGAGGAGCGTCTCGGTCGCGATGACGGAGCTGGTGAGGTACGGCGCCGGGGCGACGGCTCTGCCGAGCTCCTCCAGCACGACCGCGGCCTCACGGTGACCGGCTCCCTGGCCGCCGAGCTCCTCGGGGACGAGGAGCCCCGCGGCGCCGATACCGGCGGCGAGGGACTGCCACAGTCCTTCGTCGTACGGTGCCCCCGACTCGGCGCGTGCCAGGGCGGCGGTGTGGTCGGAGCGGTCGGTGAGCAGCGAGCGTACGGCGGCCCTCAGGTCGTCCTCGGCCTCGGAGTAAAGAAGGTCGGGCTGTGTGCTCATCGCGCGAGGTCCTTCCAGGCGACGTCCTTGTCGTTGCGCGGCTCGGCGGGCAGCCCGAGCACGCGTTCGGCGACGATGTTCAGCAGCACTTCGCTCGTGCCGCCCTCGATCGAGTTGCCCTTGGAGCGCAGATAGCGGTAGCCGGCGTCGCGGCCGGTGAAGTCGACCAGCTCCGGGCGGCGCATGGTCCAGTCGTCGTACAACAGGCCCTCGTCGCCGCGCAGTTCCACCTCCAGCCCGCTGATCTCCTGGTTGAGCCGAGCGAAGGCGAGCTTCATCCCGGACCCCTCGGGTCCCGGCTGGCCGGCGGCGAGCTGCTGGCGGAGCCGTTCACCGGTGAGCCGGGCGACCTCGGCGTCCACCCAGAGGGTGAGCAGGCGCTGGTGGAGGTCGTGGGTGCGCAGTTCGGGCCGGTCGCGCCAGGTCCGGGCGACGGGCCCGATCATTCCGCCCTCGCGCGGCAGCCGCATGCCGCCGATGGAGACGCGCTCGTTCATCAGCGTGGTCCTGGCGACCTGCCAGCCGTCGCCGACCGGGCCGAGACGGTGGGCGTCGGGGATGCGGACGCCGGTGAGGAAGACCTCGTTGAACTCGGCCTCGCCGGTGATCTGGCGCAGCGGCCTGACCTCGACACCCGGATCGGTCATGTCGCAGAGGAAGTAGGTGATGCCGCGGTGCTTGGGCGCGTCCGGGTCGGTGCGGGCGATGAGGATGGCCCAGCGGGCGAGGTGGGCGCTGGAGGTCCACACCTTCTGGCCGTCGACGACCCAGTCGTCGCCGTCCCGCACCGCGCGGGTGCCGAGTGCGGCCAGGTCGGAGCCCGCGCCGGGCTCGCTGAACAGCTGGCACCACACCTCCTCGCCCACCCACAGCGGCCGCAGGAAACGCCGCTTCTGCTCTCCGGTGCCGTACGCGAGGATCGTGGGCGCGGCCATGCCGAGGCCGATGCCGATCCGGCGGGGGTCGTTGTCCGGGGCGCCCGCGGCCTCCAGTTCGGCGTCGACGACGGCCTGCAGCGAGCGTGCCGCGTCGAGGCCGCCGAGCCCCACGGGGTAGTGCACCCAGGCGAGTCCGGCGTCGAAACGGGCCTTGAGGAAGTCGGTGCGGCCGGTCTCGGCGGGCGGGTGCGCGGCCAGCAGCGCGCGGGTGCGCGTGCGCAGTTCGGCGGCGTCGGTCATGCCGCGGCTCCTTCCGGAAGGACGACCAGCCGGCCGGTCGTGGACCCGTCGGCGACGCGCTGGACGGCGTCGGCGGCGTCCCCGAAGGCGACCCGGTCGCTGATGAGCGGCTTGATCAGGCCCTTGGCGGCGTACTCGGTCAGGGTCTCGTGACAGCGCAGTACGGCCCGCGGGTCCCTCTGGTTGTAGAGCCCCCAGTGCAGCCCGACGATCGAGTAGTTCTTCACCAGGGCGTGGTTGAGCGCGGGGCTGGGGATGGCGCCGCTCGCGAAGCCGACGATCACGATGCGGCCCTCGAAGGCCACGCACTTGGCGGACTTGGCGTAGGCGTCGCCGCCGACGGGGTCGTAGACGACGTCGGCGCCACGGCCGCCGGTGGCCTCCTTGACGCCGGCGACGATGTCGTCGGAGCGCCGGTCGAGCACGACGTCGCAGCCCAGCTCACGGGCGACGACGGCCTTGTCCGGTCCGCCGACGACGCCGATGACGCGGGCGCCCGCGGCCTTGCCGAGCTGCACGGCCGCGCTGCCGACTCCGCCCGACGCCGCGTGCACCAGGAGGGTCTCGCCCTCCTGGAGGTTCGCCCGGCGGTGCAGCCCGAACCACCCGGTCTGGTAACCGATGTGCAGGGCGGCGGCCTCGGCGTCGTCCAGCGCCTCGGGCGCGGGCAGCAGAGCGGCCTCGTCGGCCACGACGTACTCGGCGAGTCCGCCGTGCGGCAGAGCCGGGTTGGCGATGACGCGGCGTCCGTCCTCGGTCTCCCCGCAGATCTCCACGCCCGGGGTGAAGGGCAGCGGCGGCGTCACCTGGTAGTGGCCGCGGCACAGCAGGGCGTCGGGGAAGTTGATGTTCGCGGCCCGCACCTTCAGCAGGACCTGGCCCTCGCCGGGCTCCGGCCGGTCGACCTCTTCGAGGCGCATCACCTCGCTCGGCTCGCCGTTCCGGTGCACTCGCCATGCCTGCATTCGGGGCCTCCGCGGTGTGTAGGGGCGTACGACTGCTCGCAGCGCATACTAAGCGGTCGCTTGCCCTTCTGTGAACCGCCGGACCGGCCACGATTCGGCCGCGTCCCACAGACGCCGTCGGGCGGCGTCGTCCGCCGGGGCCCGCCTCGCGCGGCGGCACGTCAGGGCGCAGTCTGGACAGTAGGCCGTCTCCGGAAGGGCGTGTTCATGAACGCCGGCGCAGGCACCGAGGCGGGAAGCCGACTCGCCGGCTTCCTCGACAACCCCATCGTGGGAATGCTCCCGTGGATCGTCTTCTCGGTCCTGGTCGGTCCCGGCCGGTTCGAGTTCTCCGTCGGCATCGCCCTCGCGATCGCCGTGATGCTGCTCGTCCTCGACCGGCTGCGGCGCCCGGGCACGTCGCTGAAGATCCTCGAGGTTGCCGACGTCGCCTTCTTCGCGGCCCTCGCGATCGTCGGGGCGGTGGCTTCGGACGGCACCCTCCGGTGGCTGGAGACCTACTCCGGCGAACTCTCCAACTTCGCACTCGTGGCCATCGCCTTCGGCTCGATGGCGGTCCGCGTGCCGTTCACCGTGCAGTACGCACGCGAGCAGGTGCCCCGCGAGCTGTGGCACACCCGCGGGTTCATGCACACCAACTACGTGATCACCGCCGTGTGGGGACTCGCCTTCCTCGTGGCGGCGGTCTCCGGCCTCTACGGGGACCTCGTGCTCCGCGACAGCGACAACATCTGGACGAACTGGCTCATCCAGATCGGGGCGATCATCGTCGCGCTGCGCTTCACCGAGTGGTACCCCGGTGTCGTACGGGAACGGATCGCCGGCGGCACGGCGACCCGCGGCAGCCCGACCTCGGTGGGCGCCCTGATGATTCCGCTGGCCGGCTATCTCGTACCCGTGGGCATCCTCATGCTCTCCCTCGGCTCGGGGCCGACCTGGCTCGGCATCGCCGTGATCGTCGCCGGAGTGCTGCTCGTACGTGCCCTCAAGCCGGACGCGGACGCGGCGCAGGACGGTGCGGGGACCGACGGAGCCCACGAGGACGGGGCAGCCGCCGACGCCAGGCGGCAAGGGCGCCGCCGCGATCCGGAATGACCGTCGCAACATGATGGCGGCTCGCCGGGCTGACGCGGGTGACACATCTCTCGACCAGTCACACACGTGCTCGTCGGTGCGGCATCGCGCCTCAGGCACTGTCAGTCGACAGGGCAGACTGATCACATGACCGCATCTCGCAACAACTCTCGACACCTCCACGCCGACCTCGCTTGGGTGGCGTCGATGGGCGGCCCGTTGATCGTCATCCCGGCCTCTGCCGTGGACCAGTGGGGTGGCTGCACGGAAGGCGGGATCATCGTCGGCGGGACTGACGTTCCCGACGACTACGACCGCGCGTGTGATGTGGAGAGCTTGGCGGGGATCATCGGCGTTGGCGCCGAAGCCTCGGGGTTGGTGCTGGCCGACGAGCCGGCCACGACCTGCTACCTCTCCGAGCAGAATGTCTTCGTGCGCTCGCTCGCCGCTGATTCGGACGCCGAGCTCCTCGAGGCCGCGAGGGCCGTCTTGGACGACCCCGCCACCGACTGGGAAGACTGCGGGGTGTGGGAGACGGATGGATCGGCGGTACTCCTGGACTCCGCCGTAGCCGGAGTGGACCTCACCGTGGAGTACCCGGACCGGGGAGGACTACCGGAGCAGGCCCAGATTCCTGTGCCCGCAGGACGCTGGAGCGTTCGCGCGACTCAGAGGACGGGCGACTTCCCGTGGGTGGGAGTCGTCCAACTCCTTCCTGCATGACTCGCACATGTCTGAGCGGCTGACCGCCTCGGCCGCGTAGGCGTTCTGACGGCTCCGGCCGCCCACCGATGACCCGGCAGACGTCCACGCCCCCCGGCCGACGTACGCCACCGACCGCACGCGCGGGACGACCCGACTGCTGGTCCTCCCGGCGGAGGACGCGGTCTCCGGGCCGGTCGCCCGGGGCCGCATCCCGGTGCGGGGGCCGCTCGGACCGCGCGGGGCCCGGCTGCCGGCCCAGGTGTGAAACTCAGTCCCGCCCGGTGCCGGCCCGGCCCGGCGGGGTGGTCGCGGGGGCCGCCGTCGGGCGCAGGGCCGCCTGGGCGGAGAGCGGGGTGGCGATGGACTCCAGGGACCGGCCCTCGGCCCTCACCGCGAGGAACAGTGCGACCAGCCCGGCCGCCGTCATCAGCGCCGCGCCGACGCAGAACGCCAGCACGGTGTCGCCGACCACCCCGCTGGACGTCAGCTCGGAGAACATCAGCGGCCCCGAGATCCCGCCCGCCGCCGTGCCGACGGCGTAGAAGAACGCGATCGCCATGGCCCGGGTCTCCATGGGGAAGATCTCGCTCACGGTGAGGTACGCGGAACTGGCTCCGGCCGAGGCGAAGAACAGCACCACGCACCAGCACGCCGTCATCGTCACCGCGTTCAGCCGTCCGGCGTCGAACAGCCAGGCGGTGGCGAACAGCAGGACGCCGGAGCCGATGTACGTGCCCGCGATCATCGGCCTGCGCCCGACGGTGTCGAACAGCGGACCGAGGACCAGCGGGCCGAGGAAGTTGCCGAAGGCGATGACCGTGAAGTAGTAGCCGGTCACGCCCGTGGGCACGTCGAAGAAGGTGATCAGGATCGACGCGAAGCCGAAGGTGATGGCGTTGTAGAGGAACGCCTGCCCGATGAACAGCGAGAGTCCGAGCACGGCGCGCTTCGGGTACGAGCGGAAGACGGTCTCGGCGATGGTCCCGAAGCCGATGCTGTGCCGCTGGGCGATGGTGATCGACGTCTCCGGCTCGGGCAGCGGCTTCCCGGTCTCCGCCTCGACCTCTCGCTCGACCCTGGTGACGAGTTCCTCCGCCTCCCGGTCCTTGCCGTGGATGAACATCCAGCGAGGGCTCTCGGGGACGTTGCGGCGTACGAGGAGGATGACGAGGCCGAGGACGACGCCGAGGGCGAAGGTCAGCCGCCAGCCGATGTCCTTGGGGAAGATGTCGGTGTTCAGGGCGAGGACGGACAGCAGCGCGCCCGCCATGGCACCGAGCCAGAAGCTGCCGTTGATGATGAGGTCGACACGGCCCCGGTACCGGCTGGGGATGAGTTCGTCGATCGCGGAGTTGATGGCCGCGTACTCGCCGCCGATGCCGAAGCCGGTGAGGAAGCGGAACAGGAAGAACCACCAGGCCGAGGTCGACACGGCGGTCAGGGCGGTGGCCGCCAGGTAGACGGCGAGCGTGATGAGGAAGAGCTTCTTGCGCCCGTACCGGTCGGTGAGCCATCCGAAGAACAGCGCTCCGGCGCAGGCGCCCGCCACGTACAGCGCGGCCGCGACCCCGGTCACCTGGGCGTCGGTGATGGCCAGTCCGCTGCCGTCCTCGGCGAGCCGGCCGGCGACGTTGCCGACGACGGTGACTTCGAGCCCGTCGAGGATCCAGACGGTGCCGAGCCCGATGACGATCGTCCAGTGCCACCGGGACCAGGGCAGCCGGTCCAGCCTGGCGGGAACCTTGGTGGTGATGGTCCCGGTCGAAGACGTACCCGTGTCGCTCATCGCATCGTTCCCCTCGCCGAGGACGCTCTCGCGGCGGTTACCCGGGGACCCCGCGGGCAAACGGCGCCCGCGCCCCGCCCGCCGCGGACGACGGCCGTGTCGTGCTACTGGCGGGGGAAGAGCTCGAATCCGACCGCGGGCAGGCCTCCGAAACGAGGGGCGAGCTGACGGACGTTGCCGGTCAGGAACTCCCTGCAGTAGTCCTCCGGGTCCTTGTCCGTCAGCACCTCCAGATAGGTGTGGTGCTCCATCAGGGACCGGACGGAGCGCTCCAGTCCGGACGTCGCGTCCACGGCGTGGGTCGGTGTCGACGAGCTCGCGACCGCCACCCAGCGCACCCCGTTCCACGGCTGGAGGCCCTGCTCGGTGAGGAGTTCGGGGAAGATCCACCGGTTGCCGGCGTCGCCCGCGGCGTCCAGGGTGGCCCTGCCGACGGCACGGTGGTCCGGTGTGTTCCACCAGCCGCCGACCGCGGGGCCCCAGGTGTCGCGGTGGTTGAGTGTGATGACCAGTTCCGGGCGGTGCCGGCGGATCGCGGCGGCGATGTCGCGGCGCAGCGCGGGGCCGTACTCGATCACTCCGTCCCGGTGGCCGAGGAACTCCACCGCGGACACGCCGACGACCGCCGCGCTCGCCCGCTGCTCACGCTCGCGCAGTGGCCCGCATTCGACGGGAGCGATCGTGTCGATGCCGGCTTCGCCCCTGCTGGCCAGCAGGTACGTGACGTCCTTGCCCGCGTCGGTCCAGCAGGCGACGGCCGCGGAGCAGCCGTATTCGAGGTCGTCGGGGTGGGCGACCACGGCGAGGGCGCGCTCCCAGTCGTCCGGCATCGGTTCGAGCTGAGGATCCGTCATACGGGCAGCGTAGCCGGGGCGGTGCCGCGCGCCCGCGTCACACCTCGTCGCGGACCAGGGCGAGCAGCCGGTCGAGGACGCGGGAGCCGGAGGCACGTACACCGTCGTGCTCGTACTCGTCGGTGACCCAGGTGCGCAGTCCCCGGATGGCGCGCGCCGTCGCGAGGGAGTGGGCGGTGTCGACGTACATGTCGTCGTGGTAGACGGCCGCGGCGACCGGGACCTCGTTGGCCGCGAGGCGTTCCGTGTCGTACAGCCCGGGCCAGTCGGTGCGGGCGGCGAGCACTTCGGCGGCCTCACGCAGCGGGCGCAGTGCCGGGTCCGTCTCGAAGTGCCAGGGGTGGACGGACTCGCCGGTGAAGAGCAGCGGACCGTCGCCCGCGAGCGTCTTCTCCGCGTCGAACTGCGGGAAATCGGCCCGGACCCGCTCGGCCGCCCATGCCGTGGGCGCCTCGCCCTGGGCGTAGATCGCCTCGTGCAGCACGGCGTACAGGGGATGCGCGGCGTACGACAGTGCGGCGAGGACGCCCTGCTGGAACGTGTCGGAGAGTTCGTCGCCGTCCGCCGTGCGGACGAACGCGTTCTCCAGCAGGTAGTGCAGCTGGTGGCTGCCGTCGCCGGTGCCGAGCTGGATCCCGAGGGACTGGAATGCCTCGGGGGTGAGGACGTAGCCGCCGGGCAGGACGGTCCGCCGGCGGGCGAGGTGCTCGGCGATCCGGCGGGCGCGTTCGACGTCCTGCGGGTAGCGGGCGTAGTGGGCCTCGTTCTTGCGCTGGATGCGGGGGTACGCGGCCCGGTACACGTCCTCGGCGCGGGCGTCGAGCGCGGGCAGCCCGCCCGTGATGAGGACCGCCTTGAGGCCCTCCGGCGCGGTCGAGAGATAGTGCGTGGCGCAGAAACCGCCGAAGCTCTGGCCGAGAACCGTCCAGCGCGCCCCGCCCGTCAGCTGTGCCCGGACCGCCTCGCAGTCCCGGACGATGCTGTCGGCGCGGAAGTGGGCGAGGTAGCGGGCTTGCTCCTCGGGCCCGCCGCGCAGCGGAAGGGTCTGCCGGTTGGCGGGGGTGGACAGCCCGGTGCCGCGCTGGTCGAGCAGCAGTACGCGGAATTCCTGTACCGCACGTCCCAGCCAGGCCTGCTTGCCGGGGAAGCGCCGCGCCCCGAAGCCGGGCCCGCCCTCCAGATACACCAGCCAGGGCAGATCGGCACCGGCGCGGGTGCTGGAGACGATCTCACGGCCGTAGAGCCCGATCTGCTCCCCGGTGGGGTCGGCGTGATCGAGCGGAACGGTGAAGTGGCGGTCCGTGAGGACCAGGCCGGGCTGCCGGTAGCTGGTCAATGCGGCTCCTGCTCTCTTCCTGCTCGGTGTCCCTGGTGGTGCGTGTCCCTGGTGGTGCTCCCTCGCCAGCCCAGTGCATCACATGGGCGCGGCGGGGTCGCACCGAGGGCGGCCGCGATGAGCCGGCCGGGATCTGTCCCGGCCGTGTGGGCCCGCGTGCGTCCCGGCCCGTCCTTGCCCACCCCGGCCCGTGTGCGGCCCCGGCACCGCGCGCCTAGCGTGGAGCCATGATCCGGTTCGAGGACGTGGCCAAGGTCTACCCGGACGGGACGACCGCCGTGGACGGCCTGTCCTTCGAGGTCGGCGAGGGAGAGCTGGTCACGCTCGTCGGCCCGTCCGGCTGCGGCAAGACGACCACGATGATGATGGTCAACCGGCTGATCGAGCCCACCTCCGGTCGCATCCTCGTCGACGGCGAGGACATCTCCGGCACCGATCCGGTCAAGCTGCGCCGCCGCATCGGCTACGTCATCCAGCAGGTCGGTCTCTTCCCGCACCGGACGGTCCTCGACAACACGGCGACCGTGCCTTCCCTGATCGGCTGGCGGAAGGCGCGGGCCCGGGCCCGCGCCGCCGAGCTGCTCGATCTGGTGGGGCTGGATCCAAAGACCTACGGCTCGCGCTATCCGGCGCAGCTGTCGGGCGGCCAGCGCCAGCGCGTGGGAGTGGCCAGGGCGCTCGCGGCCGACCCGCCGGTGCTGCTGATGGACGAGCCGTTCGGCGCGGTCGACCCGGTGGTGCGGGAGCGGCTGCAGAACGAGTTCCTGAACCTCCAGGCGACAGTGCGCAAGACCGTGCTGCTCGTCACCCATGACATCGAGGAGGCGGTGCGGCTGGGCGACCGTATCGCGGTGTACGGGCAGGGCCGCATCGAACAGTTCGACACCCCGGGCGCGGTGCTCGGCACCCCGGCGACCGACTACGTGGCACGGTTCGTGGGCGCGGACCGCGGTCTGAAACGGCTGTCGGTGACCACGATCGAGGCGGACGACCTGGAGGAACCACCGGTGGCGCGCCTCGACGAGCCCGCCGCGGCGGCGGCCGGCCGGCTGCGGGCGCAGGACGCCCGCTGGGCCGTGGTGCTGAGCGCCGCGGGCGATCTGCACGGCTGGGTCTCGGCCGACTCCCTGTCCGTCGCCGGGGAACGGGGCACGGTCGGTGACCGGGCCCGTCGGATGGAGGCATGGGTCCCGCTCGGCGCCCCGCTGAAGCAGGCCTTCAGTGAGATGCTGCAGCACGACGCCGGATGGGTCGCGGTGGTCGACGGGGCACGCTTCGTCGGTGTGCTGACCCCGGCGAAGCTTCATGAGGCACTGCGCCGTTCGGTGGACGCGGAGGCGCAGGGCGTGCCGCGGGACGAGGTGGAGTTCGACTCGGTGGCCGACGCCTGAGGCCGGCTTCACCGCGGCAGCAGTCCCTTGGACTCCAGGTACTCCCTCGCGACGTCGTCGGGCAGTCTGCGCCTGATGTCCACCTCTTCGTTGAGCCGGGCGAGGTCGGCCGTCGTCAGGACGGAGTTGAGCCGGTCCAGGACCTTGGTGACGCCGGGGCCGCCCGCGCGTGCGCGGTTGACGACGGGGACGATGTGGTCGGCGTTCTGCAGCCGCTTGTCGTCCTCGAGGAGCACCAGCCCGAACTCGTCGAGGGTGGCGTCCGTGGTCGTCGTCAGGACCATCTGGTCCTGACCCGACTGCACCGCCTGCTTGGCCTGGGTGGTTCCCACGCCCTTGGGGTCGATCCCAGTGATACGGATGCCGTACGTCTTCTTCAGCCCGGGAGCGCAGTAGGGCCGCTGGACGCATTCGTCACCGGCGGCGAGGCGTACGGGCAGCCCCGATCGGCCGAGGTCGCTGAGGGTCCTCAGACCGTGGGCGCGGGCGAACCGCCCGGTGACGGCGAAGGCGTTCTGGTCGACGGCCCTGCCCGAGTCGAGGACGGTGAGCCCGCGCGCGCCGGCGAGGGAACGCAGCGCGGTCATGGTGGCGCCCAGGTCGGGCGAGCCGACGGCGGGCGCGTCGGGGCCGTGGGCCTTGGCGTTCAGCCAGTCCGCGAAGGTGGCCGCGTATTCGGGGACGACGTCGATCTGGCCGCTCTCCAGGGCGGGTTCGTAGATCTCTCGGTTGGTGACGGAGATGATCTTCGTGTGGTACCCGGCGTGTTCGAGGAGCAGTGAGTACATCCGGGCGAGCAGGTCGCTCTCGGTGAAACCGGCCGAGCCGATCGTCAGATGCCTGCTGTCGCCGGGCGAGGCGGTCACCCGGCCCTGGTCCTCCAGCGACGGCCCGGTGGTGCACGCGGCCGGCGTCAGCACGGTCACGGCGAAGAGGGCGAGGAGTGCCGGGAGCCGCCTCATGCCGCCCTCCCCCGCGCCCGTGCCGGCGCCAGCCGTTCCACGGCCACGAAGATCCCTTCCACGAGCAGCGCGAGCACGGCGACGAGCACCGCGCCGGCGACCACCTGCGGGGTCGAGGCGAGATTGAAGCCCGCGGTGATGATGCGGCCGAGCCCGCCGCCGCCGGCGAGCGCGGCGATGGTCGTGGTGGCGACGAGCTGGACGGCGGCGATCCGTACCCCGGTGAGGATCAGCGGCATCGCGAGGGGGCCTTCCACCCGGAACAGCATCTGGCTGCCGGTCATGCCCATCCCGCGGGCGGCCCTGACGACGTCCCGGTCGACCCCGCGCATGCCGACGTACGCGTTGGTCAGCAGCGGCGGCACGGCGAACAGCACGAGCGCGATGATCGTCGGCCAGTCGCCGTAGGAACCGATGGGGCTGAGCAGCAGCAGGACCAGGACCGCGAAGGTCGGCACGGCCCGGCCGACGTTGGAGACGTTCACGGCGAGCGCGCCGCCCCTGCCGAGGTGGCCGAGGACGAGGGCGACGGGCAGCGCGATCGCACAGCTGATGAGCAGGCAGACCACGGTGAGGTACAGGTGCTCGCCGAGCCGGTTCCACACCCCGTTGTCGCCGGACCAGTTGGCGGGGTCGGTGAGCCAGTCCCACGCCTGCGCGAGCGTGTTCACGCGGCGGCCCCGCGGGACTGCCGCAGCCACGGGGTGAGCAGCCGCTGGACGCCGAGGAGTACGAGGTCGGCGGCCACCGCGATGATCACGCAGAGCACCGAGGCGGTCAGCACCTGGGCCTTGAAGAAGGTGTTCATCCCGGAGTAGATGAGGTTGCCCAGCCCGCCGTACCCGACGATGGCGCCGATGGTCACGAGCGAGACGGCGGAGACCGTCGCGATCCGCAGCCCGGCCATCGCGGCGGGCAGGGCGAGCGGCATCTCCACGGTGAGCAGCAGGCGCACGGGCCCGTATCCCATGCCGCGTGCGGCCTGCCGGGTCTCCTCGGGGACGGACCGCAGCCCCGCGAGGATGTTGCGTACCAGCAGGGTGAGCGAGTAGAGGACGAGTCCGGCGATGACGAGCGACGCGGACAGCCCGTACAGCGGGAGCAGCAGCGAGAACATCGCCAGCGACGGGATCGTGTAGAGGATCGTCGTCACGCCGAGGACGGACCCGGCGGCCCAGCGCCAACGGCGGGCGGCGACGGCGAGCGGTACGGCGAGGAGCAGGCCGACGGCGACGGAGACGAAGGTCAGCTGGAGGTGCTGGAGGACCGCGTCCCAGAGGATCTCGCGGCGGGTGGAGAGGTACTCACCGCAGATCCAGTCGTTGCGTGCGAGACAGTCGTCGGGAGTCGCCGTCACCTGTCCATTGCAGCCCCGGGGCGGTGCCCGCGCGCGGCGGGCACGCCTGTTCGGGTACGGCGGTCGGTGCACGGCCCCGGCCGGGCCCGTCCGGTCAGAGGTCGTCCGGTCAGAGATCGTCCGGCCGTACGACGCACAGGGCCCAGATGACGGCGATGTAGAGCGCGATCGAGATCAGGGACCAGAGCGGGTAGTACGGCAGGGACAGGAAGTTGACGATCACCAGGATGCCCGCGAGGACGATGCCGAGGATCCGGGCCCACAGGGCGGCCTTGAAGAGGGCGAACCCCGCCACGATGGCGAGGACTCCGAAGATCAGATGGAGCCAGCCCCATGCGGTGAGGTCGAAGCGGAAGACGTAGCCTCGCGCCGCGACGAAGAGATCGTCGTGGGCGATGCCCATGATGCCCCGGAACAGATCGAGGAATCCGGCGATGATCAGTATCACCGCGGCGAAGGTCGCCAGTCCTGCGGCCAGGACCGGGTGGCCGCCCGTGGCGGGTGCCCGCTTGGTCGTCGTGCCGGTCGTGCCGGTCGTCTGGGTCGAATCGGTCATGATGTCCCCTCGTGCCGATGTTCAGCTCCTGTCAGCTCAGGAGCTTTTCCTTCGCCCGCTGGAACTCGGCCTCGCTCAGGTCACCCTTGGCCTTGAGTTCGGAGAGCCGGGCCAGCTCCTCGCCCGTGCTGGAGCCCTTGGCGGTCTGCCGGATGTAGGAGTTGAAGGCTTCCTGCTGTTGCTGCGCCTGCTGGATCTCGCGCTTGCCCATCTCCTTGCCGCGCACGATCACGTAGACCAGCACGCCGAGGAACGGGATCAGCAGCACGAACAGCAGCCAGGCCGCCTTGGCCCAGCCGCTCATGTCGTGGTCACGGAAGATGTCCATGATCACCCGGAAGAGCAGCACCAGCCACATCACCCAGAGGAAGATCCACATCACGGTCCAGAACGCGCCCAGAACCGGATAGTCGTACGCGAGGTAGACAGTGCCGTCCATCGCAGTCCTCCTGCCGTTCCCATCGGACGCCGGGCGTCCGCTCGCCGTCAGTGTGGGACGGCCCGCGCGCGGTTCCCTCACCCCGCACGGGTGAATCGGTGGCCGTGCCGGGGGCAGGCGCCGTCCCGTCGTGTCGGTGCCGGGCGGCCGTGACGGTGTGACCGACGATGAACCGGTCCGTGATGCCACAGGTCGGGTGGGTGAGGGGTACGTGAGCGGAGGGAGCGCCCTGACCGGGGTCGCGGTGGCGACGGTCACGGCCGGCTACGCGCTGGTGTCGCGGCGGATCTCCACCACGGCGCTCACCGGGCCGCTGTTGTTCACCGGCTGCGGAGTGCTCATCGGCCCTGCGGGCCTCGATCTCTTCGGTCTGGCGCACGACGCGGGCCCGGTCCTCGTCCTGGTCGAGGCGGCGCTCGCCCTGGTCCTCTTCACCGACGCCCTGCAGCTGCGTGGGAGGCAGCTGCACCGCGGACGCTTTCTGCCGCTGCGGCTGCTCCTGATCGGCCTGCCGCTGACCATCGCGGCGGGATGGCTGCTGGCCTGGCCCCTGCTGCCCGGGCTGACCTTGTGGGAACTGGCGCTCGTCGCGACGATCCTGACGCCCACCGACGCGGCGGTGTGCCGGACCGCCATCGCCTCGCCGCGGGTGCCGCCGGTCGTACGCAACGGTCTCAACGCCGAGTGCGGCGTCGGCGACGGCATCATCCTGCCGGTGTTCCTCCTCCTTCTCGCGGCGCTGCCGGGGACGGCCGCCCATGAGGAGGGCCTCGCCGGCATCTTCTGGCGTTCGCTGGTGCTCAGCGCGCTGCTCGGACTCGGCGCCGGCGCCGTGGCCGGCCGGCTGCTGCATCTGGCGCGCTCCGCCGGCTGGGTGGGCCGGGAGGGGCGCCAGCTGCTGGTCCTGGCCACCACCCTGGCGTCGTACGGGCTGGCGGTCCTCGTCGGCGGGAGCGGGTTCATCGCCGCCTGGTGCGGCGGGATCGCCTTCGCCGTGTTCCTGCGCCGTGGTTCGTCGGCGGAGGACCTGGGCGGCGACCGGAGCCACGAGTTCGCCGAGAACGTCGCCTCGCTGCTCGCGGGCATGAGTTTCCTCGTGTTCGGTGCCGTGCTGCTGGGGCCTGCGCTGGGGCACCTGGACTGGCGGACCGTCGTCTACGCGCTGCTGAGCCTGACCGTCGTACGGATGGTGCCGGTGGCGCTCGCCCTCGTCGGGAGCGGGCTGCGGCTGCCCACGGTGGCGTACGTGGGATGGTTCGGACCGCGGGGCCTGGCGTCGCTGGTCCTGGGACTGCTCGTGGTCAAGGAGTACGGACCCGAGGCGTCGCTCCCCGGCCGGGTCGTCGCCGTCACCGTGGCCCTGAGCGTGCTGCTGCACGGGGTGACGGCCGTGCGGCTGAGCGAGCGGTACGGGGCCTGGTACGCGAGGGCGTCGGAGCGGGATCCGCGGCTGCGGGAGCGTACGGCCGGCGCCGACGAAGCCGCCTGACGGCGGACGGGTTGACGGACCGGGAGCGCGGGAGCCGGGCCGCAGGCCGGGGCAGTCAGGGAGCCGGGCCGGGTCAGTCGGGGAGCCGGGCCGGGTCAGTCGGGGAGCCGGCGCAGTTCCACGACGTGCAGTCCGAGGTCCTGGAAACGGACGAGCAGCCCGTACAGGTGTGCCTCGTCGGTGACAGGACCGTACAGGACGGTCTCCTGCGGCACCGTCGCTTCGTCCAGTTCGGGAAACGCACCGGCGACGGCCGGGGACAGCTGACCGGAGACGCGGAACTCGTATCGCATGCGGACACTTCCCCGTGCGCTAGGGGCTGTGCACACATCGTCCGGTGCGGACGGCCGTCGGCACATCACCCGGATGAGGTGACCTGGTCGCCGACCTGGCGGCGGTGGCCCCGGGCACGGCCCGAGGGGCGTGGCGTCACAGGAGGCCGGCGTCCCTGGCGCGCCGCACCGCTTCGCTGCGGCGGGAGACGGACAACTTGCGGTACACGCTCTTCAGATGCGTCTTGACCGTGTTGACGGACAGGAACAGGTCCGCCGCGATCTCGTCGGTCGACATCAGCTGTGCGGCGCACCGCAGGACGTCGAGCTCCCGTCTGCTGAGGCGCTCGACCAGCAGCGGCGGCCCGGCGGGCGACGCGCCCGCGGTGCCCGGTCCGCGCCGCCCGTCCGCGGCGCCGGGACGGCCGGTGAGCCAGGCGTGCGCGTCGGCGAGTTCGGGTGTACGTGCGAGCAGATGCCGCAGCCATGGGCCGCGTTCCGTGAACGGGGCGCGCAGCTGCTGCGGGCGCGCGGTGTCCAGGGCCCTGCCGAGGAGCGCCACGGCCTGTGCGTTGTCGTCCTCTGCCGCCGCGGCCTGTGCCTCGACGAGCAGCGCCCGGACCCGCACGGCAGGGCAGACATCGCCGGCGCCGTCGCCCTCCCCGGCGCCGTCGCCCTCGCCGTGGCCGAGCGCGGCGAGCAGCCGGCGGGCCTGCTCGGTGTCCGCTGCCGCGAGATGGGCGGCCGCGGAGGCGACCGCGTGCGCGGGACCCGTCCGTGGTGCCCGGCGCAACGCGCCGAGGGCCGCGGGTGGATCGCCGCGGGCGAGGTGGACGGCGGAGCGGGCCACGGCGACGCGGCCCGCGGCCTCGCCCTCGGCGAACGGCGCGCCGCCGGCGGAGACGGGTGCGTCGTCGAGCTCGCTCAGGGCCGCCGCCGTACGCCCGTGGGCGAGTTCGAGCCGGGAGCGAAGCACCGCGGCCTCGGCGGCGCCCAGCGCGTCCCAGGCCGGTGCGCCGGACCCGACCGCCGCGCCGAGATACCGGCCGGCGCCCGTGAGGTCGCCACGGTCGCAGGCGACGACGGCGAGCGCGAGATGGCACAGTCCGGTGCGGTGGCCGACGGGGATGCCGTGCTCGTCGGCGGCCCGGAGCCCCTCCCGGGCGTGCGCCTCGGCCTCGCGCAGCATCCCGTCGACGGCCTCGGTCAGGGCAAGGGCTCCCAGGCAGTGGTGGCGGACCGTCCAGGTCTGTTCGTCCGTGGCGGCTGCCAGCGCCGCGGTGAACGCCTCCCGTGCCTCGGCGCGGCGGCCCGCGCCGAGGTGTGCGCGGGCCAGGCCGTAGCGGCGGAGCGCCTCGATCTCGGGATGCCGCGCCAGCGTGTCCCGGTCCACCTGCTCCATGAGGACGCGCACCTCACGGCCGAGGTCGGGCGTCTCCTGGGCGGGCCGACGCGTCCCGCCGTCGGTGAGGAGCCGCAGCAGTGCCCCGGTCAACCGGCTCTCGGGGGTCGCGTCACCGTTCTCGCCGGCGCCCGCGAGGTGCTTGCGGCTCGCGACGGTGTCGCCGCGGGCGAGGGCGCACGCGGCCGCGGCGAGGGCGGGTGCGGTGCCGGGCAGCCCGTCCGGCATGGTGCGGAACAGCCGTTCGAGCCGGTGGCTGTCCGGGCCGGTGAGCAGCCGTGCGGCGGCGAGCCGGTCGACGAGGAGGCCCGCCGCGTACGTCCACGCGTCCGCGGCGGCGGCGTGTTCGAGCGCGTCGGTCAGCCGGTCGTGCCGGTCGAGCCAGTGCGCCGCCTCACGGTGCAGGGGTGCGCCCAGTTCGGGGCTGCGGCTGCGCAGATGGGCGCGGAGGACCTCCGCGAACAGGGGGTGGCAGCGGTACCAGGCGGTGTCGCCGATGGGCTCGACGAACGCGTTCTCGCGGACGAGCCGGCCGAGGATCAGCTCCCCGTCGGCGCGTCCGGTGAGGGCGTCGGCGAGTTCCGGATGCACGTGGGAGAGGATGCTGGTCCGGATGAGCAGATCCTGGGTGGTGTCGGGCTGGACGGCCAGGACCTCGGCCATCAGATAGTCGGCGACGGCGTTCTGCGAGGCCGCGAAGGACTGGGCGAACTGCTCCGCGTCCTCGGTCCGTTGCATGGCAAGGGCACACAGTCGCAGGCCGGCGGCCCAGCCCTGGGTCCGCTCCGTCAGTGCGGCCACGCTTTCCCTGGAGGGCTGCAGTCCGTGGCAGCGCAGCAGCCGGTCCGTCTCGCGCGGGGTGAAGGCCAGTTCGGAGCCGCGGATCTCGCAGATACGGGCCTCCGCGCGGTAGCGGTGCAGCGGGAGCGCGGGATCGACCCGGCCGAGGAGGACGAGGCGCAGCTGCGGTCCGGCGTGGGCGAGGACGAAGTCCAGCTCCGCGGCGACGTCGTGGGCGGCCGTGTGCTCGAGCCCGTCGAGTACGAGGACGACGGGGCCGGGCAGTTCGGCCAGCGCCGAAGCGAGGCGCACGATGAGCGAGTGGTCGACGTTGTCGGCGCTGGACGGGCTGCCGACGCCGTCGGGCAACGGCACCCGGTGGTAGCGGAACGCGCCGAGGACGTAGGCCCAGAACACACCGGGTGCGTGGTCGTCGTTCTCCAGGGTGAGCCACACGACGGGGCCGGGTGCCAGGTCCTCGTTCCACCATGAGGCGGCGAGGCTGGTCTTGCCCGCGCCCGCCGGGCCGGTGACCACGGTCAGAGGGCCCTGGGTGGCCTCCGTGAGCCGGTCGAGGAGACGCTTTCGCGCCACGAAGGCAGGGGGTACGACGGGTACCGCGAACTTCGCGGCAAGCAGCGGGTCACCGCTGGGATGCAGCTGGGCGTCCTCGGCCATGCGTTCCACCGCCGTGCCGTCCGTTGTCAGCCCTCATGATCCCAGCGGCCTTCCATGATCGCCATCGGCGCGGTGACGCGCCCCCGGCGGCGCCCGGCGGGGAGGCGCGCCGCCCCGTGCGGTTGTGCAATGGCGGTAGGAAGGTCAGGACCGGAGGTGTCATGAACGGCGTCGGCGCGAAGGCACACACGGTCCGTATCCAGCGCTGGTGCGCGCGGCTGGCGATCCTGGCGGCCGCCGCGGTGGTGGTTCTGCTGGTCGCTTCCGGGCTCGGGGGCCTCGCGCTGGTGGTGCAGGTGGTCGCCGGGACCGTCGTGAGCGCCGCGGGGCTGTGGTGGGCGCTGACCCGGCGGGGAGCGGTGCGCGTCTGCGCAGCGGTCCTGGCGGTGGCCGCCCCGGTGGTGGTGATCCTGCTGCAGATCCGCTCGGGAATGCTGTGGCTGCTGGTGCTGTGCCTCTTCCTGGGAACGGTCGCGGTGGGCTCCGGCTGGGAGGCGCTGGCCGTCGACGCCAGGCGGACGACTCAGCCCGTGGTCGCGGCGAGACGGGCCGCACGGCCGTTCCTGATCATGAATCCCCGTTCCGGCGGGGGCAAGGTGGAGCGCTTCGGACTGCGGGAGAAGGCGGAGGGCGCGGGGGCGCGGGTGTTCATGCTGGATCCGGACCGTCCGAGCGATGTCGCGGCGCTCGCCCGCGAGGCCGTCGCCGAGGGTGCGGATCTGCTCGGGGTGGCCGGAGGGGACGGCACCCAGGCGCTGGTCGCCGGGGTCGCCGCGGAGCACGGGGTCCCGTTCCTGGTGGTCCCGGCCGGGACCCGGAACCACTTCGCCCTCGATCTCGGGCTCGACCGGGAGGATCCCTCGGCGGCGCTGGACGCCCTGACCGACGGGGTCGAACTGACGGTCGATCTCGGGGTCATCGGTGACCGGGTCTTCGTCAACAACGCGTCGTTCGGGGCCTACGCACTGGTCGTGCAGAGCGACGCGTACCGCGACGACAAGGTCGGCACCGTCCTTCAGCTGTTCCCTGACGTGCTGACGCACCGAGCAGGGCCGCGGCTGACCGTGCGGGCGGCGGATGTCACGATCGGCTCACCGCAGGCCGTGCTGGTGAGCAACAACCCCTACCGGGCTGGTGACCGGGCGTCGGTCGCGCGCCGGGACCGTCTGGACAGGGGCGTCCTGGGCATCGTGGGTGTCACCGTGGACAGCGCCGCGCAGGCGGCGGACCTGCTGCGCGGCGAGCGCTCGCCCGGCTTCACGCTGCTCACCGCCCGCGAGGTCGTCGTGGACGCCGACGCGCCGGAGGTGCAGGTGGGCGTGGACGGCGAGGCGCTCACCCTGCCCGTACCCGTACGCTGCACCGTCCGGCCGCGGGCGCTGCGGGTGCGGGTGCCGCGCCACCGGCCCGGGGTGCCGCGCTCCCGTCCTCGGCTGAGCTGGCGCCGGCTGGCGATGCTGGCACTCGCGCGCTGACGCGGGCCCCCCGCGCCTCCCGGTGCGTCGTCAGCCGTCGCGGCCGAACGCCTCCAGGATGCGTTCGGCGGCGAGCGCGGCGGTCAGCGCGCCGTCACGCACCTGCTGTTCGAGGCCGGGGCCGAGCGCGCGTACGGCGGGATGGGCACGCAGCCGCCCAAGGAGTTCGTCCTGGACCATCGCCCAGGCCCATTCGACCTGCTGGTCACGGCGCTTGGCGGCGAGCCTGCCGCCCGCGTCGAGCAGGGCGCGGTGCTGCTCCAGGCGGTCCCAGACGGTGTCGAGTCCGCTGGACTCCCGGGCACTGCAGCTCAGCACGGGCGGGGTCCAGGCCGCATCCGCCGGGGTCATCAGCCGCAGCGCGCCCGCGAGTTCACGGGCGGCAGCGCGTGCGTCGCGCTCGTGCGGGCCGTCGGCCTTGTTGACCGCGATGACGTCGGCCAGTTCCAGGACGCCCTTCTTGATGCCCTGGAGCTGGTCGCCGGTGCGGGCGAGGGTGAGCAGCAGGAACGAGTCGACCATGCCCGCGACGGCCGTCTCGGACTGGCCGACGCCGACGGTCTCCACCAGGACGACGTCGTGACCGGCCGCCTCCATCACGACCATGGACTCGCGCGTCGCCTTCGCCACGCCGCCGAGGGTGCCCGCCGACGGCGAGGGCCGCACGAAGGCCGACGGGTCCACCGCGAGGCGCTCCATCCTCGTCTTGTCGCCGAGGATGGAGCCGCCGGTGCGGCTGGAGGACGGGTCGACGGCGAGCACCGCCACCCGGTGGCCGAGCCCGGTCAGCATGGTGCCGAAGGCGTCGATGAAGGTGGACTTGCCCACCCCGGGCACCCCGCTGATCCCGATCCGCCGTGCGTCGCCGCTGTGCGGAAGCAACTCCGTCAGGAGCCGCTGGGCCAGGGCCCGGTGGTCGGGGCGGGTGGACTCGACGAGGGTGATGGCGCGGGCGACGTAGGCCCGCTTCCCGTCGAGTACGCCCTTCACGTAGCTGTCGAGGTCGATGGCCATCCGCGGCTACAGCCCGTCGTGGCCCAGCGCCGCGGCGAGGCGCTCGACCAGGTCGTGGGCGGCGTCGGGGATGACGGTGCCGGGCGGGAAGACCGCCGCGGCGCCCATCTCCAGCAGGGTGGGCACGTCCTGAGGCGGGATCACCCCGCCCACGACGATCATGATGTCGTCGCGGCCCTCCTCCGCGAGCTGCTCGCGCAGCGCCGGGACGAGGGTCAGATGGCCTGCCGCGAGCGAGGAGACGCCGACGACGTGCACGTCCGCCTCCACCGCCTGCCGGGCCACCTCGGCCGGCGTCTGGAACAGCGGGCCGACGTCCACGTCGAAGCCGAGGTCGGCGAAGGCGGTGGCGATGACCTTCTGGCCGCGGTCGTGACCGTCCTGGCCCATCTTGGCGACGAGGATGCGCGGACGGCGGCCCTCGGCCTCCTCGAAGCGCTCCACCAGGCCCCTGGTGCGTTCCACGGACGGCGACTCCCCTGCCTCGTTGCGGTACACGCCGGAGATCGTACGGATCTGGCTCGCGTGCCGGCCGTACACCTTCTCCAGGGCGTCCGAGATCTCGCCGACGGTGGCCTTGGCCCGGGCCGCGTTCACCGCGAGCTCCAGCAGGTTGCCCGTTCCCTCCGCGCCCGCGGTCAGCGCGCGCAGTGCGTCCTGGCAGGCGTTCTCGTCGCGTTCCTCGCGCAGCCTGCGCAGCTTCGCGATCTGCTGGGCGCGCACCGAGGAGTTGTCGACCTTGAGGACGTCGATCTGCTCGTCGCTGGCGACCCGGTACTTGTTGACGCCGATGACGGGCTGCCGTCCGGAGTCGATACGGGCCTGGGTGCGGGCGGCGGCCTCCTCCACGCGCAGCTTGGGGATGCCGGCGTCGATGGCCTGGGCCATGCCGCCGGCCGCCTCGACCTCCTGGATGTGCTGCCACGCCTTGCGGGCGAGGTCGTACGTGAGCTTCTCGACGTACGCGCTGCCGCCCCACGGGTCGATGACCCGGCAGGTGCCCGACTCCTGCTGGAGCAGGAGCTGGGTGTTGCGGGCGATGCGCGCGGAGAAGTCCGTCGGCAGGGCGAGCGCCTCGTCGAGGGCGTTGGTGTGCAGCGACTGGGTGTGGCCCTGGGTCGCGGCCATCGCCTCCACGCAGGTGCGTGTGACGTTGTTGAAGACGTCCTGCGCGGTGAGCGACCAGCCGGAGGTCTGCGAATGGGTGCGCAGCGACAGCGACTTGGCGTTCTTCGGGTCGAACTGCCGGACCAGCTTGGCCCACAGCAGCCGGGCCGCACGCATCTTGGCGATCTCCATGAAGAAGTTCATGCCGATCGCCCAGAAGAACGACAGCCGGGGCGCGAAGGCGTCCACGTCCAGGCCCGCGTCCCGCCCGGCCCGCAGGTACTCCACACCGTCGGCGAGCGTGTACGCCAGCTCCAGGTCGGCCGTCGCACCGGCCTCCTGGATGTGGTAGCCGGAGATGGAGATGGAGTTGTAGCGCGGCATCTTCTGCGAGGTGAAGGCGAAGATGTCGGAGATGATCCGCATCGAGGGGCTCGGCGGATAGATGTAGGTGTTGCGGACCATGAACTCCTTGAGGATGTCGTTCTGGATGGTCCCGGCCAGCTTCTCCGGCGGTACGCCCTGTTCCTCCGCCGCCACGATGTACAGCGCGAGCACGGGCAGCACGGCGCCGTTCATCGTCATCGACACGGTCATCCGGTCCAGCGGGATGCCGTCGAAGAGCTGCCGCATGTCGTAGATGGAGTCGATGGCGACGCCCGCCATGCCGACGTCGCCGGTGACGCGCGGGTGGTCGCTGTCGTAGCCGCGGTGGGTGGGCAGGTCGAAGGCGACCGACAGGCCCTTCTGTCCGGCGGCGAGGTTGCGCCGGTAGAAGGCGTTGGACTCCTCGGCGGTGGAGAAGCCCGCGTACTGGCGGATCGTCCACGGCTGGTTGACGTACATCGTCGGGTAGGGGCCGCGCAGATACGGGGCCACACCCGGGTAGGTGCCGAGGAAGTCGAGGCCCTCCGTGTCACGGCCGGTGTAGAGGGGTTTGACGCCGATGCCTTCCGGGGTCTCCCACAGCAGGTCGTCGACGCTGCTTCCGGTCGACTCCTTCACGGCGGCGCGCCACTGCTCCTCCGTCGCCCCGGCGGGCTCGCCGCCCGTGCCGAGTGCGACCTCGGAGAAGTCGGGGATCTGCGTCACGGGGCCACTCCCATGCGGTCGAGGACGGAGGACAGGACGCTCACGGCGTCGCAGCCCGCGAAGACGTAGGTGTCGACGCCGGGGTGCTCGCCGGGCCTGCCGGCGAGGAAGACCTGCTGGGCACCGGCCGCCCTGAGGGCCTTGGCGACCTCCTCGGCGTGCTCCTCGTACAGCGCGTCGCTGGAGCAGAGGCAGGCGACGGTCGCGCCGCTGCGGGCGAAGGCGTCGGCCGCGGTGACCGCGTCCACGGTGACCGGGTCGTGCACCGGCTCGACCCCGCCCGCCTGGAAGAGGTTCGAGGCGAACGCGACGCGTGCCGTGTGGGCCGAGACGGGGCCGAGGGCGGCGAGGAAGACACGCGGACGGGCGCCGGTGGCGGCCAGGTGCGCGTCGGAGCGGGCACGCAGCGCCTCGTAGTCCTCGTCGCGGCGGACGCGCGGCAGTCCGCCGTCGTGCCGCGGCGCCTCGGGGGCGGGCTCACGCTCGACGGGCTTCTCGGCCAGATGGGGGAACTCGCTGACGCCGGTGACGGGTTCACGGCGCCCCGCGAGCCTTCGCTTGCGCTCCTGCCAGGTGGCGGCGAGCCGGTCACCGACCAGTCCGGAGCGCAGTGCCTGCTCCTGGCCGCCCGCTCGCTCCAGTTCCTGGAAGAACGCCCAGGCGGAGTGGGCGAGTTCGTCGGTCAGCCGCTCCACGTACCAGGAGCCGCCGGCGGGGTCGGCGACCCGGCCCAGATGCGACTCCTCCAGCAGGATCGAGGAGGTGTTGCGCGCGATGCGGCGGGCGAAGGCGTCCGGGAGGCCCAGTTCGTGGTCGAAGGGCAGCACGGTCACGGCGTCGGCCCCGCCGACGCCCGCGCCGAGGCAGGCGATCGTGGTGCGCAGCATGTTCACGTACGGGTCGCGCCGGGTCATCATCACCGACGAGGTCACGGCGTGCTGGCGCTGCGCTCCGGCGTCCCCGGCGCCGGCACCGGACACCTCGGCGACCCGGGCCCACAGCCGGCGCGCCGCCCGCAGTTTGGCGACGGTGAGGAACTGGTCGGCGGTCGCCGCGTACCGGAACTCCAGCTGCCGGCAGGCGGCCTCGACCGTGAGTCCTGCCGCGGTCAGGGTGCGCAGACAAGCGACTCCGGTCGCGAGCGAGACGCCCAGTTCCTGGGCGGCGGAGGCTCCGGCCTCGTGGTACGGCAGCGCGTCCACGGTCAGCGCGCGCAGTCCCGGGTACTCCTCGTGGCACAGTCCGGCCAGCTCGACGGCGGTGGCCGTGTCGGCGGGTCGACCGGTACGGGCGGCGAGTCCCAGGGGGTCCGCGCCGAGGTTGCCGCGCGCGGCGTCACGGGAGACGCCGCGTTCGTCGTAGAGGCGCAGCAGTTCGCGGGCGGCGGCTCCGGTCTCCTCACCCGCGTCGAGCACGACGGGTGCCAGGTCGAGGTAGACGCCGTCCAGGGCCTGGGCGAGGCCCGTCACCGGGATCCCGGTCCCGCCCACCGCGAGCCACACCGAGGTGACACCGTTCTCCAGGTCCGCGAGCAGGGCCTCGTTGGTGCGGGCGGGTTCCGGTCGCTCGTGCCGCTGGCGTACGTCCCAGCCGCCGACGGGCCGGCTGCCGCGTACATACGGGGCGAAGCCCGGATATCCGGCGTCGGGGGCGGAGTCCCGCGCGGTGTAGAGGGGGCTCGCCACGAGCCCGTCGTCCAGTGCTGTCGCCAGCGCCTCTTCGGCCGCCGCACCCGACACGTCCTTGCCCGATTTGCGCAGCACACCCTCGACAAGGCGCTGCCACTGCTCATGGGTGGCGTCAGGGAACTCGGCGGCGAGCGTAAGCCCGTCATCAGGCAGAACCGTCATGCTCGGATGCTAGGCCAGTCGTACGGATGAGCAGCAGAGGCGACGGCTGTGACCTTCCTCGCTGGTGAGGGGGCCGCGGCAGGTACCCACGCCCGGATTCAACGCATATGACACTCAATGGCCTGCCAGGATCTTCACGGCCACGACCCCGACGCCGATCACGGTGTCGACCAGGCCCGAGATCAGGGCGCTCAGCGGACCGTTGCCCATGCGCAGTCCGGTCCGCCAGCCCCACAGGAACAGGGTGGCCACTTCCACCCCGGCACTGATCAGCAGTGCGGTCTCCAGTTCCAGGGCGCCGAGCGCCGAGACACCGATCAGCACCAGCGGTCCCACAGCCGTGAGGAGCAGCGGGCTGGAGACGTGCAGGGCCGTGCGGATCTCCGCCCAGGTCGCGCTGCGCCGGGTCAGCGCCCGGTGGGACTGCTCGTCGGCGACCAGCGTGGCCAGCCAGACCCCGAGCGCCGTCACCGCGACGGTGAGTGCCGATTCGAGGTGCTCGGGATGGTCCGTCTCGGAGAGGGCCACGACGACGGCGGTCAGGGTGATGGTCGCGTAGATGCGTTCCTTGAGCCGTGCGGCGGCGATGTCACCCGCGCGGGCAGCGGTGACCGCCATGTCCTGAGTCGTTCTCGCGTCCTGCCGCCCCGAAGCCACCACGCACCACCCGCACCTTCCGATGGCACACCGTAGAGGCCGGTGCGGTGTTCGCCGCCCACGCACCGCGCGAGTTCGGCCGCTCGGGTGAACTGGCGACGACCGGTGGGTCCGTGGCGGGAGGGGCGTGGGTGAACACTCACCACGTCCGGTGCCGCCTCGGCGAACCGCCCTCCAGGATACGGATCGTCCCCGCATCCCGGAGGTGTCCATGTCACGCTGGAGAACCGCTCTCACGACGGTGTCCGCTGCCGCCCTCGCCGCTGTGCTCCTCGCACCGGCGCCCGCACACGCCGCGCCCGGCGATCCCGAACTCGCCTACCGCTGGGCGCCCGTTCACTACCAGGACAGCTCATCGTCGAACTACCGGGCGGACTATCTCGCCCCCGTCGACTATGACGGCAACTGGAACGCGCTCGACAACTGGGACAACCTCGATGCCCAGGCCGGCGGGCTCAAGGGCACGGTCTACTACGCGGTGTCCGAGACCAGCACCCACTGGTACCTGACGTACGCCTTCTTCCACCCCCGGGACTGGAAGGACTCCCCGCTGAACGTGTTCTCGCACGAGAACGACATGGAGGGGCAGTTGGAGGTCGTGCGCAAGGACGGCAGCGAGTACGGCAAGCTGGAGGCCGTCGTCACGCTCGCCCACGACAACTTCTACTCCTACACGCCGCCGGGCAGCCCCTTCACCGACGGCCAGGAGAACATCGACGCCACCCTGGTGATGCAGAGCTTCGACGGGAGCGAGCACCCGACGAGCTTCCAGGAGGCCCGCGGTCACGGGGCCTACGCCTGGGACGGGGCCCAGTTCCCGGGCGGCGACGGCATCGTCTACCGCCCGAGCCGCGGCGCGGGCGCCGTACCGGCGGGCGGCAACGACCGCAACGCGACGTACGGGCTCGTCGACCTGGCCGGCGCCGGCAGCCTGTGGGAACGGCGGAGCAACGCCGAGACCTACGCGTCCTGGGGCACGTTCCGCGGCGACAACGGCAAGGACGACGCGGCGCACGCGCCGTGGGCCTGGGACGACGGCAACGACGGCAGCGCGCTCCAGGCGGGGGCGATCGTCACCGATCCGGCGCTGCTGGTGTCCACGTACTTCGACGACACCGGTGAACTGGACCTGACGTATCTGCGCAACCCGTTCCGCTCCTGACGGCCGGAAGCCCGGCTCCCGCCGTACGGCGGGAGCCGGGCGACCACGGGGCCCGGGCGGTCCTTGCCCGCCGGTCAGGCGAGCCAGTGGTTGCCGGTGACGGCGATCATCACCTGGAGCTGGATGCTGGAGCCGTAGTAGCTGCCCGCGTCGAGCGGGGTCGCGTTGAGCTTGTTCCACAGGGCGTCCAGCCACGCCTGGCTGCCCGCGTCGGTGGCGGCGGCCACGGCGAAGGGAGCGATGAAGGCGACGGAGGAGCCGGACGTGGTGACGGTGCCGTCGAGCCGGTAGCCCTGCCGGATGTTGTCGGGGTTGCCGCCGGTCGACTGCTTGATCCACGTGTTCATCTTGCGGACGGCGGCGAGCGAACGGCTGTCACCGCTCGTCAGCGCGTCCACACCGATGCGCCACGGGTCGCGGCAGGCGTTCCAGTTGTAGGTGCCGTCGAGCGGTGATTCCAGCACCTGGCCGGCCGGGGGCCTGGGGCTGGTGGTGGTGTTCTCCACGAAGTCCGGGAGCAGGCCGGTGGACGGGGCGTACTGGGACTGGAGATGGGCGATGAGGGTCTGGTGCTTGTCCCGGACGGTGTCCCAGGAGGCGTCTCCGGTGGCCTTTCTGAAGGCGCGGAAGTGCCCGGGCAGCCAGTCGGAGGTGCGGCTGATGGCGTCGTAGCCGCCGGAGGACCAGTCGCCCAGGTTGGTCAGGCCGGTGGCGGAGACGATCTCGCTGCGCTTGATGGCGTTGATGCGCTTCACCGCGAGCGCCTTGTAGTCGTAGGTGCCCGTGGTGCTGCCCCACTGCTTGTCGGCGAGCAGCAGCGCGTAGGCGATCTCCAGGTCGCCGTCGGTGGCGGAGTCACCGCCGTTGACGCTCTGGCAGCTGCTGTTCTGTTCGGCGGCGTGCAGATCGGGGTCGATGGCCGAGGGGTGGTCGAGGACGTACTTCAGCACGCGGTCGAACGAGGTGCGTGCGTCCGGGTCGGCGCCCGCCATCGTGGCCAGGATGGTCAGACCGTAGCCCTGGCCCTCGGCGACATAGGGGTGGTCGGCGTCGGGCGAGGCGATGGCCGACCAGCCGTTGCCGCAGTTCGATCTGAGGAAGGCGTTCTTCCACTGCTGGTAGTACGCCACGACCTTGGAGTCGTTGGCCGCCTGGTTTCCGGAGACCTTGATGGTGCCCACGGCGTACGGGAACGAGTGACTCCCGAAGGGCACGTTGACGCCGGGTGTGACCGGGCCGGCGTCGGTCGTGACGTTCACCGGGGCGGACGCCCCGCTGGTGTTGCCCGCGGCGTCGCGGGCCCGGACCGTGAACGTGTAGGCGGTGGAGGCGGCCAGGCCGCCGACGGTGGCACTCGTACCGGACACGGTGGCCGCCAGGGACGAACCCCGGTAGACGTCGTAGCCGGTGACGGCGGTGTTGTCGGTGGCGGCGTCCCAGGCGAGGCTCACGCTGCCGGCGGTCTTCGCCGTGGAGCGGGGGTTCGCGGGAACGGACGGCGGCTGGGTGTCGCCGACCGGGCCACCGGGCCCGTCCAGGGAGATGTCGTCGGCGTAATAGGTGCCTTGCCCGTACCAGCCGTTGAGGTGGATCTCGGCGCTGGTCTGCGTGGAGCCGGTCGTGAAGGACACGCTGAGCTTCGTGTACGCGGCCGCCGACGGCGTCCAGACGGATGGTCCGCCGGTGACACCGAGGTAGACGTAGTTGCCGCGCACCCAGCCGGAGAGGGTGTACGCGGTGTTCGGCTGGACGGACACGGTCTGGGTGCATCGGGCGTTGTCGCTCGAACCGGCGGCGCCGGCCAGCGCCTTGGTACCGGCGTGCACGGGCGAGCCGACCACGGAGCCCAGCCCGCCGGTGCACGACCAGCCGGACAGCGAGCCGGTCTCGAAACCGGGATTGAGCAGCAGATTGGCGGCCTGGGCGGAGCCGGGTGCGACGAGCACCGCGGCGGCTGCCGTCAGTGCCGCGCCTGCCGCGCCGAGCAGACGGGAACGGAAACGCACAGGGGCCTCCCGATGAGGGGGACGGAGGGGGGACGGAGACCGTGAGGGGCGATGGCACCACAGCTTCGTGAACGAGCCGACGCACCGTCAAGAGGTTGGTTAGGAAACTTTCCTAACGCTCGCGCGAACGGCCGTCCGGCCGGAAGTCCGGCACTCCGTCGCGGCTTTCCGCGTCAGAGCGTGCGGCGCACTCCCGCCTGGCGCTCCAGGTCGCGCAACTGGTCCGCGAGGTCGCCCTCGACGGCCGTGTGGGCCTGCCCGTGCCGTCCGACGGGGAGGATCTCCTTGCCGCGCAGTTCCTCCAGCATGAGCGCGTACGCCGTGTACATCGCGACGACCGCGAGCACCAGACCGATCGAGCCGGCCACCCGACCGAGCCATGCGGCCTGGACGATTCCGTACGCGCCCGAGAAGGCGAACCAGGGTGTCGCGACGACCAGGACCAGCCACACGGCCCGGCGGCGGCCCATGACCGTGACCATGAGAACGGCGAAGACGGCGAAGACCAGATTGAGCACGCCGAGGACGACCGGCCCGCCCGGTGGAGCCGCCGACAGCACGAGGGAGTTGGCGAGCCAGTGACCGGCGAAGCTGGCCATCACGGTGGCGGCGATGACGTCCCTCGCGCCCAGCGCGAAGACGCTCACGAGGAGTTGCAGCAAGAAGGCGGGCACGATGGTCAGCGCGACCGCCCGGCGGTCGCCCGGGTCGAACACGCCGAGCTGGAGACAGGCGGTGATCGTCGAGGCGATCGCCACGGTGTAGAAGCCGAGCGGCATCGGCGACGCGATCGGCCGCAGGGTGATCCGGGTCAGGTTCCGCAGACCGGGGTCGTGCGACCGTTCGTGCCCCCTGTCCGGCAGTGGGGAGCTCATCGCCGTGCCGCCCTCCGTTCCGGCCGCCCGCCCGGCGGCCGGGGTCCAGTGTGGTCCTTCGTTCCCACGATGATCCGTACCGGACGGCGCCCGGCATTCCGCGTGTCGCCGGGTACCGGCGCCACCCGCCGCCACTCGTCGAGTCGAGTTCACGGGCTGCCCGCGGGCCACTCCCTGACCGGCCACCTCCCTGACGGGCCGCGACGCGGACACACCGTGGGTGCCGGCCACGATCGCCGGCCGGCACCCACGGTGGCACTCAGACGCGCGAGCGGTGGAGCTCGAACGCGGCGATCCGGGCGGCGCTGCGGGAGCCGTCGATCCGCAGCCGCCACTGACGGGCCGTCACCGGAGCGGGCAGCACGAGGATCCGGCTCGCGCCGATGGTGCCGACGGCGGCGATCCGTTCCCAGCCGTCCGCGGTGCGCGCCTCCACGACCGCCGACTCGACCTGCTGGCCGTGCCGTACGTCCTCCGCGAGGCGTATCCGGTCCACGGCCCGCTCACGGCCGAGGTCGACGGTGAGCGTCCCCCGGGACGGCGCGGGAGCGGTCCACGCCGTGTCCGGGTCGCCGTCGACGGCTCGGGCGGTCCTGCTGCCGTCACCCCAGGTCCGCCGTCCCTCGGCCAGGTCCTCGGGCAGCTCGCGCCCGGTGCGCTCGCGGAACTCGCGCAGGACCGTGACGTCCGCGTCGGGCAGCCTTCCCTGCTGGTCCGGTGGGATGTTCAGCAGGAGCACGGAGTTCCTGCCGACGGAGCGGAACCAGATGTCCGTCAGCTGCTCCACCGTCTTGGGCTGCTGGTCGGCGTGGTAGAACCAGCCGGGCCTGATGGACACATCGCATTCGGCGGGCCACCACTGCACGTACTGGGCGATCGGCTGCGCCTCCAGCAGCGCCTCGCGGCTGCCCTGGTCGGCGGCTTCGTAGTGGAGCGCGTAGTCGGTGCGGCCGTAGTCCTTCTCCTTGACCGGGACGACGCTCCACTCGTCCTCCCGCGCGAGTCCCCCTTCGCTCCCGACCCAGCGGACGTCGGGGCCCGACACGGCGATGGAGGCATCCGGCGCGAGGGTGCGGATCAGCTCGTACCAGCTGTCCCAGTCGTAGCGTTCCACCTTGTCCGGCGGGATACGGCCCTGGGCCCCGTCGAACCACACCTCGTCGACGGGTCCGTACTCGGTGAGCACCTCGTAGAGCTGGTTGAGCATATGGGCGCCGTAGTCGGTGGCCTCGAGCTCGAAGGTGCGCAGGTCCTTGCCCGCCCGCTCGTCGCCGTCGGTGAGGGCGGGGACGGTGTGGGTGGTGCGGGCGCTGCCGTTGGCGTACACACCGTGGAGGTACTGGTTCTCGTCGGCCGGGGAGACGTAGACGCCGACCTTGATGCCGTGCCGCCGCATGGAGTCGGCGAAGGAGCGCAGTACGTCGCCGCGGCCGTCCTCCCAGGTGCTGGAGACGACGCTGTGGCGGGTGTAGCGGGAGGGGTAGAGCACGAAGCCGTCGTGGTGCTTGACGGTGAGGATGGCGAGCGTGAAGCCGCCGTCGCGCAGCGCCCTGGCCCACTGGTCGGTGTCCAGGCCGACCGGCTGGAAGACGTCCGGGTCCTCGTCGCCGGTCCCCCATTCGAGTCCGGTGAAGGTGTTGACACCGAAGTGGAGGAACGCGGTCCGCTCCAGGCGCTGCCACGCGATCTGCCGCTCGGTGGGACGGACCCGGGCGGCCTTGGCGACCAGTTGCCCGGGGGTGTCCCCGGCGCTGACGGGGATGCGGTAGTACGGCTCCACGGGTGCCGCCGCCCCCTGGGCGGCGTTCGCCGGGGTCGCGTGCGCCGCCGTGGGTGCGGGGGTCGCGTGCGCGGCCGTGAGGGCGTACGAGGTGCTCGACGCGGTGACGGCGCCGACGAAGAGGCGTCTGCTGATGGCCATGTGCGGAGGACCTCCGTGATCAGTGCGGGGCGAGACGCCAGACGGCGGGCCGCTTCTGGTCGGGCGGGTACTGGAGCAGGCGGCCGTCCTCGGTGACGTGAACGGCCATCCGGGTGATGGCGTTGGTGAGCGTGTAGCCGCCCGGGACCGCGGTGAGCTGCCAGCGCTGCAGGGTGTTCGCGGGGTCGCAGGTCTCCTCGGTCACCGGGGTGCCGGGCTGCAGCGGGGTGTTCAGGGTGAGCCTGCCGCTGCGCGTCTCGGCGCACAGGCCGCCGGTCGTGGACCTGAGCGTGGCGTAGCCGTCGGCGGTGCGGCGGATCTCCCGCCCCGCGGGGTCGGTCCTGCCCTCGCTGTCGCTGAGGGTGTACGTGCCCTCGGCGACGGCCAGCCGGGTCAAGTCGCGGTGCCCCGGCGCATGGCCGACGGCCTGGGCGCGGGCGGTGAAGCCGGCGTAGGTCGCGTCGGGGCCGGGGACTCCCCAGGTCGTCTGGGCGATGTAGCGCAGCGGCAGGTACATGCCGGCGGCGACCTCGTTCTCGGTGTTGCCGCGGCCGTTGTCCGGCCAGAGGCTGATCTTCGCTCCGGTGATGCCGTCGCCGCTCGCGACCTTCTCGCCCTCGAAGCTGCGGGGGTCCCACCGCTGCTCGTACAGCGACCTGGTGTTCATGTGGAAGCCGCCACGGACGAGGTAGAGCGAGTACGAGGCGTTGAGCAGCGGATACCCCTGGGCGATGAGCTCGCTGGGCTTCGTGCGCACGTTGAGCCAGTGCTCCACCGTCGTACCGGCCCTGACGGGCACGGTGTGGTCACCGGTCAGTCCGTCGTTCCAGATGCGCAGGCGCTTGCCCTTGGTGGCGGCGTAGTCGTGGACGCGGTTGACGAAGTCGATGAAGGCGTCCTGCGGTGTGGCGTCCGGACCGTACTTCTGCCGTGCGTATTCGAGGATGTGCGGGTACTTGGCGAAGTCCGAGCCGAGCATGTACTCGTCGGCGCCCATGTGCCAGGAGCCGGCGGGGAAGACCTCGGCGTACTCGTCGATCAGCGAGGTGTAGTACGCGAACGCCTCGGGGGCGGTCACGTCGAGCCGCGACGGCTGGGGCTTGCCGTCGCTGTCGGTGAGCTGGAGGTCCGGGCGGTTCTCGATCCACGGGTCCATGTGCCCCGGGGAGTTGATCTCGGGGATCACCGTGACGTGGTACTTCTCGCCGAGCGCGACGAGCCTGCGGATCTCGTCCTTGGTGTAGTAGCCCCAGGTGTTGGCCTCGGGGTGCTTGTCGCTCTTCACCTTGAGTTCGAGGAGCAGCTGGTTGAGCTTGTTGTACGCCATGTCGCGTACGAGGTTCTCCAGCCAGTCGGGCGTGATGTGGATGTAGCAGGCGCACACTCCCACGCCGCGCTCCGCGTACCGCGGTACGTCCACGGTGCGTCCGGCGGGTATCCGGTCGCCGGAGGCGAGGAGTTGGAGCAGGGTGCGGGTGCCGTAGAAGGCGCCGGTGCCGGTGGCGCCGGTGATGGCGACCTCGCGGCCCGCCGTGAACTCGTACCCTTCGCGGCCGAGGCTCCGCTTCCGCGCGGGTTCGACGTCGATGACGATGTCACCGGGTCGTGCGCCGCCGTTCACGACCGGCACGGTGCCGTGGCCGGCGGCGCGGAGGTCGCCGCTGAGCGTGGTCGCGACGCGACGGGCTTCCCCGTCGCGCGGGTCGACGACCAGCCGGGCGCCCCGGCCGAAGGCGTACGTGCCTTCCTTGGGGGTCCAGTCGGTGAGTGCCGGAACGGTGAGGGGCGCGGCGGCCGTGGAGGCGGCGGCAGGCGGGGCGGCGGGGCGCGCGACGTCCGTCTCGGCCGACGCCCGGGCGGCCGGCACCGGCCCGGTCAGCATCAGCAGAGCCGCCGCGACGGCGCCCAGAAGCCGGGAGGAGGATCGTCTACGCGGCACTGCAACTCCCGTCGGAGTGGGATTACATGGCACAGTCATCGGACCTCTATCCTGCGATCTCTGCCTGCCGATCCAATCCAGCGCTGGTGTCCCAGGTCAATGTTTCTCGCCGAAGGGGCGCAGAACGTCCAAGTCCGCTTGGACATTTGAGCAGGGAGAGATCCGATCCCTGGGGGCGAAGACGGCGACACAGCCTCTTACCCACATCATGGAACATTCCGGGCACCGGGATCAGTACGCTGGTCCGCGTGGGTCACGTCGAAGAGATCGCCGAAGGCGCGGGACCGTTCACGACACGACGGACGTGGCGCCTGGCCGAGGGCGGCATCGCGGTCTGGGAGTCGCGGGCCGTCCGCAAACGCGGCGCGCTCACCGTCCGGACCACCAAGGACGCGTCGGCCGTCGCCCGGCCGGCGGACAGCCCCACGCTCGACCGGCTGCGCAGGCTCAACACCACGGCCGCCGCGGCCTTCACGATCGGCGGTTCGCTGTTCGCACTCGGCGCCGCCCTCGCCATCGGGTCGTACAGCCCGACGACGAGTGCCGCGGTCTACTTCGCCGGAGGTCTGTTCTTCAACACCGGCGGCTACGCCTCACTGCTCCAGACGGTCAACGCGCCCCGTCCGGGCAGCACATCGAGCACGCTGCGGTCGGGTCACTGGCGATGGTGGAGCTACGAGCCGATCCGGATCGACTGGCTCAGCACCTTCGTGCTCTTCGCCGGCACGCTCGTGTTCGGTGTCAACCTGCTGGACTCGTTCCTCCACGGGCTCACCACGCAGCAGACGAACCGGCTCATCTGGGCCCCCGACATGATCGGCTGTCTGCTGTTCCTCATCTCCGGGCATCTCGCCCTGGTCGAGGTGTCCCACGGCCGTCCGCGCATCCGCGTGCACGACCTCGGCTGGTGGATCGTGGCCGTCAACCAGCTCGGATCCGCGCTGTTCATGGTCTCGGCCCTGGCCGACTTCACCCTGCCCGCCACCGGCAGCCTGGTGAACGCGGGCATCGCCAACTGGGGAACACTGCTGGGCGCGCTGTGCTTCGCGCTCGGCGGGGTGCTGCAGGCGTTCGAGCGACCGTGACCGCGGATGCGGGGCGGGCCGGCAGACCCTTGCACGGTCACGGGCGCGTTCGGCGCCCGCCCTCTTCACGTGCCACCGGTGCTGGAGTCGAGCGGTACGGCAACGGCGCTTCCGCGGTGTCGTCACGTCCCCGCGCCGCGCGGCACCGCGACGTCGGTGAGCAGGGAGCCTCCCGCAGCGGCCTCCGGCCACGACCGTTGCTGGGTGAGGACGGCGATGGCGGAGGTCGGGAACTTCTCCCGGGTCCGGTCGAGGGCGTCGCCCAGGGCCTCCGCGGTCAGCTGGAGCACCAGGTCCTGGACGGCGGGGTTGTGGCCGACCAGCAGCAAGGTGGCCACGGTGTCGGGCGTTTCGCGTACGACGGCGAGGAGTTCGCCGGCGTCGGCGCCGTAGAGGCGGGGGTCGTGGCGGACCGGAGGGCTGGTCGGGAGCTGCTCGGCCACGAGGTCCCAGGTCTGGCGGGTCCGGACGGCGGGAGAGCACAGGACGAGGTCCGGGACGCAGTCGGCGTCCCGGAGCCAGCGTCCGGCCGCGGGCGCGTCGCGCAGTCCGCGCTCGGCCAGCGGCCGGTCGCGGTCGTCCACGTCGGGCGGCCAGGCCGACTTCGCATGCCTGAGGACGACCAGTCGGCGAAGTCTCATAGGGGCATCAACCCGTCGGTGAGCGGCGGCAGTGTCTGAGTCGAAAGCTTCGCATCCTCCCGGCGGCCGGGACCAGTGCAACGCACGGCCGTTAGGGCCGCCCCCTCGGATCGGGTCGCCCGGCCGGATCCGCAGGGCGGGCGCCGAGGCTGCCCGGCCGCCGGGACGCGCTCCCGTGGTCCGTCGCGGCCGCCGGGTTCGCTACGGCCGGGCCCGGCGCGACGACGAGTGCGCGAGGGGCGCGTGCCGGCACCGGGGGAAGCCGGAGCGGTTGGCGCCCCGGGGTGATCGAGCCGAGCACGCGCGCTCCCCGCGCCCCGGTGCAGGAGGGCTCGTTGCCCGGGAGACCGTGGAGGGTGAGGCAGCCCAGGACGGCGAACGCGTACGCCTCCTTCGCGGCCGCGGGCAGACCGAGCGCGTCGGACGTCCGCAGCGGGACGCCGGCCAGTTCGTCGCGCAGCATCTCCATCAGTACGGGGTTCCTGGTGCCGCCGCCCGAGGCGATCAGCTCGGTCGCGCCGAGCGGCCGGGCCGCGTCGGCGACGGTCCGTGCCGTCAACCGGGTGAGCGTGGCGACGACGTCCCGGTCGGCGAGCCCGCCGAATCCCGCGAGCGCCGACCGGAGGTAGTCGCGGTGGAAGAGTTCCTTGCCCGTCGTTCTGGGCGCGGGCATGCGGTAGTACGGCTCCTCCAGCAGCCTCAGCAGCAGCGGCTCGTGGACGCGGCCGCCGGCCGCGAGCGCGCCGCCGGCGTCGTAGGCGAGCCGGCCCGCCGTCAGTTCGTGGACCGCGGCGTCGATGAGCGCGTTGCCGGGCCCGGTGTCGAACGCGACGGCATCGCCGTCCCCGGCGGGCAGCACGGTGAGGTTGGCGATGCCCCCGATGTTCAGCGCGGCGGGCACACCCGGCCGGCCGCGCAGCCACATCAGGTCGACCAGGCTCACCAGCGGTGCGCCCTGGCCGTTCGCCGCGATGTCCCGGGGCCTGAAGTCGGAGACGACGGGGCGGCCGCATGCCTCGGCGATCCACGCGGGCTGCCCGAGCTGCAGCGTGCCGTGCACCCGGCCGTTCTCGGTCCAGTGGAAGACGGTCTGGCCGTGCGAGGCGATCAGCTCGGCCCGGCCCCGGCAGAGTTCCCGGTCGGCGCGTACGGCGACGTCCGCGAAGGCCCGCCCGATGAGCGTGTCCAGCCGGCACACCTCCGCCAGGGTGGTTCTCGCGGGCGGCAGCGCCCCGGCGAGCGCGGACCGCAGTTCGTCGGAGTACGGCTCGCTGACCATGCCGAGCGGGGTGAGGACCAGGGTGCCGTCCTCGAGGACCAGATCGGCGGCCGCGGCGTCGATCGCGTCGTACGACGTACCCGACATCAGCCCGACGACCCTCATCGCAGCGGCCTGCGGTGGTCGTCGCCGCGCAGTGTCAGCAGGGCGAACACGCTGACGGCGCAGGCTCCCGCCGCGTAGTAGGCCGGGATGTCGGCGTTGCCGGTGCGCTTGATGAGCTCGGTGATAACGAGTCCGGCGCAGCCGGAGAACACCGCGTTGGCGAGGGCGTAGGCCACGCCCAGGCCGGTGCAGCGGACCTTCGTCGGGAACATCTCGGCGAGCATGGCGGGCCCCGGCCCCGCGATCAGTCCGACGACGGCCCCGGCGACCAGTACCGCGCCGCCCTTGGCGGCGGTGGAGGCGCCGGTGTCCTGGAGCAGGTTCAGCAGCGGCAGCGCGAGCAGCACGACGAGTACGGCCCCGGTGAGCATGACGGCGCGCCGGCCGATCCGGTCGCTGAGGAGTCCGGCGGGGATGATCGAGGCGGCGAAGCCCAGGTTCGCGAGAACGGTGGCGATCAGTGCCTCCCGGAACGTCGCGCCCAGCGTCGACTGCAGATACGACGGCAGGACGACGAGGAACGTGTACCCGGCGGCCGCCCAGCCCATGATGCGCCCGGCGCCCAGCACGATGGCGCCGGCGAGTTCCTTCCGGCGTGGCGGCGGAGCGGGTGCGGCCTCCGCCTCGGCCCGGCGGAAGCTGGGTGTTTCCTCCAGCCGGAGCCGCAGCCACAGCGCGACCAGGCCGAGCGGCAGCGTCAGCAGGAACGGGACTCGCCAGCCCCAGTCGTTGAGCGCGGCGTCGGAGAGCAGCGTCGCGAGCAGTGCCGCCGCCCCGGCGCCGCCGAGCAGCCCGAGGGCGACGGTGAAGGACTGCCAGGAGCCGTAGAGCCCGCGCCGGCCCGGCGGTGCGAACTCCGTCATGAGCGACACGGCGCCGGCGAACTCACCGCCCGCGGACAGCCCTTGGAGCACGCGCAGCAGGGTCAGCAACCAGGGCGCCGCCGCGCCTGCGGTGGCGTAGGTGGGCAGCAGACCGATGAGGGTGGTGGCGAGCGTCATCAGCCCGATGACCAGGATGAGGGTGGGCCGTCTGCCGAGGCGGTCGCCGATCCGGCCGAAGAGCACGGCTCCGATCGGGCGGAAGAAGAACGCCAGCGCGAACGACGCGTACGTCTTGACGAGCGCCTCGACGTCGCTGCCGCCCTCGGGGGTGAAGAAGTTGGCGGCGATGACGGTGGCGAAGTAGCCGTAGACGCCGAACTCGTACCACTCGACGAAGTTGCCGACCGATCCGGCGAACAGCGCGCGGCGGGAACGGGCGGGGGACGGGAGCGGCGGCGACGCGGAATGCAGAGCGGAGTCGGTCATTCCCCCCAGATGCCCGGGACCCCGGAACCGGAACCGTCCGAATCGGTTCGGGATGCGCGGGGCGCCCTCCCTGCCGCAGGGCGTCGACTTGCCTGTATCAGGAGGGTAGTTGGCGCTCCAGCCCGTTTCCTTCCGTCCGACCGCACTGAACTTTGTACTTGGTGATGACGAAGTATGGACACCGCCGGAAAAAGTCTCCTAGGGTGTGCGTCGCAATCGTCGGAGCGTCGGTTTCTGCACGCGCTCGTCCGGCGGCCTCCGGATCGGTCCGTACCGATCGCCCCGCGCTGTGGTCCACGTCCACCACCGTCACGTGCTCCCCCGCGCCGGGAGCACCAGGAGGATGCATGAATCCACGCCCGTATCGCCGGCTTCGCGGCTTCCACCGATTTCGTACGCTTCGCGGACGCGTGAGCGGCATCGTCATCGCCTCGCTGCTCGCCGGCTGCGTGTTGTCCTCGCCGGCCGCCGCTCAAGCGCCCCGCGCGTCCTTCGACGACCTGCCTCCGCAGGAGCCCGGGGTCACTCTGCGCGTCTTCGATGTGCGGGCCCCGTTGAGCGAGATCTGCGATCTCAAGCCGGGACAGACGCCGAACGTCGACAGGCTGATGCCCACGATCGACTGGAGTTCGGACGCCGACTTCGGTGTCGGCGACCACTTCGTGTCGCAGGTGAGCGGCAACATCACCGTCCCCCGGGACGGCGCCTACGCCTTCCGGCTGACCAGCGACGACGGCTCACGGCTGCTGATCGACGGCAAGCGGGTCATCGATCACGACGGCCTGCACGGAGCGGAGCCCAAGGACGGCACCGTCGAGCTGACGGCAGGTCATCACTCGCTGCGCATCGATCACTTCGACCGTACCGGCGGCCAGCAGATCACCCTGGCCTGGAAGCCGCCGGGCGCCGCCGACTTCGCCGTCGTGCCGAACTCCGTGCTGAGCACCGACGCCGGAGTCGTACGGGTGACGGCCCCCGGCCGCAAGGAGTGCGAGGGCGGCACCGACTCCCCCGGTGACGGTCTTCCCCTGACCGCGGTGCATCCGAACTACACCCTGACCGAGCTGCGTCCGAGCGGTTTCGAGCCGCAGATCACCGCGATGGACTGGCTCGCCGACGGGCGACTGGCCGTGACGACCTGGGGCGGTACGGACAACACGGCGGGCGAGGTCCATCTCCTGAGCAATGTCACGGGGACCACCGGCCCGGACAAGGTGACCGCCAACAAGGTGGCGAGTGGGCTCAAGGAGCCGATGGGCGTCAAGGTCGTCGACGGGGCGATCTACGTCTCCCAGAAGCACGAGCTGACGGAGCTGAGGGACACCGACGGGGACGATGTCACCGACACCCGCAGGACGGTCGCCACCTGGCCGTTCGGCGGCAACTTCCATGAGTTCGCCTTCGGCCTGCTCTACCGGGACGGGTACTTCTACCTGAATCTGTCGGTGGCGATCGACTACGGCGGCGCGACGACGGATCCGCAGCCCGCTCCGAACCGCGGCACCACGATCAAGGTGAACCGGCAGACCGGCAAGGTGTCGTACGTCGCGGGCGGTCTGCGTACGCCCAACGGCATCGGCTGGGGTCCCGACGGCGACATCTTCGTGACCGACAACCAGGGTGGCTGGCTGCCCTCCTCCAAGCTGGTGCACATCAAGCAGGGCCGGTTCTTCAACCACCACACCGATCCGGACGGGCCCTTCGACTCCGAGCCGGTGACCCAGCCGGTGCTCTGGCTGCCGCAGAACGAGATAGCCAACTCGCCCAGCACACCGCTCCGGCTGACCAAGGGCCCCTTCGCCGGGCAGATGGTGTTCGGCGACGTGACCTACGGCGGACTGCAGCGCGCCTACCTGGAGAAGGTCAAGGGCGAGTACCAGGGTGCGGTCTTCCGGCACACCCAGGGCCTCGAAGCGGGCGTCAACCGGATCAGCCTGGGTCCGGACGGCGCGATCTACGCGGGCGGCCTCGGCGCCGGCGGCAACTGGGGCCAGGAGGGCAAGCTCACCTACGGCCTGCAGAAGCTGACCCCCAACGGCGCCAACACCTTCGACATCCTGGCCATGCGCGCGAAGCCGAACGGCTTCGAGCTGGAGTACACCCAGCCGCTCTCCGAGGAGACGGCGAAGGAACTGGCCACGCACTACCGGGTCGAGCAGTGGCGCTATGTCCCGACCCCCTCCTACGGCGGCCCCAAGGTGGACGAGGAGACGCTCGCCGTGCGGGCGGCCACCCTGTCCGCCGACCGCAAGAAGGTCACGCTCGACATCGTCGGCCTGAAGCCCGGGCGGGTGGTGCACGTGCGCTCGCCCCGTCCCTTCAGCTCCGTCGGCGGTGAGACGCTGTGGAGCACCGAGGCCTGGTACACGCTGAACTCCATGCTCGGCAAGCAGCCTCCGACGACGCTCCACGAGGCGGAGGAGGCGACGCTCAGCGGCGGCGCGGGCACCGACACGGACCACCCCGGGTACTCGGGCAGCGGCTTCGTCGACGCCTACGGGACCGAGGGGGCGGCCACCACCTTCAAGGTCGTCGCCGGGAGGAAGGGGACGTACGACATCGGCCTGCGCTACGCCAACGGACCGCATCCGTTCACCGGCACCAAGACCCTCAGCGTGTACGTCAACGGCCGCAGGACCGGGCAGACGAGTCTGCTGAGCACCGGCGACTGGCACGCCTGGTCGACCAGGACCGAGCAACTGCCGCTGCGTGCCGGGCCGAACACCATCACCTACAGATACGACGCCGGCGACACCGGACACGTCAACCTCGATCTCATCACCGTCCATCCGCACGGCAGCCGTGTCGTCCTGTTCGACGGAGCGGACCGGGCGAGCTGGCAGCAGAGCGACGGCCGCCCCGCACAGTGGCCGCTGACCGCGGGCGGGATGGAGGTCTGCTGCGGTGACCTCCGCACCAAGGCGGCCTTCGGCGACTTCAGACTGCACGTCGAGTTCTGGCTGCCGGAGCTTCCGCCGGACGTGACGGGCCAGGACCGCGCCAACAGCGGGGTGTACCTGCAGGAGCGCTACGAGATCCAGGTGCTGGACTCCTACGGCGACGTCACCCCCGCCGACGACGAAGCGGCCGCGATCTACAAACAGAAGGCCGCGGACGTCAACGCCGCCAGAGCGCCGGGGACCTGGCAGACCTACGACATCGACTTCCGCGCGGCCCGCTTCGACGGCGACGGGGCCAAGGCCGAGGACGCCCGCGTCACGGTGGTGTGGAACGGCACGAAGGTCCACGACGACGTCGCCGTCACCGGACCGACCGGCGCGGGCGCGCCCGAGGGGCCCACGGCCGGGGCGATCCGGCTTCAGGACCACGGCAACAAGGTGCGGTACCGCAACATCTGGATCGAGCCCCTGGCGTAGGGCTCACATCGGCACGGCCCGCCCCGGCCCCGGACTGGTAGATTCTCCACGTGACGGAGAGTCATTGGACGGTGCCGGGGCGGGCCGTGGCGGTACGGCTGGACGAGCCGCCGAGGGTGGTGGCGCTCGGGGTCGGGGTGCACGGGACCGCGAGCGATGTCGATGTGTTCCGGCTCCCCGGCCTGTGGCAGCTGCATCTGTACCGGTACACCGCCGAACTCACCGTCGACGGCGCCGTCCACACGATCCGGCCGGGCCACGTCGGTCTCGTTCCGCCCGGGGCCGTGGTGCGCTACCGCTACCGCGGCAGATCCGAGCATCTGTATGTGCATCTGGACCTGCCCGGCACCGGTGAGGTGCGGGAGGTTCCCGTGCTGCAGGACGCGGGGGCGCTGACCCCGGTGCTGTCGGAACTGCTGCAGGGCGCCATCGCCATCGCTCCGCGCCGTCCTCGCCGTGCGGACGCCGAGGTGTGGGGCGCGCTGTGGCGGGTCGCGGAACTGGCCGAGCCCGCCGTGGGCGCTCCCCGGCCGCACGCGTCCGCCGCGGCGGCCATCGCGTACATCGAGTCGAATCTCGCCGGGCGGCTCACGGTGACCGACGTGGCCCGGGCGGCCAGGGTGTCGCACAACCACCTCATCCGGCTGTTCCGTGCCGAGACCGGCGGCACGGTCGTGGGCTACATCCGCCGCCGCAGGATGGAACGGGCCCGGCATCTGCTGTGTGAGTCGACGCTGTCCATTCCCGCGATCGCGGCGGCCGTCGGCGTGGCGGACCTGCAGGCGTTCAACAAGGCGTGCCGGCGCGAACTCGGCGCGTCCCCGCGCGCGATCCGCGCCGGCGGCTGATCCGGACCCCGGCACCCGGCTCCCGGCTCCCGGCCCCCGGACCGGACAGCCGGCTTCCCGGCACCCAGGCCGGTGCCGTCCTCAGTCGCGGCCGGTGCCCCGGTAGAGGTCGAGCTCGCCGTCGAGTTCGACGGCCAGCACGGTGGCCTGTTCGTCGACGTCACCGGCTTGCGGAGCGTCGATCCACAGCACACCGGGTACGTCACCGAGCCCGCCGGTGACACGGTGCGCCAGTTCCGTGCCGGTGCCCACCACCCGTACCCGTCCCACCCGGTTGCGCAGTCCGCGCAGGGAGACCGACTCGCGCGGGGTGTCGAAGCAGACCAGATACAGCGTGCGGCGGTCGGCGGACAGGGTGCTCGGACCGTAGTGGTGGCCGGCCGGCAGCCCGGCGACCGTGCCGTACACGGCCTCCTCGTGCCGGGCGATCCAGGCCCCGAGCCCTTCGAGCCGCTCGACCTGCTCGGCCGGGATCGTGCCGTCCTCGCGCGGGCCGACGTCGAGGAGCAGATTGCCGCCCGCGCCGATCGTCTCGGTGAAGTAGCGCACCAGCTGCCGCACCGACTTGTGGTTGTGGTCCTGGTGCTGGAAGCCCCAGGAGTCGTTGACGGTCAGGCACAGCTCCCACGGCCCGTCCGGCGGCAGCAGCGGCACGCCCTGCTCGGGAGTGGCGTAGTCGCCGTGGCTGAGCATGCGCGCGTTGAGCACGGTCTGCGGGTTGCCCGCGAGGATCTGCCGTGCGAGCTCCCCCATCCGCCACTGCTCCTCGCTGCGCTCCCACTCCCCGTCGAACCACAGCAGGTCCGGGCGGAAACGGTCGACGAGTTCGGCGACCTGCCCCTTGCGGTAGGCGAGGAAGCGGGACCAGGCCCCGGGGTCCTCGACGCCGTCCGCCGGAACCACGAAACGGTTGGTCCGCACGTCCTCGTTGGGCGGCTCGGGGTGGACCACGCTCGCGTAGTCCGGGTGGTTCCAGTCCGAGTGCGAGTAGTACAGGCCGACCTTGAGGCCCCGCTCCCGCAGGGCCGCGGCGTACGGGCCGAGGAGGTCGCGGCCGGCCGGCGTGCGCCGTACGACGTCCAGCTCGCCGTGCGCGGTGTCCCACAGGGCGACGCCGTCGTGGTGACGTGCGGTCAGCACGGCGTACCGTGCCCCGGCGCGGGCGAACAGGTCCGCCCACGCGCCGGGGTCGTAGCGCGACGCGGTGAAGCCGTCGAGCTGCTTCATGTACCGGTCGTGCGGGACGTCGCCCCGGAAGAAGGACCAGGACTCGGGTACCCCGTCGACCGCGTAGATGCCGTAGTGGAGGAAGATTCCGAGCTTGGCGTCGGAGAACCATGGCTGCATGGGCATGGACGTCACGCTATGCGGGGCGCTCCGGGGCCGCGTGGGCCGCGGTCACCGCATACTGGTCCGTTCTCACCATGCCTGCCTCGCATCGTGCCTCCGCCGCTCCGGGGGCGGGGGCGTGGGGGCGCCCGGCACGCCGAACCGGAGACGATGCTGGGCGAGGACGGCCCGGTCGCCGGGGCCACGGTGGTGCGAGGTCCACCAACGTGGCCCCTGCTCCGGGTCAGCCGCGGAACGGCCCGGTGACCTCGTAGGTGATGCCGCCGCCCAGGGTGTTGCCGCTGGTGCCGCGCTGGCTGGAGAAGTACAGCCGGCCCCCGTCGGGCGAGAACGCGGGGCCGGTGATCTCCGAGCCGGACTGGCCGTTGATCCGCAGGAACGGGGACACCGTGCCGGCGGCCGTGATGATGCACATCTCCATGTTGCCGCCGTCCTCGGCCACGAACATGTCGCCGGCGGAGGCGACGGTGACGTTGTCCACGCCGGTGAGCGGGGCGGCGCCGTCCGGGACCAGTGAGTCGTCGTAGACGAGGGCGATGGTCGATGCCGCGGCGTCGTAGGCCCACACGCGGTTGTCGCCCTTGGTGGTGAAGTAGCAGATGCCGTCGGCGTAGTGGCAGCCTTCGCCACCGTTGAACCGCTTGGCACCGGCCACCTGGCTGCGTGTGGTGGGCGAGCCGTCCGGGTCGGGAACGACGGCCCAGCTCACCGGCCCCGAGGTGGCGGCCGTGTCACCGACGAGCACTTCGAGGGTGCCGCCGGACAGGTCGCCCCAGGCGTTGGGGCGGAAGCGGTAGAAGCAGCCGTCGGTCTCGTCCTCGGTGAGGTAGACGACCTGGCGCTGCGGGTCGCAGGCGGCCGCCTCGTGCTTGAAGCGGCCCATCGCGGATCGCCGGACGGCGCCCTTGGCCCCCCACGGGTCCGTCTCGTGGACGTAGCCCCGGCCGACCTCCTCGCAGGACAGCCACGTCTGCCACGGGGTGGCGCCGCCCGCGCAGTTGGAGTTGGTGCCGCTGAGGATGCGGTAGGCGCCGGTGACCGTACCGGAGGAGTTGAACCTCACCGCGCTCGCCCCGCCGATCAGGGGCAGTTCCGAGTTGGACACGTAGATCCAGCCCGTGCCGTCGGCGTAACAGGCCCCGCCGTCGGGGGCGGAGTGCCAGCTGTACGAGGTGCCGGGGACGCTCTGCCCGGAGCGGGCGATCACCCGGCTGGTGAACCCGCCGGGCAGTTCGATGCCGTTGGCGTCCGCGGCGCCGAGCGGTCCGTAGGGCCCGGTGCCCGGCTGGGCCGGATCGGCGTGGGCAGCGCCCCGCCACAGCGAGCCGCCGAAGGCCGCTGCCGAGGTCCCGATGACTGCTCCACGCAGGAAGTTACGACGTTCCACGGTTTCTCCACCGAGTCGTGTCCTGTGCCGGCGGGCCGGACGGCCGCCGGGATCGCGCCGTCGGGAGGCTAGGCAGGGCGGATTGCCGGGCCGGCAACGTCCTGTGAACGCCGGTCTGCGGACGAGAGGCCTGGAGGCAGCCGTTCCGGGCACCGCGCGTCCGGCTCCGTCCGGGAGCGGGACGGGCCGGACACGACTGGCGAAGCCCTACTGGGCCATGGGCGTGTGGCCGGCCCAGGGGCGGGCCGTCTCCAGCTGGGCGGCCAGGGAGAGCAGGGTCGTCTCGTCGTCGCGGCGGCCCACGAGCTGCACGGCGAGCGGCAGTCGGTCGTCCGTGAACCCGGCCGGGACCGAGGCCGCGGGGTTGCCCGTGACGTTCCACAGCGCGCAGTACGCGATCATCGGCATCGCCCGCAGCGCGGCCCGGACCGTTCCGGTGCCGCTCAGCCGTCCGCTCCTGGGCGGGAGGCCCGCGATCGTCGGCGTGAGCAGTACGTCGACGTGCTCGAAGACCCGGTTCGCCCTGACGGCGGTCCGCTCGCCCCGGGCCATGGCCCACCGGGTGACCCCGGGACGGGCCCAGGCGCCGAGGCGGACCGTCTCACGGGTACGGCGCTCCAGACGGCTGTAGTCGTCCATCGCGAACGCCTCGGTGCGCAGCCCGGCGAACCACTGGGGCACGAACGCCGCGGTCGGGTCGGGGTAGTGGGGGTCGATCTCCTCGACCTGGTGCCCCAGTCGCGCGAGCAGCGCCGCCGTGTCGGTGACGGCCTTGACGACCTCGGGTGCGGGCCGTACTCCGAGCGCGGCGGGCTTGGTGGACCAGCCGATCCTCAGCCGCGGGGGTTCGGCGGCCGCTGCCGCCGTGAACGAGGTGGCCGGCTCGCCGGCCCGGAACATGTCCCCCTCGGCCGGGCCGCGGATCGCGTCGTGGACGAGGGCGCAGTCCATGACGGAGCGCGTCAGCGGACCGAGTACGCCGAGCCCCCACCACAGGTGCGGATGCGGGGAGGTGGTGACGCGCCCCCGGGTGGGCTTCAGCCCGAACAGGCCGCAGCAGGCGGCCGGGATGCGGATCGAGCCGCCGCCGTCCCCGCCGAGGGCGGCCGGTACCAGACCGGCGGCGACCGCGGCCGCCGAGCCGCCGCTGGAGCCGCCGGGCGAGTGCTCGGCGGACCACGGGTTGTGGGTGCTGCCGTGCGCCGCCGACTCGGTGAACGGGAACAGGCCGAACTCGGGCATGTTCGTCTTGCCGATGACGACCGCACCGGCTGCACGGAGCCTGCGTACGACCTCGCTGTCGGCGGGCGCGGGCCGGGTGTTGGCGGCGGTGCCGAAGGTCGTCACCCGGCCCTCGACGTCGTTCTCCTCCTTGATGGCGACCGGCACTCCGTGCAGCGGGCCCCGGTCCTGCGGCGCGGTGGCGTCCCGGCGGGCGGCCTCGGCCAGCGCCTCCTCGGCCATGACGACGGTGAACGCGTTGAGGCTGCCGCCGTGCTGCTCGATGCGTGCGAGCAGCAGCCCGGTGAGTTCGCGGGCGGACACGTCGCCCGCGCGGATGGCCGCGGCCTGTCCGGCGACACCCGCGTACGCAAGATCGTCAGTCATGGCGGGGAACGTACCGCCCGCCGGTGCCCCTGAAGAAGCGCGACCCATCGGTGATGCTCGTCACAGCGGGCGGGGCGCGGGTGTCACCGGGCGGGGCGCCGGCGTCGGGTGAGCAGGGGTCAGGCCCAGGTCTGCGAGTAGAACTCGCGGTAGTTCCTGCGGCCCTGGGCCGACTGGATCCAGCGGCTGATCAGCAGCAGGACCAGGCTCGTACCGATGACGGCGAGGCCCGGGGCGACCGCGCCGAGCGGCCCGAGGCCCTCGGCGAGCTCGGTGACGATCCCCGGTCCGCCCGCGCCTCCCGGCGACGCGGCGCCTCCGGGCGCTCCTCCCGCTCCCGCTCCGGTTCCCGATTCCGCACCCGGTGGGGGCGCCTGGGCGGCGGGAGCCGACGGGCCTGTCTGCTCCGGGCCCGCGCCGTCGCCGCCCCCGCCGGCGGCGGCCTGTCCGGCCAGGCTCACCCCGAGCGCCGTCATCGCGCTGGTCACCGGCTGGAAGTAGGTGATGCCTCCCGTGGTGCAGTCCCCGTTGCCGCCCGAGGTGACTCCGAGCGCCAGCCCCTGCGCGAACAACGGGCCCCCGCTGTCGCCGGGTTCCGCGCAGACCGTGGTCTCGATCAGTCCGGTGACCGTGCCCTCCGGGTAGTTGACCGTCGCGTTGAGCGCCGTGACCCGCCCGGTGCGCAGTCCCGTGGTGCTGCCGCTGCGGAAGACCTGCTGGCCGACGTCGGGGTCGGCCGCTCCGGTGATCCGTACGCCGCGTCCGTCGCCGATCGCCACGATGCCCGCGTCGCCGGCCGGTTCGGGGGCCCGGCCGTCCTCGTACTTCACGAGGGAGAAGTCGTCGCCGGGAAAGCTGGCGGCGATGGTGGTGCCGACCCTGTCGTCCCGCCCGCGGTCCTCGAACCAGGTGGTGCCGACGCCACCGCAGTGCCCGGCCGTGAGGATGAACGAGGCGCGGCCGTCGGTGACGTTGAAGCCGGCGGAGCAGCGGCTGTTGCCTCCGAACAACGGGGCGGCGCCGTTGATCCGGGTCGTGAAGGTCCCCTCGGTCCTTTCCATGCGGACGAAGCCGCCGATGCCCTCGGCGACCGACGACAGGCGTGTCCAGTCGGCGGCGGAGACGGTGGTGTCGGCGTGCACCACGACCTCGTTGGACGCGTAGTCCATCGACCACGCGGTGCCGCTCACCCGGGGTGCCTCGCGCAGGGTCTCGGTGGCCGAGCGGAGCCGGTCCATGCTGTGGCGTACGACCTTGGCGTCCGCCCCGGCCCGGCGCACCTCGGCCGCCGCGTCCGTGTCGGTCACGGCGACGACGGGACGGCCGTCGGCCCCCGTCCAGTTGCCCGCGGTACGGGCGCTGCCGAGCCGCTCCACGAGGCTCGCCGTGGCATCGCCGGCCCGCGTGGTGCCGCCGGCGCCCGGCGGCGGCGCCGGTGTTTCGCCCGCCATGGCGTCGGAGACCATCAACGAGCCGCAGACCAGCCCGCCGACGGCCGCCAGCCGCGCGATCCGCTGAAGGTTGCGTCGTGCGTGCCTCATCCGCGGCCCCAAGGTCGTACTGACACGGTGTCACCAGCTGTGCGGGACCCGGGAAGCGGCCCGGGTCCGCTCGTCTATACGTGCCGTGGGCCGACGCCGTTCACCGGGAGGCGCATGCGTATGTGCCGGGTGCGCGGGCGTGAACGGGGGACCTGACGCGGAGGGTGGGTATCCATGGGCTCACGGGAGGGGGTCAGGGATGAAGATGTTCCGGCGGGTGAGGATGTCCGAGGCCACGGTCTCGGCGAGCGAGCGGGAGCTGTTCGGCGGGCCGCTGCGCTACGACCTGGGCTGGGCGGAGCATGAGCGCGCCTGGCTGGATCTGACGATGCTGTCCGCGGTGCGCGCGATGCCACGGCTGGTCGGCGGCACCCTGCGCAGGGCCTGGCGGGCCGACCGGCCGGCGCTGGTCGCGGTCGCGGTGAGCGAGGTGGGTCAGGGCGTCGCCGCGGCGGTGGGGCTGCTCGCGGTGAACGCGGTGATGTACGCGCTGCTGGGCGGCGGCACACCGGTCGAACGGCTGCACGCCGCGTTGCCCGCGCTGATCACCGTGGGCGTGGTCGCGGTGGTCAATGCGGGGCTCGCCTGCTGGTCCACGTCACAGGCCGGCCGGCTGGAGCCGCTGGTCGAGCGGCTGGCCACGACCGAGTACCTGGCGGCGGCAGCGGCGGTGGAGCTGGAGGCCATCGAGGACCCCGAGTTCCGCCGGCTCATCGATGTCGCCCAGTACGGTGCCGCCTCCGCGCGCCGCATGATCGGTGCCTGTGTGGCCGCGATGAACGGCACCATCTCGCTGGTCGCGGCCGGCGGGGTGCTGACGGTGCTCCACCCGGCGCTGCTGCCGATGCTGCTGCTGATCGCGGCCCCGCGCGGCTGGGGCGCCATGCGGGTGGCCCAGGAGCGCTATGTCTCGGTGATGGCGTGGGTCGAGCACCTACGGGCCGGCCGGCTGCTCGGCAGCCTGCTCACCTCGCGCACCGCGGCGCAGGAGGTCCGTATCCACACCGTGGGCCGGTTCCTGCTCGACCGTTACCGGGACATGGCCGAGAGCGCCGAGGAGGAGCAGAAGCGGCTGGCCACGAACAAGGCCCTGACCGAGCTGTTGGCGGCCGGCATGTCCGGGCTCGCGATGGTGTGCACGTACGGGGTGATGGTCTGGCTGATCGTGGCCGGGCACATGGAGCTGGCGGTGGCCGGCACGGCCGTGATCGCGGTGCGCTCGGGGTCGGCGAACCTCGGCGCGCTGGTCATGAACGTCAACCAGCTCCATGAGGAGGCGCTGTACGTCCACGACCACGACCGTTTCCTGGAGGAGGCGGGCAGGTACGCCATTCCGGAGGGCGGGCTCGACGTGCCCGACCGGGTCGGCGAGATCCGCATGGACGGTGTCACGTACCGCTATCCCGACCGTGACACGCCCGCCCTGGACGGGGTGTCGCTGACGATCCCCATGGGATCCGTGACGGCCGTGGTCGGCGAGAACGGATCGGGCAAGAGCACCCTGATCAAGGTCCTCGCCGGACTGCTGCTGCCCAAGAGCGGCACCGTCCACTGGGCCGGCGTCGACATGGCCGGCCTCGACCGCGCCCAGCTGTTCGACCGGGTCGCCCTGCTGACCCAGGACTTCGAGCGCTGGCCGATGACCGCCGCGATGAACATCCGCATCGGGCGCCCCTACCGGGACGCCTCCGAGGAGGAGTTGGCGGAGTCGGTGCGGTACGCGGGCGCGTCGTCGGTCGTCGGCCGGCTGCCGCACGGCCTGGGGACCCTACTGGCCCGCATGTTCCGCGGGGCGTCGGAGATCTCGGGCGGCGAATGGCAGAAGATCGGCCTCGCCCGCACCCACTTCCGAACCCACCACTGCCGGGCGGACGGCGTCCTGATCGTCGACGAGCCGACCTCCGCGCTCGATCCCGAGGCGGAGATCGCCGCCTTCGAGCGGATCCGGAGGCTGGCGGGCCCGCGCCGGGCCATCGTGCTGGTGACGCACCGCATGTCCGGGGTCCGCCATGCCGACACGATCCATGTCCTCCACGAGGGCCGGCTGATCGAGCACGGTTCCCACGACGAACTGATCGCGGCGGGCGGGCGGTACGCGTCCATGTTCCGCACCCAGGCGGCGCAGTACGCGGCCGAGCCCGGCCGCGACGCACCCGACCCCGACCGCGACCCGGACCGCGACCGCGCCCCCGACGCCGACCCCGACCCGGACCGCGACCCCGGCCGCGACCCCGACCAAGGCGCCGATGACGAACCCGGCCGTGACGAACACGAGCCCGACGCACCCGGCCGGGACGCGACGGACGCCACCTGCGGGGCGGCCGTCCCGGCGTCCGTCACCCCGGCTCCCGGTGCCTGATCGGGGCGGTCAGGGGCCGACCTGTTACTCGACCACCAGAACGATCTTGCCCGTGGTCCGGTCCGTCTCGCCCAGGGCGTGCGCCTTCGCGGCTTCCGCGAGGGGGAACGTCGCCTCGATGTGGGCGCGGAGCCGTCCTGCCTCGACGAGTTCGGCGACGGCGCGCATGCCCGCGTGGTCGGCCTCGACCAGGAGGGTCTCGACGCGTACTCCGAGGCGGGCCGCCCGCTCCGCCTCGTCCGGGGCGTCCCCGGGCAGCAGCGACACGAGGACGCCACCGGGGCGCAGCACGTCGAGCGAGCGGGCGCGGGTCTCGCCGGACAGCGGGTCCAGCACCATGTCGATGTCCTGTACGGCGTCGACGAAGTCGGTGGTGCGGTAGTCGATCACCTCGTCCGCGCCGAGCGAGCGCAGGAAGTCGTGCTTGGGCGCACTGGCGGTGCCGATCACGTACGCGCCCAGGGACTTGGCGATCTGCACGGCGAGATGGCCCACTCCCCCGGCGGCCGCGTGGATGAGGACCCGCTGCCCGGGCCGGACGTCGGCGGTGTCGACGATCGCCTGACGGGCGGTGAGCGCGGCGAGCGGCAGCGCCCCGGCCTGGACGTGGTCGACGGCGGCCGGCTTGTGCGTGAAGGCGCGCGCGGGCCCCGTCACGAACTCGGCGTGCGCGCCGACCCCGTAGGGATAGGGGAGCATGCCGAAGACCTCGTCGCCAGGCTTGAAGAGGGTGACGCCGTAGCCGACGGCCTCGACGACGCCGGAGACGTCCCAACCGAGGACGAGGGGCAGGCGGTTGAGGAACATGCCGCTCGCGCGGTGCTTCCAGTCGGTGGGGTTGACGCCGGCCGCACGCACGGCGACCAGGATCTGGCTCGGTCCGGGAGCGGGCCTGGGGAGCCGCACTTCCCTGAGCACCTCCGGGGATCCGTACTCGTCCTGGCTGATGGCGCGCATGGTGACCGGGGATGTTGTGGTGTTCGTCGTCTCGCTCATGTCTCCAGCGTCCGTCACTCCGCCGTTCCGGACCATGGCACGATTGCCAACTTCCGATAGGATCGTGCCATGGGTCGTGTGCATCGTGTCGTCGTGCTGGCTCTCGACGGGGTCTACCCCTTCGAGCTGGGCATCGCGAACCGCGTCTTCGGTTCCGCCGGCGGGCGGTACGAGGTGCGGACCTGCACGGCCGACGAGCGGCGCACCGTGCGGACCAGCTCCGACTTCTCGATCACCGTGGAGCACGGACCGGAGGTCCTGGCCGAGGCGGACACCGTGGTGCTCCCTCCGTTCGACACGTCATTCATCACGGAGACGCTCCCGCCCGCGGTCGCCGCCGCCCTGGCGTCGCTGCGGCCCGGCACCCGCATCGTGTCCATCTGCACCGGCGCGTTCGTCCTCGCCGCCGCCGGCCTGCTGGACGGACGCCCGGCGACGACCCACTGGGCGCTCGCGGAGATCTTCCACCGCTGGTTCCCACAGGTGGCGCTCGACGCGGACGTCCTCTTCATCGACGACGGGGACGTGCTGACCTCCGCCGGTGCCGCGTCCGGTGTCGACGTGTGCCTGCACCTCCTGCGCCGTGACCACGGCAGCGAGGTGGCCAACCAGGTGGCACGGATGTGCGTGGTCCCGCCCTGGCGGGACGGCGGTCAGGCCCAGTACATCGAACAGCCGGTGCCCGAGCCGTCCTCGACCAGTACCGCCGCGACACGGCAGTGGGCACTGGAGAACCTGCACGAGCCGCTGTCCCTGGCCGGCCTCGCCGGCCACGCGCGGATGAGCCTGCGCACCTTCGCCCGCCGCTTCCAGGACGAGGTGGGCATGAGCCCCGGGCGCTGGCTGACCCAGCAGCGCGTCGCCCGGGCCAGGCACCTGCTCGAAGCCAGCGACATGCCCGTGGACGAGATCGCCGGCCGGGTGGGCTTCGCCACCGGTACGTCCCTGCGCCAGCATCTGCACGCGTCCATCGGCGTGTCCCCGCTGACCTACCGGCGCACCTTCCGGGGCGCGGAGCAAGGCGCTCCGTGACGGCCGTGGCCCGGGACGTCGACGGCGTACGGGAGACCTCGCGCCCCTACCAGTCGCGGCCGGCCTGGAGCAGCCGGTCACGCACCCGTGCGACGTGCGGGTTGTCCGAGGTCCCCGGGCGCTGAACGAGGTAGCAGGTGTTGATCGGCGGTTCGTCGGGATCGTGGAGGAGCACGAGACGGCCCGAGGCGAGTTCGTCCGGACAGAGGTAGCGGGGCAGCACGGCGAAGCCGGCGCCCGCCGTGACGGCGGCGAGTACGCCGCGCAGATCGGGGACGGTGACGGCGGCCCGACAGGCCAGGCGCCTGCCGAAGACATGCCGCCAGTACCGCCGGGCGATGGGCAGGTCCTCGGCGTAGTTGACCAGCGGCACGGGGTGCAGTGCGGCGGGCCCGTCGGTGGCCATGCGTCCGGCGACCCGCTCCGCCCACACGGGGGCCGCGACCAGGACGAACTCCTCGTCCATGAGGGGAGCCGCGGCGAGGGTCCGCCCGCGCGGTCTTCTGGTCGCGACGACCAGATCGTGGCGGCCCGCGCGCAGCTCGTCGAGCAGTGCGTCGGTCAGGCCCATGGTGACGCGCAGGCGCACCCCGTCGGCGACGAGGGCCGCAAGCGCCGGCAGCACCCGGACGCAGAGCAGTTCCGCCGGGCCCGCGACATGGACCGGCTCGGCGGGACGCCCGCCCTCGGGGGTGCCGTGCCCGGTGGCGGCGGCGAGCGCGTCGAGAGGCGCGGCGATCCGGGCCGCGAGTTCGTCGGCGACGGACGTCGGGGCGACCCCGCGCGGCAGCCGCTCGAACAGCTCACGTCCCGACTGCCGCTCCAGGGCGCGCATCTGGGTGGTCACGGTGGGCTGCGACAACCCCAGCAGCTGCGCGGCTGCGGTGAAGGACCCGGAGCGGTACACGGCGAGGAAGGTACGCAGCAGATTCAGATCGGCGTGCGGGGCGGGTGCGGCGCCGGGACCCGGCGCGCCGGCATCGGATTCCTCCTGGCTCACACCGGAACCCTAGCCCTTGCCCGCCCTCGAGACCCATCGGAAAGGCTATGGCCGGCATCGACATCCTCATTGGATACCTATGACTGAGGCGGTCTACCGTCCTGTCGTCACCCACCGCCCCTCCCCTCCCTTCGGAGAAACCACCCATGTCGAAGATCCTCTTCGTGATGACCGGCGCCGACCACTGGACGCTCGCCGACGGCACCGAGCACCCCACCGGATTCTGGGCCGAGGAGGCCGTCGTCCCGTACGAGGCCTTCACGGCGGCGGGCCACGAGATCGTCGTCGCCACGCCCGGCGGTGTCGTCCCGACCGTGGACAAGGGCAGCCTCGCCCCGGAGGTCAACGGCGGCCGGGAGGGTGCGGAAAGGACCGCCGCGGCCCTCGACGCGTTCACCGCCCTCCAGCACCCGATCGAGCTGGCGGAGGTGAACCTCGACGACTACGCGGCCGTCCTCTACCCGGGCGGCCACGGCCCCATGGAGGACCTCTCCACCGACGCGGGATCCGGCCGGCTGCTGATCGACGCCCTCGGCTCCGGGAAGCCGCTCGCCGTCGTCTGCCACGCCTCGTCCGCGCTGCTCGCCGCGGCCCACGCCGACGGCTCCAACGCCTTCGCCGGCTACCGGGTCGCCGCGTTCACCAACGCTGAGGAGACCGGGGCCGGCTTCGCCGACAAGGCGAAGTGGCTGCTCCAGGACCGGCTGACCGACGCCGGCGTGCAGGTCCAGGAGGGCGAGCCGTGGGCCCCGAACGTCGTCGTCGACCGCAACCTGGTCTCCGGTCAGAACCCGGCTTCCTCCACGGCGGTCGCGACCGAGGTCCTCAAGAAGCTGTCCTGACCCCGGGACCCGGCCACCCCCGGGCCCTCAACACCCGCCACTCACCGCCTGGTTCCGGGGCACCCGGTCCTCGACGCCAGATCCGGGGCACCCGGTCCTCGACGCCGCCCGGGGCGGCACGTCACGGTCGCGGGCCGCCCCGGGCGAGACCGCTGCGTACCCGCAGGGCGCCGGCCGTCCTCGCGCACCAGGCGGCTGTCTCCTCCTCGAAGCGCAGGCCCCGCAGACACGTCAGATACGGTCCGACGCGTTCCGCGGTGGCCAGGAAGGTCTCCTCGTCGAGGTCGCCGCGCAGCCGTCGCAGGAACCGCTCGAAGATGTCGATCTTGGCGGCGGCCATGGCGGCCCGCTCGTCGAGCTGTTCGAGCACCGGCTCCACGGGTCCGTGGTCCACGGCCTGCACCTTGACCATCAGGTCGTCGCGGATGAAGGACGGCTTGGCGGCGGCCTCGGCGAACCGCGCCAGTTCGGCCAGCCCCGCTTCGGTGAGGGTGAACAGCCGCTTCGGCGGGCGTGATTCCTGGATGACCCGACGGCCTTCGACGAGGCCGTCCTTCTCCAGTTTGGTCAGCTCCAGATAGAGCTGCTGGGGCAGTGCGTGCCAGAAGTTCGCCATGCCCAGATCGAACGACCTGGCCAGCTGGTACCCGCTGGACTCCCCGTCGAGCAGGGCCGCCAGCACTGCGTGCCGCAGTGCCATGACACCGCCTCCCGTCCGTCCTTCCGATGCCCTCAGGGTACTCAACAACATGAGTAGTCATCTTGTTGAAGCACCTGGCCCGTCGCGCGGCGGACCCGCTACGCCGGCCAGTCGCCGCGGTCCGCCAGCGACAGCACCAGCGCCGCGATGTTCCAGGCGTCGTCCTCACCGCTGTGGTGGCGGCCCTCCAAGGGAAGCCCGGCGATGCGGAGGGCCTGGGCCATCCCGGGTCGCTTACGGAGGCCGTGGGAGTCGGTGAAGACGGCCTTCGCGTTGGTGTGCCGGTGCCCGAAGGGGTACGCCGTGCCCGTCGCAGCGCACTGCCGGGTGAACTGATGACGGTCGTAGTCGCCCCAACTGGCCCACGGGCGCGCCCCGGCACCGTGATCGGCGGCCAGGGTCCGGCAGGCTTCGGCGAACCCGACGCCGGTGTCCACCTCGGCCCCGCAGAGACCGGTCAGCTCGGTGCAGAAGGCGCTGACCTCGGACCGCGCGGGCCGTACGAGTATCCGGTGCCGGGCCACCCGCTCACGCGTGTGCAGATCGACCACGGTCAGCCCGATCTCGATGATCTCGCTGACCGCTCCGGGCGGTGGCTGTCCCTCCCAGCACGTCGCCTCGACATCGACGACATTGAGCAGGTGTGCGGGGTTCATGGGGCCGAGAGTACGGAGAGCGGCCACTTCCGGTCATCCGGATTTCCGGCGCGCGCACAGCGGGACCCGGGTCCGTCCGCTGGGACGGGCCCGGGTCCCCCAGGGGCCGGATGCGCAGGGTTACGCGGCCGGTGCCAGGCCCGCGCCCCGGCGGGCCACGGCGAGGCGGGCCTCGGCCCCGGCGCCGTTGACGGTCACGGCGAGCGTGCCCGTGCCCGGCCGCAGACCGGTGAGCCTGCCCGTCGCCGGGTCGTACGCGGCGATGTGCCACGGCCTGGCCCGGTCGGGGTCCCCCACGTACACGTTCGGCGAACCGCTCCAGTCGGCGCTCAGCGGAAAGCCCACCGGCACCTCCCGCGCTGCGGTGCCCTCGCCCTGGACGACCGTGGCCGTGACGGCGGTGCTCTGCCCGGCGGGCAACGCCGCCGGGGCGATGAGCGTCAGACCGTCGACGTGGGCCCGGGTCTGTACGGTCAGCCAGTCGGGGCCGCCGCGCCACGGCTGCCGACGCGCGGCGGCCTGCTGGACCTCCGACACCCGGTCGAAGCCGACGAGCGACCAGCCGGTGAAGCCGCCCTCGTCCGCCGGAGTGGCCGGGTTCTTACCGGAGTTGCCGTTGATCAGGTACGGGACGCCGTCCACGTGCTCGGCGTGGAAGGTGCCGACGTGGCTGCCGATGAGCCCCACGCCCTTCCCCGTCGTACGGCGGAAGCCGGCGAGCCAGCTCTCCAGCATCGCGGCCTCCTTGCGGTCGCCGAGCTGGCTGCCCTTCTGCGGCGTCGGATCGCGCGGCGGCACGTGCTGGATGACCATCACGGAGCCGATCCGCGGGTCCGCGGCAGCCGAGTCCAGCTGCCGGCGGAGCTCCTTGATCTGCGCGAACCCACCGCCCCGTAGGCCGAGGCTGGAGGTGTCGAGCGTGATGAAGCGGGTCCCCTCATGGTCGAACGTCCGCTGGGCGGGGCCGAATTCGGCCACGCAGTTGTCGATCTTCCCGCCCATCACCTCGTGGTTGCCGGGCACGTAGTACCAGGGCAGCTCGTCGCCCAGCTCCTCCTGCAGGATCGTGCGGGCGAAGGCGAGGTCCGCGGGAGAGCCCTCGTCGACGAGGTCGCCGTTGATGACGAGGAAGTCCGGACGGGCGGCCTTGATCTCCCGCAGGGTGCGCCTGGCCTGCGCGACGATCGGGCTGCCCGGGCTGCGCGCGACGAACTGGGCGTCCGACATCACGGCGAACCGCCGGTCCCTGCCCTCGGCCCCGGCGGCCGTGCCGATGAGCGGGTCGCGGTACGCCGGCTCGTCCGGCAGCTCGACCGCGGGCGGCACCTTCGCCGTCAGGTCGTCGATGACGATCTTTCCGGTGTACGAGCGGGCGGCCGCGGTCTCGGCGAGGTAGAAGCGGTAGCCGGTCAGCGGGTAGGAGACACCGGCGGGGACGGCGAACTCGACGTACTTCCACCCGGTCCAGGTGATGTAGGGCCCGCGCAGCAGTTGGTCGGAACCCGCCGAGTCCTTCAGGTGCAGGGTCGGCCAGGCGCCGTTCCCGTCGCCCTTGATCCACATTCCGAACGACTGCGGCTGGCCGTCGACGGGTATCTGCTGCCCGGGCGGGTTGGCGTACGCGGCGCGGGTGGCGGTGGACTGGGTGAAGTCGTAGCTGATCTCGAGACCGGTGCCGGTGTGTCCGTCCGCCACCGGCGCGACGGATCCGGAGGCGCGGGCCGCGCTGAACGTCCAGCGGTCGGCGTCGTCGAAGGTCGCCTCCTGCTGTTCGGCGAGCCCGACGGTGACGGCGAGGACCGTGCTCCTGCCCGCGACCGTCGCCTTGACCTGGCCGGCCGCGGCCTGTGTGGTGCGGGCCTTCACGGTGAAGCCGCCGCCGGTGTCGGCCGTGATGGCGAACAGGGCGTGGTCGTAGTCGAGTTCGACGTCGCTCGGCTCGACGGGCGCGCTGGTGCCGTGCGCGTCGAAGCCGATGACGCCGAAGCGCCCCGACGCCTGCGCATCGGCGAGACCGACCCGCCGGGTGGAGGTACTGATCCGGTCGAGCTCGTCGAGGACGGTCAACCGGACGCTGCCGCGGGCGCTGCCGCGCCGGGCGGTGACCTTCGTGCCGCCGCTGTGCCGTGCGGTGAACACCCCGTCGTGGCCGACGCGCCCGACCAGGGGGTTCTCCGCGTACCAGAGCGGCGTCCCCTGCGCCGGACCGTAGGTCTCGTCGTATCCGGCCGCGGTGAGACGGCGGCTGAGTCCGGGGAAGACCCGCTCGGGGTGGCCGCCCCTGACCGGGTCGGCGGTCGGCGCGGAGCCGGGGTCCGTCGCCGTCTCGACCCAGTAGCCCTTGAGCCGTCCGCTGCCGTCGGGGGCGGTGAAGGCGAGACCGTTGGGGACGGTCCGTTCGGTGCCGTCGGAGGGGCTGTTCTCCACCTGCGTCGAGTCGCTGCCCGGCTCACGGGCGACGAGCGTCGAGGAGCCGCCGCCGTCGAGGTTGATGGCGTTGTACGCGCCCGCGCGCTGCATCATGAGGGCGAGTTCGGTCAGGGTGGTACCACCGCTGTCGGCCTGGCGGCCGTCCACGCTGAGGACATGCATCCTGCTGCCGTCCTGCGAGAAGCCGACGGCCGTGCGCGGGGCCGCCGTGTTGTTGCCGCCGCCCTCGTGGTCGACCGGCTTGCCGTCGACGACGAGGAGTTCGTTGGCGCCGATGGCGGTCCGCGGCACGTCTCCGGTGCCGGCGCGCGGGCGGTACTCCATGGTGACCGGGTCGCCCACGGCGAGCGCGGCGAGCGCGTCGGCCCCGGTGTCCCGGCCGACGAGCACGGTCGTACCGGCCGGGACCGGTCCCTTGCCGGGCGCGGCGGCCGCGGTGGCCACCTTCCCGTCCACGACGGTCACCTCGGCGGTGCGCTGTGCTCCGTCGACGGTGAGGGCGCGGTCCGCCTCGCCCCACTGGGCGTTGTAGGCGCCGATGCCGTTCGCGGGAACGTTGGCGGCGTTGAGCGCGGCCAGCGGCCGGGCGCCCGCGGGGAGGGTCAGCGTGCCGTCGAAGTAGAGCTGCAGGATGCGGCCCGCGTCGGCCGGGCCGAAACCGACGGCCCGGTGGTAGCCGGTGGCGGGCGAGTTGACGAGCTGTCCGTCGTCGATGGCGACGCCGCTGGGAGCCCCGGTCTGGTTGATGTCGAAGAAGTCACCGTTGATCGCGGCGACGGTGCGGCGGCCCGGTCCGGGGTCGTGCTCGGCGGCGAGTTGGGAGACGGTCCTGCGGGCGGCGACCCTGCCGGGGTAGAGGTAGTCGACCTTGGTGGGGCCGGTGAGGTCGACGGAGAGCGCGTCGACCCGCAGCCACTTGTCGGACTCCAGGCGGTCGTACGAGGTGAGTTCGACGCCGGGGGCGAGCGGACGAGTGCTGCGGGCGGTCTCGAGCCCGTCGCCCTCGGCGATGGAGAAGCTCTCGAATCCTCGGGCGCCGGTGTCCTCCGCATTGCTCGCGGCGGGCGGCGAGACGGGCCTCAGCATGTCGGCCGCCGACCGTGCGAGCGGCTCGGGCGGCGGTGCGGTCCCGGCGGCGGCCGGCCCGACGGCGCCCAGCGCCAGGGCGCTACACGCCGCCACGACGACCGCAGATCTAGTGAATCCAGCTGACAGCACGGCAACTCCGGTGAAGGCGGACCAAGTGCGCCTGCTGCGCACTCATCGGCGCTTCAGCATCGCGGCGCAACAGGTGCCGTGTCAGGGGGGCGTTGGGGACATCGCGGAGAACAACTGGTCTCGACCTGTCCACGCCATTGGTCCACACCTCCGGAGCAGGTCCGGAGGAGGGCATTGCGACGGCCTTGCAGCACAACGGCCGCATGATCAGCTGTGCCGCGAGCACGGCGTTCAACACGAGCGGGACGCCCTACGGTGTGCATCGCTCCCGTCGCGTGCTGACGCGCGGGCTCCCGCTCCGGGCAGCGGCGGATCGCCCTGCTGGGCCGCTACCGCAAAGGGGGCACCCGCCACGGGCTGGCCGAACACGAGTACGACGCCGGCGGAGGCCGGCGTCGTACGGGTGCGCGTTCAGGGAAGTGGCAGCGGACCCGGGCTGGTCACGGGTCCGGATGCCTGCCCGGTGCCTTGTCAGTAGGCGGAGTCGACGTTGTCGATGGAGCCGTACCGGTCGGCGGCGTAGTTGGCCGCGGCGGTGATGTTGGCGACCGGGTCGGTCAGGTCGTGCTTGGTGCCCTTGACGTGGTAGGCGTCGAAGGTCGGCTGGATGACCTGGAGCAGACCCTTGGAGGGGGTGCCGTTCTGGGCGTTGACGTCCCAGTTGTTCTGGGCATTGGGGTTGCCGCTGGACTCGCGCATGATGTTGCGCTTCAGGCCCTCGTAGCTGCCGGGGATGTTCTTGGACTTCATGATGTCCAGGGCCTCGTTGATCCAGCCGTCGAGGTTGTCGGCGTAGTCCTTCTTCGCCTTCTTGGCCTTCTTCGCCGGAGCGTCGGCCGCCGCAGCCTTCTCCGCCGTGACGCTCACCGAGGTGTGCTCGGCGGCGTGGGCGGGCGAGGGGGCCAGCGTGAGAGCCGCTGCCGCGGCACCCGCGGTGGCGATGCCTGCGACGGAGAGCTTGCGAAGGCGGGCGATGCGGCTGGTGCTGGTCTGAGCGTTGGCGGTCATACGGAGGGACTCCAATGAGTGACATCAGTGGGGGCGAACCGAAGGCCGGTTCGGCGAGAGCGACGATCGGGCGGGACGGGATCCGACCGGTCCGGTGCGTTGCTCCCCCGGAACGTCAGCCATGGTTAACGGCGCCTGGAGCGGAGCGCAAAGATGTGACGTACTACCCCCACTGAAGAGGAATGTCCGGAATCATCCGCCACGCGCCCTTTTCCCGGGGGGAGGGGCGGCCCGCCGCTACTAGCCTCCTTAGGACGTGACCTGGCTCCTATGCCTGGCATCACATCCACGGGGCCGCTCGGGCCCTTTCGGTGACGTGGAGCCCGCGGCCGTCACGCTCCGCACGTGGGTACGGGGATCGCGCCCGGGCGCGGCGCACCCGGCTCGCCGGGTGCCCGCCGTTTACGCTGCTCGTGCTCTTTCGGCGACCGAGGAGGACGGCAGTGCAGCTCGACGAGATCAAGGCGGAAGGGGCGCGTCTCTCCCCGTGGGTCCACATCGCCACGGTGGGCGCGGACAACACACCGCACGTCGTCCCGGTCCACCCGGCCTGGGAGGGCGACACGCTCTGGTTCTCCACCAGCACCAAGAGCGTGAAGGCCCGCAACATCGCGGTGAATCCCGCGGTCGCGATGCACTGGCAGGTCGACGAGAGCGGCGACGGGGTGATGATCTGGGGCACGGCGACCGTCCACACGGACCTCGACACCAAGCGCCGGCTGTGGACGGGCCTGTTCGACTACGACCTCAACGACTTCATGCCCGACGGCCCGGAAACACCGGACGCCGCCTTCGTGGCGGTCGTCCCGGACCGTGCACTGGCCCTGAAGCAGTTCGGCATGGCGGGCCGCGACACCTGGCGCCGCAGCTGACCCCTGGCGCCGCAGCTGACCCCTGGCACCGCACCTCAGCGCCCGCGCCCCGCGGCGCCGCCTCAGGCCGTGTCCGATGTGGTGAGGCGGGCGAGTCGTTTGTGTAGCAGCTGAGGGCGGCGGCGAGGCCGAGGAAGGCCAGGTAAGCACGCCCCGGCATCACCGCCCAGACGAGGGGCTCGGACGCTCCCGGGGCGCGCCTGACCTGCAAGATCCACCTGGGCGGCGATAAGGCGTATTCCTCCCGGCGCAATCGCCGCTACCTGCGACGTCGCCAGATCAAGCACCCCATTCCCGAGCCCCGTGATCAGCGGGCCCACCGCGAAAGACGCGGAAGCAGGGGCGGACGGCCTGCCGGCTCTAGCCGTTGACCAGCAGGATCTTTCCGGTGTGTTGGCCGCTGTCCATGAGTCGATGCGCTTCGGCGGCC
>NZ_JBIVUF010000004.1:0-498237 GCF_044757085.1 Streptomyces sp. NPDC091376 | reverse complement strand
GGTCCTGTACGGAAAGCTGCCCCGGGGCGGTGACATCGAGGAGATCGACGAGCTGGTTCGGGGCGCGGTCACCGCGATGTGCCGCCCGTAGTCCGACCCCTTGAGTCCGGGCCCTCCCCGAGCACGGGCCCGCATCGAGTCCGCCCGCTTCGACCAGGCGCGGTCACCTCCTGTCACCCCGGACAACTCCCCGGGTACCGCACTCGCGCTTCCCGCTGCACGGAGTCACGCCCGGTCATCGCATCGATGCGATGAGTGCGACGGTTTCAGCGGACCCGGCACGGGCCGGGCGCCGCGCGGCGATGGGCAGGTGGTCATGGCCACGAATCAAGGATGTCGCCGAGCGGGCGGGCGTGGCGCCCGGCACCGTCTCGTAGGCGGACCCGCGAGGCAGACCCGCGAGGCAGACCCGCAACGGCGACACCGCCGGGGGCGCTGTCGCAATCCCCGGTGTCCGAAGTCCAGAGCGCGCCGGAGACAGTTGGCGGATATCGGCCGGTGAGGGTGCGGCCGCGGGATCACCAGGTGGGGCCAGCAGAGTCACGGCCCACGGAGTGCGGCAGGATGGCACGTCGCGCCCGGTCGGTACCGTACGACCGGCGCGACCGCTCGAACACGTACTCCAGAACACACAGGTGGCACGGTGACGACACATCACATCCGGCTCACGGCGGCAACCACCGCCCCCCGCACCGGGGTCGGCGCGCCAAGGGGGAAGAAGTGACCCGGACTCTCACTCCGCACGATCTGATCGTCGCCGGAATCGCGGTGGCCGCGGGCATCGCGGCCGCATTGCTGCTTCGCGTGCTCCTCAGATGGCTCGGTGAACGGGCCGTGAGAACCAACTGGAGCGGCGACGACATCATCGTCCACGCCCTGCGGGCCCTCGTCCCCTGGGCCGCGATCACCGGTGGCGCGGCCGTCGCCGCCTCGGTGCTGCCGCTGACGTCCAGGGTCGAGCGCAACGTCACCATGACGCTGACCGCGCTGCTCATCGTGGCCGCGACGCTCACCGTCGCGAGGATCGTCGCCGGACTGGTGCAGGCCCTGGCGCAGGCACGGTCCGGTGTGGCCGGGTCGGCCACCGTATTCGTGAGCATCACTCGCATCGTGGTGCTGGCCATGGGCTTCCTCGTCATGCTGGAGACCCTGGGCGTCTCCATCGCGCCGCTCCTCACGGCGCTTGGCGTGGGCGGTCTGGCGGTGGCCCTGGCCTTGCAGGACACGCTGGCCAACCTGTTCGCGGGCGTGCACATCCTGGCTTCGAGGACGGTGCAGCCCGGTCACTACATCAGGCTCAGCAGCGGCGAAGAGGGCTATGTCGTCGACATCAACTGGCGCAACACGGTGGTGCGTACGCTCTCGGACAACCTCGTCATCATCCCCAACACGAAGCTGTCCGGCACCAACATGACCAACTACCACCGTCCCGAACAGCAGATGACGCTCAACGTCCAGGTGGGAGTCGGCTACGACAGCGATCTGGAGCATGTCGAGCGGGTCACCATCGAGGTCGTCGAGGGCGTGATGACCGATGTCACCGGTGCGCTGCCGGAACACGAACCCCTCGTCCGCTTCCACACGTTCGGTGACTCCAGGATCGGCTTCACCGTGATCCTCGGGGTAAGCGAGTTCAGCGACCAGTACCGGATCAAGCACGAGTTCATCAAGCGCCTGCACCAGCGGTACCGGGCGGAGGGCATCAGGATCCCCGCTCCCACGCGGACCGTTTCCGTGCGGCAGGCGGACGGGCAGCAGACGGACATGCAGCAGTCGGACGTCCACCTCTCCGGGCTTCCCATTCCGGCCCCGCGGCACACCGCGGAGCAGGTTCCGGCGAGCTGAGCTCCCGGCCGGTCCATGGCGGTCATGTGCCACGGCGGGAACCCGCCTCCGTCACCCACTGGCACCGCGTCAACTCCTGCCTGTGAATGGGGCGTCGGCTCACCGGCCGGCGCCCCTTCACCATGCTTTCGAGGAGTTGGCAGCAGGGATGAGATCGAGAACCGTGGCCGTGGTGGCGGCCACCACGGCGGCTCTGCTGGCCACCGGCCTGCCGGCCGCGGCCGGGCCCCAGCCGGACGCCGGACGCGGCCACTCGGCAGCCCCGCCGGCGGCGGCCCCCGGTCAGCGCACCGTCACCCTGGTCAGCGGCGACCGCGTGAGCTTCACCGGTGGCGGTGACGACCTGCAGGTCAGCGGGGTCACCCCGGCGAAGGGCCGGGAGAACACGGCGTTCACCCGGGCCAGGGTCGACGACCACGAGTACGTCATTCCGGTCGACGCCACCGCGGCCCTGGCCGACGGACGTGTGGACCGGCAGCTCTTCGACATCACCGCGCTCGCCGCCCAGGGGTACGACGACTCCGCCCGGGCGGACATTCCCCTGATCGCCACCGCGCAGTCGGGTCCCGCGCTGCGCGGGGCTGCCGAGCACGGCACGTTCCCCGGCCTCGGACTGACGGCCCGTACGGTGCGCAAGGCCGAGGCGGCGAAGGCCTGGCAGGGTTTCCTCGCCGCTACGCGGGCGAGGTCGCGTACCGCCGCGCCCGGCAGGCTCTGGCTGGACGCCAAGGTCGAGGCGAGCCTGGACCGCAGCGTCGCCATGACCGGCGCACCCGACGCCTGGCGCAAGGGTCTCGACGGCAAGGGCGTGAAGGTCGCGGTGCTCGACACCGGCTACGACGCGGCCCACCCCGACCTGAGGGACAAGGTCACCGCGGAGAAGAACTTCACCTGGGACGAGAGCGTCGCCGACCTCAACGGCCATGGCACGCACGTCGCGTCGACCGTCGCAGGCAGCGGAGCCGCCTCCAAGGGCCGCTACAAGGGTGTGGCGCCGGGGGCCGAGCTCCTGGTGGGCAAGGTCCTCGACGGCGGCGGCTCCGGCTACACCAGCTGGATCCTGGAAGGCATGGAGTGGGCGGCCGGCCAGGACGCCGACATCGTCTCCATGAGCCTCGGCTCCAGCCTGCCGAGCGACGGGAGCGATCCGCTCTCCCAGGCGGTGGAGACCCTGTCGGCCGACGGCGGACCGCTGTTCGTCGTCGCCGCGGGCAACGACGGCGCCCCGCGCACCATCGGCGCACCCGCCGCCGCGCCCAGCGCGCTGACCGTCGGCTCCCTCACCAAGGAGGGCGGGATGTCGTCGTTCTCCTCCCGTGGCCCCGCGGTGGCCGACGGCGGCGTCAAGCCCGAGATCACCGCACCCGGCAGCGCGATCACGGCGGCCCGCGCAGCGGGCACCCTGGACGACGCCGCGGGCAGCGAGTTCTACGCGACGATCAGCGGCACCTCCATGGCGACCCCGCATGTCTCCGGGGCGGCCGCCATCGTCAAGCAGCAGCACCCCGACTTCGACGCGCAGCGGCTCAAGTCCGCGCTGGTCGCGACCGCGGAGCCGGTCGCCGGGGCGGGCGTGTACGAGCAGGGCGCGGGCAGCGTCGACGTGCCCGGCGCGCTCGCGTCCAGGATCACCGCGACCCCCGCGGCGGTCTCCGCCGAGTTGCTCTGGCCGTACGGCGGGAGCCCGACGCGTACCGTCACCTACCGCAACGGCGGCAGCAAGGACGTCCGCCTCGGCCTGTCCCTGGACGGGACGGCTCCGGTGTCGCTCGCCACGCGGCAGCTGACCGTCCCGGTCGGCGGAACCGCCGTCGCGACCGTGCGCATCGACACGGGCCGGGCCTCGGCCGGCGCTCACAGTGCCTGGATCACCGCGCGCGGCAGTGACGGCAGCAGGGTGCGCACGCCCGTCGGTGTGGACGCCGAGGGCCCGAGCGCCACGCTCACCCTCGAACCCGCGGCCACGCGTCCCGGTGTCGAGGCGGCGTACACCAACCTCGTGGTGCAGAACGAGAAGACCGGCGAGTCCCAGCTGGTCGGCCTCACCACCGGAGCGGAGGAGCTGCGGCTGCCCGTCGGCGACTACCGGGTCTTCGGCGGGGTGTGGGAGTACGTGCGCCACGGCGAGGCGAGCGTCCCCGAGACGTCCGTCGCGGTCGCCCGGCGCGTCTCGCTGACCGCCGACCGCACCCTGAAGACCGATGTGTCCGCCGCGAAGCCCGTCACCATGGGAATCGACGACCCGGACATGCGCATCAACGAGAACGGTTCGGCGACCGGCATCGTCTCCACGACCGGGGCGGGCGAAGTGTCGGGGCTCGCCGCGCCGCTGTTCAACGGCGCCTACAAGTCGTACGCCGTGGGCAGCGGCCGCATACCCGGGCTGACGTACTTCTCCGCGGCGTCCTGGGAGCAGCCCTACGTCCGGGCCACGACGGTCGGCGGGCCCGGCTCGCCGGTCGACGTGCCGGTCCGGCTGGTGTCGTGGCAGCGGCTGGAGTGGGACCTGGAGAAGCAGGTGGTCGACGCGGGCAGCGGCGAGGACCTGTCCGGCCTGGAGCTGAAGGACCGGATCGTGCTCTTCGAGACGGGCTGGCCCGTCCCCTGGGAGGAGCAGGACCGGCGCTACGCGGCGATCAAGGCCCAGCGACCGGCGGCCGTCCTGATGTCCGGGTACGCCTCCATCGACCCGGCCGACCCGCCGCTGGGCATCGACGCCCATGGCGTGGCGCTGCTGCGCGAGAAGCTCGCGAAGGGCGAGGTGACCCTGCGCATCAAGGGCGAACGCAACGGCGAGCGCACCTACTTCACCTTCCACACCCATGACGACGGGGTTCCGGCCGGTGCGCACTGGCAGGACCGGCGCCGGGATCTGGCCCGCGTGGACCACAGCTTCCGCACCACCGGCTACCCCGACGACCCGAAGGGCATCTACGGCTGGGTGACCCACCGGGGTCTGCGGCTCGCCCAGCAGTCGACGCTGTTCCGCGCGCCGCACCGGATGAGCGCGTACTACACGCCCGGCGTGCCGTGGACGACCGCCACCTTCGAGTACGCGATCGACGCCGACGGTCCGCTCGGTGTGCAGTACTCGGATCCGACCGTCCATCGCGAGGGACGCACGGTCGGTGACAACTGGCTCACCGGCCCGTTCAACCCCTCGCTCTCGGTGACCGGCCACGACGGCCGGGCGCAGGCCACGCGGGACGGGGACAAGCTGCGGCTGGCCCTGCCGATGTTCTCGGACGCGGCAGGCCACCGGTCGGACCCCGCGCGGGATCTGGAGTCCGGGGAGACGGTGCTGCGCGACGGCTCGGGCACGGTGCTCGACCGTAACGACGAGCCCGGACAGGGAGTCTTCGACGTGCCGGCACGCGGCCAGTGGTACGAGCTGACGTCGACCGCGCACCGCGACCACCCGGAGTGGACGCTGGGCACCCGTGTCACGGACACCTGGCGTTTCCGCTCGGAGCACACCCGCGAGGAACGGCCGCTGCCGCTTCTGGACACGCGCTACGACATGGCCGCGCTGGACGGTGACAACTCGGCGCCCGAGGACCGGGAATTCACCTTCGGCCTCGGCTTCGGCCGTCAGGCGGGTGCCTACGGCGCCGGCGTGGACCGGGTGTCGGTCCAGTACTCCACGGACGACGGTGCCACCTGGCGGGCGGCGAAGGTGCGCGGCCGGGACGGCGTGCGACAGGTGACCGTACCGGCGCTGAAGACCGGCTGGGTCTCGCTGAGGGTGGCCGCCGAGGACCGCTCCGGGGCGTCGGTCACGGAGACGGTCACCCGGGCCTACCGGGTCGGCTGCGCGGAGTACTGGTGCGCGTACGCACCGGGCTGGCCGCACTGGCCGGCCGGCTGACCGGCACCACACCAGACCACACCACAGCGCACCGCACCGCACCGCACCGCACCGGGTGACCGCGGGGCCGTCCTCCAGGGCGGCCCCGCACGGCAGGCACGATCGATCAACGGCCAATGGTTCGGATCCGATTCATTTTCCGGCCATGATCGTTCCAGATCAGTTCACCGCAGGGCTATTGACCCGGCGTCAGGGAATCCTCAACACTCTGCGTGCCGCCTATTGGCATCGACCCAGACCATTCCTTCCCGGCCCTGCGGGCTTCGGACGACGGCTCTGGTCCGCCCGAGAACCGGCACACACAGTCCTGCTTGCACGTCCGGTACTCCCCCTCCGCGACCGGGCGTCCTTCCCGAGAGGTGATCAGGTGGATCGTCGGAAGTTCCTGGGTGTGGCCGCCGGAGCGACGGCCGGAGCCGTCGCCGGGTCCGCGCTCGACCTCGCGGTGGCGCCCGCGGCCGCCGCCGCGACCGGCACCATCGCCGACGTCAAGCACATCGTCGTCCTCATGCAGGAGAACCGGAGCTTCGACCACTACTTCGGGAAGCTGAAGGGTGTACGCGGCTTCTCCGACCGCAGCGCGATGCTGCTCAACGGCGGCCACTCGGTCTTCAGCCAGCCGGCCGGCTCGGGCCGCCAGTACCCGTACTCGCTGCGCGAGGGCGTCGGGGGCGACGCGTCGCTGGTGCCGCACTGCGCCCCGGGTCTGGGCCACGACTGGACCACCCAGCACAACTGCTGGAACGGCGCGCTCATGGACAACTTCGTGGCCGGTGCGGGCGGTGTGCACAGCGTCGGCTACCTCGACCGCACCGACATCCCGTTCTACTACGCGCTGGCGGACGCCTACACCATCTGCGACTCCTACTTCTGCTCCTCCCTCACCGGCACCGGCCCGAACCGGGCCTTCCTGTGGAGCGGGAAGATCGACGCGAGCCACAACAACGGAGGTGACCTGCACGGCTGCACATGGAAGACGTACGCCGAGAACCTCCAGGACGCGGGCGTGACCTGGCGGGTCTACAACCGCAAGGACGACAACTTCGGCGACAACGCCCTGGAGTACTTCAACCAGTTCGCGAACGCGGGCCCCGGCAACGCGCTGTACGACCGCGGTGTCGCCGACGTCCCGGGCTCCTCGTCCACGCCGACGCACCAGGCCATCATCGACGCGATCCGCGCGGACGTGGTCAACGGCACGCTGCCTCAGGTCTCCTGGGTCGTGACCGACCAGGCGTTCTCCGAGCACCCCTCCGGCAGCACCCCCGGCGACGGCCACCACTTCACGAACATGCTGATGAAGGCGCTCAACGCGGACCCCGCCGTCTTCAACTCCACCGTCCTGTTCATCAACTACGACGAGAACGACGGCTTCTTCGATCATGTGCCGCCACCCATCCCGCCGAGCGGCACGGCGGACGAGCTGGTCATCGGCGGCAAGCCGGTCGGGCTCGGCTTCCGCGTCCCCATGCTCGTGGTGTCCCCCTGGACCCGCGGCGGCTGGGTGAACTCCGAGGTCTTCGACCACACCTCCGTCATCCGCTTCATGGAGAAGTGGACCGCGGCCATCGGCAAGCCCGCCACCTCCCCCAACATCAGTGCCTGGCGGCGCAAGGTGTGCGGCGACCTCACCGGCGTCTTCAACTTCGCCGCACCGGTGAACGGGCTGCCCTCGCTTCCCGCGACGGCCACGATCGGCAGCCGCTGCAACGGCGTCCCCGACCCCAGGCCGACGACCAACGCGCTGCCCGCCCAGGAGGCCGGCACCCGCCCGGCGCGCGCGCTGCCGTACCAGGCCGACGGCTTTCTGGACCGGCTGGAGATCAGCGGCACCACGATGAAGACCTGGTTCAGGATGGCGAACGCGGGCACGCCCGCCAAGCAGGCCGCGCACTTCTCCATCCACCCCAACGCCCACCGCAGCCGCACCCCCTGGCAGTACACGGTCGACGCGGGCGGGACACAGGAGGACTTCTTCAACGTCGGCGCGGGCTACGGCGACGGCAAGTACGACATCAGCATGTACGGCCCCAACCGCTTCATGCGCCGCTTCGTCGGCAATGCCACGACCGCGGGCAAGAACGCCTTCGTGAGCAGCCGCATCGCGGTGGAGTCGGGTACGGGCAAGCTCGCGATCTGGTTCACGATGAAGAACACCTCCGCCTCGGCGGTGACCTTCACCATCACGTCGAACGCCTACCGCTCCGGCACCTGGACCTACTCCGTACCGGCGGGCGGCAGCACGGAGGACTTCTTCAACAACGTCGCCTACGCGGACGGCTGGTACGACTTCACCCTCACGGTCAGCAGCGACACCGGCTGGTCGCAGCGCTTCCTCGGACACATCGAGACCGGCGCGGCGAGCGTCTCCGGCTGACGGCCCGCCCCTCCGCCACCGGTCGCCGTCCCGGAGCTCGTACGCCGCTCCGGGGCGGGGCCCTCAGGGCGTGATGTTCTGGTTCACATGGAAGACGTTGCCCGGGTCGTAGGCCCGCTTGACCTCCACCAGACGGTCGTAGTTGATCCTGTAGTTGGCCTTGATCCGACTCTGGTCGTCGCCCGCCATGAAGTTGATGTACCCGCCTTCCTCGGAGTACGGGGCGACCGCCTCGTAGTAGTCGCGGACCCAGGTGGTGTTGGCCTCGTTGTCGGCGGCGTCGGGCCACATACCGGCGATGACGACCGCGAACGAGGCGTCCCGGTAGGCGAAGGCCGTCGCGTCCGGCGCGACCTCGTGGCACGCGCCGTCGATCGGATAGAAGTGGATGGTCGAGTTCACGACGGGGAGCCCGGGCGCGTGCCGTAGATGGGTCTCGATCGCGGCATCGCTCAGTCCGGTCACGAAGTTGGCCTTCCAGTAGTGCTGCAGGCCGGGGGGTACGAGCGCGTCGAAGGCACTGTTGAGCGCGGGATAGGGCATGACGCCGACGTGCTCGGCGACGACCGGCGCGATGTCGTGGAAGGGCTGGAGGGCGCGTTCCCCCTCCTCCGGCGGCCCTGCCCAGCACGCCACGATCAGGGCGAACAGGTCACCGTGCCGGTCCTCTGGGATGAACGGAAGCGGCGGGGCGATCTGGAAGCCGGGGAAGCCGCCGAGCTGCCACGGCGCTTCGCCGATGAGATCTCTGAAGGAGCGCAGGACGGTTCCGGCGTCCTCCAGTTCGTAGAGCATCGGCCCGCCGTAGATGTCCTTGACGGGGCTCAGCCGGAACTCGAAGGCGGTCACGGCACCGAAGTTGCCGCCGCCGCCGCGCAGGGCCCAGAACAGGTCGTCGTGCTCGTCCTCGCTCGCGACGACCACTCGGCCGTCCGCCGTCACCACATCGGCAGAGATCAGGTTGTCGCAACTGAGACCGAGCCCGCGGGCGAGATATCCGATACCACCGCCGAGGGTGAGCCCGCCGACCCCCGTGGTGGAGATGATCCCGCCGGTCGTGGCCAGCCCGAAGGCGTGCGTCGCCGCGTCGAGGTCGCCCCAGGTCGCCCCGCCCTCCACGCGCGCGGTGCGGCGTTCGGCGTCGACGCGCACACCACGCATGGGCGAGAGATCGGCCACGACGCCGCCGTCGCAGGTACCGAAGCCGGGCACGCTGTGCGCGCCGCCACGTACCGCGAGAGCGAGGTCGTGCTGACGGGCGAAGTCGACCGCGGCCATGACGTCGTCGGCGTGGGTGCAGCGCACGACGGCGACCGGTCTCTTGTCGATCATGGCGTTGTGGACCTTGCGTGCTTCGTCGTAGGCGTCGTCATCAGGGGTGACGACCGCCCCGCGGACACGTTCGCGCAGTGGATCGATCGAGGGCTTGCCCATGGCCATCGCTCCTCGTGGTGAGGCACACCGGCAATCTTCACGCTACGCCGATGCGGTGAGGCCTCAAGCGGAGGGAGCGAGGAAGGGGCGGGGGCAGGAGTGGGGAACGAGCGGGGAAGGAGTCAGGAAGAGCAGGGATCGACAGAAGGGGCTTGAACGATAAAATCAGTGGGCCCGGGGCACGTCTCCGAGGCGACCGACCGCACCGGCCGAGCATCGGGGGAAGTTCGCGTGGTAGTCCATCCCGGATCCGGGCGCTCCGCCGCAGGAGCCTCCGCGACGATCTCGGACGTGGCCGAGGCGGCCGGAGTGTCGCGCCAGACAGTGTCGAACGTGCTGAACGCGCCGCACCGGGTGCGCGCCGCCACCCGCGAACGAGTCGAGCGTGTCATCGCCGAACTCGGCTACCACCCCAACCGGCTGGCACGCTCGCTGAGGGCCAGCTCACCCGGAATGGTGGGCTACCGTCTCCAGCCGGTGGCGACCGAGTCCGTCGCCGCCATCCACGACCGCTTCCTGCACGCCCTCGCGGAGGCCGGCCAGGCCGACGACCACCATGTGCTGGTGTTCACCGCGGCGGATCCCGAAGGGGAGAGCGAGCGCTGCACGGCCTTGTGGCGCACGGGTGCCGTCAGCGGTGTCGTGCTGTACGACATCTCCCCGCACGATCCGCGCCCGGAGCGACTGGCCGCGGCCGGTGTCCCGTTCGCGGCCTTCGGGCGTACGGCCACGGGCACCGAGCACTACAGCTGGGTCGACGTGGACAACGCCGCGGGCACGGCCGCCGCCGTCGACCACCTGGTGGCGGCGGGGCACCGGCGGATCGGCTTCCTCGGCTGGCCGGAGGGAACCAGCGTCGGCGACGCCAGGGCCCGCGGCTGGCTCACCGCCATGGACCGGCACGGCCTGCTCGCCGAGAGCCATCGTCTCGACGTACGGGCCGGCGCGGACACGATGGCGAACGGCACCCGCCTCATGACGGAGCTGCTGGACCGGCCGGAGCCGCCCACATCCGTCGTCGCGGCCACCGACACGCTCGGGGCCGGTGCGCTCCAGGCCATGCGGGACCGCGGACTGCGGCCCGGCGACGACGTGGCCGTGGTCGGATTCGACGACACCCCGGCCGCGTCCGCGCTCGGGCTGTCGAGCGTGCGCCAGCCGATCGAGGAGGCGGGCCGGTTGATCATGGCCGAACTCGTACGGCTGACGGGCAACGGCCGGGGGGCGGCGCTACCGCAGCTGAACCGGCTCCTCGAACCGGAGCTGATCGTCCGGTCCAGCAGCGCTCGCGGCTGACGCACCGGCCGTCCGGGAATCCACCACTACTGCCGGCCGCCCTGACCGGGCCCGCTACCGCGGGGTGCCGCCGCAACGGCGGCCGGCGCCCCTCGTCACGACGCTGATCCCGCCCCCCGCCGCCACCGTGCGAGTGACCCCGTCGGCGCGCACCGGGAGCGGATCGCCCTCGCGCAGCCGGACCGTCGTGGCCCCCCGCCGGATGTCGACGTCGAGGACCCGTCCCCGCCAGCGCAGCCCTCGCAGCGTGATCCCGTCGAGTTCCTCTGGCAGGACGGGCGCCAGCTCCAGGCGGTCCGGGTGCCAGCGCAGTCCGGAGTACCCGTAGAGGAACTCCTGGAGGAAGCCGCCGTGTCCGGTCAGGAACGTGAAGGCGCCTCCGTCGCGAGCCTCGGCGAACTGGTCGAACGGCGGGCGGACGAAGGGTTCGACGCTGCGTCTGGTGTGCTCGAACGCCGCCTTCGCGTCGCCGAGCCGCGCCAGGACGATCGAGTGGACCGAGTCCGTCATCGACGGCCCGTCCTCGTGGGTGCGCGGGACGTAGTACGCGAGATCGGCCCGGGTGACCTCGTCGGTCTGCGGGTTCTCCCACGGATAGGCCAGCATGACCACATCGGCCTGCTTGATCAGTTGGCCCTCGTACCCCGTGAACTCGCGGTGAACACCGAGCACTTCGTCGAAGGGTACGACGAGGCCGTCGGCCACCTCGGTCCATTCCGGCGCGGCCGGCTCCCCCAGCACCGCGGCGGCCTCGACGGCGAAGCGCAGCGAGGCGCGCGCGGCCGCGTTGGTGTAGGCGGAGTCGTCGTGGGGCTCGTCGGCGTACTCGTCGGGCGGGATCACCCCGTTGATGTGGTGGACGCCGTCCGCGCCGGTCGTGGCCCGACCGGCCCAGAAGTCGGCGACGCCGCGCAGCACCGGCCAGCCCTTCGCGCGGAGCCACCGCTCGTCGCCTGCGGCCAGCCAGTACTGCCAGAAGGCCAGGGCGACATCGGCGCTGATGTGCTGCTCGAAACGGCCGAAGGGGGCCCAGGCCGGCGTGTCCTCGCTGCCGTCCAGGCCGCTCTCCCAGGGGAATCTCACCCCCTGCTGCCCGTGGTCGGCCGCGTAGGCCCGGGCGGCGTCGAGCCGGTTCACCCGGTAGTCGAGGACGCTCTCGGCGATGTGGGGGTGCTGGGCCAGCAGGCTCGGCCAGATCCAGGTTTCCGTGTCCCAGAAGACGTGCCCGTTGTAGCCGTCGCTCGACAGGCCCGCGGGTGACGGTGACCAGGGGGAGTCCTCGCGCGCGCTGGTGAGGAGATAGAACTTCGCGGCCCGCACCTGGCGTTGGAGCCGGGCGTCGCCATGGACGACGATGTCGCCGTCCCATTCCCGTTGCCAGGCCCGCCGGTTGTCGTCGGCGAGCCGGCGGTGTCCGGCGGCCGCGGCCTCCTCGGCGGCGGCGCGGGCGAGGGCGAGCGGGTCGTCGCAGTCGTGGCCGGTGGCGACTCCGACGTACTTGGTGAAGGTGTACGTGCGCCCCGCGACGACGTCGGTGACGCGGCGCCGGACCGCCGGTGCGTCGCCTTCGCCGGCCGCCTCGTGCACATCGGTCCCCGGGCCCCGGAGCACCGACACGACGGCGGCGGGGATGCCGCTGCCCTCGGCCTGTGCGGTCAGCCAAATCAGTCCCTGCTCCGCGCCGGTCCGGATGCCGCAGACCCGTAGTGCCGCACGGACGTCCAGGGCGTCGCTGACGTCGAGCCGACCGTCCCAGTGCGGTGTCACGCGCACGCTCACCGACCCGACGTGCGGCCGCGACCGGTCGGCGAACAGGTCGTAGCGTACGTCGGTGACGCGTCCGGCCGGGGACGTCCAGCGGGCGCTGGTGGTGATGACGCCGGTCCGCAGGTCCAGGGCCTGACGGTAGTCCGAGATCCCGCGGGCGACGGCCGCGAGGGGGGCGCCGACCGGTGTCCAGTCGCCGCCCACCGGTTGTTCCCCGCTCTCCGGGGCCGCCGGGGCGAAGGCGTCGTTGAAACGTCCGCTGCCGTCGCCGACGTCGAGGGTCGTCCATGCGGGCAGGCCCGCCTTGCGCGACCACTCCCCCGCTGTGGCGGTGTACAGGCCCACCACGTGGAACTGGGTGGGGACGGGCGCCGTGGCGTACCCGTTCCCGGCGGGCGGCACCCGTGCGGCCAGATAGCCGTTGCCGGTGAAGGTCGGGTGGTAGCCGGCGAGCGCGGCGAGGTGGGGGTCCTCGCCGCCGGCGCCCGGGGGCGGGTGGTCGGCCGTGGCCAGCACCCACTCGTCCCCGGCCGTCACTTCAGCCCTCCCGCGGTCAGTCCGTCCACGATCCGGCGCTGGAAGACCAGCACGGCGATCACCAGCGGCAGCGTCACCATCACCCCGGCCGCCATCTGCGTACCGAACGGCTGGTCGTGCTTGTACTGGCCGGTGAAGAGGGAGACGATCACATTGGCGGTCATCATCTGCTTCTCGTTCACCACGCTGACGGCGATGAGGAACTCGTTCCAGGCACAGATGAACACCAGGATCGCCGTGGTGAAGATGCCCGGCGCGGCGAGCGGCAGAACGACCTTGCGGAACGCCTGCGCGGGCGTGCAGCCGTCGACCTGCGCGGCCTTCTCCAGATCCGTCGGCATCTGGCGGAAGAAGGCGGTCAGGTTCCAGACGGCGAGCGGCAGTGCGAAGCTCATGCTGGGCACGATCATCGCCTGGTAGGTGTTGATCCAGCCCGCGTCGGTGAAGAGCCGTAGCAGCGGCACCACCAGGGTGATCGGCGGGAACATCGACGTGGCGATGACGAGCGCGAGGATGACGGTCTTGCCCCGGAAGTGCAGCCGTGCGAGGGCGTATCCCGCGAAGATCGCGACGATCAGGGTGGCGGTGGTGGTGGCCCCGGCGACGACGAGACTGTTGAGGAGGGCCCGGCCGAATCCGTTGTGTGCGTCGAAGGCCGCGGCGTAGTTGTCGAAGGAGAGCGGTACCGGGAGCGGGGCGTTGGAGAACTGGTCGGCGGGCCTTCGCAGGCTGGAGACCACCATCCAGAAGAAGGGCGCGAGGCAGTACACGACGACGGCGGCGATGCCGATGCGCCGGGCCGCTTGTCCCCTGCCCGCACTCCGGGTTCCCGCGGGCCGGGCCATGGTGCTCATTGCGGATTCCCCGTTCCCCGGCCGATCAGGTCGGCGCCGAACAGTTTGACGAAGGCGAAGGCGACCACCGCGATGTAGAGGAACAGCACGGAGGCGTAGGCGGCCGCGGTACCGAACCGCAGATTGGCCATCTCCTCGAAGGCGACCATCGACAGCGTCTCCACCGAGTGCTTGCGCGCGCCGACGAGCACGTACGGCAGGTCGAACATGCGCAGGACGTCGAGCAGCCGGAAGAGGACCGCGACCACCAGCGCCGGACGGACCAGTGGCAGGGTGATGCGCCAGAACGTGCGCCAGGACGAGGCGCCGTCCACCCTGGCCGCCTCGTACAGCTCACCGGGGATCATCTGCAGCCCGGCGAGGACCAGCAGCCCGATGAACGGCGCGGTCTTCCAGGTGTCCGCGATCACCACGGAGAGCCAGGCCTGGAAACCCTCGCTGCTCCACAGCACCTTGGCACCCAGCAGTTCGTTGGCGATGCCCTGACTGTTGAAGATCCACTTCCAGAGGAGGCCCGAGATGGCCGTGGGGATCGCCCAGGGGACGAGGATCGCCGCGCGTACCAGGGCGCGGCCGCGGAAGGCCTGGTGCATCACGAGCGCCATCGCCACCCCGATCAGCACCTCCAGGGTGACCGAGGCGAGCGCGAACGACGTCGTGTTCCACCACGGCCGCAGGAAGCGCTCACCGGTGAAGACGGCAGCGTAGTTGTCGAGGCCGTACGAGGTCGAGGTCACCGTGAACCCCGTGCGCGGGTCGATGGACTCGCTGGACACGACGAACGACAGCCGGAACGCCGCCAGCAACGGGTAACCGGCGACCAGTCCGAGGACGAGGAGAGTGGGCGAGAGCAGGACGGCGGCGAGCCGGCCGGTCCCGGCCCGGCGCGAGGCGCGCGGGGGCCGGGACACGACCGCGCTGTGCGGCGGCGCCTTGGACAGGACGGACACCAGGGAACCTCTTCCGCCCGGCTACTTCTTGTCGACCGCGGCGGAAAGCTCCCGCTGCATGTCGGCCAGCGCGGCGTCGACGGACTTCTCTCCGTCCAGCGCGGCGGCGGCGTTCTCCTGGATGGCTGCCGTCGCGTCGCCGTAGCGGACGACGACGGGCCGGGGTGCGGCGCTGCTCAGCGACTCCTTGAGCGTGGCCAGATACGGGAACTGCTTGCGCAGCGCCGGGTCGTCGTAGAGGGCCGCGTACGGCGGAGCGTTCGAGGTGACCTTGAGATTGGTGCGGGCGCTCTCCTCACTGGAGAAGTACGTGATGAAGTCGAGCGCGGTGGCCTTGTTCTTGGCGAACTTGCTGATGGCCAGGTCGTATCCGCCCAGGGAGGACTTGCCCGTGCCCGTCAGGCCGGGCAGCGGGGCGACCCCGAACTTCCCGGCGACCTTGCTCGATCCGTCGGTGGCGTTGGCCAGCACCCACTGGTACGGCCACTGCCGGTGGAAGAGCAGTGTGCCCGCCTGGAAGGCGCGGCGGCCGTCCTCCTCCTTGTAGGTCGAGGACTCCTTGGAGAAGGTGCCGTCCTTGAATCCTCCGGCGAGGAACTCCAGGCCCTTCCGCGCGGCTTCGGAGTCGACGGTGGCCTTGCCCCCGGCGTCGACGACGGTGCCGCCGGCCGAGGCCACCGCCTCGGAGAAGTTCACCGTGAGGCCCTCGTACGTGTCGAACTGGCCCGCGTAGCAGTCGACTCCCTTGCCCTCGGGCAGCTTGCGCACCTCGGCGCAGGCCCGCTTCATCTCGTCCCAGGTCCTGGGCGGCTGGACACCGGCCGCCTCCAGCAGGTCCTTGCGGTAGAAGAGCAGCCCGGCGTTGGTGTTGAACGGGACGGCGTACTGCCTGCCGAAGTACTCTCCGGTCTTCGCGACGGCGGGGAGCATCCTGTCGAGCGGGAACTTCTTCGCGGGAAGTTCGTCGATCCAGCGGTTGGCGGCGAACTCGGCGACCCAGATGGGGTCCAGGTTGAGGACGGAGTAGGCCTCCGACTTGGTCTGGGCGTTCTGGATGAACTGCTGCCGCTGCTGGTCGGCGCTCTCCGGCAGTTCGACGAGGGTGACCTTCTCCTTCGGGTGTTCCTTGTTCCACCGGTCCAGTTGGCCCTGGACGGTGCCCGTCGTGTCCTTGCCGGTGGCCAGGGTGATCGGGCCGCGGCCGGTGAACTCCCCGGGGCCGCCTGCCGCCGGGCCGGAGGCGGCGGATTCGGGCGAGCCCGCGCCGCATCCGGCGAGGGTGCCGGCGAGCAGCGCCGCCGACGCCGCCACGGCCCATGCCCGTCGTGCCTTCCCGGATCGGCCTCTGCGGCCCGCCTGTCCCGCCCGGCGGCCGGTTCCTGCTGCGGATCTCGTGGCCGGGAGACCGATCCCCGTGCGGCTCAGCTGCGACGAACTCACCGTGCTCCTCCTCCAGTTGCGCCGCCTGCCGTGCAGCTCGCGAAGAAGCCCCGTCCCAAGGGCCCGCACAGCGGCGATTTGATCGTTCAAGATGGAGCCAAAAGGCAGCGCCGTCAACCCTCAGGACCAGGCGCGGCCAAACCGAGACCATGACCCGGGCAGGCGCGGCCGGCGCGTCCGCCCTCACGGAATTGGATCGTTCATATCCCGCAGGCTCGCGCCCGGCGCGTTACGCGGAAGGGCGCCCGCCCCGCTTCGAACGACGGGTCCGCGTAACGGATCCCGCGTGGGGTACCCGGTGACGACACCCGAGGAGAGGACGGTCCGATGACGGATGTTTCGCTTCTGCCCGGCGCGTTCCATCACCGTTGGGACTGGCAGCTGAGTGCTGCCTGCCGTGGCGCCGACAGCAGCCTGTTCTTCCACCCGCCGGACGAGCGCGGTGACGCGCGGACCGAGCGGGAGGAGAGGGCCAAGCGGGTGTGTTTCCGCTGCCCGGTCCGCCAGGCCTGTCTGCGCCATTCCCTCGAGGCCCGCGAGCAGTTCGGCGTGTGGGGCGGGCTCGGCGAGGAGGAACGCCGCGCCCTGATCGCCGCCGCCCGGCGCGAGCGTGGCTCGGCCTGCCGCCCCGCGGCCTGAGCGCCGGCGTCCGGTCGGCGCGCCGGATGCGGGCGCCGGTCGCTCCGTCGCGGTTCGGCTGCGGCATCCGGGGTATCCGGGGAACCCATCGCTCTGTGTACACGGGAGGGGCAATGACGGTGACGAAGACGGCGGTTCTCGCACTGGACTGTGCGGAGCCCGAGGCGCTCGCGGAGTTCTACGCGGCACTCCTGGGCGGCGAGATCCGGCCGACAGGGGATCCCGACCTCATCGAGGTGGTCGGTGAGGAGGGATCGGTGCTGGGGTTCCAGCGCGACCACGGCCTCGCGCCACCGAGCTGGCCGCGCCCGGAGGACGCCCAGCAGGCGCACCTGCTGGTGCTGGTCCCTCCGGGCGACCTGGACGAGGCCGAACGGGAGGCGGTCAGCCTCGGAGCGACGCCGATGGACCTCAGGGACCGGGGGACGCCGCGCGAAGCACGCCTGATGTCCGATCCGGCCGGCCATTCCTTCCTGCTGCGCGCACGCAAGTGAGCATTGCACGGTGTACGGGCGAAGCGGCCCGCGCGCCGGCCGCGGCCCGTGCCCCGTGGAACCGTCGACGTGCCGACCCGCCCGTGAGGGAGGTTTCGCGCCAACCTGGTTCTCGTTCGCGGTGGACCCAGGGCTGGTGACGTGCCCTCGCAGTCCGCTGCCTGCGGTGTCGCCCTGACCGACGAAGTCGTTGCAGGATCCATGTTGGGCGTGTTCAGGCCGTCTTGGACGATCACGACCCCGCGTACCGGTGCGCGCCGACATCGTTCGGCGCATGAGAAGCCGGTCATCGGCAGAGTCGCAGGCGGGGGCGCCGACATCGGCGCCCCCCTCCCCGTCCCCCTCCCCCTCCCTCTTCCAAGGCGCCGCGTCCTCCCGTCCCCCCTCCCCCGGGCGCAGGGCCTCCCGTATCGGAGCGTTGCTCGGCGCCACCGCCCTGGCGCTCCTGGTTCCCGCGTCGTCGGCCCATGCCGATCCGCCGCACAACCTGCCCCAAAGCGCAGGCGGGTACGAGCAGTCGTTCTCCCCGGCGTACGACTACGACGGCGACGGCTGCTACGCGACGCCCGCCATCGGACCGGACGGGACACTCGCTCCCGGGCTGAACACGAGCGGCGCGATCAACGGCAGCTGCCGTGACCAGTCCGACCTCGACAACTCCCAGACCTACACCCGCTCCAAGTGCAACAACGGCTGGTGCGCCATCGTGTACGCCAGCTACTTCGAGAAGGACCAGGCCGTCCACGGCAGCGGCCTCGGAGGCCACCGGCACGACTGGGAGCACGTCATCTCCTGGGTCGACCAGGCGGCGAACCGCGTGGAGTACGTGTCGACGACGCAGCACAGCACCGTGAAGACCTACCCGAGTTCGCAGGTGCGCTTCGACGGCTCCCACCCCAAGGCCGTCTACCACAAGGACGGTGCGAGCACGCACTTCTTCCGGCTCGCCAACGGCAACGACGAACCGCCGGAGAACCACTACCACAACTGGCGCTATCCCCCGCTCGTGGGCTGGGACGGCTTCCCGAGCACCGCGCTGCGCGACCGGCTCATGAACGCGGACTTCGGGTCCGCGACCATCAAGATCACCGACCGGGACGACCGTTTCCGCAACCTCCTGAACAACTCCAAGCCCGGCGGCATCCCCTTCGACCCCTGGGGCTGACTCCGCCGCCGGCCGGAGCCGGGTAGCCGATGGGGGCCACTCTCCGAGTGGCCCCCATCGCGTTTGCCACGTCGGGTGCCGGACGGCGCTCAGGCCCGTCCGGCCGGCCCGTCGTCCACCGGCTCCAGCACCTCGACGGCGGGCACGGCGTCCCGTGCGGCAGGGGCTGTGGCGACCGCGGTACGGCGGCGTCGTGCCAGGCGCTGGGCGATCGGTTCGGTCCAGCGCGCGGTCAGCGGCCCTATCACCACGAGGAGCAGGACGTACGCCGTGGCCAGCGGTCCCATCTGCGGCTCGATCCCCGCCGTGACGGCGAGACCGGCGATGACGATGGAGAACTCGCCGCGCGCCACCAACGTACCGCCGGCCCGCCAGCGCCCCTTGACGCCCACCCCGGCCCGCCGCGCGGCCCAGTACCCCGTGGCGATCTTCGTCAGCGCGGTCACCACGGCGAGCGCCAGCGCGGGGAGCAGCACGGGCGGGATGCTCGCGGGATCGGTGTGCAGGCCGAAGAAGACGAAGAACACGGCCGCGAACAGGTCCCGCAGCGGACTGAGCAGCGTGTGGGCGCCCTCGGCGACCTCGCCGGACAGGGCGATGCCCACGAGGAACGCGCCGACCGCGGCGGACACCTGGAGCTGCTGGGCGATGCCGGCGACCAGCAGGGTGAGGCCGAGGACGACGAGCAGGAGCTTCTCGGGGTCGTCGCTCGACACGAAGCGGGAGATGACCCGCCCGTACCGCAGGGCGATGAACAGCACGGCTCCGGCGACACCGAGCGCGATGGCCAGGGTCGCGCTGCCGGCGGCGAGGCTCACCCCGGCCAACAGGGCCGTGACGATGGGCAGATAGACGGCCATGGCCAGGTCTTCGAGGACCAGGATGCTGAGGATCACCGGGGTCTCGCGGTTGCCGAGCCGGCCCAGGTCGCCGAGGACCTTGGCGATGACGCCGGAGGAAGAGATCCAGGTGACGCCCGCCAGGACGACGGCCGCCACCGGCCCCCACCCGAGCAGCAGTGCCGCGACGGCCCCCGGTACGGCGTTGAGGGCGAAGTCGACGAGCCCGGCCGGGTACTGGGTCTTGAGGTTGGAGACCAGATCGCTGGCCGTGTACTCCAGTCCCAGCATCAGCAGCAGGAGGATGACCCCGATCTCCGCACCGATGGCGACGAACTCCTCGCTCGCGCCGAGCGGCAGGAGCCCGCCCTTGCCGAAGGCGAGACCGGCCAGGAGGTACAGCGGAATCGGGGAGAACTGGAAGCGGCCCGCGAAACGGCCGAGCAGTCCGAGGCCGAGGATGATCGCACCGAACTCGATCAGGAAGACTGCGGAGTGCATACGTTCAGTCCCGTCCGAGTATCGCGGCGGCCGCCTCCACACCCTCGCGGGTGCCGATGACGATCAGCGTGTCGCCGCCGGCCAGCCGGAAGTCCGGTGCCGGGGACGGTATGGCCTCCGCCCTGCGCAGAACGGCGACGATCGAGGCGCCCGTCTCGGTACGCATGCGCATCTCGCCCAGGACCCGGCCGTTCCAGTGCGACTGGACGGAGAGTTCGATCCGCTCCGCCACCAGGCCCAGGTCGGTGGTGTGCAGCACGTTGGGGCTGTGGTGGGCGGGCATCAGCGCGTCGATCAGGGAGGCCGTCTCCGCCACGCTGAGGTGGAGCGACTGTGCGCAGGCGTCGGGGTCGTCCGCCCGGTAGACGTTCACCGTGCGGGTCCCGTCCCGGTGCGCGATCACCGACAGATGGCGCTGCTCACGTGTGGTGAGGTCGTACTGGACACCGATTCCGGGCAGCGGTGTGGTGCTCATGCGTGGAGCAGGCACAGCCCATCCCCCTCTTCGTTCTTTCGGACAGTGGTGCGGCGCGCGGCGGAGATACGTCATGGGCAGGTGATCCATGGCTGACATCCGGACGCGGCAAGGACACATGCTGCCATCCCGGCCGCGGGCCGGAACATGGGTGTCAGCACGGATGGACACCGCCCGTCGGCAGGGGTGAGGCTGGACGGGGAAGTAGATCCCGCCGCAGCTCACAGCGTGCGCCGTGACCGGTGATAGTGGAGGTGGGAGTCCACCGAGAAAGGCACGGAACATGTCGCTGTACTGGCGGATCTTCGTCCTCAACGCCGCCGTGCTCGTCGTCGCCGTCCTGCTGCTCCTCGGCCCGGTCACCGTCTCCACCCCGGTGCTGCTGGGTGAGGCCCTGATCCTGGTCGCCGGCCTGGCCGCGATGCTGATCGCCAACGCCGCCCTGCTGCGGGTCGGCCTCGCGCCCCTGCAGCGCCTCACCCGGGCGATGGCCACGGCGGACCTGCTCAAGCCCGGCACCCGGCCGGTGGTCACCGGCCACGGCGAGATCGCGGAACTGACCAAGACGTTCAACGCCATGCTCGACCGGCTCGAAGCCGAGCGGGCGACCAGCAGCGGCCGTGTGCTGTCCGCCCAGGAAGCGGAACGCCAGCGCATCGCCCAGGAACTCCACGACGAGATCGGACAGACCCTCACCGCCGTGTTGCTGCAGATCAAGCACGCCGCCGACCGGGCGCCGGAGCCGGTGCGCGACGACCTCCACCAGGCGCAGGAGACCACTCGCGCGAGCCTGGACGAGATCCGCCGTATCGCACGCCGGCTGCGGCCGGGTGTGCTGGAGGAGCTCGGCCTGCACAGCGCGCTGCGCGCCCTGGCCGCCGAGTTCACCACCCCCGGTCTCGACGTACGCCACTACATCGGTCCCGGCCTGCCCCCACTGGACCAGGCCACCGAGCTGGTCCTGTACCGGATCGCCCAGGAGGGGCTGACCAACACCGCCCGTCATTCCGGGGCCGGCCGGGTCGAACTGCACCTGCGCATACTGCCCCAAGGAGGTGTGGGCCTGCTGATCCGCGACGACGGCAAGGGCATCGGCGGGGCGGCCGAAGGGGCCGGCATCCGCGGCATGCGTGAACGCGCCCTCCTGATCGGGGCCGATCTGAGCATCGGCCCGGGACGCAGCGGGGGCACCGAGGTACGGCTCGACGTCACCGACGCGAAGAGGAACGCCCGATGAGCGCACCCGTCCGCATCCTGCTCGCCGACGACCACGCCCTCGTTCGCCGCGGGGTACGCCTCATCCTCGACGCCGAACCCGATCTCACCGTCATCGCCGAGGCCGACGACGGCGCCGAGGCCGTCGCCCAGGCCCGCACGGCCGACGTCGACCTGGCCATCCTCGACGTCGCCATGCCCCGCCAGACGGGGCTGCAGGCGGCCCGGGAACTCTCCCGGCTCCGTCCCGACCTGCGCATCCTGATCCTGACCATGTACGACAACGAGCAGTACTTCTTCGAGGCGCTCAAAGCCGGAGCCTGCGGCTACGTCCTCAAGTCCGTCGCCGACCGCGACCTCGTCGAGGCGTGTCGCGCCGCGATACGCGACGAACCGTTCATCTATCCCGGCGCCGAGACCACGCTCATCCGCAAGTACCTCGACCGCGTCCGCCAGGGCGATCCGCTGCCGGCCAGGCCGATCACCGAACGCGAGGAGGAGATCCTCAAGCTCGTCGCGGAGGGCCACACCTCGAAGGAGATCGGGGACATCCTCGTCATCAGCGCCAAGACCGTCGAACGCCACCGGGCCAACCTGCTCCAGAAGCTCGGTCTGCGCGACCGCCTCGAACTCACCCGCTACGCCATCCGCGCCGGTCTGATCGAACCGTAGACCGGACCCTCCGCACTCTCCGGGCCCTCCGGGTCTCCGGGCCCTCCGGGTCTCCGGGCTCTCCGGGCTCTCCGGGCTCTCCGCATCCTTCGCACGCCGCGGCCGGCGGTCCGGGCGACGCCGCCGTTGGCGTGGTGGGCCGGCACCGCCGGTCACGCCGGGGGACGGCTTCCCGTCAGGGCCAGATCCTCACGGCGTCGAGCTACAGGTAGGTGCCTCCCGTCCGTGAGCTGGACGGCGTGGGCGCCGGGAGTCAGGTCGCGGATGCTCCATGCCGTCTGACGCATGCGACGGGTGGACATTCCTCGGAGCAATGTCCGACCAGCCACCCAGCCGACTTCCTTGACCTCGGACTCTGTGGAACTCTTGGGCGAACCCCTCCGATGAATCCGCGTCAGAAGCCTTGAGCGGTCCACCCCTTCACCCTTACTGTTGCCTTCACCCGGAGCCGTTCGCTCCGCCCCTCCCCCCCACCCATCCGTGGACGACGCATGGTGCCTACGACACCTGAGGAGTTGTCATGACCACGCGCATCCCGTACGGCAGAACTCTGCGCTCGATCGCCGCCGCCACGGCGGCCCTCGTGATCACCGCGTTCCCCGCGCTCTCCGCCCCCGCCGCCGCCGCCCAGGAGGACACCGCGGAAGCCGCTGCCGGCTTCACCATCTACCTCAACGAGCGCGGGGCGAACCGCCCCGGCATCGACCAGTTCGGCGCGGTCAGATCGACGGTCGTCTACGACGCCTTCGCCTTCACCTGCGACACCGCCGGCTGCTACTCCAACGGCGGGGCGCTGCCCTCCCAGGCCACCTACGAGGCCAAGGTCAAGGAGTACATGAGCGCCGGCCAGTTCGGCGGCGGGGCGACCGCGCCGGTCGCGCTCGACTTCGAGGCGATCGAGCTCACCCAGGTGCCGACCGGCCAGGCGGCCACCAACGCGTACGACCTGTGGCGCCAACTCCTCACCTGGACCCGCAACGCCGCACCGCAGGCACCCATCTGCCACTACGGCTACGACTGGGAGACCCGCAACCAGAACCTGATCAAGCAGCTGCACACCGACGGCCTGCTCGACTGCTTCGCCCCCCGGGCCTACTGGTACTCCGACCAGACCCCGGCCGAGTGGTCCAGCCGGCTCGACGCCGCGATCGCCCGCGACCGCGCGATGGCGCCCGGCCACCCGATCTACCCGTTCATCAACCCCGGCATCATCAACACCAGCACCGCCATGTACGGATCCCAGGTCGCCCACATGTTCACGGAGCTCAAGGCCAAGACCGAAGGCGCCATCTTCTGGGAGCCGTTCCTCTTCACCGGCACCGACCCCGTCGGCAACTGCCGCTGGCTGTCCCAGTTCTCCTACGAGATGAGCCTCGTCACCGGCACGCCCACCAGCGGTCCGCTCACGGCCTCGGCCGCCCTGCCGAGCGGCAACTGCACCGTCCCGCGAGGGGCCACCACCAACGTGCCCGTCACGATCAAGAACACCTCCGGCGCGACGACACCCGCCACCCAGATGCAGAGCTTCAGCGGCACCGCGGGCTTCTCCGGCAGCTGGAAGTACTGGAACGTGCCCTCGCTCGCGCCCGGGGCGAGCTGGACCACGGAACTGCCTCTGACGGTCGCGGCCACGCAGTCCTTCGGGACGGCACTGCTCCACGTCCGCACCGGTCTCAGCGACACGCGCTGGGCCGTCATCGTGCCGTAGCGGTGGCACCGTGGGGAACGGGCCCCGGCATGAGCCGGGGCCCGTGCGCTGTGACGGCATCAGCGCAGCCAGGCCGCCGTGGCGGACGGCAGTCGCCCGTGGTCGAGCGGTCCGCTCGCGAGCAGCAGCTCGTGGTGCTCCGGCAGGTCGACGGCACGCTCCGAGAAGTTGACGACACAGGTGAAGCCGCCGGGGCGGGTGAAGGCGAGGACGTCCTCACCCGCGTCCAGCCAGGTCAGCTCCCCGCCCCCGAGGCCCGCTTCCGCGTGCCGCAAGCGCAGTGCCGTGCGGTACAGCTCCAGCGTCGAGTCCGGGTCGCCGGTCTGGGCGGCCACGGTGTGGTCCTTCCAGGCCGGCGGCTGCGGCAGCCAGGGGCCAGTGGTCGCGCCGTCGGGGCTGAAGCCGAACGGGGCCCCGTCCCCCTCCCACGGAAGCGGGACGCGGCAGCCGTCGCGGCCCGGATCGGCGCCTGCGGTGCCGTGGAAGGCCGGGTCCTGGATCAGGTGCTCGGGGATGTCCTCGACCTCCCACAGGCCGAGCTCGTCACCCTGGTAGACGTACACACAGCCCGGCAGCGCCATGGTGAGAAGAGCGGCGGCGCGCGCCCGGCGGGTACCCAGTTCGAGGTCCACGGGGGTGCCGTGGAGCCGGCGCCGGTCGAAGCCGTACGAGGAGTCGGCGCGTCCGTAGCGGGTGACGTGCCGGGTGGTGTCGTGGTTGGAGAGGACCCAGGTGGGCGCCGCGCCGACGGGAGCGTGGGCGGCGAGGGTGTCGTCGATCACCGCGCGCATCCGGCCGGCGTCGAATCCGGCCTGGAGGAAGGGGAAGTTGAACCCGGTGTGCAGTTCGTCCGGGCGCAGATAGCGGGCGAAGCGCTCACGGTCGGACAGCCACAGTTCGCCGACGAAGATCCGCTCCCCGGGGTACGAGTCGGCGATCCGCCGCCAGGAACGGTAGATGTCGTGCACACCGTCCTGGTCGTGGACCGGTGACGGTCCGTCCTCGGGCACGGACGCCAGGTCGGGCAGGGCCGGATCCTTGACGAGGTTGTCGGCGACGTCGATGCGGAAGCCGTCGACGCCGCGATCGAGCCAGAAGCGCAGGACCGACTCGAACTCCTCCCGCACGTCGGGGTTGTCCCAGTTGAAGTCGGGCTGCCCGGGGGCGAACAGGTGCAAGTACCACTCCCCCGCCGTACCGTCCGCCTCCATGACGCGGTGCCAGGCCGGGCCGCCGAAGTGGGACGGCCAGTCGTTCGGCGGCAGTTCGCCGCCGTCACCGCGGCCCGGCCGGAAGTGGAAGCGAGCACGCTCGGGTGAACCGGGGCCCGCCGCCAGCGCCGCACGGAACCAGGAGTGCTGGTCGGAGCAGTGGTTGGGGACCATGTCGACGATGACGCGCAGATCCATCGCGTGGGCTTCGCGGATCAGCGCCTCGGCCTCGGAGAGGGTGCCGAAGAGGGGGTCGATGTCACGGAAGTCGGCGACGTCGTAGCCTGCGTCGGCCATCGGCGAGACGTACCACGGGGAGATCCACAGGGCGTCGACGCCCAGGTCCCGCGGGTGCGTCAGCCGCGCGCGGATGCCCGCGACGTCGCCGACACCGTCACCGTCGCCGTCGGCGAAACTGCGCGGGTAGATCTGGTAGATGGCGGCACCGCGCCACCACTGCTGTGTCTCGGTCATCGACTGCTGGTCCTTTGCGATGCGGAGGGCGCGTCGTAGATGGAGCCCGATCCTGACGTCGTCGTGAGGGGAATGCCTGCGTTCGCTGCCACTCGCACAGCGAAGGCGGCTCGTGCGGGGCTTCCTGCGAGTGCTCAGTCTCGTCCGCCTTGTTCCGCCTTTCCGCGCATGAAACGACATCTGCGACCCGGCAGGGCCTCCCGAGCGGGGAGGACGGGAGGGCCCTGCCGGTGGTGCGAGCGGAGATCAGGCCTTCTGCGCGGCCTCGTACTCCTTCGCCAGCGCCTCGGCGGCCTTGGCGCCGCCCTTGCGCTTGAACTCCTCGATGACCTCGGGCCAGTCGGAGAGCTTCTTGCGGCCGGTGATGATGTCCTTCATCGCGTCCTCGCGCTGCTTCTCCAGCCCCCGCGCGCTCTCGGTCCAGGCGTTGGCACGGAGTCCGAGCTCGGCGCTGCGCACGCCGATGGGGACGACCTTCTGCTGGAAGTCGTACTGGCGCTGGACCGCCTCGGGCCGGCCGGCGACGTAGAGCGGCACCGGCGCCGCGGCGATGTACTTGATCGGCAGGCTGTCGGGCCCGTCACCGCCGGAGAGCGCGAGCTCGGTCGGTATCGGGTCACCGCCGGCGTTGCGCTTGAAGTGGACGTTCTCGACGCCGTAGTTGAACAGCTCCCACTCCTTGCTGCCGAACGGGGCGGCGAGCGCGTTCATCACGCGCAGGAGCAGCTCGATCCGGGCCTTCGGGGCCTTCTTCACCACGGTGTACCCGTTGCCGTAGGTACCGCCACCGAGCCAGTGCGTGGGGGACACGCCGTTGGAGGGCTTGAAGGGCAGGGCGATGTCGACCGTGAACTGGCCCTTGAGCTCCTTGGCCAGGTTGACGAAGTCGATGACGCTGTTGACCCGGGAGAACACCTTCTGGCCGAGAAACTCCGTCTTGGCCTGCTGGCCGTCGATGGTCAGCGCGTCGGAGCGGAAGATCCCCGCCTGCTGCCACTTGACCATCTGCTCCAGACCGGCCTGGAACTCGTCGGTCTCCAGGTAGTTGACGAACGCGCCGTCCTTGACCGACCACAGGTTGGGCGTGCCGAAGTGCGGCATCCACGCGTTGAAGCCGAACGCCCCGCCGGTCTCCGCGCCGATGGCGAACTTGCCCTTGCCGGTGAGCTGTTGCAGGCCCTTGGTGAACTCCTCGACGCCGATCCCGCCGACCTCGGGCACCAGCAGGCCGGCCGCCTTGAACTTCTCGTAGTTGACGATGTGCTGGTGGCCGACGATCGGGCGCTCGATCGGGACGCCGAAGAGCTTGCCGGCGAAGCGGCCGGCGGTCGTCCAGGCGTAGGTGGGGATGTTGGCCAGGTTGGGGTACTTCTTGATGTTGTCGCCCGAGATGAAGTCGGTCAGCTCCTGGCACCTGGCCAGCACGAACTGCGACTCGTTCGCCGCCGGGACGATCTGCAGCAGGTCCGGCATCTCACCGCTGGCCATGAGGCTGGTCAGCTTCTTGTCGTACTCCATGGCCGGGATCACGGTGATGTCGAGCTCGACGCCCAGTGCGTCTTCGAGGGCCTTGAGGAACTGGTTCTTGCCGCGCGGCAACGGGGTCGTGTTCCAGGAGCTGAACCAGATGGTGACCTTGGAGCCGTCGCCCGGCTTCTCCGGAACGGCCTCGACGAGGTTGCCGGGGTACTTCTTGTAGCCGGCCTGCACACCCTTGTCGGTGGCGGGGAGGTCCGGGGTGGGGCCCATCGTCCACGGTACGTACGTCGGGAACGGCGCCAGCGACTTCCCCGCACTGCCGACATCGCCGCCTGCCTTCCCGGAGGAGCAGGCAGTCAGCGAGAAACCGGTGGCGGCGAGGGCGGTGCCCATACCGGCGGCCTGGAGGACGGATCTGCGGGAGAGGCCAGAGCTCATGTCAGTGGTTTCCTTCTGGTGAAGACCCCTGGAACCGGGGCGTGAGCGATGACGCCGGTCACTCTTGGTGATCAGCTCTTGATGGCGCCGGTGAGCACGCCCTTGGTGAAGTAGCGCTGGATGAAGGGATAGACGCACAGGATGGGCACGGTGGCGATGAGGACGAGGGCCATCTTCATCGACTGCGGAGCCTGGGCCACGCCGCCTTCACTGGAGAACTCGCTGTTGAGGCCGTCACCTTGGGTGACATAGCCGCGGAGCACGGTCTGCAGCGGGTACATCGACGTGTCGTTGAGGTACATCAGGCCGCGGAAGAAGTCGTTCCAGTAGCCGACCGCGTAGAACAGGCCGACCACGGCGATGACCGCCTTGGAGAGCGGGAGCACGATGGTGAAGAGCGTGCGCACCTCGCCCGCGCCGTCGAGGCGGGCCGCCTCGTACAGCTCCTCGGGGATGCCCTGGAAGAAGCCCCGGACCACGACCAGGTTGAAGACGTTGACCAGCACCGGCAGGAAGAGCGACCAGTACGTGTCGACGAGCCCGAGGCTGTGGACGACCAGGTAACTGGGGATGATGCCGGGCGGGAAGAGGAACGTGAAGAGGATGATCAGCATGATCGGCTTGCCTCCCACGATTCCCGGTCGGGACAGGGCGTAGGCGAGGAAGACCGTGCAGGCGAGGCTGAAGAAGGTGCCCACGACGGTGACGCCGATCGAGACCAGCAGGGCGTGGGTGGTGACCTCGTTGGAGAGGACCTTGTCGTAGGAGTCGAAGGTCCACGTCTGCGGCCACAGCGCCCAGCCGCCGCTCTGCGTGATCTGCTCGCCGGGGGCGAAGCTCGTGGCGATCACCACCCAGAACGGGACGGCCACCATCAGGATGGTGAGCGCCAGCGCTACCGCCTTGGCCCCTTGCGTGAGCGGGTGCGGCTCCTCCTTCCAGGCCGGTCGTCCGCCCCGGTTCTCGGCCGCGGGCTTCTGCTCGTCGAGTCCGAGGCTCATCAGCGGTACACCCCCTGTTCGCCCAGGCGATGGGCGAACTTGTTCGCGGCGAAGACCAGGCACGCCCCGATGACGCCCTTGAAGAGCGCGGCCGCGGCCGACATGCCCCAGTGCCCGTCGGTGACGGCGTTGTAGTAGACGAAGGTGTCGATCACCTCGGCCGTGGCCGGTCCGAAGGCGTCCCGCTGGAGCAGGATCTGCTCGAAGCCGACGGTGAGGATCTCGCCCAGACGCAGGATCAGCAGCAGGACGATCACCGGCCGGATGGACGGCAGCGTCACGTGCCAGAAGCGGCGCCAGGGGCCGGCGCCGTCGATCGCCGCGGCCTCGTACAGCCCTTCGTCCACGTTGTGCAGCGCGGCGAGGAAGATGATCGTGCCCCAGCCGCAGTCCTTCCAGACCAGTTCCAGAACCATCAGGGGCTGGAAGGCGGTCGGGTTGCCGAAGACGTCGATGAGGTTGTCGCCGCTGCCGCCGCCCAAGAGCCCGTTGAGCAGGCCGTCACCGCCGAGGATCTGCTGGAAGAGGGCGATGACGATCACCCATGAGATGAAGTGCGGCAGATAGACCACGCTCTGCACGAACTTGCGCACCCGCCCCTGGCTCACGCTGTGCAGGAGCAGGGCCAGCGCCAGCGGCATGGGGAAGAAGAACACGATCTGGACCAGTGCGAGCGAGAGCGTGTTCCAGGCCGCGCTCCAGAAGGCCGGCTCGGCGAAGAGCGCCGAGAAGTTGTCGAAGCCGACGAACGGGCTGTCGACGACGCCGATGAACGGCACGTACTCCTTGAACGCGACGACGTTGCCGAACAGTGCGCCGTAGTGGAAGACCAGGAAGTACAGCAATCCCGGCACCATCATCAGCAGCAGCGCCCGGTCCCGGCGGATCCTCCGGCCGAGCTTCTCCTTGCGCCGGGACCGTTGGGTCGGCCCTGTCCGGTGCATCGGGACCGCTGATTCCTCAGCGGCCCGTGGCTCATCGACTGTGACAGCCAAGGCTCCGCCCCCTTCCAGTAGCAGGTGCGGAAGGAAAGTAAATCGATTACACAAGCGGGTCAAGGGATTGGTTGGATCCATTTCACCACAAGGGGATCAGCAGCAGTGGCAAACCTCTGGAAACGTGCATGTAACCCCTGGTTCAGTGGCTGCAATTCGCCCAAGTGAGCCGATGACTGGGCGGCAGACACCTTGACCGGACGGAAGCCCCGCCCCTAGCCTCGCCAGACGAGCAAACGATTGCAGCATGCACGCCGAGCGTTCCCGCACTCCGCATCCTGCGGCAGCCCCGTTCCGGGGAGCTGCCCCCGTCCCCCACCGGCCTCCCGCCTGCCGGAGAAGGGCTGCCCCCGTGACCGACACACGTTCCGCGCCGCCGTCACACCCGTCACCCCGTCCCACGGTCCTCGTCGCCATGGCCCCGGATGTACGGCAGTTGGCGCTGCCCGACGACGTGATGGCACGGCTGCGCACCCTCGCCGACGTGGTGGAGGTCGACGCGGGCGCACTCACCGCCCCGCACGCCGGACCGCTGCTCGCCGAGGCCGAGATCCTGCTGTCGGGCTGGGGCTGCCCCGCCGTCGACGAACACGTCCTGTGCGCGGCACCGCGGCTGCGGGCCGTCGTCCACGCCGCCGGGTCGGTGAAGCACCATCTCACCCCGGCGGTGTGGGACCGGGGTCTGACCGTCTCCTCCGCGGCGGGCGCCAATGCCGTGCCGGTCGCCGACTACACCCTGAGCATGGTCCAGCTGGCCGCCAAACGCGTCTTCCGCCAGGCCAGTGCGTACGGCAAGCCGGGGACCCTCTGGCAGGCCCTCAACCCGGACTTCGGCCTGCACGGCCGCACGGTCGGCGTCATCGGCGCCTCACGGATCGGACGGCTGGTCCTCGAACGGCTCCGCGCCCTGCCGGTACGGGCGCTCGTCGCCGATCCGTATCTCGACCCGGCCGGAGCCCGGGCCCTCGGCGCCGAACTCCGGGACCTCGACAAGCTGCTGGGCGCGAGCGACATCGTGACCCTGCATGCCCCGCTCCTGCCGGAGACCACGGGTCTGCTCGACGAGCGCCGGCTGGGCCTGCTGCGCGACGGGGCCATCCTGATCAACACCGCCCGGGGAGCGCTCGTCGACACCGAGGCACTCGTGCCCCACTGCGTCTCGGGCCGGATCGACGCCGTGCTCGACGTCACCGAACCCGAGCCGCTGCCCACCGGCCATCCGCTGATCGGGCTGCCCAACGTCCTCATCACTCCGCACGTTGCCGGGGCGATGGGCACCGAGGTCGAGCGCCTCGGCGCGTTCGCCGTCGACGAGATCGAACGGTTCGTCCAGGGTCGTCCGCTGCTCGGTGCGGTGAGCGCCGAGGACCTGAGCCGGATCGCCTGAGCCCGGCACTTCCACAACGCCGCACGCCACTCCCCTACACGCCGCACCCGCACCCGCACACCCCGGCCACCACCGACCCGTACGCCACCCCCGTACGCCACCGTCCTCGCCCTCGAACTCGACGGCGAACTCGACCTCTAACGGGGCCAGGGCTCGGGCTGACCCCACCGAAGTACCGACGCAGTCACCGACCTGGAGTCGATGTGAACAAAGCCGCGTCCGGTGACGACCTCGCGGGCCACCGGCCCTCCGCCCGCTGATCGTTGAACGCTGAACGCCATCTGCACACCACAGACCGCAGACCCGACGGAGAGACCATGTCCAAGCCCATACCGTCCCGCCTGAGCAGAGCCGCGGTCGCCGGTGCGGCCGTCGCCGGCGCACTCGCCGTGTCCGTACCCGCGCCCGCGTACGCACAGGACGCCGCGAACCTGGTCGTCAACGGCGACTTCGAGCAGATCTCCACCGACGGCTCGGTCCCCGGCTGGCCCCAGAGCGAGAACCGGGCCACCGGCCGTGCCACGATCGTCGACGGCGCCGGCCCCGACGGCAGCCGGGCCCTCGCCCTCGACCTCGGCGACCCGAACGACAAGGCCGCGATCGGCCAGGACCTCCCGATACCCGACACCGGCACGTTCCGGGCCTACCGGATCACCTTCGACGAGCGTGCCGTCGGGCTCGACGGCTACGGCGGCGATCTGTGGGCCCGCAACTTCGGCCATGACGCCGTCGTCGGCCGGCTCACCGGTGACACGGGCTGGCGCAAGGCGAGCGCGGTCGTCCTCGCGCGGCCCGGCGCCCCGGCGGTCAACCTGCTCCTCGCGTTGGAGTACTCGACGGGCCGGCTGCTCGTCGACAACGTCCGGGTCGAGCGCGTCCAGCGCGACACCGTCGGCGCCAACGTCCAGCCCACCGGTGCCGTCCAGCTCACCTGGCACTTCCCCGCACTCGCCGGAACCCCGGCCGCGTACGAGGTGCACCGGTCCGACGACCGGGAGTTCACGCCGGGCAGGAGGACCCTGATCCGGGAGGTCCCGGGCGCGTGGACCGCCGAGGACGGCTCGGCGCGGCCCGGCAAGCGCTACACGTACAAGGTCGTCGCGCTCGCGGCCGACGGCACGAGGCTGGCGACCACCGACGCCGAGACCGTCACCATGCCCTCCCGCTTCCTGGACGAGCAGCGCACGGACGTGCTGACGGCGACCGGGACCGCAGACGGCGCCCGGCTCGCATGGCGGCTGAAGGCCGGCACCAAGGGCCCGGTGAAGGTGTACGCGGGCGGCCCCGAGGTCGCCGACGGCACGCTCCACAAGGCCCGTAGGGTCGCCACCGCCGGCGCCCACGAACCGACCGGTGGCGTCACCCTGCGGGCGAAGGACCTCAGGGGCGCGAGCGGTTTCGCGGTCACGGGGCAGCACGGTGAGGTCCTCGCCACCGCGACCCTGGCGGGCCTGGAGCACCCGCGGATGGGCGTGACCGACGGCAAGCTCACGGCGATCCGCTCGGCGATCCGGCAGCCCGGCATCCCCAAGGCCACCTACGACGGTCTCGTGAACCGGGTCGCCGCCGGTCTGCCCGCCTACAACTACCGCCCGGGTGAGGCACAGGCGTCCTGGGCCCATGACGCGGCTCTGCTGTACCAGGTCACCCAGGACCCCGCGTACGCGCGGACCGCCTACGACGCGATCATCGAGTCCGGCCGCACGATGCCGTTCGTCAACGGCACCGCGCACGCCGGCGCCGCCGCCCTGGAGACCGCCAACGCCGCCGCGCCCCTGGCCACCGCCTACGACTGGGCGTACCCGGCCTGGACCGAGGAGCAGCGCGCCGAGGTGCGGAAGGTCCTCCAGCGCGTCGCCGCCTACCTGGAGGTCGCGTACCACCCCAACTTCGCCCTGCCGGTCAAGCAGAGCAACTGGACGGCGGTGGTGCGCGGTGCCGAGCTGACGCTGCGGCTCGCGGTGCGCGGCGACGGCCCGTTCGGCCTCCAGGAGGGACGGATCGCTCAGCTGGTCGACGAGGTCGGCCGGCACCTGGACACCGCGTACTCGGACACCGGCTGGGACCAGGAGGGCATGGACTACTTCGGCTACGGGCTCGGCGTCGGAGCACCCGGGATCACCGGCTCGATCGACGCGGGCATCGGCGCGTTGAAGAAGAGGTGGGAGCGGCCGCAGTTCGCCAATCTGCTCATGCACGCCTTCTCGGCGCAGGCCGACAAGGCGCGCCTGCAGTGGGGCGTCGGCTCGGCGACCGGCGCGGTGCCCGTCCCGGGCCTGGTCTTCACGCAGGTGCCGGACGAGCAGCGGGCGGCCTGGCTGTGGCAGTACGAGAGGACGGTCGGCGGCGGGGGCGGCACCTACGGGCTGCTGGAGTACCCGTACGGGGTGACCCCGCGGGATCCGGACGAGGCACCGGTCGCCGTGCGCCGCGCGCTGCTCGACGATCGTGTCGGCTCGTATCTGTTCCGCAACCGCCACCAGGACAGGGACGATGTGCTGGTCGGTGTGCAGAACCGCAACGAGCACCACATCGGCTGGGGCGGCTTTGACACCTTCGCCCTCTCGCTGCTCGGCCAGGACGTCACGTGGGCGCAGCAGCCGGCCAAGAACACCGCGAAGCGCGAGCTGTTCTCGAAGCCGCTCGTCGACGGCGGGCCCGAGGGCCTCGCGGGCAGGGGCAGGACCCTGGAGTCCCGTGCGTACGCGGGTCAGGGCGGTGGCTTCGTCTCCCTGGACGGCTCCGGCAACTACCAACTGGACACGGCGCGGCGGGACATCGCGGTGGACCTCCGCCCGGTCGGCGGCGCCGACTCCGTCATCGCCGTCCACGACACGTTCGCGGACGAGGCCTCGCACGCCTACGCCTGGCAGTTGTCCCCCGAGTCGGGAACGACGATCACCGTCGGGGAGAACGAGTCGGGCGCGAGGACCTTCCTGTTCCGCAAGGGCGACGGCTGGCTGAAGGGCTGGGTGCTGGACCCCGAGGGCGCCGAACTGTCCGTGGACAAGGGGGCTTTCAAGGTCACCCGGACCGGCACGGAGGCGGACTTCCGGATCGTCCTGGCGGTCGGCAAGGGCACCCCGCCCACCGCGGTGGTCGAGGGCAGCGCCCTCACGCTCGGCGCCACGACCTACGACCTCGACGATCTGCGCGGCCTTCGGCCGTCCGTCGGCTGACCGTCGGCGGTCACGGAAGCGGGCCCGCCCCTTTGCACGAGGGCGGGCCCGCTGCCACGTGTGGGGCCGGTCAGGCGCGGTGCACCCGTGGCTGCACCGAGTCGCGGACCACGACATGGGTGCCGAGCACCACCTGCTGGGCGTGGCGGAACTCGGGATCGTCCCGTTGCAGGGCCAGGTTCACCGCGGTGCGGCCCAGTTCAAGGAAGGGGACCTGCACGGTGGTGAGCGCGGGGAAGAGGTGCTCGGCGTGGGGAAGCGCGTTGTTGAAGCCCACCACCGAGATCCGCTCCGGTACGGCGACGCCGTCCGCCCGCAGCTGCGAGATGGCGCATGCGGCGATCTCGTCGTCCCACGCGAACACGGCCGTGACGTCCGGGGGCATGGCCCGCAGGATCTCCCGGATCCCGGCCGGGCCCATGTCGTTGTGGTTGCCGCGGTTGATGACCAGCTCGGGCTCGGGTTGCCGGCCGTAGGCCTCCAGCGCCCTGCGGTAGCCGGCGACACGGGCCGCGGTGGTGGAGTTCCCGGGGCCGCCGAGGAAGAGGATCCGCTCATGGCCGGCCGACAGCAGATGGCTCGTGACGGCGAAGGCTCCGCCCTCGTTGTCGTAGTCCACGACGGTGACCGGCAGGTCGGCCCCCGGGGACGGCCGGCCGACCAGCACCAGCCGGGATCCGGCCGCGTCGAGCCCCCGGGCGAGCGCGGCCACCCTGGTCCGGTAGCGCGGGGTGTCCTGGACGCCGCCGATGAGGATCACGATGTCGGCGTTCTGCTCGGCCATCGACGCCGCGAGGGACAGCTCGCGTTCCTGGTCCGCCTGGCTGGAGGCGACCATGCAGCGCATGCCCTCGGTCACCGTCTGCTGCTCGATGCCACGGGCGATCTCGTTGAACGGCCCGGCGCTGAGGGTGACGAGCACGATACCCACGGTGTTGCTCCGGCCACCCTTCAGGGCCCGGGCGTGCGCGTTGACGACGTAGTTGAGCTCCTTCGCCGCGAGCAGCACCTTCGCCCGGGTGGACTCCGCCATGCGTTTGCCGGCCAGCACGCGTGACACCGTGGCCGTCGACACGCCCGCCTGGTCGGCGACATCCTGCATCGTGGCCTGCCGCCGCGCCCGCTTCGGACCTCCGCGTGCCTCCGTGGCCACCCAATCCTCCCCGTTGTCACCGCTTGCCCCGGCCGAACCTACAGGTTCCGGGTAATCGATTGCATGGTTTCAGCGGGAGGAACGCCAGTCAACACGTACAGGACCGGGGAGCGACGCATCCCGTCGTCGGAAAGCCGTACGGACGACACGGCCCGTGCCCCAGGTCGTCGAAGCGAGGCCGGGTTCACCCTGAGGGGTCACCCCGTGCGACGCCGGGGGCGTGGTCAGCCGCCGCTGAGGGCGACGAGCAGCAGCGCGATGTCGTCCTCCTGGCCGTGGCGGTCCTCGACGTTCGTGACGAGGTGTTCCGCGAGCCGGTCCAGGTCGGCGGGCCCGGAGCGCAGGACGGCCTCGATCCGGTCCATCCCCTCGTCGATGTCCATGCCGCGGAACTCGATCAGCCCGTCGGTGCACAGCAGCACCGTTTCGTCGCGTGCGAGCCGCAGCGACGTGGTCGGGTACGGCGCGTGGCGGCCGTGCTGCGGCAGGCCGAGCGGCAGTCCGCCGCGGACGTGCGGGCGGCTGCAGCGGCCGCCCGCGTCCTTGATGATCGGGCCGTGGTGCCCGGCCCGTACGAGCAGGGTGCGGCCGGTCGCCGGGTCGAGTTCGGCGTAGATGCAGGTGGCGAAGCGCTCGGTGTCCAGATCGTGGAGGAAGGCCGAGGCGCGGGCCATGAGGGTGGCGGGCGGGTGCCCCTCGGCGGCGTAGGCGCGCAGCGCGATCCGCAACTGGCCCATGACGGCGGAGGCGTGGATGTCGTGTCCCTGGACGTCGCCGACGACCAGGCCGACGCGGCCGGCGGGCAGCGGTACGACGTCGTACCAGTCGCCGCCTATCTCGTGGCCGGTGCGGGCGGAGCGGTAGCAGGCGGCGATCCGCGCGCCGGGGACGTCGGGGATGCCGGCCGGGAGCATCGCCTGCTGGAGGCCGACGGCCATCGCGTGTTCCTGGTCGTAGAGCACGGCCCGCTGCACGGACTGGGCCACGGTGGCGCCGAGCGCGAGGAGCAGGTTGCGCTCCTCGGGAGTGAAGTCGGTCTTGTCCCGGTAGATGATCGCGAGGGCGCCGATCGGCCTGGCCTGGGCGACGAGGGGCAGCAGGGCGGAGAGCGTCAGATCGGTGTCGACGACGTGCGGTCGGAGCCGGGGGTAGGTGAGGGCCTCTTCCCTGCGCATGAACCGTGCCGACTGGGTGCGGACGGCCTCGGCGATGGGCAGCGCGTCGTCGAGACGGACGAAGCGCAGGTCACGGGCGTACTCGGGCGCCAGACCCGCCGTGGCCACGATCCGCAGCCGCTTGTTCTCGACGAGGCTGAGGACCATGCTCGCGGCGCCGATCGTGTCCATGACGTTCTTGCTGGTCAGCGCGGCGCCCACGTCCTCGGTGGTCAGGGCCTGGGACAGGGCGCTCGTGGTGGCCTGCACGACGTCCGCCTGGCGCCGGCGGTCCGCCTCGAGGGCGGCCTGCTGCCGGAGGTGTTCCAGCTCGGGGCCGGCGTCCCGCACGATGCCGACGATGCGGCACGGCCGCCCTGTCCGGTCGCGCTGGATGTGGCCCTGCACATGCGCCCAGCGGAGGCGGCCGTCGGTACAGCGGACACGGAAGTACGCGCCGTAGCTGTCACGGTGTGCGAGCGCGTCGTCCACCAGGCACCTGAGCGCGGAGCGGTCCTCGGGCTCGATGCGCCGGGTCAGCGTCTCCGCTCTGCCGTCGTATGCGCGGGGGTCCAGGTCGAAGACGGTGAGACCGCCGCGATCGAGGAAGACCAGGCCGCTGTCGAGTTCCCACACGAAGCCGCCCATGCCGTTCAGCGCAAGCACTCCCTGCAGGTCGGCCCGGAGGTTCGCCTCCAGCTCGTCGAAGCCGACCGCCGGCTGCCGGGGCCTGCGCCCGAAGCGGCCGATTTCCATACCGGCCTCCGAGTCCTGGTGCGCCGTCTGACCGAGTGGGTGGCACGGCGTACGGCGCGCTCCGCTCTTCAGGCTATGGCCCAGCGTGCCGGGACGCCGCCTCTGCACGAGGTACCGCGGCCCTCCCTCACCGACCATGACGTCGCGGGCGCGGGCGGTCACCGTCCCCAAGGGTGTGGCCCGGTCCTCCGAGCGGCGCGGCGCACCGCTCGGAACCGACGAACAGGCAGACGTACCAGGCGGATACGCCAGGGCCGGGCGATCACACCGCGCCCCCGGGGCCGTCGGCCCGGCTCGGCTGCCGTTGTCCCGTTCTGGAGCTAACGTGGTCAAAAGGGATGCTTCCGATCTCGGACGACACGTATGCCGACCGGCCTCCCGTGCGGCCCGGCACCTGAACACTCGACGAAGGGTGCGTCATGAAGTTCGCAGTGCTGGGAGGACGCGGCCGCATCGGTTCGCAGGTGGTCGAAGGCCTGTCGGCGGCCGGCCACGACGTGGAACCCGCCTCGCTGTCCACCGGAGTCGACGTCATCAGCGGCAAGGGTCTGGAGGACGCTCTCGCGGGCGCCGATGTGGTGATCAACCTGACGAACTCCCCCGCGTTCGACGACACGTCCATCGACTTCTTCGAAACGTCGATGAACAACATCAGCGCCGCGGCGGAGGCGGCCGGTGTCCGCCACTTCGTGATCCTCTCGATCATCGGAGTGGACCACGTGCCCCAGCTCGACTACTACCGGGCCAAGGTCGCTCAGGAACACATCCTCGAGAACGGGCCGACGCCGTACACGATCGTGCGCGTCACCCAGTTCTTCGAGTTCGTCGACGCGATCATGTCCTGGACGACCGAGGGCGACACCGTCCGGCTGCCTCCCACTCCCGTGCAGCCGATGGCCGCGGCCGACGTCGCCGCGGCGGTCGTACGGGCCGCCACCGAAGCCCCGTTGCAGGGCATCCACAACGTCGCGGGGCCCGACGTGTTCACGCTGGACGAGCTGGGCCGGATCACCCTGGCGGCACGCTCCGACGGGCGCAATGTGGTCACGGACGACCAGGCGGGCATGTTCGGTGTGGTGAGCGGAGACGTACTGATCGCGCCGGAGGGCGCCGAACTGGCCCCCACGCACTACAGGGACTGGCTCCGGCAGCAGTCGTAGGGACCGAAGGCCGAGCCGTGAGGCCGTGAGGCCGTACGGACAGCGCGGCGCGCACGCTCAGCCGGCCACGCCCTCGCCCCCGCGCTCCGTCCCGTCGAGCCCCGGAGCGCCCCATACCGGGAACCAGCGGCCCAGGTCCTCCTCGACCCGCAGGTCGTCCGTGAGCAGCGCCCTGATCTGGAGTTCCAGGGCGCTGTCACGCTTCTCGTTCGCTCCGGGCAGCGGGGCGAAGGGGTAGAAGGTGCCGCGCTTGTAGAGGTAGACCAGCGCCAGCACGCGCTCGCCCGCGGTGTCACGGAAGCCGATCAGGGAGCAGAGCAGCTGAGGTCCGAATCCGGCCTCCTGGAGGAGGGTGTTGACGGCGTGCACGTCGTTGACCAGGGAGACCGTGTCGTCGGCGGGCCGGCGGGCGACCAGCCAGGTGTAGCCGTACGCGTCCTGGCCGAACTCGACGGGGGTCCCGCCCCGGCCGGTGTCGGCGTCGAGGAGTTCCCGTACGTCCTCCTGGATCCTGGCGAAGGCTCCGCCCTCGACGCTGGCGAAGCACACCGAGCCGATGCCCGTCGGAACGAAACCGGCGCCCGCCTGGAGGGTGATCGCGGCCGCCGGCAGGCCGAAGAGCTGGTCGAGGTCGGGGCGCACCGGCTTGCTGCGGCCGAGGATGGTGTCAAGAAGTCCCTCGGCCCAGCTCCATCGACATCCTGCCCAGCTGGTCCAGGCGCTGCTCCAGCGTCGGGTGCGTGGAGAGCAGCCGGCTCAGGCTCTGCGAGGAGAACGCGGGCGCGAACCAGAAGGCGTTGAACGGCTCCGCTTTCCGCAGGTCCCGGGTCGGGATGGTGGCCATCTGGCCGCTCACCTTGGTGAGCGCGGAGGCGAGTGCGGAGGGGCGGCCGGTCAGCAGTGCGGCGGCGCGGTCGGCGGACAGCTCGCGGTAGCGGGAGAGCAGGCGGGTGAGCAGGAAGCTGATCACGTAGACGGCCGCGCTGACCAACGGAATCACCAGCATCGCGATGGCGGCGTTGCTGTCGCGGCTGTTGCGCCCGAGGCCGCTGTAGAGCCAGACGCGCATCATCACGCCGGCGAGGACGCCCAGGAACGAGGCGATGGTCATCACCACGACGTCTCGGTGGGCGACGTGCGACATCTCGTGCGCGAGGACGCCTTCCAGTTCCTCCGGCTCCAGGCGGCGGAGGAGGCCGGTGGTGGCGCAGACCAGGGCGGCCTTCTCGTTGCGGCCGGTCGCGAAGGCGTTCGGCACATCGCTGTCGGCGATCGCCACACGCGGCTTCGGCATGTCGGCGAGGGCGCAGATGCGGTCGACGGTTCCGTGCAGCTCGGGGGCCTCCTCGGGGGTGACCTCGCGGGCGCCCATGCTGTACGCCGCGATCCGGTCGCTGAACCAGAACTGCGCGATGAACAGACCGCCCGCGATCACCAGGATGATGGGCCACGAGTTCTGCAGGAGCGCCAGCAGGACGCCGACGAAGATCACATAGAGCAGCCCGATCAGGAACATCGTGGTCACCATGCGGGTGGTGAGTCCCCGATCCGCGACATAGCGCGAACGAGAGCGGGTCCCTGGCATCTGGTCACCTCCGGGCGAAAGCGTTCGCCGTGCCCCTCTCTTCGATTGTGCCTCTTTCATCCATGTATCCGGCGTAAAGGCCCATGTATCCGGCGTAAAGGCCGGCGTGCAGGAGGGGGCTGGGGGCGACCTGCCGGGCGGCGCGCGTCAGGGGGCGGCGTCGAGATCCACTTCGAGGGTCTCGGCCCCGGTCCAGAAGCCGTCGTCCGCGTCCTGCAGCCGGGCGGCGGCGTGCTCCATGTGGCGGCGGGCGGCGGTGCGCGCCGTCCCCGGGTCCCCGCCCTCGATGGCGGCCAGGATGGCGTGGTGTTCCTCGCGGACCGCTTCGATGAAGTCGCCCCGTCGTGCCTCGTTCGCCCGCGTGACGCGGATTCCGCCGCGCAGCACCTCGCCGAGGTAGCGCACCGTCGAGACCATCACCGCGTTCCCCGTGGACTCGGCGATGGAGCGGTGGAAGGCGAGGTCCTCGTCCACGCCGTCGCCCCCGGCCGCGACCGCCGCGTCGATCGCGTCGAGGGCCTGACGCATCCGGACGAGATCGCCGGGCGTGGCGCGTTCGGCCGCGAGGGAGGCCGCCTCGCCCTCCATGGCGCGGCGTACTTCCGCGATCTGCAGCACCTTGGACCGGGTGTCGGCGGCACCTGCCTCGAGGTCGAGCGGCCGGGTGCGCCGGGGCAGGACGAAGACGCCCCGGCCCTGGCGCGGTTCGACGAGGCCCGCGTTGCGGAGCCTGGAGACGGCCTCGCGCACCACCGTGCGGCTGACGCCGAGCTGCTTGACCAGTTCCACCTCGGTCGGCAGCTTGTCGCCCTCGGCCAGCCGTCCGGACTCGATCTCCGCCGAGAGGATCTCGGCGACCCGGTCCGCGAGCCGGACGGAACCACTCACCTTGGAAAACATGGTCTTCAGTCTATCGGCGCGGGCCCGGCGGCCCCGGCTGCGAGGAACGCACCGGCGGTGACCGCGTCGGCGTGGTCGTCGAGGTAGTCCCGCACCACCGATGCGAAGTCCGGGTCGGGTCCGAGACCGAGCGCGGCGGCGCGGGCGTTGTCGAAGGCGGCGGGCCATGAGCCCACGATGGCCTCGACGTCCGCGTCGGGCGCGATGGTCACCAGGTCGGCGACGGCGTCGCCGGCGACCTTCCGCAGGGTGGCCAGCATCTCGGCGACGGAGACCGTGAGGGCCGGAAGGTTGACGGGCAGCGCGCCGTCGAGCCGGCCCGGGCCGTCGCCGCGCTCGACCTCGGCGACGCGGAGGATTCCCTCGACCGTGCGGCGCGGTGAGGCCAGGGCCACCCGGAGATCGGGGCGGACCGGGCAGTTCGCCGGGAGGCCCGCGAGCGGCTCGCGGACGATGCCGGACAGGAAGCCGGAGGCGGCCGCGTTCGGCCTGCCCGGCCGTACCGACACGGTCATCAGCCGGGCGACGCGGCCGTCCACGAGGCCACGGCGCGTGTACTCCGCGACCAGTTGCTCGCACACGAGCTTCTGGGTGCCGTAACTCGACCGCGGCGTGGGCAGGGTCGACTCGCTGACCACCGGCGGCAGCGGCAGCGCGGGGTCGGAGCCGTAGACGGCGACGCTGCTGGAGAACACCACCAGCGGCGTCGGGCCACCGGCGGCCGACTGGGCTCGCGCGGCTTCGAGCAGGGCGCGGGTCGTGTCCACGTTGGCGCTCATGCCGAGGTCGAAGTCGGCCTCGCACTCGGCCGAGACCGCGGAGGCGAGGTGGATCAGGACGTCCACCGGCTCCGCGAACAGTTCGGCGAGGCGGTCGGTCAGGTCGCCCCGCACGATCTCCACCAGCGGGTCGGTGGCGGCCTCTGGCCCGGACGGCACGAAGCGGTCGGCGAGCACCAGTCGGTCGATCGGTGTGCCGCGGAACGTACGCCGTTGCAGCAGTGCGTCGGCCACCTGACGTCCCAGGAAGCCGAAGCCGCCCGTGATGACGATCCTCATGCGTCTTCTCCTCGATGGTTGCGGTAGTCGTCGAGCCAGCCGAGCCCCTCGCTCGTGCCGGCGCGGGGCCGGTACTCGCAGCCGATCCATCCGTCGAAACCCAATTCGTCGACGACGCCGAACAGATGACGGATGTCGAGCTCGCCCCGGTCGGGCTCGTTCCGGTCGGGTACGCCGGCGATCTGCATGTGGCCCACCCTCCCGGTCGGTACGTCGCGGCGCAGGGTCGTGGTGAGGTCGCCCTCGACGATCTGGCAGTGGTAGAGGTCGAGTTGGACCTTGAGGTTCGGCGCGCCCACCTCCTGCACCGCGGTGTGGGCCTCGGTCTGCCGGTTCAGGAAGTAGCCGGGCATGTCACGGCGGTTGATCGGCTCGATCAGGATGTCGACGCCCGCCGCGGCGGCACGCTCCGCGGCCCAGGCCAGATTGGCGAGGTAGGTGTCGCGGTGCTCGGCGAGCTGCGCCGGCGTCGCGTCCTGCCGTACCAGCCCGGCCATCACGTGGACGCGCGGGCAGCCCAGCGTCGCGGCGTACTCCAGAGCCCGCTCGACACCGGCACGTGTCTCCGCCTCGCGTCCGGGCAGTGCCGCGGTCCCGCGCTCACCGGAATCCCAGGCGCCGGGAGGCGCGTTGAAGAGCACCTGCCGCAGGCCGTTCTCGTCGAGCCGGCCGCGCAGACCGGCGGCGTCGTACGCATAGGGGAAGAGGTACTCGACGGCGTCGAAGCCGTCCGCCGATGCCGCGGCGAAGCGGTCGGGGAAGGCGTGTTCCGTGTACATCATGGACAGGTTCGCGGCGAACCTCGGCATGTTTGCTCCTGTGGTCGGACCGGCACCGGGCCCGGGCGGCGGGCCCGGTGCCGGATCCGGTCAGCGGTTGACGACCTGCTTCTTGGTGGTGAGCACCGCGGCGGCTCCGACGACGAGACTGAGCGCCAGGACGTACATCGGGATCGACGTCGAGCCGGTGGCGTCCTTGAGCGCGCCGATCATGTACGGACTGACGAAGCCGGCGAGATTGCCCACGGAGTTGATCACGGCGAGGCCGGCCGCGGCGGCGGCGCCGCCCAGGAACGCGGTGGGCAGCGACCAGAACAGCGGTGCGCAGGTCAGCACGCCGGCCGCGGCGAAGGACAGCGCGATCAGGGACAGCACGGTCGACCCGCTCCAGACGGCGGCCAGCGAGAACCCGACCGCGCCCATGAGGCTCGGCACGACCAGATGCCAGCGGCGCTCGCGGCGCTTGTCCGCGGAACGCCCGAACACGTTCATCGCGACGAGTGCGGCCAGGTACGGCACGGCGCTCAGCACGCCGATCGCGAGGTTGCCCTCGATGCCGGTGGACTGGACGAACGTGGGCATCCAGAACGTCAGGGCGTACTGGCCCATGACGAAGCAGAAGTAGATGAGGCACATCAGCCACACCTTGGGCTCACGGAACGCGTCCCAGACGCGGCCGTGCACCGTCTGGTGCGCGCTGTCCTCGGCGATCGCCCGCTCGACGACGGCCTTCTCGTCGTCGGAGAGCCACTTCGCGCTGCGCACGCCGTCGTCGAGGTAGAACAGCGTGGCCACGCCGACGAGGAGCGCGGGTATCGCCTCGAGCAGGAACATCCACTGCCAGCCCTGCCAGCCGTTGACTCCCTGGAACCGGTCCATGATCCAGCCGGAGAGCGGGTTTCCGAAGATGCCGGCGACGGGGATGGCCGACATGAACATCGCGATCACGCGGGCACGGCGGTGCGACGGGAACCAGTAGGTGCAGTAGAGGATCACGCCCGGGTAGAACCCCGCCTCGGCGGCGCCGAGGAGGAACCTGAGGACGTAGAACATCGCCTCGTTGGTGACGAACATGAACGACGCCGAGACCAGGCCCCAGCTGATCATGATCCGGGCGATCCACGTGCGGGCGCCGATGCGTTGCAGCATCAGGTTCGAGGGGACCTCGAACAGGAAGTAGCCGATGAAGAACAGCCCGGCGCCCAGGCCGTACGCCGCCTCGCTGAACCCGAGGTCGTCGGACATCTGCAGTTTCGCGAAGCCGACGTTGACCCGGTCCAGGTAGGAGAAGACGTAGCAGAGGATCAGGAACGGGACGATGCGCCGCACGACCTTGCGGAAGACGGCGTTCTCGCGGGCGAGGTCGGGGGACTCGGCCGTTGATATGGGTGTGGACATGACGGAATCCTTCGTGCGGCTCGGGGGATTCGCTGACGGGTCAGTGGCTGGTCACCACGCGGCGCCGAACGTGGATCTCAGTTCGTCGACGGCGTGGGCGGGGAGCGGCTCCGGTCGACGGTCTGTCAGGAGCCAGAGACGTGCCGTCTCCTCGAGTTCTTCGAGGACGGCCAGGGCGGTGGCCGCGTCGGGGCCCCAGACCACGGGGCCCAGCCGGTCGAGCAGGACGGCCCTGATCGGCGTGCGGCGCGCCCTGCGGTCGGCGATCCGGGCGGTCACCAGATCGGCCACGCGCGGGTCGCCGGGCCGGTGGTAGGGGATGAGCGGAACGTGCCCGACCTTCATCACGTAGTACGGCGTGATGGGCGGGAGCACGTCGTCCCGGCTCCACACACCGCCCAGGGTGAGCGCGACCAGATGGGTGGAGTGGGTGTGGACGACGAAACGGGCCGTGGGGTCGGCCTCGTAGATGCGTCGGTGGAGGGTGAGGGTCTTGCTGGCGCGGTCGCCCGCGATCTGCTCGCCCTGGGCGTCGACCAGCGCGAGGCGGTCGGGTTCGAGGAAGCCCAGGGCGGCGTCGGTGGGCGTGATGAGATGGCCGTCGTCCCCCAGCCTGGCGCTGATGTTGCCCGCGGCGGCGTGGACGTAGCCCCGGGAGAACAGGCTCGTGCCCACCCGGACGATCTCGGCGCGCGCTTCGTCGGCCGTGGTGTCGACGGGCGAGGTCATGACGCCTCCTCGTCCAGGAGGGCGAACGCGTCGGTGAAGAAGCCGGGACCGCCGAAGTTGCCGGACTTCAGGGTGATGTGAAGCGTGTCCCCGTCGGGCAGGACCGCCGCGCACCACGGCACACCGGGGTCGATCTGCGGTCCGATCCGCAGCCCGGTGACGCCGAGTTCCTGGACGACCGCTCCCGAGGTCTCGCCGCCCGCGACGACGAGTTGACGGACACCGCGCTCCACGAGTCCCTGGGCGACGCGGCCCAGGGTCCGCTCCACCAGCTCACCGGCCTCGGCGGCGCCGAGCCGGCCCTGGACGGTCCGGACCGTGTCGGGTGCCTCGGTGGAGTAGACGAGGACCGGGCCGTCGGCCAGGTGCTTCTCGGCGAAGTCCAGGGCCTGGCCGGCCACGTCCTCGCCGGCCGCGATACGCAGCGGGTCGACGCTGAACGCGGGCCTGCCGCTGTCCAGGAACTCCTGGACCTGGCGGTTGGTGGCGAGGGAGACCGAGCCGGACACGATGGCCCGGTGGCCGCCGGCCGGTGGCAGCTGCGCGGCCGCCGGGGACGGCTCGATGCCCCAGTTGGCGGGCAGGCCGATCGCGAGGCCGGAGCCGGCGGTCACCAGGGGCAGCGCACGTACCGCCGAACCCAGGCGCAGCAGGTCGTCGTTGGAGACGGCGTCGGCGATGGCGATCCCGACGCCTCCCTCGCGCAGGGCGTCGATACGGGCCCGGATCGCCTCGGCGCCGCCGGCGACGGCCGTGTGGTCGATGAGGCCGACCGGGCGTGCGGTCTGCGCGGCGAGGACGGAGACGAGGTTGGGGTCGGTCATCGGGGTGAGCGGATGGTGGCGCATGCCGCTCTCACTGAGCAGGACGTCGCCGACGAAGAGGTGCCCCTTGAAGACCGTGCGTCCGTTGTCGGGGAAGGCCGGTGTCGCGAGCGTGAAGTCAGTGCCGATCGCATCCATCAGGGCCTCGGTGACCGGTCCGATGTTGCCGGCCGGTGTCGAGTCGAAGGTGGAGCAGTACTTGAAGTAGATCTGCTCGGCGCCCGCGGCCCTCAGCCAGGCGAGTGCCCGGAGCGAGGCCTCGACGGCGTCGGCCGCCGGGACGGTCCGTGACTTGAGCGCGATGACCACGGCGTCCGCGTCCACGTCCGCGTCCACGCCCAGGTCCGTGTCCGTGTCCGTGTTGGCGTCGGTGGCGGCGTCGGCCGTCCGGCCGGCACGGGCCGGCGGTACGTCGATCAGCTGGACCACACGCATACCCGCGCGCACCAGGTTGTTGGCCAGGTCCGTGGCACCGGTGAAGTCGTCGGCGATGCACCCGAGTCGGATTCCCATCTCAGACCACCGCCGGCCCGGGCAGGTCGACGCCCGGGAAGATCTTGATGACCGCACTGTCGTCCTCTGCCCCGAGACCGGACGCCGATGCCTGGAGGAACATCTGGTGTGCGGTGGCGGCCAGAGGAAGCGGGAACCTCTCCGGCCGGGCGGAGTCGAGCACCAGCCCCAGGTCCTTGACGAAGATGTCGACCGCGGAGAGGGGCGTGTAGTCACCGGCGAGCACGTGCGGCATACGGTTCTCGAACATCCACGAGGTGCCGGCGCTGTGCGTGATGACCTCGTAGAGCGCCTCGGCCGGAACGCCGGCCTTGATGCCCAGGGCCATCGCCTCGGCCGCCGCGGCGATGTGCACACCGGCGAGCAGCTGGTTCACGATCTTAACCTTCGAGCCGAGTCCCGCCTGGTCCCCCAGTCGGTAGACCGTGCTGCTCATGGCTTCGAGTACGGGGTCGGCGACCGCGTACGCGGTGGCGGAGCCCGACGTCATCATCGTCAGCTCGCCGGCCGCGGCGCGTGCGGCGCCGCCGGAGATCGGAGCGTCCAGGTAGAGCACGCCCTTCTCGGCCAGGCGTGCGTCGAGTGCGGCGGACCAGCCGGGGTCGACGGTGGAGCACATCACGAAGACGGCGCCGGGGCGGAGCCGGTCGGCCGCCCCGTCGGAGCCGAACAGCACCGACTCCACCTGTGCCGCGCTCACCACCACGCCGACCAGGACGTCCACCGCCGCAGCCAGGTCGCCCGGCGAACCGAACGCCGTGCCGCCGTCACGGGCGAAGGCCGAGGCCACCTCCGGTCGCAGATCGTGGACCCCCACGTCGTAACCCGCGTTCCGCAGGCTGCGGGCCATGCCGAGGCCCATGGCCCCGAGTCCCACCACGCCCACGCGCGGCCGTGCCGGCCTGTCCTGCTCACTCATGCCCATCCTCGTCTCACTGTGCCGTCCGGGGCGCGGCCCGGCTCCTCATCGGTGCGGCGATCGGGTCATATGATGACCTGATGAGCCGCGACGACGCACTGTGGCCTTCGTCACATACGGGAGGTCAGTGGCGGCACGCAGGCCCGGCAGCTGGGCAGTCGCGCAGCAGCCGGGCCGGACGGGAGAGCCGGAGCACGGTCAGAGCTCAGAGCCCAGAGGTCAGAGGTCAGAGGTCAGAGGTCGGAGCACGAGACGGGAGGTCGAGGTCAGAGCACGAGATGGAGGGTGAAGGATCCGCCCGACTCGGACGTGCGGGCGACGTGGCCGTAGCCGCGGGCGGTGGCATAGGTGCCGGTGCCGCCGGTGACGGCGATGTCGAAGTCGCTCGGCGGCCTGCCCACCGCGGTGGTCTGCAGGTGCTGCCACGTCACCTGACCCCCGGGAAGCCGGAAGGTGCCCGTGCAGTGAGTGGTCTGCGCCGCCACCCGGGTGCACACCGCTCCCTCGTCGCCGTAACTGACGCCCTTGCGGAAGAGATTCGCGGTGATGACGACCTGGTCGCCGATACCCGGCCCGGGCGCCCCGTTGTCGACCATCGTCGTTCCGGTGCCGGTCGTCGTCACGCTGATGACCTTGGTGCGCGCCCGGTCCGCGCTCCGGTCCAGGGGGTACGGGTCGTTGGACGCGGAGGCCGAGCTCGCGAGAATCGCCAGCGGGACCACTGTCGCGGCCACCACGCCCCACTTCGGAATGGACAGCATCGTTCCTCGCCTGAGCACAGGGGTACTGGGAATGGAGGAACAGAGTCGCCACTGTGTGATGGTGCGTCAATCATCAAACGCACTCGACGGGCCCACTTCATCCGTCCGGCCGCACCCGTGCCCGCCGACCGCTCCCGACGGCCGACGGTTCAGCCGTCGCGGGACTCCTCCAGATAGGCGCGCGCCAGCGCACCGGCGCGCGTGAACCAGTCGGCGAGGACGGCGATCTCGTCCGGTGTGTACTCCGCGAAGAGCTCCGCGAGCCGCGCGTAGTACGGCCCGTAGATCGCCCGCACACGCTCTTCGGCGGCCGGGACGGCGGCGACGCGCACCCGGCGCCGGTCGGCGGGGTCGGGCTCGCGGGTCACGAACCCGCCGCGCTCCAGGCGGTTGAGGATGCCGGTCACCGCGCCCGTCGTGACGTGCGCACGCACGGCCAGGTCGCCGGCGGTGACCGGGGAGTCCCCCGCCTCCAGGACGTACGCGAAGCAGACGAGGTCCGTGACGCTCAGTCCGAGGTTCCGGGCGAACTCCTGCTGGCCGACGATGCTCGTCGCGATGAGGTCGTCCATCGCGCTGATCGCGTCCGAGGCGGAGGCGACGGGGCGGGGCTTGCCCTCCATTGATATTCCTTAGTCCGTAAGATAAATTTCTCACTTGCTAAGACATCATAGGTCTGGAGCCGGTGGTGGGTTCACGGCATGACGTGACGCACGCCGGCGGTGCGAAGGGGCGGGCGCATGAGCGGACATCAGTACGACGAAGGCCACACCATCGCCGGATGGACCGGGTGCGCCGTCGCCACGGCCGGGGCCGCGCTCGCCGGCGCGGGGCTCTGCGGCTGGCGGCCGGGAATCTGGTGGGGGCTCGGTGTGATGGCGGCGGCGGTACTGGTCACCTGGGGCCTGCATCTCGCGGGCTGGGGCAAGCCGCCCGGCCCGCGGCCTGCCGACCAGTGGCGCCTCCGGAGCCGGGACCGCGCGGTGCGTGAGGGGCACCCGGACTGCCTCGGGTGCCGGCTGGCCGGTCGGCGCGTCCCGGCGGGCGGGGGCGCATGGCGAGAGTCCGTCGTACCCGCCTCACACGCGGGGTCTCCGGCCGACGTGTCGCCCTGACGCCCTGTCCGTCCTGTCCGTCCTGTCCGTCCTGTCCATCCTGTCCGTCCTGGTTCCCTGACGTCCTGGGTTCGCGGCTTCCCGGCTTCCGGCTTCCCGAAGGGGATGAAGGGGAATACGGGTGCCGGATCCCCGGCTGTCATCATCATGAGCACTCTTGGGCTGATCGGCAGTGGACACATCGGAAGCACTCTCGCGAGGCTCGGCGTCGCCGCCGGGCTCGACGTGGTCCTCAGCAACTCACGCGGGCCCGAGACCCTGGCCGGCCTCGTGGCCGAGCTGGGCCCGCGCGCGCGGGCCGCGACCCCCGCCGAGGCGGCGGCCGCGGGAGACTGGGTCGTGGTCACCGTCCCGCTGAAGAACTACCGGCAGGTGCCGGTGGCGCCGTTGGCGGGGAAGGTCGTCCTCGACACCGGCAACTACTACCCCGAACGCGATGGGCGGATCGCCGAACTCGACGCGGAGAAGACCACCACCAGCGAACTCCTCCAGCGGCATCTGCCGGACGCCCGGGTCGTCAAGGCGTTCAACAACATCTACTACGGGCATCTGGCCGCGCTGGCCCGGCCGTCGGGCGCGTCCGACCGCTCGGCGCTGCCGATCGCCGGTGACGACCAGGACGCGAAGGCCGCCGCCACCCGGCTGCTCGACCTCCTGGGATACGACGCCGTGGACGCGGGTCCCCTCGCCGACAGTTGGCGGTTCCAGCGCGACACTCCCGCCTATGTCGTCCCCTACGCGAAGAACCCGCAGGGTCTCGGCATCTCCGCGGACGACCCGGGCACGAGCGCGGACACCGCGACACTGCGCGCGGCCCTGGCCGCGGCGCGGCGAGACTGAGGAGCCCAGGTCCCGAGGGTCTTCGACGAGTTGACCGCCGTGGCGATGATCGCTCCAGGTCAATACACCTAGGGTGTGCCTCATCGCCACCAGCTCTGGAGCACATGTGTCCACCGTCACCGCGTCGATGTTCACCCACCGTCTCGGGGACGACGCCGTCCTGATACCCCGCACGCCCGAGATCGCCGAGGCGTACCACGCGCTGCTGGAGGCCAACCACCGCGAGCGGATCGCCCGCTGGAATCCGGCGGCCGACGACCATCCGCCCACGTTGGCCCAGACCCGTGAGGCCCTCGTCGCGACGGGCCGGGCCTGGCTGGACGGAACGCTGTTGCCCCTGGCCATCGCCGTGCCGGAGGAGGACCGGTGGCGGCTGGTCGGTACGGTCGGCCTGAGGATCGACCGCCCGGCACGATCGGGCGAGGTCGGCTACTGGATCGAGGCCGCGCACGAGGGACGCGGGTTGGTGACCCGAGCCGTTGCCGCGGTGCTCGACCAGGCGTTCGGCCCGCTCGGACTGCGACGGGTCGAACTGCGCACCAACCCCGACAACGAGCGCAGTCAGCGGGTCGCCCGGCGCCTGGGCTTCACGCAGGAGGGAGTGCTGCGCCAGGCGGCGGCCTTCCCCGACGGACGACGCGACGAAGTGGTCTACGGCCTCCTGGCAGACGAATGGAACAAGGCGTAGCGGGGCGCGGGCGGCGCGTCATCCGGCCGCCAGCGTCGCTGCCTCGGACTGCGAGACGGCGCGGGGAAAGGCCCGCACATCGTCCACGTACCCCTGGAACGGGTCCGCCGGCCGGCCCTCCCACTTGCCGCGCCCCACGGTGAACGCGCCCCTGGCCGGCCAGTTCTCGGTGTGCCTCGCCCGGCCTTCGAGGCGGCCGTTGACATAGAGGCGGATCTCGTCGCCCGCGTCGTCGTACACCCCGGCGAGATGGGCCCAGGTGCCCAGGACCGGACTGGAGCGGGAGACGGCCTCGTCCTCACCCGAGTCGGAGGAGTCGTCGTCCTCGACGGCCAGCCGCCACCGGTCGATGCTCGCGTCGTACTGCAGGAAGAAGCGGCTGACGTTCTCCCCGTCCTGACCCACCGCCGTGGCGAACTCGCCCTTCGCGGCGAGGTTCACCCATGCGGCGACCGTGAAACTCCGGTCGGTGTCGACGGCACGGGACCGGGCCTCGACGCACTGGGTGCTGCCGTCCAGGGCCAGCGACCCGCCGCGAGAGGCACTCCTGCGAGGGGAGTCGATCAGGCTCCCGGTGTTGCCGTTTCCCGAGCCGTCGGCCGTGGTGGAACCCGCGTGTTCGGCGAAGTCCCAGCTGACCGCCGCCCCGGGCACGGCGGGACGGACAGGGTGGTTCCTGCTCGGGCCCGGGTCCGGGTCCGGGTGCGCGGGTGCGGTCGTGCCGGGACGGGAGGTTCGGGCGGGGGCGCCGGCCGTCCTGGTCGGCGTCGGGAGGAGCGTGGCGGTGGCGGTCGCGGTGGGCGTGGGGGACGCCGGTACGACGGACCGCTCGGGAAGGCGCGGGGTGACCGGGGCATGGGCCGAGGGCCGTGCCGGCCGCCCGGATCCGTTCGTCACGACGAGGACTCCGGCGAGGACGACGACGGCCGAGGAGACGGCGACGAAGGCCAGGACGCGGGTTCTTCGCAGCGACGCCGCGAGCAGCCGTGGCGCCGCGAGCAGCCCCGGCGCCACTCCCGCGAGGGCGAGAGCAGGGGCGGGGACGGCGTTCCGGAGTCGTGACCGATTCAGCGTCCGCCCGGCGTAGGCGCGGACCCGTGCGGCCCACGGCCGGGACGAAAGGGGCCCGGACGACCGATGTCCGGACGACCGATGTCCAAACGACGGGAGCGCGGAGGACAGGGGCTCGGTGGACAGGGGCCCGGACGACATGGCGGCGTGGTCGTACGTCCGCACGGGCGCCACACCAGGGGCGGCCGGGGCGGGGTGTTGCCCGGCGGGCACCCGGTCGGCGAGATAGCGCGCGCCGCCCCACGGCAGAACCCCTTCGGCCAGCAGCACGTCGCAGTGGTCGTACATCCGCAGCAGGTCGTCGAAAGCGCGGTTGCAGACGCCGCAGCCGGCGATGTGGTCGTCCAGGCCGGACGCGACCTGGGAGTCCATGAGCCGGGTGGCGGCCACGACGAGCCGGGTGAAGGTGCGGCAGGTGCCTTCGGCCCGCTCCTCGTAGAGCTGGACGTAGTGGCCGCGCAGCCGCTCCCGCCCGTTGTCGCTCCAGGCGCGGACGGCATCGGCCGAGGTACCCAGCAGCCGGGCGATGCCTGCCGCGTGCTCGCGCTCGATCATGTCGTGCCAGAGCACCGTCTGCGTACGGACGGGGAGTTGACGGTACGCCTGCACGAGGACGTCCCGGCCGGAGCGGACAGCCGTACCGGGGGCCCGCAGCGCACGCACACCCCCGCCGGCGATCCACTCCCGCAGATCGGGGCTCAGCTCACCGCGCCGCTCGGTGTCCGCCCAGGTGACGGCGGTGCCCAGCACCAGGCGCAGCAGATACGGCCGCCAGGCCTCCTCGGGTTCGCGGGTTCCACCGCTGCGGGCGGCCGCGCGGCAGGCGGCGTCCGCCAGGGCTCTCGCCGTCCGGGGTGTCGTACCGCACAGGGAGGCGTAGGCGAGCGCGGCGGGGTAGTGCCGGATCCGTAGTTCCTCCACGGCCGGGGCCGCGGATCCGGGGTCGTCGCGGACGAGCCGTATCAGGTCCGGATCCCCCAGCGCGCTGTGCGATGGGCCGTTCTCCGGACCGCCCCGCTTCGGCGCCGGATCCTCGGCCGGCCCGCGGGCGTCGGTCGCACGGTCCGGATGGTCGTTCCGTATGGGCTCCGGCCCCAAGTGAATCCCTCCGGGGACAAAGGCGGTTGACGAAGACACGCGAGTGACGGGACCGGCGCCTGCCGGGCCCGGGAGGAGACCGGGCAGGCGACGGTGAGGCGAATCTATTGAGGCCCGTACGGGGCGTCCACGCGTACGGCACGCCCCGGATCAAGAACTCGAAGGTTCTTCGAGGTAGATCGACGGACCCGGCTCCACCCCTAGGGATTCTCACCAGTACGGGTCGGCGGCGGCGCCGCGATCATGTGAACGGCCCGCTCGCGTTTCCCCTCTTCGGCAAGGAGCGACGATGCCCCCCATCGGAAGGGACACCTGCACACCCGACGGCAAGGCCGCGGTGTGTGCCGGGGTCTGTCCACGCTTCCCGGACTGCGACGCCCTGCTGTTCTGCGCGGCGCCGGACCGGAACGGGGTGCTCGCTCTTCAACTGGTGCTCACCGTCACGGCGGAGGGCGCGGTGGCGGCCTGGCGCCCGGACGGGCCCGAGGGCGCGGCGACGGAGGCCGTACGAAGCGTCCGTGCCCTCCTGGCCAGGCTGGACGGTCTGCCGTTCCTGGTGCCGGAGACGCCTTTGCGGTGCGAGCGGCCGGACGGCGGATACACCCTGTCTCTGGAACGGCTGCCCGGGGACCTGGTGCTGGGATCGGCCGTGCGGCGCGGCGGCGGCCACAGCGGCGGTGGCGATGCCTATGCCGGTGCCGGTGGCGATGCCGGTGGCAGCGAGGGCGTCTCCACGGACCTCCCCTCCGTGGGTGACCTGTTGGCCGACGCCGACCGGCTGCGGGGTCTGCTCGTGGGACTGCCGACGCACAGCCGACGGCTCGTACAGGGCCTGGCCGCCCTCGGCGGTCACGTCGCCGTTCCCCGGCTGGGGACACTCGTCGGGAACGGGCCGGACGCGCTGCCCGAGGCACTGCAGACCGCGCTCGACGCCGGTCTGCTCCATTGGCACGCCCGCAGCGGCAGTGCGGAGGTGCCGGAGCGGCTGCGGGGACTCGTACGGGCCGACATGACCGTGGCGGAACGCCGCGACGCACACGCCTGGGCGGAGCGGTGGTCGCAGGGCGCGGACGCGCTCCTGCACCGGGCCGCCGCGGCACAGTCCCCCTCCCCCGCCCTCGCCGACGCGCTGGAGCGCGAGGCGGACGGGCTCGCCGCCGAGGGCCACTCCTCCCAGGCGGCGGACCTGTTGCGGTACGCGGCCGGGCTGTCCGCCGACCCCGCCACCGCGTCCCGGCGCCTGCTGGCCGCGGTCGACCACGAGCTGCGTCTGCATCGCTGCGGTGCTGCCAGGGCGGCGCTGCGCACCCTGAGACGGCATCCGCCGTCGGCCCACGAACGCGCACTGGCGGGGCGGTTGAGTGTTCTTGAGGGCGATGTACGCACGGGCTTGGCCCTGTTGACCGAGGCGTACGACCAATTGACCTCCGACTCGACCTCCGACTTGACCTCCGACGCCGGTGAGGTGGGCGGTACCGCGGAACGGTCCGGTACATCCGATCCGTCCAGTGCATCCGATCCGTCCGGGGTATCCGCGGCATCCGGGGTATCCGCGGCATCCGGGGCGGACAGGCCGGGCACCGGGCCGCCCGCCGGTGTCGTCCAGGCCTCGACGCTCTGGCTCGCGGAGGCACGGTGGCTGGCCGGCTTTCCCGCCGCGGAGATCCGGCCGCTCATCGACGCGTCCCGGGTACCCACGTCCCACGACCCGTACTGGCGCGGCATGCGGGAGTGGCTCGACACCATCGTGGCCGCCGCGGACAAGGGGCCTTCGGAGGCGCTCGACACGGTCCGCTCCGCGACGCCCACCCATCCGCGCGCCGCTGCCGCCCGTCGCAAGGCACTGCTGGTGGAGGCGTGGCTGCACCTGGAGGCAGGGGACTTGGACCGGTGCGAGTCCGCTGTGCACCGGGCGCTGGACATGTCGGCGCTCGGCGAAGCCGCGGCGGCGGACGGACTGCCACTGGTGCTGCTGGGGCATCTGCACTGGATGCGGGGTGACTGGGCACAGGCGAGGCTGCACGCCACGATGGTGCTCAACGCGGCCACACCCCTGTGGCGGCCGCTCGGCGGTTCCCTGGGGCTCCTGGTCGCGGCCTCCCGTGGACGGCAGGCGGAGAGCGTGGCGGACGGGAAGGCGGTCATGACCGTGCCGGCGGGCGTGTCCACCGGCGGGTACGGAGAGGGCTACGCGGCCGGTGCCGGCGCACAGCCGTGCGCGGAGTGGGAGGCGCACGCCGACGGACAGCCCGCCCTCTGCGCCTGGGCCGGCCTGTTCGCCCGGCTGGTCGGCGCCGTCGAGGCGGCCGACGCGCCCCGTGCCGCTGCCGTACTGGGGGCGAACTCCGCCCGCTCCGGCCCCGGGGTACTGCCCTCCGCGCTGATGCCCTGGCGTGAACTGGAGCTGCTACGGGCCGCGGTGCTCGTGGGGGACAGCGGGCTGATCCGCCGTTCGCTGCACTCGATCCGGCGGCTGCACCGCCGGTCGGGCTCGGCCTGGAGCAGGATGTTCGCCTCCTGGGGCGAGGCCCTGGCAGCCGCCCATGCCGGGCGCCGTGAGACGGCGCTCGGCCACTACGCGGACGCCGAGCGCCACGCGGCCGAGGCAGGTGCCGGCACGCCCTGGTACCGGGCGCGGCTCCAGGCCGACCACGCGGACGTCCTGGCGGCCATCGGCAAACGCAGGGGCGCGCTCGACCGGTACCGGGCCGCGCAGGAGACGGCGGCCGAACTCGGCGCACAGCCCCTGCTGGACCGCTGCGTCGCCGGCCTGTCCCGGCTGCGCCTGCCTCGTTCCACGACCGGGTACGGCCTGACGCGGCGTGAGACCGACGTCGTCGCGCTCGTCGCCTCGGGCCTGACGAACAAGGAGACCGCGGGCCGGCTCTTCGTGACCCCGGCGTCCATCGCCTTCCACCTCAGCAACATCTACGCCAAGACGGGTGTGTCCAACCGCTACGAACTCCGTTCCTGGTGGCACTCGTTGAGCGAGGCGTAGGAGCCGCCACGCGGCAGGCGACACCACGCGGCAGGGCGGCACCACGCGGCAGCGGTCGTCGGGCGAGAGCAGCCGCCACTTAGGAGAACGTGAAGTCGGCGATGAGGAAGACGTCGGGGCGCACGTCCATGGTGAAGCCGATGTAGATGCGGTGGACGCCCATGAGGGGGCGGATCGTGGACGGCACCGTCGTCCACTCCCCCTGGTGGCCGTTGCCGACCGAGAACGATCCGATGGGCGGCCCGTCAGGGGTGTCGGCGCGTACCGTCACCAGCACGCTGGCCCCGGGCCGCGTCCGGAAGGCCAGCCGGGTCGCCAGGCGTTGCCGCGGCTGGTCACCGAAGTCGACGGTGTAGCCGAGCCGCGGGCCCGAGGAGACGTCGAGCCCGCCGGACCCACGGTCCTGCCGTGCGGGCAGTGCGTACGCGGCGGGCCAGGGACGTGGCGACCGGTCCGCCTCGCCCGGGGTGGGGCGTGCGGAGGACGGGACGGCGCCGGGAGAATCACCCGTACCGGCCGTCGGTCGCCGGGACGGCGCCGGGGCGTCCGGGTCGGCGCCGGATGCGTCGGACCCGTCGGACCCGTCGGGGAGCTCCGACGGCAGGATCACCAGGGGCGTGATGCGCTCGTACTCCGTCAGTCCCGGCAACGCCGGTTCCTCGCCGGGGGCATGGGGATCGCCGGACGACAGGATGCTCACAAGGCCGAGGCCGGCGGCGGCCATCGCCGTGACCGTGACCGCGAGACGCGCCCGGTTCGGCAACGGCTCATCGCGGTACGCGGCCGGCTTCCACCCCGGGACGGCCGGGACGGCCGGAACGGCCGGCGAACGTGCGGGGCGGCGGGGCGGACCGGCGTCGGTCACGGACATCAGGGCCGCCTCCGGCCGGTCGTCGGACGGATCGCCGGGGCTCGTCTCCTCCCAGAGCCCACCGACGTAGGGGCGTACGAGGGGGCTCTGCGAGGGGTCTGCCGGTGTCATGTCTGCTGAGAACCTCGACCTGTCGGGGATCGCCGTCTCCGTCCGTTGTCACCGTGCGCGCTCAGATGGTTTCGTCGAGGGACTGCCACCAGGTGCGCAGCTCGTACCTGTTGTGCACACCCGTCTTGGCGTAGATGTTGCTGAGGTGGAAGGCGATGGACGCCGGGGTGACGAACAGCCGGGTGGCCGTCTCCTTGTTGGTCAGCCCCGAGGCGACGAGCCGGGCCACGTCGCTCTCCCGCTGTGTCAGCCGGTAGCCGCGGGCCGAGCGGGGCAGCCGTAAACCGGCCAGCCCCTCGGCGCAGCGGGCGAGCAGGGGATGGGCCTCCAGCCGGGAGGCGGTCTCGTGGGCGCTGCGGTAGCGATCCAGCGCCGCTCTGCGTTTGCCGGTGCTCGCCAGCAGTGCCGCGTGGTCGGCGAGCAGTCGCGCGTGGTACCAGGGGACCTCCGACGGCAGCCGGTCCGCGTGGTCCTCCGCGTCCCGGTAGCGGTCCAGTGCTTCCTCTCGGTTGCCCGCGTGGGCCGCCACCAGGGCCTCGCCCCAGGACCCGAACAGGCCCGACCAGGGTGTCCCGGTCGTGGCGTGCAGCCGCCGCAGGCCGGCACGGGCGCGTTCCATGGCGGCGTCGTTCGCCACGAGTGCCGCCGCCCGCAGGAGCTCGATGTCGCGCCAGGTCATCAGGGGGACGGTCTGCTCCGGCGGTTCGGCGGTGTGGAGGGAGGCGCCGATCACGCGTGCGGCACGGCCTGTGTCACCCGCCTCCACCGCGCCCACGACCCGGGCGAATCCGGCGAGCCAGCCGGACAGGGCCGTGCGCTGGTGGGATCCCGGCAGACGCTTCTCCAGTGCCGGCATCTGCCCCCGTGAGGCCGCGATGAGTTCGCCGAGGGGGGCGGCTGTGGGCCGCCACAGGCCCGTGGCGGAGCGGGTGGCCATGCGTGCGTAGAGCTGGGCGAGCGACCAGTCCCCGCGCAGCCAGTGCAGATGGCCGAGCAGCATGTGCGGGAGTCCGGTGGGAGCCGAGTCCGGGGAGCCCGCCTCCAGGTCCAGCGCGTTGTGCAGGGCCCGCTCGCAGCGGTCGAGTTCACCGGCCTCCAGCGACAGCCACGCCTCGGTCAGCAGCGTGCGCCGGCGCACCGGGGCGGCCGGGCCCCCGGAGCGGGAGCCGGTGCCCGCGATGCCCAGCGCCACGGCGGGTCCTTCGTCGCGGGCGGTCAGCACGGTCTCCAGCCACGTGTGCAGTCCGGCCCAGTAGGAGTCCTTCTCGGAGGGGTCCTGGGCGGACAGGTCCTTCTCGGAGAGGTCCGGCGTCGAGGGATGCTGCGTAGACAGGTCCTGCGGGGAGAGGTCCTGCGGGGAGAGGTCCTGCGTGGAAAGGTCCTGCGGGGAGGGATCGTTGGGATCGAGCTCGTCGGCAGAAGGGGCGTCGGCGCACTGCTCGTCGGCCGAAAGGGTCTTGGTCAAGGGGCCCTCGGCCGCAGACATCTTGGCGATGGCGTCGTCCGCGGAGGCGGAGGACGAGAACTCCGTGGCGGAGGAGGCGTACTCCTTCAGCAGGGGCCGGATCAGATCGGACGGCAGCCCCGCCAGCCATCTGGCCTGGGCGAGCCAGAGAGCCGCCCGCCCGGCCGAGCCGGTGTTCGTCCGCCCTTCGGACTCGGCCCGCAGATCGTCGGCCGCGGCGTGCTCATGGGCCTCGGCGAGCCGGGCCAGGCCCTGGCGCAGGTCGCCTTCGAGCACACTGAGCCTGCCGGCGAGCAACAGATGGCGGGCGGACGGCGGTTGACGGCGGATGGAGTCCAGCTCCCGGCGTGCCGCACGGGTGTGGTGGGCGCGCAGCCGGAACTCCACCGAGTCCAGCTGCCGCCTGGCGGCCGTCGTGGCGTCGGACGACAGGTCGGCGGCGTGCCTCAGCAGGCGCGCCGCGTTCGCGAAGTGGCCCACGCGGCCGAGCGAGTACGCCTCCTGCTCCAGCTCGTCGGCGAGGCCGGGCAGGGGGTGCCGCGCGGCGGCGGCCCGGTGCAGGAGGTTGTCCGCGCCGTGCGACCAGTGCTGGGCCCAGGCGTGGGCGGCGAGCCGTTCGGCGGGCGACATCCCGGCCGTGATCTGCGGCCTCAGCCGCTCCTCGGCGGTCGCGGCGCCGCTGCGGGCGTGCCAGCGCACCAAGCGTGCGTCGAGCGCGGGCTGCAGGATCCGGGCCAGGTCGTCGGGGTTCTTCAGCAGGGTGCCGAGGCGGGCGTAGGAGACGGGGCCCCCGAGAACGGCGAGGGCCTGGACGAGACGGCGGCTGTCCGGGGGCAGTTCGTCGAGGAGGTCCTCGTCGTGCCCCGCGGCCGCGGGTTGCCGACCGCGCAGGGCGGTGCCCAGCAGCACGTCGCCGGGGAGCCGCTGCACGACGAGGGTGAGCTGGGCGCCGAGGCGTCCACAGGGATAGGACTCCTCGGTCTCCGCGGGGCCGTGGGGGTCGGTGCCCCGCAGCAGTCGGCGGACCGTGGCCAGGAGGCCCGCCAGCTCGCCCTCGGGCTCGCCGGACCGCCAGTTCCGGACCTCGGCGGTGGTGGTCACGGCGAGCACGAAGTGCGGTACGGGGCTTCGGGAGTTGCCGGCCGTTCCCGGTCCGGCCCGGAACAGCAGCGCGTCCATTCCCGAGAACGACGGGCACACCCATAAGCAGGGCCCTCCGGGACCACCGCACGGATAGGCGTCCGGGTGGATGGGCATCTGCGCTCCGTTCGGGCGGGGTGGCTGGGGGCGGCGAGGAGCGGTGACGCGGAAGGTGCCTCGTCGCCTCCGCGGTGGTCCGGCGGGCGTGCTCGGCGGGAGCCGCCGTCGGACCTGCGGTCGTTCGGTCGCGAGCGCCGACGTCCTTCGTCGGGAACGGGGGGTCCCTGCGGAGGTGGCGTCGGCGCCCGGCCGTCCCCGCCCCACTGCGCGGGGAGTCGCAGCGGAGTGCACGGCCGCTTTCGACGCGCCCTATGCTCGCCGCCGTTGAAGCCCGGGGCACTGGTGAGACTCGCTAGTTCCCCACGCCCTGCGGTGGACCGGCTCGGGCCGAATGCGGTCGCTGGGAGCAGTCCCGTACGCAGGGGTAACTCGAAGGTTCCCCTAGGTGGACAGCGAACCGGACACCGTCCGCAGCCATGGCGCGTGCCCGGGTCACGGAGTTGGACGAAGGAACGCTCAGCGAGGTCCGGGTGACCTGGAGAGAGAATTCGCGATCACGTCTCGGCTGAAGGCGGGGACGGTCTCGCCTTCGCCTTGAGGTGAAACTCATGGTCATCGGCCCCGGGCAGCGGTGGTGAAACAGGCGGACGGGCGTTCCGCTCGGGCATGCCATGTAGTGGAACCGGGGACTTGGCCGCCGACGAGGATGGGGGCGTACGCGGCCTCGGAGACCCATCGGCGGCGCTTTAACCGCAGTTCCCAACCCCCGGGCCGCCCAGCTCCAGGCAGGCGCTCACTCGCCCGGCCAACCTCTCGATGAAATGGCTCTGAACTGGTGCTTTCTTGGGATTCGCCTAGGCTGAGAAGTTCTGCGGGACACCGGTGGGAGGGGACATCGTGAGTGAGGAAACCACCAGATACGACGCCAGCCACATCCGGGTGTTGGAGGGGTGGGAAGCCGTCCGTAAGCGGCCCGGGATGTACGTCGGCTCGACGAGTGAACGCGGTCTGCACAATATGGTGTTCGAGGTCGCCGACCGGGCGGTGAACGAGGTGCTGGCAGGCCGTGCCGGCTCCGTCGAGGTCACTCTCACGCCCGACGGCGGCGTGCGTGTCGCCGACGACGGGCCGGGAGTCCCCGTCGGCGAGGCGCAGGGCACCGGTGGTCCGGAGCTCGAAGCCCTGCTGACCACCATGCAGACTGCGGCGGGACCCGGCGGCCGCCACGCCGTGCCGCTCGGCTTCTGCGGCGTGGGGCCCTTCGTCGTCAACGCCTTGTCGCGCCGGATGACGGCCGAGGTGCGCCGCGCGGGAATCCGGTGGGCCCAGGAGTACGCGCGTAGTGTGGCCGTCAGCCCGCTCAGTGAGGCGGAAACGGCGACCGGCTGCGGGACCGTCATCGTCTTCTGGCCCGACGCCGACATCTTCGAAGCCGCAGAGTTCTCGTTCGACGCCCTGGCGGAGCGCTTCAGGGAGCTGGCCTTTCTGAACCGGGCCTTGGATATCTCGCTCATCGACCGGCGCCGGCCGGGCGAGTCCCGGTCGGCCCGGTTCCGATTCCCGGGCGGGGCCCGGGACTTCGTCGCCTTCCTCGACACCGAGATGGCGGCGCACGCCCCCACGGAGACCGTCGCCTTCGAGCTTGAGGACCCGCGGATGGCGGGGGTGGTGGAGGTGGCCTTGCGTTGGTGCGGCTCCCATGAGGAGCGGGTTCGTGGCTTCGCCAACAGCCGGCCCACCATCGGAGGCACGCACGAGCTGGGTTTCCGCGACGGGGTGGCGGCCGCGGTCACTGCGTACGCGCGTGAGCGGCTGCTGCTGAAACCAACGGACCCCGGGCTTCGCGCCGATCAGTTCGGCGAGGGCTTGACAGCCGTGGTGTCGGTGAAGCTGGACCATCCCGAGTTCAAGGGCCCCACCCGCGGTGTGTTGGGTAACCCACCAGTGCGGACCTGCGTGGGACAGGCCGTCCAGGAACACCTCGGGACGTGGCTGGATGGGCACCCGGAGCATGCCTCGGCCGTCTTCGGCCGGATCCAGGGCACCTGCCAGGCCTGAGCGACAGCAGACCGCCCTCGCCGGTTGCACGACAACCCCCGGGACACGTAGTAAAGGCAGCGCCCCTGCTGGGCAGCAGCTGGTCAGGAACGGAACGCGGAGGTGAGGCAGTCGGGGCACACGGTCTCGGCGCGGAGCGTGGCCGTGAGGGGGCGGAACAGGACGACCGACATCCCGATGCCGATGGCCACGGCGGCCGCTTCCCGCCCACGGGAGATGAACTCGGGTACGAGGCCACGAGGTGGGGACTCACGACGGGACTCACGCGTCCCGGAACGCCGCCCGAAGTGCTCTCGCGGGTGGAGGCTCACGGTATCCGGCCGGTACTCTCCGGCAGTGCGAAGTCCGCCCAGACGACCTTGCCCAGCGGCGGATACAGCGTGACGCCCCACGCCGTGGTGAGAGCGTCGGTGAGTAACAGTCCCCGCCCGCGGTCGGCGTGCATCCCCGGCACGCTCAGCGCCGGCTTGCGGAGGAAGTCGCCGTCGGTCACCTCGACGCGCAGCGTGGCGCCGAGCGTCATGGCGACGAGGACGTTCCCACCGTCGGACGTACCGTGCTCGACGGCGTTGGCGGTGAGTTCAGAGGCCACGAGCAGCACGTTGTCGCGCAACTCGCCGTCGAGTGCCCAGCGTTGCATGACATGTCCTATCCTCTCCCGGGCCAGGGAGGCCGCCGCGCGCTTCGCCGGGAGCCTGAACACGACGTCCCGTCCGCTGTCGGTGAGGGTGTGTTCTGCTGCTGGGGACGGGCGGTCCCCTTCGGGAACGTGCACGGCTTGTCGCCTCCAGTCAGGACGCATCCGACGATGCGTCTCGCGAATCCACGGCCGGCGGTGAAGGGCGAACTCGGGCCCCGACAGGAGCAGTTCGGCGTGCGGGGCGAAGGAGACCCGACGGCGTCGTCCGCCGCGCCCATGGCGTCGGAAGGGGGCGCGTCCGGGCCCGTCGTCCGTACCGGGCCCGTCGTCCGTACCGGGCCGTGCGCGCGCACCGGCTCGGAGGACGCCTCGGCTCCCGGGCACGGCGGGTCTCCCCCGGTGTCACGACGTCCCCTCCTTCGTGGTGCGGCTGCTCGCCCGTACCTGCAGCCGGTAGAGCCTGCGGCGCGGGAACCCCACCCGGGTGGCCACCGATCCGGCGATCCGCTCGCTGCCCGGCTGCGCCCCGTTGGCCGCCACCATGCCGAGCGCGCGCCTCTCCGCGTACAGCTGCTCCGTCTCCAGCTGCTGCGGGGTGTCGGCACGGACGAGCAGATCGAGCCAGGCGCTGGGCTCGGTGCAGGCGGCGCCCACCGCCGCGATGTCCGCCTCCGGCCGTACGAGGGTGAGCCCACTGCCGCCGCTGCGGGCCATCGCCTCGGCCACGGCGTTGCCTCCGGCGTTGTACGCGGCGACCACGCCCTTGCCCCGCCCCGTGTTCCCGGCGAGGAGGGCGCCGACGGCGGGTGCGGTGTCGACCGCGCCGAGCGTGAGTACCGGCTGCGGGTCGACGGTCCGTACGCCGACGCTCTTCGGCAGGTCCGAGGCCACCTGGGGCAGGCCGTCGCGGACCTCTCCGACGCCGATGTGCGACGCCTCGACGAGCGCCACGGCGGCGTTCGGGGTACCGGCCAGGACGGCCGCGCCGATGAGTGCCGTCGCGGGCGTCGCGGCCAGGCCGACCACCGGCATCCAGCGCAGTCGCTTCGCGGACACCCGGCCGCCGTCGCCGGTGGCGAACCAGCAGGAGACCCGGGGGCCGAGCGCGTCGGTGGCCTGTCCGCAGATCGTGATCAGGCCCTCGGCCACGTCGAGCAGGGCGGCGTTGACGACGGTGGTCGCCTCCCGTTCGAGGAGTCCGAGCCCTCCGGCCTCGTGCGAGAGGCACAGCCGAAGCTCGGGACACGTCTCCAGCAGCCGGGAGGCCACGACCTCCTCGTGAATGGCACGCGTGCCCGTCGCGGTCAGGGCGACGGTCCTCAGACCAAGGTCCCTGACCGCTCTGGCGGCCCGCTCCGCCGCCTTGAGGTCGAGTGCGGCCAGCTCGTTGCCGAACAGGTCGTGCCCGCCCCGCACCGTGGAGCGCCAGGTGACGAGCGACCGCACCAGCGGGGAAGGGTGACCGCCGGGCGCAGGGGAGTCCGGCGGCCGCGGCAGCACCCGCAGTGCGGCCACCGGACCGGCCCGCAGCGCCGGGGGTATCGCCCGGCCCACCGGCTGCGCCAGCGCCTCCTTGAGTACGGTCGTGACGTCCCAGGTGACCGAGGAGACCCCGGTCGGGGCCGCGGCCGCGAGTGTCCGCAGCAGGCCGCTCAGCGCACCGGTGGCGAGCCCGACGGGCAGTGACGATCCCGAGTTGAGGACGGTTCCGCCGTCCACGAGGGCGCCGCGCGCCGATGTGCCGGTCAGCCTGACCCCGATACGCATGTCTCTCCGCTTCCCGTGCCCGGTGTTGCCGACGGCACAGCCATAGGGGGGTGTCCGGTCGCCCGGCCGGCTGATCGGCCCTCACCGCGGCCAGGATCTGCGCCCCTTCGACGATCGGATCTGCACCCCTTCGACGATCTGCCGCCGAGCGCCGTCCCGGCCACGGTGGTTGGGCCCGTCGCCGGTGAGGGTGCGGATCTCGACGCCGACGACTGCTCGCCGCACCGCTCCCTGCGCCGCACCGCACGCCGGTGCCCCCGACGACGCCGGGACGGCGTGGGTACCGCGCTCATCGGCAGGCCGAAGGCGCGGACGCCCGCACCCGGGCCGTCGCAGGCCGACAGGCCGACGACGACCGCTCGGTCGGGCAGGTTCACGACGTCGCCGACGATGAGGAACGCGTCGCCCGGCGGACTCGGGGCCGCGACGAGGGCCAACGGACAGGCCGAGCCACCGTGGTCCCGCAGCGGCGTCCGCCCCCGGCGGGCTGACGTGCCGCTCTTCGGCCCGCTCCTCGTCGCCGCTGCGGGGCGCGGCCGTTGCGGGACCCCGGAGGCGAGCGGGCACAGCCGTCGCGTACGGGCCGCCGGGCCTTCGGCCACGGTGTGACCGCGCCGCGGTTCGCGCGCGCCGCGCCGACGCGCGGCGGCGTGCTCCTGCCGGCTCCTTGCCCGCCGGCCGGGTGGTGCCGCCGCCGGTCCTGCCCCCGGCCCGGTCGCCGGGCGAATCCGGGCGGAATCCGGGCGGCGGCAGGCGCCGCCGCGCGTCCTCGTCGGTGTTCTCGCGCACGGTGTCCTCGCGCCGGACCCGAGCCGGTATTCGGCCCGTCCTCTGCCGCCTGGTGCGGATCGCCGCCCGTGCCTCAGTCGTCGTACTCGCCGTCCACACCCTTGGGCGTCGCCGCGGTGGCGCCGCCCCGGCCCGGCAGTGGTCCGTGCCGTCGCTCTCGTCGTCCCTCCCGCCGAGCGCGTTCGCCAGGCCCTGATCGCGGGCGTTGACACCGTGTCGCTCCGGCGCCGCGCAGGTGAGGCCGTACCAGCGCTTCTCCCGCGGGTCGCCCGCCGCCTGCCGGGATCCGCCGTTGCCGAGGAACGCGATGTCCTTGCCCCTGACGGCCTTCTCCGCGCCTGCCCCGGCCGGGGAGCACAGCGTGGCCGGAGCACACCGTGGCCTCGACCGGTGAACCCGACGCGGCCGGGGATGCACACCAGCGTCTCAACGTCACGACCTCCGAAGTCCGTCCGTGGGGCCGGGGAGCATCCGGACTGCGCGTTCGTGATGTCCCCGGCCCCGCCGCGAGCCATCATGTCCGCGGGGCGGCGCGCGGCGACTGGGAGGAGTTTCCAGTTACCGCAGGTCGCCCGGCACACGACCCTCGGGGAGGAACGGGTACGAACCGGCACGGTCGGCGGGGCGACGACTGGAAGGATCTGAGGGGCCACGGCTCCACGGACCGGCCCCGGGGCACGGGCGGCCGAGGGCGGGGACCCTCCTCAGGTGTGGCGAGGTGCCCCCGTGCCGGACCGGGCCGTGCGCTGGACCAGGTCACGCAACTCCCGCCGGTCGCGCACGGCGAGCTTCGCGAAGATGCGGGCCAGGTGGTACTCGACCGTCTTCACGCTGATGGTGAGCGCTTCGGCGATCTCCCGGTTGGTGCGGCCCAGGGCGACGCCCCGGGCGACGTCGGACTCGCGCGTGGTCAGGGTCGTGAGGGCCGCGGCGTCCGGGGACGTGGTCGTCGTGCGGGTCCTGGCCTTCGCCAGGTCGGCGGTGCTCGCCCGCTCGAAGGCGGGTGCGCCCATGGCGGCGAAGGTCGCCGCCGATTTCGACAGTTCCCGTACGCCTGAGCGGTGCCGGCCCCGGCCGAGCAGGAAACGGCCGTGGCACTGTTCCATCAGGCCACGGTAGAAGGGGATGTCGGCGCCGGCCGCCGCGGTCTCGGCCGCGCGGGCGTACGCGGCAGCCGCGGCCGTGTGCGCTCCTTCGCCCTCATGGACCCGTGCCGTCAGCCAGAGTCGTACGAGCTCCAGCCCGCCGGTCCCGGTGCCGGCTCCCGGCCCTTGAGCGGACGCCGGGACGGGGTGGAACTCGTCGAGCAGGGCCCGTGCCTGGTCCACCCGGCCCGCGGACACGGCGGAGTCGACGAAGAAGGGCAACCACCACAGGGAGTACAGCCGGCAGCAGTCGTTGCCCCGGCGTGCCGCGTCCACGACGCCGGCCAGCGCGGCGAGCACCCCTTCGGCGTCGTCGCGGGCGCGTGCCGCCAGGGCCCGGGCGAGCGCCAGGTAGAACTCGGGCCCCCGGTAGTCCAGGGACACCGACCGGGCGTCGGCGAGGGCGAGGTGCCGCTGAGCACTGTCGTCGCAGCCGCGGCCGGCGGCCAGTGCCGCGGCGAGCGAGTGCAGTACGGCGTGGTCGATCGCGTGGCCGTGGGCCTCGACGGCACTGAGCGCGGTCTCGGTCTCGGTCTCGGCCCGGTCCCAGGAACCGCGCAGCATGTGGCAGACGATGAGGTGCACATACCCCGCGAGGCCGAGGACCTGGAACGTGCCGGGGCGGGAGCGGCGTACGACGGTGGACAGTTCGGAGGCTGCCACGGACACCCGCCCGGCCAGGCAGTTCAGCATGCCGCGGAAGGTGAGGCCGAAGACGTCGGCCTCGTCCGCCTGGTCGGCGTCGGCCGGGAGATAGGCCAGTCGCTCCAGGCCGGCCTCGGCGCCGGAGGCGAGGGCGTGCCCGTACGCGTCGAGCGAGCGTGCCGCGGCGGCCGTGTCGCGCACCAGCACGGTCAGGTGCGAGTCGTCGGCCGAGCGCAGGGCGGCGAGGGCGTCCCGTGCGGCGCGCACGGTCTCCTCGCCGAGGCCGAGCACGGCCGTGACCCAGCCGAGTTCGACGATCATGCGTCCGGCCGCCAGTGGTCCGGTGCCGTCGGTGGCCGCCGTGTCCTGGGCCAGGGTGAGGTGCCGGCGGGCCTGCACCACGCGCCCCTGGGCGAAGGCCAGCAGCCCCAGTACCTCGTGCCGGCGGGCGGTGGGCCCGGCGGCGGCGACGAGGTCGCGGTAGCGGCCCACCAGGTGGCCTTCGCCGGCCCAGAACTTGAGGCGGACCACGCCGATGAGGTGCCGCTCGCGCTCCTCCCTGCCGTCCGCGAGGTCGGCGGCCCAGGACAGGTACGCGGCGGCCGTGGCCAGCCGTCCGAGTGCGCTCTCCTCGCGGGCCGCCGCGGCCAGTTCGGCGGCCAGGGACGTGTCGGGTCCGTCGGCCGCGGCGACGCGGTGGGCCCAGGCGTCGCCGGCGTCCACGAGGGCGACCGCGCGGGAGTGCAGCCGGCGCCTGCGGTCCGGGGCGAGCCCTTCGTACACGAGGTCGCGCAGCAGTTCGTGACCGGGGGCGACGTCCGTGACGGGCTCGCCCGGCCACCATCTGACGAGCCCCGCACGCAGCAGCGGGTCCAGGGCGCCGGCCGGGTCGCTCACGGCCACGAGCCGGCCGAGCCGCAGCAGCGACACCCGGCCGCCGAGCACGGCCAGTCCTTCCAGCAACAGGCGTGATTCACCGGGGAGTCCGGCCAGTCGTGCCGCCACCGTGGCGGCGAGGGCGGGCGACGGGGCCGGTGCCGGGGTGGCACCGGTCGCCTGCGGCTCGTCGGCCGTGTCGTCGATCCGTGGCGGCCGCGGCCGCAGGAGCAGCGTCGCGTGCAGGGCGTTGCCGCCGGTGCGGGCGTGCAGCCAGCGCCCGGCACGGTCGGCGGGCGCGTCCGACCCGGCCGCCACCGCCAGTTCACCGAGTTCGCCGGCGTCGAGGCCGCCGAGGGTGATCCTCAGGTCGGCGGCGAAGCCGAGGTCGTCGGCGGCGGCCGGGCCGGCGGCAGAGGTGGCGGCCACGACGATCGTCAGGATGCGCTGGTCCGTGAGACGGCGCGTCATGGAGGCCACGACGTCCAGGGACCGTTCGTCCGCGGTGTGGGCCTCCTCCAGGACGAGTACCAGGGGTGCGGTGGCGGCCAGTTCGCCGAGCGCCGACATCAACTCGGTGTTCACGGCGATCGGGGACACCGGCGAGAAGACCCCGGTGCTCAGCAGCGGAAGCCGCCCGGCGACGGCCGGCGGAAGCTGCCCGAGGAGCTGGGCCAGCGTGGCGTACGGCCGGTCCCGCGCCGTCTCCGAACCACGGACGACGAGCACGCGGTGGTCACGCAGGGCGCCGGTGAAGTGCTCGACGAGCCGGCGCTTGCCGGCCCCCGGCGGTCCTTCGAGGAGAACGACCCGCGGCCGGCCGGCGGCGGACAGGGCGGCTTCCGCGCCCATGAGCGCGAGTTGGGGGCGGCGCCCGACGAAGGGAAGTCCGCCCGCGCCATCGATTCCGTCCCGGCGCACTGTTCCCCCCTTGCCTGCTGACGCTGAACGAGCGGTCAGGAGGCAGACAGCTTAAGCCCTCGGCCGGAACGTGCCGGGTCCGCCGTGGGTCACAGACCGGGACCACCTGTCGCCAGTCGCGGCAGGCCGGTGTGGACGGCGCCGGAGCCGGGACCGCCCGGCCCCGGCTGCCGGGCTCCGGGCTGCGGCGGTCCGGGCTGCGGCGGTCCGGGCTGCGGGGGCGGTGCCCCGGGGGACGCCGAGCGGGCGGCGTTCGCCACGAGACCGTTCGCCGGTCCGTGGCCGGCCGACGGCGAGATGCGCGCCGCCTGGTCGAGGACCTGCGGGATCAGCCTGTTCGTCGCGACCTGCGCGACGGCGTCGACCGACACGACCCGCTGCTCGGCCCACGTCATACGGTCGCCGGCGGAGGTGCGCACCGGGCTCGTCGGCATGTCGGACCAGGTGTGGGAGGCGGCGAGCGGCTCCCCGGCGAAGGGGTTCATCGCGCCCGGGACCATCGCCACCTCCCACTCGGCGTAGTTCTCGGCGAGCGCCCTCAGTTCGGATCCGTAGACCGCCTTGCCGTGGCCGGTCTTCGGCCCCTTGCGTCCTTCGGCGTGCTCCATCGCGCCGGTGACGATGTCTCCCGCGACGTCGACGGCGTCCTGGGCCGGTCCGCCGAAACCGCCTCCGATGTCACCGGCCACGCCCCGCACGACCGTGGTGGCCACCTGGGTGTAGACGTCCCCCATGCCGGGGATGAAGCGCGCCGGGACCTTTCCGGCCTCCGTCCACCGGACGGGGCGTACGGCCACCGTGAACTGGCTGGTCTGCTCCTGTTCGGTGAGGTCCTGTGCGTCTTCCCGGATCAGGATGCCGGTGCCCCTCAGCTCCTCGAAGGTCCGCTTGAGCTGGTCCTGGGTGCCGTACGCCGACATGCGTCCCGTCGCGTTGAGGTACGTGAGCGGCTGATCGCCGCCGTTGGTCCGTATCTCGCCGTTGTGGAGGGGGACCTGGCCCGGGTAGGGGTTGTCGGCTGTCCTGGCGAAGCTCCCTCCCGCCTTCCGGATGCCTCCGGGCTTCACGTTGTGGACGCCCTGGACGCGACTGCTGCCCTGGGCCTCGTAGACCTGGATGACGGGTACGCCCTTCTCGGTCCCCAGGGAGACCGCGGGGCGGCTGTCCTTGTCGGCGAGGTCGCGCACGCTCCGGTCCGCGTAACGTCCCATGACCTCCTGGACGAATGCGTCCGTTCTGCTCTGCCGGTGCATGGCGGGTGGTCCTTTCTGTGTGGGTGTCAGCCGGGGTAGGGGTCCGCCGGCGGTGGTGACGTGGCCCGGTGGCTGCCGCGCCGGCAGCCGGCGAAGGTGCCGGACGGGTCGCGCAGCGCGGCCATGCAGGGGTGGAGGAAGTCGCGGTGCCACAGGGCGGGGCCGCTCATCCCGGCGGCCGCCGCGGTGTGTTCCTGCCAGGACATCCACAGCCCGTAGAGCAGGGCCACGGCTTCGTGGTGCTCCCACCAGCGCGGGCACCAGGGGGCGTTGGTGGTGATCTCGCGGGCGTAGACCGGAAGCAGCAGGTCGTGCACCCAGACCACGAGGCCGTCCATGGCCGCCTCGTACGCGGGCCCGTCCAGGCAGAGGATGAAGGGCCCGGACCCGGCGCCCGGTGCCGCGTCGCCGGTCATACGCGTTCGACTCCTCCCGGTGTCCGATTCAGAGCCGCCCGCTCGGCGATGGCGGCCTCCTCCGCCTTGGCGGCCGCCCCGACGGCCTCGGCGCCCGGCTCCCGGTACCAGGGCCTGAGCCTGATCAGGGCGGGCCGGACCCCGGTGACGAACAGGAGTGCGGAGCCCTTCGGCAGTGCCCGGATCCGTTCGACGGGCAGGATGCGCTGCGGCCGGTACGAGAGGGAGCGCGAGTGTCCGCCCGCGCCGCCGTCGGTGTACGCGACGGTCCCGGCGTCGTAGTCGCCCACGAGTCTGGAGATCCGCTCGGCGAAGTCCGCGTCGTCCATCCCGGGACCGAGCAGCTTGACCGTGGAGGCGCCCCACAGGGCGTCCATGCCGGCCTCGCCCCACACCCGGCTGCCCTGCCGGTAACTCTGCAGCAGGGTCACGACGTTGACGCCGCGCGAGCCGAGATGGCTGTACAGGTCGGGCAGATCGGCGATGCGGCACACGTTCGCGGCCTCGTCGAGGACGGCGGTCATGGGCGGGTCGAGCCGGCCGCCCATGCGCTCGGCCTCCTCGACCGCGGCACGCAGCGCCGCGTCGGCCGCGGCCGCGATGATCCCGGCCGCCGATCCGCCTCCGTCCTTGGACAGCAGGTAGAGCGTGTCCAGGCGCAGCGCGTGTGCCTCCGGCCGGAATCGCGGCACGCCCGGGTCGGGGGTCACCCAGGCCGCGACCTGCGGGTCCAGCAGGCAGGCCAGGCACTGGCGGGCCGTCTCGTAGATGCCGTCACGGGTCTCCACGGCTCCGCGGACCGTGCCGTCCAGCTGGTCGGCGAGGGCGTCCATCCCGGCGTCGCGCAGCAGGTCGACGGGGGTGCGGTCGCCGGGGTCGGACAGCCAGGCCAGGACGTCGGGCACCTGCCGGCCGGCCCGGGCCGCGGCGTGGAAGAGGGCGGTGAGGGTGTTGTGCGCGGCGCTGATCCAGAAGTCCCGCTGTCCGGCGTCGTCGTTGACGGCCGCGACGAAGTGCCCGGCGAGCCGGCGGGCGCCCTCGATGGTGGCGGCCTGGGCCAGCATGTCCCACCACATTCCGCGTTCGGTGTGCGCGATGCCCTGGGGGTCGAACGTCCAGACGGTGCCGAGTTCGCGGCGGGCTCGCCGGGTGACGGTGTACACGTCCGCCTTGTTGGAGGTCAGCACCACCGGGCCGGGTGCGCGCAGGACGCGCGGCACGGCGATGCCGGTCGTCTTGCCCGAGCGCGGGGCCATGAGGTGGAGTTCCACGTCCTCGTAGGAGGAGCGCAGTTCGGGGCCGCCGGGTGCCAGATCGCCGAGCAGGTTTCCCCGGTCGTCGGGATCCAGGTCGCGTATCCCGCGGAGCGAGGGGCGCAGGGCCCGGGCGCGCGCGGCGGCGCCCTTCGGCAGGAGGGGGGCCAGCTCCCGCGGGCCGGCCAGGCCGGGTGTTCGCGCGAGCACCCTCAGCAGGCGTCGTACGAGGAGGACGGCCGGGACCGCGGCCAGGGCGAGCGCGGCCAGGGCACCCGTCGCGGTGACACCCGGCGGTACATGCGGCCACAGGGCGGTGGGCCCGCGGTCGATCAGTGCGACGGCGCTGCCCGGGCCGTACGGTGGCGGGTCCCACCCGGGGCCGAGCAGCGCGGCGGTGACGGACCCTGCGAGCCATACGCAGCTGAAGGCGGCCCAGGCCGTCGCGAACAGCCCGCACACGACCCAGGCCGTCGCCTCCCGGCCGTCCCGCGGCTCGGTGCGGCGCGGCAACGTCATCGCGTCCTCCTCGTGCGAGCGCGCCGGCTCACGGCTGCCACCCCGCCAGGTCCCCCGTTCCGTTACGGGCCGCCGGAGCGGTGGAGGGTTCGGGGGGCCGGCGTCCGGCGGTGCGGTGCAGCCGGCGCTCGGTCTCGGTGAGGGTGACCTGGAGCGGGATGCCGGGCCGGCCGCCCACCTTGATGAGGAACCTGCCGCGCCCCGGCGGCTCGCCCTGTTGCCCGGCGGACTCCCAGCCGGGCGGGGAGGACCAGGAGGAGACGAGGTCGATCTCCTGCCGGGACAGGCCCACGATGCCTTCGAGGTCGTACAGTTCGTTCGCCGGGAGACCGGCGCACGCGACCATGCCCGCGCGCTCCACGAACCCCCTCGCCTTGGCGCGGTCGGCGTCACGATGCAGCGCCTCGACGTCCTTCAGGGTGTGGGTGATCATGGCGTGGCCCAGGCCGAGGGCCCGGTTGAGCCGGGTGAGGGCGTCGATGCGGTCGACGATCCCGGGGGCGGCGCGCAGGGGACGCCACAGCTCGTCCAGGACGGCGAAGTACCAGCGTTTGGGGGCGCGTCCGGCATCCGCCAGGGCGTGTGCGGCGGCGACCGCCCCCAGACCGTCCGACCACACGGCGAGCATCACCGCGGCGGTGAGCCGGTCGTCGGCCTCTCCGATCCCGGAGACGTCCACGCACACGGCCGGTGCCCGCAGATCGACGGGGTGCGAGGTACGCGCGGCGAACGTGTCGCCGAGGGGCCCGTCGAGGATGCCGAGCAGTGAGCGCTGCAGCGGTTCCACGGCGTCGTGGTACCTGCGGTCGTCGCCGCGGTCGAACGCCGCGGCCCGCAGCGGCTCCGGGGCCTCGCCGAGCAGGGTGAGCAGATCGCCCAGGTGCGGTGGCCGTCCGGTGCCCGCCGCGGGGGCGAGCAGCCGGAGTGCCGCGGAGAGCACCGAGAACTCGTGGTCGTGCACCGGGTATCCGCGGACCAGGGCGAGCAGGGCGGCCAGCATGTTGAGCACCCGGCCGTGGGCCTCGGCCGCCAGGGCGTGTCCCGCCTGGCCGCCGATCGCGGCCGCGGCCCGGCCCATCGCCCCCGGGTCGAGCACGTTGATCGCGCCGACGCCACGGCCCACCCGGACGACCTGGCCGCCCAGCGCCCGTACGGTGTCGGCGTAGTCGGGCTTGAGGTCGCCCAGCACCAGGGGTACGACCCCGGCGGCGGTGAGACCGATGAGCATGCGATTGACCAGGGTCGACTTGCCCAGGCCCGGCATGCCGAGGACGAAGACGGACGGGTTGGAGAGGTAACGGGCGCGGGTGAACCAGGAGATGGGGTCTCCGCAGACGGTGGCCCCGGTCTGGAGATGGTGCCCCAGCGGGACGCCCGTCAGCGGGGCGCCGGACCCGGTGACGAAGGGCCAGAGCCCGCACGCCTGCACGGTGGTGGCACGCCACATCGCCGGCGGGTCGACGTGCCCGACCCGCCCGCCGGCCGGCCCGGGCCAGCCGCGGCGCCCCGGCCCGGCCGCCGGCGTGGCGGCGCCCGCGTCGGCCGGTCCCGCCATGTTGGTGCCCGCGTCGGCCGGTCCCGGCGTGGCCGCCCGGTGCGGGGGGAAGCGGTCCGCCGGGTCCCCGACCGGTCCGCGCCGGTGCCGGCCCGCGTGCCTGGGTCCGGTCACAGCGCCTCCCGCAGCCGGAACGGTACGAGGGTGTGCTCCCACGGAAGGATGCCGACCGGCAGCGAGCAGGCGAAGGCCGCGGCCTGCATCCGGTCGGCGGGACGCATCGACAGCCGGGAGCCCGTCTGCATCCCGGCCACCGCCAGGGCGGCTTCGGGCAGGTCCGGCACCGTGTCGACGGTCACGGTCAGCAGCATGGAGAACTCCACGAGCCCGGCGCCCGCCGCCTCCTCCGCGGCCACCTGCTCGGCCGCCCGGACCTCGGCGGACGCCCGGGCGCGCACCATGCCCCACCCGGCGCTCGCCGTGAAATGCGCGGCACGGCGGTCGGCCTCCACGATCCTGGCCGAGAGTGCCTGGTCGATCGGCCGGTACAGCAGGGCGACCCGCTTGCGGCGCACCCCGGGCACCGGCTCCAGCAGGCTCCGTAACACCCCGGAGTGCACGGTCCCGCGCGGCGCCTCCGTGAGCATCCAGGTGCGCGACACCCCCGAGTCGTGCGCGTACGAGGACACCGACTCCACGGCGGCCGAGGGACCGGCGTCGTCCCACCGCAGTCCGCTGCCGCCGGGACGGGTGGCCGCCTCGGGCAACTGGGCGGCGGCCGCCGGGTCGTAGGCGACGCGGACCACTTCGGCGATCCGCTCGGCCGACAGCGGGTGGGCCGCGCCGCCACCCGACTCCGCGAGGCCGGCGACGAGTCCCTTCATCCTGACGGCGAGATCGTCGACCATGTGCCGCGTCCCGCGTCGGCGGCCCACCGGGCCGAAGGTGAGGGCGATGTAGGTGCTGGTCGAGTACGACGCCGAGCAGTGCTGTCGTACCAGTTCCTCCATCACGGCCCGGGCGGCCGGGGGCGCGTGCGGCGTGATGCGTGGCAGCACCTCGTGCGCGAGGCGGACGCCGGTGTCGGGGGCGGTGTCGACCACCACGGACGCGCCGTGCAGGCCGGGTTCGAGACCCAGCCGGGCCAGCCACTGCCCCCAGGCGGCGACCCACAGGTCGACCTGGTCGGGGTCGACGAGCGTGCCGCCGTTCGGTTCGCAGGCCAGCACGACCGTGTAGCGGTCCCGGCCGTGGCACAGCACTCCGAAGGGCCGGTTGCGGGTGTCCCTGCCGTCGAGGGCCCTGACCCCGGCCAGCAGGCCGGGCGGGCTGAACCGGCCGTCGGGACGGTTCGACAGCGGCCCCGACACATACGTGTGCGAGCCGGACGAGGTGCGCAGGGCCCACCCGATCCGGACGGCGGCGAGCTGGTAGAGGCTGCGCCCGTCGCGGGTCCGCACGGCGAGCGGCAGGATCGGCACCAGAACCGCGACGAGCGTCACGAGCGCCGCGTATAGGGAACTGAGCGAGGCGAGCAGGACGAGGACGAGCCCGACGAACGCGCCGACGGTGCCGACGGGACCGAGCGGGCCGACGCCCGGGCGTCTGGGCAGTCGCCAATTGCCGTACGTGGGACGGGCTGCGACGGTTTGTGACATGGGTTTCTCACCTCTCCGGGGGCCGGGGAGTCAGTTGTGGCCGCGGGTGCCGTCGTGGTCGCCGAGGGAGGACATCACGTCCGTCACCACGCGGGTGCCGGTCTGCAGCGCGATCGGCAGAGCCGCGGCAGGGGACGCCGCGGCGGCCGCCGCGGCGGCGGGCCTGGCACCGGTCGGGCCGGCGTCGGGCCCGGCACCGCCTCCCCCGCCGGGGCCCGCTCCCGCGCCGAACCCGCCCGCCAGGGCGGAGGATCCGTACGCGACCGAGCTGGCCGCACCCATCACGACCTGTCCGCCGGAGGCGTCGCCGAGCGCCGAGGTGGCCGGGACGACGAGCTTGAGCAGGGCGGGGAGCGCGAACACCGAGAGGACCAGCATGCTCACCCCGGCGATCTTCTGGTGGACCGGCGCCCCGTCCGCCGTGAGGCTGGTGGCCGAGAAGAGGATCAGCGCCGCCGCCGGTTTGTAGAGCATCCACCCGATCAGCCAGCCGACATGGCGCTTCCACCAGCCGTCGCCCCAGGCGGTCATGGAGGCCGCCGCGGCCAGCGGCAGCGTGGCGATCAGGGTGACCATCACGCCCAGGCGGATGTACGTGAGCACCACCTGCACGACGGTGGCGAGCAGGACCAGCAGGGCGAGGAGGAGCACCAGTACGGGTGCCAGGAGCGTCGTCGCGCCGAGGAGCTCCTTCATGTTCGTGCCCAGGTCGGACCTGGCGAAGAGGTAGCGGGCGTAGTTGTCGGACAGTTGCGCGAGGAGCGTGGCCGTATAGGTGCCCGCGCCCGTCACGAGAACGAGCCGCAGCATGCCTTTCAGCGTCTGCTTCGCCGGTTCGCCGCGCCGGTCCAGAGCCACCCGGATCGCCGCGACGACGAGCGAGGCCACCGCCGCGTATCCGACGATCCACGCCGTCTGCTCGCCGACGGCTCCGACCGCGATCCCGCCCCCGTCCGAGGGGACTTCGAGCCACAGCCCGTAGAGCGCCTTGATGGCCTCCTGCGCCGCGTCGCCGATGGCCAGGGCGATCTGTTCCAGGATGGTCTCCGCGAGGGAGGTGGTGATCTCGCGGGCGCAGTCCACCGGGGAGAAGAAGCAGGTGACGGATGGCATGTTCAGCCCCTCCAGAGGGCGAAGCCGTCGGAGGACAGGACGGCGATGAACGGCGAGGTGAGTGATCCGTCGGAGCGGGGCGCGAGCTTCCAGTCGCCGTCCTGCCAGGCCATGGACAGGGAGGTGGCGGTGTATCCGCCCTCGGGCAGCCTGATGAGGAGGTGGACGGTGGCCTCCTCGGCCGTGTAGTGGAGCACGGAGAACCCGGCGTAGGACGCCGGAGGCCCCTGCCCCGGCGGGTCCCCGGCGGCGACACGCTCCCGTACGAAGACGTCCCGGTTGGGCCCGGGAAGCATCTGGAGCCGGGCCGTCTCCCGCCAGGTGTCCTGCCCGAGCGCCGCGGAGACGACGTGCGCGGCCAGGACCGCGCCCATGGGGCTGTGCGCGAAACCGGCGCGGACTCCCCCGTCCCCGCGGGTCGGGCCGACCGAGTCCGACACGGGCACCAGCGTCCTGCCGACGGCCTCCCACCGCAGGTCGTCGGGCGGGCGCGGAGCGTCGGCATCCCCGTCCGGTTCCTCGTTCTCTTCGCCGACTTCGCCCCCTTCGCCGTCGGCCGTGGGGTCGGGAACGTCCGAGCTGAGCGGGGCGGCGACGCGGGGCGGCTGCCCGGCCAAGGGGCCGCCGGACGCACCGCGGTCCGGGTCTCCCGCCCGCGTCGCCACCGCGATCAGTACGACGGCGGAGAGGAACCCCGCCGACAGCATCCAGTCACGCGTCTTCCAGTACGGCCGTTCCCCGGCGCCGCTCTCCGCTCGGTGCCCGGAGCCGTACGAACGGGGCGGGCGCTGCCACTTCACCGGCTCACCCGAAGACGAAGGTGACGAGCGGGCCGGCGACGGAGACCAGTCCGCAGCCGACGAGCACGGTCGCGAGCCGGCTCATGTGCTCCGACAGCTCGCCCCTGCGGTGGGAGACCGCCATCATGATGCCGGTCACCAGTACGCCGACGACACCGGCCGTCGTCCCGACCCAGGCGAGTACGCCGAGAAGGAGCTCGATCTTCTCTTCCAGGGCCACCGGGGCACTGGGGGTGGGCTGGGGAATGTCCCGGGACGGATCCTGGGATCTCGCCGCAAGCGCCAGTAATGCTGATCTCACCGATTCTCCTGGGATGGGTGGGGGCGGAGGGGGCGCAGGTCGCGCATCCGGAGTTCCCGGATCCTTGGAAGTCCTGGGGCTCCCGGAGTTCCTGGGATTCCTGGGACTTCCGGGCTCCGGGGTTCCTGGGACTTGCGGGACTTGCGGGACTTCAGAGAAGCGCGTTCACGAGCGGCGCCGCGGTGGCGACGACTACACAGGCCGCGAGCACCCATCCGAGCGAACCCAGTTGCGCGACCGCCTGTCCCCTGCGCAGCGCGAGAGCAAGGTGTGTTCCCACGACGACGACCCCGGCCACCCCCGCCGCCGCACCGCACCAGACGAGGAGTTCGAGGAGCCTGGCCGCCTCGGCCGTGTCGGTGAAGGTCTCCGCCGCCAGCGAAGCTTCGGACCACCGCGCCGCATGGGACACCTCGTACCTCTTTCTCACGCCGGAGCCGATGGCGCGACGCTAGTGCGCCACGGGGGCGGGGAGCCTCGTAGAAATATCGAGTTGGCTCCGGAGTGCGGATACAGGGGGGCGACCGGGCCGGTCCCCGGCGTGCCGCTACGGCTCCGCGCCGCCGTGGAGCTCGGACGGTGACGTCCTGAAGGCGCTACTCGCCGTGATACGGGAGCGTGGTGCCCGGCAGTTCGTACTCCTCACGGCGGCCGCACATTCCGTAACCGCCGTGCCGGGTCGGCTCGGTGTCGTACGAACGGGCGTCGGCGAGATAGCCGGGGTCACCCGCTTCCAGGGCCGTGAGCTGGGCCCCGGTGCGCTCCGCCGTGGCCAGCGCGCCCGCCCGCCACAGCTCACGCCAGGCGGGGACCCGGTCCCTGACGAGGCGCGCGGCGGCCTGCTGGAACTCGACATAGGGGCCGTTGTCGCCGGCCATGAGCGCCTCGCGCAGCGGCAGATACCCCTCGACGGCCAGGTCGCGGCGCTTACGGGCGGCGGTCGCCGCCTCCGGGCCGGTCCGCGCGGGGAGGGATGCCGCGGCCGCGTACCGCTCGGGGTCGGCGAGCACGTCGGGCGGGAAGGTGAAGACGGCGTCCCCGGCCTCCGGCAGTCCGCTGTTCTGCATCAGCACGGTGATGCGCAGTCCGCCGCCCTGCACCATGCGGTGCACGGTGCCGGGCGTGAACCACGCCACCGAACCCGGCGCCAGAGGGGTGTCGCGGTAGCCGTCGGGGCTGAGGGTCTGGACGGCGCCCCGGCCGCCCGTGACGACGTACGCCTCCGTGCACACGAGATGCAGATGCGGGCTGCCGCCGCACGCCCCGTCGGCGGCCTCCCATTCATAGGCGCTGAGGTGCGACAGGCCCACGGCTCCCGGCAGCGGATGCGCAAGGTGCGGCAGGCTCGCCATGTCAGTCCCTCCAGCTGCGAGGTGACGCGGTAGCGGTACGCGAAGCGGCTCCTCGCGTGGCGGGAAAGCGCTTGCTGCGAGGCAGCCTAGGTGTCGTGCGAATGTCACGACAAGCCCCCGTGCGTCGATCGTCGAATCGATTCGGCAGGGCCGTCGGCACAGTCCGCCAAGGTGCCGGTCGCGCGGTGCGCGGCCGGACGCTGGCGATGGAGGCCCGGCGGAGGCGGCCGGGGCTCGACGGAGGCGGTGGGCGGCAACCGAATGCCTGTCGGATTCGGTTGCCGCCTCCACCGCCGCCCGGCCGGCGTCGCGACGCCGGGCCAAAGAGCCCGCCGGGGCCGGACCGTCGGGTCCGGACCACCGGGATCAGAGCACCTGGATCAGAGCACCTGGATCAGAGCACCGGAGCGGGGAAGGTGGGGTACTCCACGCCCGAGACGTGCTGGACGACGCGGATGACCTGGCAGGAGTAGCCGAACTCGTTGTCGTACCACAGGTAGAGGATCGCGTTGTCCCCGTCGACCTTGGTGGCGCCGGCGTCGACGATCGAGGCGTGGCGCGAGCCCATGAAGTCGCTCGACACCGCGTCGGGGGCGGTGGTGAAGTCGATCTGGCGCTTGAGCGGCGAGGTCAGCGACACGTCGCGGAGGTAGTCGAGGACCTCCTCGCGGGTGGTCTCGCGACCGAGACGCAGGCTGAGGATCGCGATCGAGACATCCGGCACCGGGACGCGGATCGAGCTGCCGGTGATCGGGGCCTTGAGCTCGGGCAGCGCCTTGGCGACGGCGGAGGCGGCGCCGGTCTCGGTGATGACCATGTTGAGCGGCGCGGAGCGGCCGCGCCGGTCGGCCTTGTGGTAGTTGTCCAGCAGGTTCTGGTCGTTGGTGAACGAGTGGACGGTCTCCACGTGGCCGCGCAGAACGCCGTACTCGTCCGCCATCGCCTTCAGCGGCGGCACGATCGCGTTCGTGGTGCAGGAGGCGCAGGACAGGATCTGCTCGTCCGGCTTGATCATGTCGTGGTTGACGCCGTGCACGATGTTGGGGACGTCGCCCTTGCCGGGCGCGGTCAGCACGACCTTGTCGATGCCGGGGCGGAGGTGCTTCGACAGGCCCTCGCGGTCGCGCCACTTGCCGGTGTTGTCGATGAGGATGGCGTCCTTGATGCCGTACGCCGTGTAGTCGACCTCCGACGGGTCGCCCGCGTAGATCACCTTGATCTCGTTGCCGTTGGCGATGATCGTGCCGTTGGCCTCGTCGACGGTGATCGTGCCCTGGAACTGGCCGTGGATGGAGTCGCGGCGCAGCAGCGAGGCGCGCTTGACGATGTCCTGCTCGCCACCGCGGCGGACGACGATGGCGCGCAGGCGCAGACCGTTGCCCGAGCCGGCCTTCTCGATGAGGAGGCGGGCGACGAGGCGGCCGATGCGGCCGAATCCGTAGAGGACGACGTCGCGCGGCTCGCAGCGCTCGATCTTGTTGGCACCCGTGGCGCCGGCGACGGCCCCGGCGGTGAACTCCTCCACCGAGAGACCGCGGTCGTCGGCCCGGTACGTCGCGGCGAGCATGCCGAGGTCGATCTGGGAGGGGCCGAGATCGAGCGTGGTGAGAGCCTGCAGGAACGGGAACGTCTCGGTGACCGAGAGCTCCTCGCCGGCGATCTGCCGGGCGAATCGGTGGGTCTTGAGGATGCTGACCACCGACTTGTTCACCAAGGAGCGGCTGTGGAGGAGGACGGTGACGTCCCGCTCCCGGTGCAGCTTCCCGATGATCGGGATCATCGACTCCGCGATCTCCTCGCGGTTCTTCCAATTGGTGAACGAGTCGTCATTGACAGTCACAGGTTTATCTTTCGAGCTAGGCGGCGCTCACATGCTAACCCGCCGCCCTTTTGATCATTCGAACGGTGTCGTCCGACTACCCGAATACTGCACTTTCATCTGTTGTGTGGTGATTCGACTGCGGCGAAGCTGGAGGGCACACGAAAGCGACGTGACACAGGCGGCCGACACCGCTCGTCCCGTCCGGACCGCAAGAACCACGCCAAGGGCAGCGCGGAAGGGCGACCACGATGACGTACTCCTCTGAGAGTGGAAACCCGCACGGCCACGAGGACGTCCCGCCGGTCCCGCAGTTGACCGATGAGCATCTGGACCGCCTCGAGCAGGGGCTGCGACAGGCCGCGCGGGTGCCCGGCCGGGCGCAGGAACTCCTGAACGCGGTCCTGGAGGTGAGCAAGGAACTCCAGCTGGACGCGGTCCTCCGCAGAATCACCGACACCGCCTGTGAGCTGGTACAGGCCCGGTGCGGCGCGCTCGGGGTGCTGGGCGAAGCGGAGCGGTACAGCGAGGTGATCACGTCCGGGTTCGCGACCGGGGGACCGTCCGCCACGGGGGACGGCGTCCCGCACGCGGCCGGACCGCTGGCCGCCCTCCTCGGCGACCGGCGCCCCCTGCACGCGCGGAGCCACGGCGACCCGGGCGGCGCGGGCGGCGCCACCGGAAGCAGCGGAAGCGCCGGGGAACGTCTGCGCACGCCCACACTGCTCGGCGTACCCATCAAGGTGCGCGACGCGCTCTACGGCAACCTCTACCTGGCCGAGAAGACCAACGGCGAGTCGTTCACGAGCGAGGACGAGGACCTGCTGGTCGCGCTGGCCGGCGCCGCCGGGGTGGCGATCGAGAACGCCCGCCTCTACCAGCAGGTACGTCAGGCCACGGAGGAGTTCCAGCGGCGACTGCTGCCCCGGATGCCCGACCTGGACGGCATGGAACTCCAGGCCCGGTACCAGCCGTCCACCGAGGCCCCGCGAATCGGCGGCGACTGGTACGACCTGATCCACCTGCCCGACCGGGTGCCCTGCCTGATGCTCGGTGACGTCATGGGTCACGGCATCGCCGCCGCCACCGTCATGAGCCAGATCAGCAACATGCTCCGGGTCATCGCCTTCGACGAACAGGAGCCGCCCAGCCGCATCCTGCACCGACTGGACAGCGTCCTGCACGAACTCCACGGCGGCCCCATGGCGACCGTGATCATCGCCCGCCTCGAACCCGAGGGCACCGGCCGCCGGCTGCAATGGGCGAGCGCCGGCCACCTGCCTCCCCTGCTCATCGGCCCCGACCGCCAGGCGCGCTATCCGACCGCCGAAACCGGTCTCCCCCTGGGTGTCGACCCGGACCTGCCCCGCTACGACCACGAGGAGGTCATGCAACCGGGAACCACCGTGCTGCTGCACACCGACGGGCTGGTCGAACACCGGACGTGGCCCATCGACGAGGGCATGCAACAGGCCGCCACCGTCGCCGCCGCGCACGCCACGGAACCCCTGACGGAACTCTGCGACAAGCTCCTGACGCACCGCGAGGGCATCTTCCACGACGACGTCGCCATCCTCGCCGCCCGGCTGACACCCTGACGGACGCCCGCACGCTGCGGCGGCCCGGTGCCGTGGCGGCTAGTTCCTCTTCCCCGCCCGGGCCCGGCCGCGGAACCACACCCACGCACCCACCAGCACGGCGGCACCGGCCGCGTACGCGGGCAGCCACTCGGTCGTGACGGCCGACAGGCAGGCGGCAACGGCGTCATGGCTCTGGGCCTTCTGCGCGTAGGCCAGAGCCACGCCGTCGCGACCGGCCAGGTTCGTCAGCGCGGCCCGTGCCCGCATGGCCTCGTACGCGCCGAGCTCGGGGCATCTGCTGCGCGTGCCCGGCATCGGGAACAGCCAGGCCCAGCGCTGCAGCATGGGCGCGATCGTGATCGCCACGCACAGGCCGACGACCATCGAGTACGCGACCAGACTGCGCGTGTACGCGGACCGGAAGTCCGGCGTCCACGCGGGCAGTCGCTGGAAGGCGAAGAGCACGGCGAGAAGCGTCACCCCGATGTAGGTGGCGAACCACTGCCAGGAACCCTGCGCGAGCGCGGCCGCCAGCACGGCGGCGAGTGCGAGGCCGATGACCCCCGGCTGACCGACGCTGTCACGGCCCGCGCCGTGGGATGCCGGATTCCGCGTTCCTTGAGTACTGGGGTCGTTCACGTGCCTCTCCCGCAGGTCGGAGGGCATCAGCATCCGGCACATAGCACCGTCGGTCCCGGCGCCATGCCGGACTGGGCCCGGTACCGCCCGCCTGGTGGGGCCCGCCGCAGCCCTGCTGGGCGCTGCCGCACGCCGGGGCCTTGGCGGCCTCCCGCGGATCGCCGGGCACCAGCGAGCGGCGCGTCGGCGGCCGCACGGGTCGCCGACGCGCCGCTCGCTGGTGTCGCCTGATCAGGACTGCTGTTCGCTGATGTTGACCATCCACGTGATGCCGAACTTGTCCGTACACATGCCGAACACGTCGCCCCACATCTGCTTCTCGAGGGGAACCGCCACGTTGCCGCCGTCGGACAGCTTCTCCCAGTAGCCCGTCAGCTCATCGGCGTCGTCGCCGCTCAGGCTCACCGCGAAGTTGGTCCCCGGCTTGTACTCCATCCCGGGCGGGGTGTCGGCGCCCATCAGCGTGAATCCACTGCTGGTCTCCAGCATGGCGTGCATGATCTTGTCGTCCTGCCCGGTGCCACCACCGGGGCCGCCGAACTCGCCGAACGTGCTCAGGCGCAGTTCGCCGCCGAGGACACTCCTGTAGAACTCCATGGCCTGCCGGGCATCGCCGGAGAAGCTGATGTACGGGTTGAGACGAGAAGCCACAAGTCGCTCCCTTCATGACGAATGGTCAGTGCGAGCAGACTACGGGTGCCGGCATCTCACGGGGCCGACCTGAGAGGCGTGGCAAGGCCGGCCGGCCGTGCCGCGGAACTTCGAGGGCGCGGGAGGCGTTGGCAGGAAAGCGCGTGGATCGCGCGCGGGTGACCGGAACGACATGGCAGAAGCCGAGGTGGCACGAGTGGCGATGTGGGATCGGATCAAGGACCAGGCGAAGACGCTGCAGCAGACGCAGGGGGCGCGGGGCTCCGGCGGACACGGACGGCCGGGTTCGGGGTCCTCAGGCGGATCGCGGGCGCAGCTGGTGAAGACGCTCAAGTCCCAGCTCACCTCCCTCAAGACCGAGCTGAAGAGCGGTGCCTACCGGGACGCCAGCATGGCGATGTGCGCCCTGGTCGCGGCCGCCGACGGACAGGTCGACCCGGCCGAGCGGCAGCACGTGGAGTCGCTGATCCTGAGCAACGACGTCCTGCAGAACTTCCCGCCCGAGCAGCTGCGGCAGCGGTTCAACAAGCACGTCGACCAGCTGGCGTTCAACTTCCAGCAGGGCAAGGCCGAGGTCATGCAGGAGATCGCCAAGGCGGCGAAGAAGCCGACGGAGGCCAGGGCGGTCGTGCAGACGGGCTTCGTCGTCGCCGGCGCGGACGGGTATGTCGCACCGGCCGAGGAGCAGGTCCTGCGCGAGGCGTGCTCGGTGCTCGGCCTGTCCCCGCAGGAGTTCGGCCTCTGAGCCACACACCCCTGCCGCACCGTCTGTCGCCGTCGGCCGGTCGAGTCCGGGAAGGCACCACCGCCCGCCCACGGCGGCGACGGCGGCAGGCGCCCCCACGCGGCAGCCGTTCACGCGATCGCCGAGCAGCTGCGTGAGCAGGTGGAAGCCTTCCCGGACAAGGCGTGGTGCCGAGCGACGCTTGACGGCGCCACCGCCATCGACCAGCACTACGACGAGCACTTCGGCTCGATGCGCGCCACCCTGCCCGAGACCACTCGACCCGGCCACGACCCAGAAGTTCGCGACCTGCTGCGGGCTCTGCACCACGATCATCACCGGCGCGGCCGACCTCCGGCAGAACCTGCGCCCGTCCGAACGGTCCACGCCGGGCTGAGCCCCGGCAACGGCGCCGCTCGCAGTCCGTGAGGAAGGGCTGTGATGCGCGGAGCACGGCCGGGAACTCGGGGGCGCCGAAATTCACGGGCCGTTCGATCGTGGTCCGGGCAGGATGCCTCTGTGAATCATGTCCTGTCCGGACTCGCTGCCAATCCGTCCTTGCCGCCCGAGCTGGTCGACCGGCTGACGGCGATCGCGGACGCCGATGTCGCCGATGAACTCGCTGATCGCGCGGACCTCAGTCCCGCGCAGGCGGTCGCGCTCGCCGCGTGCGTCGAGGAGACCGCGGTACCGCTCGCCTACCGAGGCCTGCTGAGCACCGCCGACGTCGATCCCGTGACCCAGCCGTACGCCGCCTTGGCCTTGCTCGACGAGGGTGCGGGCAGCCAGGAGTGGGCGCGTCACTTCGCGTCGGATCCCACCGTCGAGTACCGAGAGAAGCTGGCGGCCTGTCCCGGTCTGCCGCCCGATGTGACGGAGATGCTCGCAGCCGACCCCGAGATACGGGTCGTCGGGGAGCTCGCGTCGTGGACGACACCGCAATGGGCCACCCGGCTGGCGGCGCATCCGCATGCCGAAGTCCGCCGCTTCGTGGCGGGCAACGACAGGACGCCGCCGGCGGTCCTGGCGATGCTGGTCACCGGCGAGGGGCTGCCTCCGGCGCGGAGCTGCCTGGTCTGCGACCGTGAACAGACGCCGTTCGCACACGATCCGCGATGCGTCCGGGGCGACTGCGATCTGGGGCCGGGCGCCTCCTGCGACGGCTCCCACGAGTCCACCGTGCACGAGATGCAGCTCGGAGCGCTGAGCAACCTCGTCGTCGAACTGCTCGCGGACGAGGACCGGATGGTGGTGGAAGCGGCCGCGGCCAACGCGTCGCTGCCGCTCGTCGTGATGTCGGAACTCGTGCCGTAGACGGTTCGCGCGTCCGCCTCAGCCGGGTCCTCGCATGCCGGGGGAGCCGACCCGGCCGAGATCCGCGGCCCGGACGCCGCGCGGCGAGTCAGCCGTCCGAATCGGAGCCCTGGCTCCTGCTCCGGCTCGCGCGTCCCGTGTGGCGGACGAGTTCGCCCGCCGCCAGGGTCGCGCCGGCGATCGCGCGCACCCAGCGTGGGCCGCCGCGCGCCGCCCACACGACGCAGGCGCATCCGCCGACGGCGAGTACGAGAATGCCGGACAGGACGAGCACAGCCATGGTCTTCCCCCATCAACTACGGTCCGTACCGCTACGGTCCTCGCCATGCTCTCAGGCCGGGAATCAGGCCGTCGCGGTGGCCCTGCTCCCCGGCCGCCCGGTGGCCGGGCCGGACTTCTCGACTGTCGCCCACCGGCCGCCCGCGCCGGCCACCCCGCCTGCCACCCGTTCGGCGACCGCACCCCCTGGCCGCCACGGTCCGGCTCAGCTCGTAGGCTCGGGGCATGGCGGGTACCGAGGCGCGTGGGACGGAGCGGGGACCGGGGCGGCCGCGCGAGGAGCGGGTCACCGGGGCGGTCCTGAACGCCGTCGTCGAGCTGGTCACCGAGCAGGGCATGCAGGCGGTCACGATGGACGCCGTCGCCGCCCGGGCGGGGGTGAGCAAGCCCGCCATCTACCGGCGCTGGCCCACCAAGCAGGATCTGGTCATCGCCGCAGCCGAGTCCCGTATCGGCACCCTGTCGGTGCCCGATCTGGGCGACCTCCGGGCCGAACTGCGGGTCGTGCTCACGGCACGCCTTGAGGCGTACCGCCTGCCGGGGTCGGACCGCCTCATCGCGGGCATGATCGGCGCGGCGGCGGAGGCCGGCGCCGTCCGGGGCCAGTACGCGCAGTACACCGAGCGGATCACCAGCGAGACCAGGCGCATCCTCGAACGAGGCATCGCCCGAGGTGACGTACGCCCCGACGTCGACGTCCGGGCCGCCGCCACGCTCGTGGCCGCACCGCTGCTGTTCCGGCTGATCGGCGAGCAGGTGCTGCCCGACGCCGGGTTCGTCGAGGCCCTGGTGGATCTTGTCGCGCGCGCCGTGGGCGCGGCTTCCTGAGCCGCTCTCCGCGTTGCGCGGGCACGTCTTCCTGAGCCACTCACCGCATTCCGCGGGCACGTCTTCCTGAGCGACGCCCCTGCGCCCTCGGGGCCCGGCTTCACATCGACGTCATCAGACCCTTGCCATGCCATGGCCTAATAACGATACTTCCGGTAACGAATTCCAGGCCGTCGCTTTGGAGGCCCCATGAACCACGCTGCCACCACCCCCGCCAACGCCCTCGACAAGCCCCTGATGCACTTCGGGAAGCGCCTGCTCGAGCGCACCGCACCGGGTGCGTCCCGGACCGAGTACCGACTGCTGGGCATCCACCCGCTCACCCCGCACATCGGTGCCGAGATCGACGGCGTCGACCTCTCGCTGCCGATCGGCGAGGACCTCGCCGAGGAACTCAGGCAGGCGCTGCTGGAGTGGAAGGTCATCTTCTTCCGCGATCAGCACGCGTTCGGCCCGCAGTCCCAGCTCGCGCTGAGCGGCATATGGGGCGAGCCGGAGCCGAACCCCTTCTTCCCGAAGACCGAAACCGTCGGCGTCTCCCGGCTCGCCAAGGACGCCAAAGCCATCGGCAACAAGAACATCTGGCACAGCGACCACTCCTTCATGGCCGCGCCCGCCCTCGGCTCGATCCTGCGTGCCGTCGAGATCCCGCCCTCCGGCGGCGACACCATGTGGGCGGACATGGCGGCCGCGTACGACAACCTGCCCCCCGAGACACGGGAGCGCATCGACGGGCTCACCGCCGAGCACGACTGGGTGCACAGCTGGGGCGCGATGATGACGGCCGACCAGATCGCCGCGCACCGGCGGAACCTGCCGCCCGTCGAGCACCCGGTGGTCGTCCGCCACCCGCGCACCGGCCGCAAGGTGCTCTACGTCAACGAGCCCTTCACCGTACGCATCGTCGGCCTGTCGGACTCCGAGAGCCGCGACCTGCTCCACGAGCTCGTCCTCCAGGCCCGCATCCCCGAGTACCAGGTGCGTTTCCGCTGGCAGCCGGGCTCCGTCGCCATCTGGGACAACATCGCCACCCAGCACTACGCGATCAACGACTACTACCCGATGCCCCGGGTCATGGAGCGCATCGCGATCGCGGGTGTGCCGCTCTCCTGAGCCCATGGGCGCCCGCGACAACCCGACCGGACCCGTGCACGGCCGCGGCGCGCATCCGCTCACCGTGCGGCCGCCCCTTGTCAGCACCCTTTCGGAGGACCCCGTGACCGCAGCCGACATCGCACCGAGACCGTTCGACGAGGCCCCGCCGGCAGACCGGAAGCCGGGCGCACGCGCCTGGATCGTCACCGGCCTGCTCGTGGTCTTCATGATGGTCAACTTCGCGGACAAGTCCGTGCTCGGCCTGGCCGCCGACGAGATCCGTGCGGACATGGGCCTGTCCGCTACCGACTTCGGACTCGCCAGCAGCGCTTTCTTCCTGCTGTTCTCGGTGGCCGCCGTCGGCGTGGGCATGCTCTCCGACCGGGTACGGCCGAAATGGCTGCTGCTGATCATGGCCGTGCTCTGGTCGGTCGCGCAGGCGCCGGCGGCCCTCGGCGGTGGCCTGGCCGTACTGATCGGCTCGCGGATCCTGCTGGGCGCCGCAGAGGGCCCGGCGTTCCCGGTCGCCCAGCAGGCCGCGCTGTCCTGGTTCCCCAACCACCGGCGCAACCTCCCCGGGGCGCTGGTCACCCTCGGCGTCACCCTCGGCGTGATCACCGCCGCCCCCGGCCTGACCTGGGTCATCCAGCACCACGGCTGGCGTGCCGCGCTCTGGGTGGTCGCGGGCGTCGGTGTGGTGTGGGCCGTGCTCTGGGCCCTGCTCGGCGCCGACGGGCCCTACCGCTCCGACGCGGCGGAGACCGGCTCCGACGCCGCGGATGCACGCTCCGTTATCGCCGTGGCCAAGCCCTCGTACCGCCGGATCTTCGGCACCCGTACCTGGATCGGCACCACTGCCGCGTACTTCACGAGCTACTGGTGCGTGGCGCTGATGGTCGTCTGGCTGCCCTCCTACCTGCACAACGGGCTCGGCCACTCCTCCGCCGCGTCCGGAACCCTCGTCGCCCTCCCCTGGGCGTTCGGCGCCGTCGTGCTGCTCGGTCAGGCAGGGGTGACCGGGTGGCTCATGCGCCGCGGAGTCAGCAGCCGCTGGGCGCGCGGCCGGGTCGGCGGCAGCCTGCTGCTCCTCGGCGCCGCCGCCTGCCTCGCACTGCCCCTGGTGGACGGCACCGGAGCGAAGACCGCTCTGCTGGTCATCGGGTTCGGCCTGGGCGGATCCTTCGCGACCGTCGCGGCCGTCACCGTCGCCGAACTCGCGCCGCCCGCACGGCGGGGCGGTGCGCTCGGCACCATGAACGCCGCGGTCACCACCGCGGGCCTCATCGCCCCCGCCGTCGTCGGCCACCTGGTCGACAGCCGGGGCACGACGGGCTACGAGAGCGCGGTCCTGCTGTCCGGTGCGCTGCTGCTGGTCGGCGGGCTCGCCGCCTTCACCTTCATCGACCCCGCCCGCGACGCACCCCGTCTCCACGCCTGAGCGTCTCAACCCCCCAGCGTCTCAACCCCCCCGGCGTCTCCACGCCTCAACGCCTCGACCCTCCAGCGTCTCCACGCCTCAACCACCGGTACCCCGACGCCCCCTGCCGCCCCACCCACCTGCTGCCCGAGGAGCGACCCCGTGACCGCCGCCCCCGCTGTCGACACCGCACCGCTCGACCACGCCGTCGCCGAGCTGCGCGAAGGCGCCGTGTCCTGGTGCGCCACCCCCCTCACCGAACGCATCGCCCTGCTGGAGCGGCTGCTGCCGCGTGTGGTGTCGGGCGCCGCCGGCCTGGCCGCGGCAGGAGCCCGTGCCAAGGGGTACGCCGCCGACTCCCCCTGGGCCGCCGAGGACTGGACCGGCGGACCCTGGGCCCTGGCGCAGAACGCCGCGGCCTTCCTGCACGTACTGCGGCGCATCGCGAAGGGCGAGGAGCCGCTCGGCCCCCGGGCCGTGCACGAGCGGGGCGGCCGTACACGCGTCGACGTCTTCCCTGCCACGGGCTGGGACACCGTGCTGCTCAACGGCTATGCGGCCCAGGTGTGGATGCGCCCCGGCAGCACCGCGGAGCACGTCCGCGAGCGCGCCGCGGGCGAGTACCGGGGCCGGCCGGGAGGCCCCGCCGTGGCCCTGGTGCTCGGTGCCGGGAACGTCGCCGCCATCACCGCGCTCGACATCCTGCACAAGCTCTATGCCGAGGGGCAGGTCGTCATCGCCAAGATGAACCCCGTCAACGCCTATCTGCGCCCGCACTTCGAGGAGGTCTTCGCCGAGTTCGTCGAGCGCGGCTGGGTCCGTCTCGTCGACGGCGGCGCGGCCGAGGGCGGTCATCTCGCCCGCCACGAAGGCATCGACGCCATCCATGTCACCGGCAGTGACCGCACCCACGACGCCATCGTCTGGGGTACGGACGAGGACGCCGAGCAGCGCCGGCGCGACGACCGGCCGCTGGTCGGCAAACCCTTCAGCAGTGAACTGGGCGGTGTCAGCCCGTGCATCGTCGCCCCGGGGCCGTGGAGCGACGCGGACTTCCGGTTCCAGGCCGAGCACATCGTCACCAGCAAGATGAACAACTCCGGCCACAACTGCATCGCCAGCCAGGTCCTGGTCGTGCCCCGTGACTGGGACGGCACCGAGCGGCTCCTGGACGAGATCCGGCGGGTGCTGCGCGAGCTGCCGGAGCGCACCGACTACTACCCGGGCGCCGAGCGGCGCCTCGCGGCCGTGCTCGCGGCCCACCCGGAGGCGGAGATCCACGGGGACGGCTGCCGGGTCCTCGTCCCCGACATCACGGACCACGACGACGTCCTGATCTCCGGCGAGGTCTTCGGCAGCGCCCTGGGCGTCGTACGGCTCCCCGGCGCGACCACGGCCGAATTCCTCCTCCACGCGGTCGACTTCGCCAACGACACCCTCCCCGGCACCCTCGGCGCCACGCTGATCGTCCACCCCAGGGCGGAGAAGACCGACCGGGCGGTGGTGGAGGCGGCGATCGACGGCCTGCGCTACGGCACCCTGGGCGTCAACTGCTGGTCCGGCGTGGGCTTCCTGCTGGGCTTCACGCCCTGGGGCGCCTTCCCCGGCCACACACGCGAGAACATCGGCAGCGGCATCGGATTCGTGCACAACGCGTTCATGCTCGAGGACATCGAGAAGACCGTGCTGCGCGCCCCCTTCGCGCCCGCCCCGCGCGGGCTGCTCACCGGCGAGCCGTCGCTGTCCCCGCGCCCGCCGTACTTCGTCACCAACCGCACCGCACTGACCACGGTGGAACGCGTCACCCGCTTCACCGCGGCGCCCGGCCTGCGGAAACTTCCCGCCATCCTCGCCTCTGCGCTGCGCGGCTGACACCGCCACACGACCCTACGGAGATCCCATGCTCAACCTCGCCGTCATGCTCGAGACCAGCGCCCGCGCGGTGCCCGGCCGCGCCGCCGTCGTCCTCGGCGATCAGCAGCTGACCTACGCGGAACTGGACGCGGCCGCCGGCCGCGTGGCCAACCTGCTGCGCTCGCGCGGTGTCGCGCCCGGCGACAAGGTGGCGCTGTCCTGCCCGAACCTGCCCTGGTTCCCGGTCGTGTACTACGGCATCCTCAAGGCCGGCGCGGTGGTCGTCCCGCTCAACGTGCTGCTCAAGGGCCGGGAGATCGCGTACCACCTGGCCGACTCGGACGCCAAGGCCTACTTCTGCTTCGAGGGCGGCGCCGAACTCCCGGTGGGGCGGGAGGGGTGGTCCGGTTTCGGCGAGACGGCGGGCTGCGAGCACTTCTTCCTCATGACCGCGGCTCCCACCGAGGATTCCCCGATCGACGGCGCCGAGACGCTGACGGCGGCGCTGGCCGGCCAGGGCGCCGAGTTCGAGACCACCGCCACCGAGGCCGGGGACACCGCGGTCATCCTCTACACCTCGGGTACCACCGGCCGGCCCAAGGGCGCCGAGCTCACCCACTCCAACGTGATGCTCAACGTGCTGACCTGCCACAAGCTGTTCGGCGAGGTCGAGCACGACGTGCACCTGATCACCCTGCCGCTGTTCCACTCCTTCGGCCAGGTCGTTCAGATGAACGCCGGCCTGGCCTCAGGGGCGACGCTGGTGCTGCTGCCGCGCTTCGACGCCCGGTCGGCCCTGGCCCTGATGCAGCGCCATGCCGTCACCTTCTTCGCGGGCGTCCCCACGATGTACTGGGCCCTGCTCGAAGCGGACGCGACCGACGTCGACTTGCCGCGGATCGCCGGGAATCTGAGGATGGCCGGCTCGGGGGGCGCGGCACTCCCGGTCGAGATCCACCGCCGGTTCGCCGAGCGGTTCGGCGTCACCATTCTGGAGGGGTACGGCCTGTCCGAGACCAGCCCGGTGGCCACGTTCTCGCAGCGCGGCGAGAAGGCGCGGCCGGGGTCCATCGGGCGTCCGGTCTGGGGCGTGGAGGTGGACCTGATCGCCGAGGACTGGACCCCTGTCGACGGCCCCGACGCGGTCGGCGAGATCGTCGTCCGCGGCCACAACGTGATGAAGGGCTACTACAACCGGCCCGTGGCGACCGCCGAGGTGATGCGCAACGGCTGGTTCCGCACCGGTGATCTGGCCCGCAGGGACGCGGACGGATGGTTCCACATCGTCGACCGCGCCAAGGACCTGATCATCCGTGGCGGCTTCAACGTCTACCCCCGGGAGATCGAGGAGGTGCTGCTGACCCATCCCGCCGTGGGCATGGCCGCGGTCATCGGCGTGCCGGACGAGAGCCACGGCGAGGAGATCAAGGCGTGCGTGGTGCTCGCCCCGGGTGCGGAGCTCTCCGCACAGGAACTCATCACCTGGTGCAGGGAGGAGATGGCGGGCTACAAGTACCCCCGCCTGGTCGAGTTCTTCGACATCCTGCCCACGAACGCCACGGGCAAGATCCTCAAGCGCGAGCTCCGGGACACGCCCGCGACCGTCGATCCGGTGGTCGATGCGGGGCGGTGATGCCCGCCGATGGCATCGGCCGGTGACGCCGGCCGATGCCATCGCCACGTCGCTCGCCCGCCGCGACACGAACGCGCCGCCGGGGCCGGTCTCCCACTCGGAGCCGGCCCCGGCCCGTTCACCCTCGGAATGCGGGCGTCGCGAGGGCCAGCAGCTCCTGGATCCGCAGGCCGCGTGCCGCGTCGATCGGGGTCGACCTGCCGGCGCGTACGGCGTGGGCGAACTCGTTGCGCAGTATGGGCCAGCACTCCTCGTGGTCGAGTTCGGCGGTGTCGTAGACGAGTTCCCGCTCGGGACCGAAGAGCTCGATGCGGGTTCTGGCACCCGGCAGGTTCACGGTGCCGGACAGGGAGGCCTGGCTGACCGAGCCGTTCTCGTGCTCGCAGGTGAGCTCGATCCAGCGGCGCGGGTCCCCCGTCGCGTGGACGGCGGCGATGGGGCCGACCGCGGTGTCGAGGAGGTCGAGGAGGTGGGGTCCGAGGTCGAGCAGGGCACCGTGTTCGAGGCGCCATGCGGTGGCGAAGTCTCCGCCGAGGAAGGCACCGTGGAGGTAGCAGGACCGCGCTCCGGTGACCTCCAGCTCGGCCGCCCTGCGCAGGAACTCGCGGGTCACCGGGTGGTAGCGCTTGGTGAGGACGAGCTGGGACACGACCCCGGCTTCGGCGACCGCGTCCGCCACCCTCCGTGCCGAGGGCACGTCCGGGCCGAGCGGCTTCTCCAGCAGCAGGTGGCGGCCCGCCTTCGCGGCCTGGACGGCCAGCTCCGCCTGTACGGCGGGCGGGACGGCGAACGCGACGGCCTCGCAGCGGTCGAGGAGTTCGTCGAACGAGGCGGCGACCGCCGCTCCGTAGGGCGCGGCGGTCTCGTGTGCCGCCTCCGGGCGGCGCGCCCACACCGCGGCGAGTTCGGTCTCCGGCCCCGCGGCGAGCATCCGGGCGTGCATGGCACGGGCCCAGGGGCCGGCGCCTATCAGGCCGACCTTCACGGGGGGCAGGGTCCAGGGGGTGTTCATGCGGGGGCTCCGTGTCTGCGGTCGGCGGTGGCGTCGAGCGCGGCGAGGCGCCGGTCGGCCTCGTCGGGCGCGTAGAGGTGCTCGACGACGAGGGCGGCGGCACCCATCAGGCCCGCACGGTCGTCGAGTCTGCCCGTCACCACGTCGAGGTGGGCGGTGGTACGAGGCATGGCGCGCTGGTAGAGGAGCTCGCGCACGCCTGTCAGGAAAGGGGTCCCGGCGAGGTCTCCGGTGAGGACCAGCACGCCGGGGTTGAGCAACGTGACGACGGTGGCGAGCACTTCGCCGATGAGCTGCCCGGCCTCGCGTGCGAGGCGGACCGCGTCCGGCTGTCCCTCGGCGAGGAGCCGGCGGACGTCGGAGCCGGAGGTGGTCGGGACGCCGAGGTCGGACAGTTGCGCCGCAATGGCGCGGCCGCTCGCGACGGCGGCGAGGCAGCCGTAGGAGCCGCACATGCACAGCGCGTCGGGGCGGTCGTGCAGCCTGATGTGCCCGATGTCGCCGGCGCTGCCGTCGATGCCGCGGTAGATGCCGCCGTCGACGACGACGCCGGCGCCGATGCCGGTGGACGCCTTGACGAGGAGGAAGGCCGAGCAGCCCGCGTGGGCGGCGCGGTGTTCCGCGTAAGCCATCAGGTTGGCGTCGTTGTCGACGAGCACCGGCACGGGGCCCGGTTCCCGCGAGGGGCCGACGTGCTCCTCGTACGTCTCCTGCATCGTCTCGCGGATGGGGAAGCCGTCCCAGCCGGGCATGATCGGCGGCTGGACGACACGTCCCGTGCCGAAGTCGACGGGGCCGGGGACGGACAGGCCGATGCCGCACACGTCCGTGGGTCCGGCTCCCGCCTCGGCGAGCAGCGGCGCGAACCAGCGGGCCAGTTCGCCGAGGACGGCCACGGGCCCGTCGCCGATCAGCAGTCCTCCGGAGCGGACGGCGAGCACCGTGCCGGTGAGGTCCAGGACCGCCGCGCGGGCGTGCCGGGTCTCCAGGTCGACGGCGAGCACGACGGCGTGCCTCGGGTCGAACTCGATGCGGGCGGACGGGCGTCCGCCGGTCGAGGTGCCCGCGGCGTCACGCAGCCAGCCGGCCCCGAACAGCTGGTCCAGCCGGTGCCCGACGGTGGACCGTGACAGACCGGTGGCGCGCTGGAGATCGCCACGTGTGGTCGCCTCGCCACTGCGGATCAGCCGCAACAGGTGTCCGGCGCTCGCCTGGTTCCCCGGCATGGTGGTGGTCCCCGTCCCCTAGCTCTTGTCCGCGCCGCTGGTCAGTCCCTCGGTGAGGAGGCGCTCGGCGGCGAAGAACAGAAGTACCACGGGGATCGTCAGTACCACGGACCCGGCCATCAGAACGGTCTTGGAAACCTCGATGCCGTTGGCGAGCTGTGCGAGGCCCAGGGAGACGGTCCACTTGCCGGGGTCGGCGGCGAGGAAGAGCAGCGCGAAGAGGAACTCGTTCCAGGCGATCATGAAGACGTACAGCCCGGTGGCCATCAGCGACGGTGTCGCGAGCGGCAGGATCACCTTGCGCACGGTCTGCAGGCGGGAGCAGCCGTCGAGGGCGGCGGCCTCCTCGATCGAGGAGGGGATCGTGACGAGGTAGTTCTTCAGCATGTAGATCGACACGGGCACGGTCTGCGCCACGTAGACGATCGCGAGGCCGACGAGGCTGGAGGACAGACCGAGTTTCGCGAACATCACGAAGAGCGGGACGGCGAGCAGCGTGGCGGGGAAGAGGTAGACGGCCAGGAAGAGGGCGCTCACCTGCCGGCCGCCGAAGAACCTGAGGCGGCTGATGGCGTACGCGCCGGGGACGGCGGCGGCGAGGGTGAGCACCACCGTGCCGAGGGAGACGAGCGCGGAGTTGAGCAGCAGCCGTGTGAAGCCCTGTCCGCCGTCCTCGGCGGGCGTCATGACGTTGCGGTAGGTGTCGAGCGTGAAGTCCTTCGCCGAGACCCACAGGGACCCCGGGTCGAGCAGCAGCGCGTCGATGGACTTCACCGACAGCAGCAGCATGTAGTAGAAGGGCACGATCGTGATCGCGGCGAGGAACGCGATCACCATCCAGCGCAGGACACGGATGAGCCGTTCCTCGAACTGCGCCCGGGACATGGGCGTACGGGGGGTCGTGGAGATGCGCGTCACGACTGCTCCTCCTGCATCTTCTTGCCGAAGAACTTGAAGTAGAGGCCCAGCAGGACCACGAGGACGGCGGCGAGCACGAGGGCCTGGGCCGAGGCGGCGCCGACGTCGTAGCGGGCGGTGAGGAAGTCGTAGACCCGTACGGCCGCGACGTCGGTTCCGGAGCCGCCGCCGGTGAGCAGGTAGACGTCGTCGAACTTGTTGAACGTCATGATGAAGCGCAGGACGCACAGCAGCGCCATGACCGGCATGAGCTGCGGCATGAGGATGTGGCGGAAGCGCTGCAGGGGTGTGGCGCCGTCGACCTTGGCGGCTTCCTCGAGTACGTCCGGTACGGCCTGGAGCCGGGCGAGGAGGAAGAGGAACGCGAAGGGGAAGTAGCGCCATATCTCGAAGGCGATGACGGTCAGCAGGGCGAGCGGGATGTCGAAGTGCAGCCCGAACAGGCCGATCTCGTACTCGCGCGTGGACAGGAACGCGATCGGGTCGTCCCAGCCGAAGAGCGTGCGGCCCCATTCGTTGACGATGCCGTACTGGGGGCTGAGCGCGACCTCCCAGACGAACGCGACGGCGACGACCGGGGCGACGTACGGCAGGAGCATCGCGCCGCGCAGCAGTCCGCGGCCGCGGAAGGGGGTGCGGAGCGCGAGTGCGGCGACGAGGCCGAGCAGGAGCGATCCGACGGTGGCACCGACGGTGTAGATGACGGTCGTGGAGAGGCTGCTCCAGAATCCGGCGGAGCCGAAGACCTGCTGGAAGTTGTCGAGCGTCCAGTTGCCGAACAGGCCCATGCCCTGGATGTCGACGAGCTTGGCGTCCTGGAACGCGAGGAGCACGGTCCACAGGATGGGCAGGACGACCACGACGAGCACCACCAGGAAGGTGGGCGAGACGAAGGCGAGTCCCGCGCGGTTCTCGCGCCGGGCGGCGGTGAGCGGGCGCGTGGCGGTGAGCGGGCGCCGGGTCTTGCTGGGGGTCTTGCGGCCGCCGTCCGTGGGGCCGCCGTCCGTGGGGGGGCGCTCCGTCGCGCCGCGCTGAGCTGTGGTCATGGGTCGGTTCCTCGGCCTACTGGAGGGACTTCTGCAGGGCGGCGACTTCCTCGTTCGCCTCGTGGGCGGCCTCGTCCGGGGAGGTCTGGCCGCTGGTCATGGCACCGATGGCCTTGGGGACGGGCAGTTCGCCGTTCATCGCGCCGACGAGGGCGCCCTCGCCCTGGGTGATCCCCCAGCGCTGCATGTTGCTGACGCCGTCGGCGAGCTGGTCGAGGAGCCGGTCGGAGAAGACCTCGTTCATGGGGCGGAGGGTGTCGACGCCCATCTCGCTGTGCCGCCAGGCGTCCAGGTACCTCTCCGGCTGTTCGGCGGTGCCCTTGCGCACGGGGATCTTGCCTTCGGGTGCCATGCCGAACCAGTCCTCGTACCCGGCGCCCATCATGTACTCGATGAACTGCCGCGAGGCGTCCGTCTCGGCGGTCCTGGTCGTCACCCAGGAGGTCACTTCGCCGAACTGGGCCGGCTTCGCGGAGTGGGGTCCCTTGAGGGCGGTGACGATGCCGCTGTTGGCGGCGAGGAAGCCGGGGTCCTTCTTGCACTCGGCGCAGCTGGGCAGGGCGTCCTTGCGCAGCCCGGCGAGTTCGTCGAGGAGGAAGGACGACCAGACGATCATCGAGGACTTGCCGGCGAAGTAGGTGGCGCGGGTGGAGTCGACGGTCTGGGTGCCGGGTGCGCCGTGGTCGCGGGCGAGGGTGTCGTACGCCTCGAACGCGGTGGCGCACTGGGGCGAGTCGAGTTTCACCGTCCCCTTGTCGTCGGTGAGCTGGCAGTCGTTGGCGAGCGCGATGTTCTCGAAGCTCTGGTGGGTGAAGACGTCACTGGGGTCGGTGGCGGCCGCGATGCCGTCCCGTCCCTTGGTGTCGAGGCCCTTCGCCGCGGCGAGGAGGGCGTCGTAGGTGTCGGGCGTCTTCAGCCCGGCCTGCTGGACCAGGTCCTTGCGGTAGACGAGGAGCTGCAGCCAGGCGTCGGAGGGGACGGCGAGCTGGGTGGAGCCGTCGGCGGTCAGGCCGAGCGCGTTGGCGTTGAAGGTCCCGGGGCCGAGTTCGTCGACGATCGCCTTGGGGACGTCGGTGTTGAGCAGCCCGTTGCCGTACATCTGCCAGGTCTGGCCCATCGGTACGGCGCCGATGACGTCGGGGAGCTTCCCGGCGGCGGCGGCCGACATGATCAGCTGGGGCATCTGGCCCTCGTCGACGCCCACGAGATCGACCTGGATGCCGGTCTCCTTCTCGAAGCGTCCGATGATCTTCTCGGTGGCCGCCACGCGCGGGGTCAGGTTCTCCTGGGACCACACGGTGATCCGCTTGTCGGGTTTGCCAGGGCCGTTCCCGCCGCCGGAGCAGCCGGCGAGCACTCCCATGCCCAGTGCCGCCGCGAGACCGGCTGCGATCGCCTTCGACCGTCGGGGGGTCGCCTTCGACCACCGGGTCCTCTTGCGCATGTCCCGTCCTCAGTGCCTCGGTGCCGGCGTCTGAGCCACCACCGACTTACGTCTACCGATGAAGCATCTCAGCATCACTTTTGCTGGTTGACAAGACGTAAGTCGAAGATATTCTCAACCTAAGTGGTGAACCCAACCCCCCTCGGAGCCCTCTCGTGGAACGTGTCGTCCAATTCACCGGCCCCCGCCAGGTCGAGGTCGCGGAGCACGTCTCCGCCCCGCTGCCGCCCGGACACCTGCGGGTGCGCACCCGCTACTCGGGCATCTCCGCCGGCACCGAGCTGACGGCCTACCGCGGCACCAACCCGTATCTGACCCGCACCTGGGACCCCGAGGCCCGGCTGTTCCGCGACGGCGCCGCCGGCATCGAGTACCCGGTCGCGGGCTGGGGCTACTCCGAGGTCGGCGAGGTCACCGAGGTCTCCCCCGAGCTCGTCGGCACTCCCGGCATGCCGGAGCCGGGCGACCTCGTGTGGGGCATCTGGGGCCACCGCAGCGAGGGCATCGTCCCCGCCGAGCGCATGGCCGGACACACCCTGCCCGCCGGGCTCGCGCCCCTCGCCGGTGCCTTCGCCCGCGTCGGTGCCATCGCCTACAACGCCGTCCTCGCCGCCGACATCCACGTCGGAGAGGACGTCGCCGTGTTCGGCCAGGGCGTCATCGGACTCCTCACGACCCGCCTCGCCCAGCTGAACGGCGCCCGCGTCACCGCCGTGGACGCCCTCGACGTCCGGCTGGAGAGCGCCAAGGCGTACGGCGCGCAGCACACGCTCAACGCCCGCACCGACGCGGTCGCCGAACGCGTCCGCGAGGCCACCGGCGGACTGGGCGCGGACGTCGCCATCGAGATCAGCGGCGCCTACCCCGCCCTGCACGAGGCCCTGCGCTCGGTCGCCGTCGGCGGCCGCGTCGTCGCCTCCGGCTTCTACCAGGGGGACGGCGCCGGGCTGCGTCTGGGCGACGAGTTCCACCACAACCGGGTGCAGCTGATCTGCTCGCAGATCGGCGGGGTGCCGCCTCAGCTCGCCGGGCGCTGGACGGTCGAGCGCCTCCAGCGGACGTTCCTGCGACTGGTCGCCGAAGGCCAGGTCGACGTGGAGGCCCTGGTCAGCCATGTCGTCCCGGTCGCGGACGCGGCCGACGCGTACGTCCTGCTGGACGAGCGCCCCGCCGACGCGCTCCAGGTCGTCCTGGAGTTCTGATTCTTCGGCCCCGGCGAGTGTCCGGGGCTCCACGTATCCGAGTTTCCGACGTTTCCGCGTTACCGAGGGAGCAAGACCGTGCTCAAGACCGCCGCCCAGGAACAGCTGCTGCCGGGCGACACACTCCAGGAGAAATGGGAGTTCGCGCAGGCAGCCGGCTATGACGCGATCGAGCTGCGCGCCAAGGGCGACTTCCACTTCCGGGGACGCCTGCCCGAGCTGCGGCAGGCGCTCAAGGACGGCGTCGTCATGCCGACCGTCTGCGTCGACATGCTCCACTTCTTCGGCGCCTTCGACGTGGAGCTGCGCCGGGACGCGATCGCACAGATGAAGTCCCAGCTCTCCGTCATCGGGGAGCTCGGCGGCCTCGGAGCGCAGACCCCGGCGTCGTACGGCATGTTCTCGCGCCGGCTGCCTCCCTTCGAGCCGCCGCGCAGCGAGGCGGAGGACCGCGACGTCCTGCAGGCCGGCCTCGCCGAGCTGGGCGAGCACGCCCGCGCCGAGGGCGTCACCCTCTACCTGGAGCCGCTCAACCGGTACGAGGACCACATGGTCAACCGGCTGGAGCAGGCGGCGGAACTGATCCGTACCGTCGGCTCCGACAGCGTGCGGATCGGCATCGACAGCTATCACATGAACATCGAGGAGTCCGATCCGGCCGCGTCGATCCTCGCCCACGCGGACGTCATCGGCCACGCCCAGGTCTCGGACTCCAACCGCTTCCAGCCGGGCGCGGGCCACCTCGACTGGCCCGCCTGGCTCGGGGCGCTGAAGACCATCGGCTACGACGGCTACCTCGCCGCCGAGTGCCGGCTGACCGGCGACCCGGTCGAGGCCGTGCGCTCCGTCCCCGGCTTCCTTCGGCGGTCCGGCGCATGACGACCCTCCTCGACGCGATGGTCGCCGACGAGACCTCCTCGGGCGGGACGCCGTCCGGCGGGACGCCCGCCCTCGATCCGCCCGTGCCCACCGCTGCCGCGGACCTGACACTGCGGCGCGGTGCGGCACGGGTACTCCTGGAGAACTGGACGGGTTCCTCGACGGTCCCCTCCCGCACCCTGTATCCGCACCAGTGGAGCTGGGACTCGGCCTTCGTCGCGATCGGGCTGCGGCATCTGTCGCCCCGCCGCGCCCAGCGCGAACTGGAGACGCTGCTCGGCGCCCAGTGGGCCGACGGGCGCATCCCGCACATCGCCTTCAATCCGGCCGTTCCCCTGGACGCCTACTTCCCGAGCCCGGACTTCTGGCGCTCCTCGCATGCCGGCGCCGCCGCCGGAGCCCCCGCCGCTCCCGAGACCTCCGGAATCGTCCAGCCGCCCGTGCACGCGCTCGCCGCGTGGCTCGTGCACGAGGCGGACCCGGCCGAGTCGGTCCGGCGCGGCTTCCTCTCCCGTGTGTACGCCGGTCTCGCGGCCTGGCACGACTACCTGCTGTCCGCCCGGGACCTCGGCGGGGGCGGGCTCGCCGCGGTGATGCACCCGTGGGAGCCGGGCATGGACAACAGTCCCTGCTGGGACGTCCCGCTCTCCCGTGTCGCGCCGGCCGATCCCGCTTCCTTCCGCCGGGCCGACCTGGACCACGGCCATGCCGACGACCGGCCCACGGACGTCGACTACGGACGGTACGTGCGGCTCGCCGCCGACTACCGCGACGGCGGCTACGCGGACGGAGAGCACGCCTTCGCCGTCGAGGACCCGTGCTTCAACGCCCTGCTGATCGTCTCCGAGTACGCGCTCGCCCGTATCGCACAGGCGACCGGCGCCGACCCGCTGCGCCACGAGCAGCGCGCGCGACGCCTGACGGACGCCCTCGTCAGCCGCCTGTGGGACGCGGAGGCCGGGATGTTCCTCTGCCGCGACCTGGTGGGCGGCGAGCTCGTACGGGAACGCAGCATCGCCGGGCTCGTGCCGCTGATCGTCCCGGGCCTGCCCGACGACATCGTGCGGGCCCTGCTCGACACGCTCGACGGCCCCCACTTCCGCGCGGCGGACACCGGTCTCGTCGCCAGCTACGCGCTGAGCGGCCACGCCTTCGACCGGACCCGCTACTGGCGCGGACCTGCCTGGTTCAACACCGCCTGGCTCATCGGCCGCGGCCTGCGTCTATACGGCGCCGACGACCGCGCCGACAGGCTGCGGGCCGCCTTCCTCACGGCGGCCGGGACCTCGGGGTTCGCCGAGTACGTCGACCCGTTCACCGGCGAGGGCCGGGGCACCCTCGACTTCGCCTGGACGGCCGCCCTCACCCTCGATCTGCTCGCGAACCCGGGTCCGGACCCTCAGGAGACCGCTCGATGACATCCTCCGGCCGCGTTCTGCTCGTCAGCGACGGTACGTTCGCGATTCTCGGCCCGGACGGCTCGATCACCGGGACCCGGGGGACGGCGCCGGACGGGCTGTTCCTGCGCGACGCCCGCCACCTGAGCCGCTGGGAGCTGACGGTCGACGGCACGGCCCCCACCGTGCTCGTTCCGGCGTCGGACTCCGCCCCGTCGACCAGCGTCCTCACCCCCGCCGGCACGCGCGACGCGCCGCCCGCCTACACCGTCTTCCGTGAACAGTCGGTCGGGGCAGGGACGTTCGCGGACCGGGTGCGTCTGGTCAACAACGGCCCGACGGCGCTGACCACGCACATCGGGCTCGCGCTCGACGCCGACTTCGCGGACCAGTTCGAGCTGCGCGCCGACGACCGCGCCTATCCGAAGCCGGACGCCGAGCACGAGACCCATGTCCGCGCGGACGGTGTCGAGTTCGGCTACCGGCGCGGACACTGGCACTCCCGTACGACCGTCTCCGCGCGGCCCGCTCCGGACACCGTCACCGCACAGCGTCTGGCCTGGGAGCTGACGCTGCCCGCGCACGGCGAGGCCGAACTGCGCCTGACCGCCGAGGCCCACCCGCACGGTGCACCGGCCGTCCCGCTCCCCGCGCCGTCCGACGAGGTGGCTCTGCCCGGGTCCGCCGACCCGGACCTGCTGCGCGCCTGCCGGCAAGGGCTCACGGACCTCGATCTCCTCCAGGTTCCCGCCGACGGGATCGACGGCGAGCAACTGACCGTCCCGGCCGCCGGGATCCCCTGGTTCCTCACCCTGTTCGGCCGCGATTCGCTCCTCACCTCGTACTTCCTGCTGCCCTACCGGCCGGGTACCGCGGAGAACACCCTTCTCGCGCTCGCCGCCACCCAGGGCCGCTCCTACGACGACTTCCGCGGGGAGCAGCCGGGCCGCATCGTGCACGAGGTGCGCCACGGCGAACTCGCCCACTTCCGGCAGGTGCCCTACGGGCGCTACTACGGCTCGGTCGACGCCACACCGCTCTTCCTGGTGCTCCTCGGCGCGTACGCGGACACCACCGGCGACACCTCGCTCGCGCTCCGGCTCGAGCACCACGCCCGGGCGGCCGTCGACTGGATGCTCACCGACGGCGGCCTGACCCGGCACGGCTACCTCGTCTACCGCCCCGACCCGAAGGGGCTGGTCAACCAGAACTGGAAGGACTCCGCCGGCGCCGTCTGCTTCACGGACGGCACCCAGGCCGAGGGCCCGATCGCGGTCTGCGAGGCCCAAGGGTACGCCTACGACGCGCTCGTGCGCACCGCGCGGCTGGCGCGGAACGTGTGGCACGACGCCGACTGGGCCGGGCAGTTGGAGGCGACGGCCGCCGCTCTGCGTGAGCGGTTCCACCGCGACTTCTGGATGTCCGGCCAGGACTTCCCCGCCCTCGCGCTCGACGGCGAGGGACGGCAGGTGGACGTGCTCGCCTCCGACGCCGGCCACCTGCTGTGGTCCGGCATCCTCGACCAGCCGCACGGGGAACGCGTCGCCGGCCGCCTGCTGGAGCCCGACTTCTTCTCCGGCTGGGCGATCCGCACCCTGGCATCGGGACAGGCGCCGTACCATCCGCTGTCCTACCACCGGGGCAGCGCCTGGCCCCACGACAACGCCGTCATCGCCCTCGGCCTCGCCCGCTACGGCTGCGGAGCCGAACTGCGCACGCTCACCTCCGGGTTGACGGCGGCCGCGGTCCTGCACGGCTACCGTCTCCCCGAGGTGATCGCCGGATACGGGCGCGACGAGCACGCGACCGTGGTCCCGTATCCGCACGCGAACTCGCCGCAGGCATGGGCGGCCGCGACCCCGCTGGCGCTGCTGACCGCGCACGCGGCACAGGCGTAGCCCCGCACCCGAGACCCGTCGCCGACCGGCTCCCGGACGCGGGCGGCCGGCCCGGGAGAGGTTCCCGGGCCGGCCGCGCGCACGCGCACGTACGCGTGAACGCACGCTGCACGCATGCCCGCAGCGGGCGTCAGCCGATCTCGATGAGCAGATCGCCCGCCTCGACCTGCTGGATCTTTCCGATCGCCAGCCGCGCGACCGTGCCCGCGGACTGGGCGGTGATGGAAGCCTCCATCTTCATCGCCTCGATCGTGGCCACCGTCTGTCCCGCCGACACCGAAGTGCCCTCCTCCACCTGGAGCGTCACGACGCCCGCGAACGGGGCGGGGACATGCCGGTCGTTGCCGCGCTCGGCCTTCTCGGCGGCCTTGACCTCCGTGGCCACGGACTTGTCCCGCACCGCCACCGGACGCAGCTGGCCGTTCAGCGTGGCCAGGACCGTACGGAAGCCCCGCTCGTCGGCCTCGGAGATCGCCTCCAGCTCGATCAGCAGCGTGACACCGGCCTCCAGGGTGACCGTGTGCTCGGTGTCCGGTTCCAGGCCGTAGAAGAAGTCCTGCGTGGGCAGTACGGACGTGTCGCCGTACGCCTCGCGATGGGCGTCGAACTCCTTGGCCGGGCCGGGGAACAGCAACCGGTTGAGCGTCGCCCGCCGGTCCTGGGCCAGCCCCTGGCGCTCCTCGTCCGACAGGGTCGGGTCCTCGGCCTGCGCGGGGCGGCCCTGGAGCGCGCGGGTGCGGAACGGCTCGGGCCAGCCGCCGGGCGGGTCGCCCAGCTCGCCCCGGAGGAAGCCGATCACCGAGTCCGGTACGTCGAACTTGCCGGGGTCGGATTCAAAGTCGGCCGCCTCGACGCCAGCTCCGACCAGGTGCAGGGCGAGGTCTCCCACCACCTTCGAGGAGGGCGTCACCTTGACCAGCCGTCCCAGCATCCGGTCGGCGGCCGCGTAGCAGTCCTCGATCAGCTCGAAGCGGTCGCCGAGGCCGAGCGCGATGGCCTGCTGACGCAGGTTCGACAGCTGTCCGCCGGGGATCTCGTGGTGGTAGACGCGCCCCGTGGGCGAGGTGAGCCCCGACTCGAAGGGCGCGTAGACCTTCCGCATGGCCTCCCAGTACGGTTCGAGCGCTCCGACCGCCTCCAGCGAGAGCCCGGTGGTGCGCTCGGTGTGGTCGGTGGCCGCGACGAGCGCCGACAGGGACGGCTGACTGGTGGTGCCCGCCATCGAGGCGACGGCGGCGTCGACGGCGTCGACGCCCGCGTCGATCGCGGCGATCAGCGTCGCGAGCTGGCCACCCGCCGTGTCGTGGGTGTGCAGATGCACCGGAAGGTCGAAGCGCTCGCGCAGCGCGGTCACCAGGGTGCGGGCGGCGGGCGGGCGCAGCAGGCCGGCCATGTCCTTGATGGCCAGGACGTGCGCGCCTGCCTCGACGATCTGCTCCGCGAGGCGCAGGTAGTAGTCGAGCGTGTAGAGCTGTTCGGCCGGGTCCGACAGGTCCGCGGTGTAGCACAGGGCGACCTCGGCCAGCGCCGTGCCGGTGGACCGTACGGCGTCGATGGCGGGACGCATCTGCGAGACGTCGTTGAGCGCGTCGAAGATCCGGAAGATGTCCATGCCGGTCGCCGCCGCCTCGGCGACGAAGGCGTCGGTCACCTCGACGGGGTAGGGCGTGTAGCCGACGGTGTTGCGTCCCCGCAGCAGCATCTGCGTACAGATGTTGGGCACCGCCTCCCGCAGGGCCGCGAGACGCTCCCAGGGGTCCTCGGCGAGGAAGCGCAGGGCCACGTCGTAGGTGGCGCCGCCCCAGCACTCCAGGCTCAGCAGCTCCGGTGCCGTGCGCGCGACGTACGGGGCGACGGCCAGCAGATCGCGCGTCCTCACCCGGGTCGCCAGCAGGGACTGGTGCGCGTCGCGGAAGGTCGTGTCCGTCACCGCGACGGCCCGCTGCGCGCGCAGTTCCGCGGCGAACGCCTCCGGCCCGAGCGCCGCGAGGCGCTGCCGGGAGCCTGCCGCCGGTGCCTGGTCCAGTGCGGCGGGAGGGAGCTTGGCAGCCGGGTCGATGACCTGGGGACGCGGGCCGTGGGGACGGTTGACGGTGGTCTCGGCGAGATAGGTGAGCATGCGGCTTCCGCGGTCGGCCGAGGGTCGCGCCCGGAGCAGTTCCGGATGCTCGGCGATGAAGCTCGTGGTGACACGGCCCTCGCGGAATCCGGGGTGGTCGAGCACGGCGCCGAGGAAGGGCAGGTTGGTGGCGACTCCGCGGATGCGGAACTCGGCGATCGCACGCCGTGCGCGGCGTGCGGCGTTGGCGAAGTCGTGTCCGTGGCAGGTCAGCTTCACCAGCATCGAGTCGAAGTGGGCGGACACTTCGGCGCCGGTGTGGACCGTGCCGCCGTCGAGCCGTACGCCGGGGCCGCCCGGGGAGCGGTACGCGGAGATGGTGCCGGTGTCGGGGCGGAATCCGTTGGCGGGGTCCTCGGTGGTGATACGGCACTGCAGGGCCGTGCCCGTGAGGACGATGTCGTCCTGCGTCAGGTTCAGCTCCGGAAGCGTCATTCCGTCGGCGATCCGCAGCTGGGCGATGACCAGGTCCCGTCCGGTGACCTGCTCGGTGACCGTGTGCTCCACCTGGATACGGGGGTTCATCTCGATGAAGACGTGGTTGCCGCGCTCGTCGACCAGGAACTCCACGGTGCCCGCGTTGACGTAGCCGATGTGCCGGGCGAACGCGACGGCGTCGGCGCAGATGCGATCGCGCAGCTCCGGGTCCAGCGCGGGAGCGGGCGCGATCTCCACGACCTTCTGGTGGCGCCGCTGCACCGAACAGTCACGCTCGTACAGATGGACGACGTTGCCCTGGGCGTCGGCGAGGATCTGCACCTCGATGTGCCGCGGGTTGACGACGGCCTGCTCCAGGAAGACGGTGGCGTCTCCGAACGCCGACTCCGCCTCGCGCATCGCCGCGTCGATGGAGTCCCGCAGCTCCGCGGGCTCGGTGACATGACGCATTCCCCGCCCGCCGCCGCCTGCGACGGCCTTGACGAACACCGGGAAGCCGATGGAGTCGGCGGCTTCGACCAGACTGTCCACGTCCGTGGACGGCTCGGACGACTTCAGTACGGGGACCCCGGCAGCACGGGCGGCGGCCACCGCGCGGGACTTGTTGCCGGTGAGGTGCAGAACGGCGGCGGGGGGCCCGACGAAGGTGATCCCGGCCTCGGCGCACGCGGCGGCGAGGTCGGGGTTCTCCGAGAGGAAGCCGTAGCCGGGGTAGATGGCGTCGGCGCCGGCCTTGCGCGCGGCCCTGATCACCTCGTCGACCGAGAGATAGGCGCGTACCGGGTGGCCCTTCTCACCGATTCGGTAGGCCTCGTCCGCCTTTGCCCGGTGGAGCGAGTTGCGGTCCTCGTAAGGGAACACGGCCACGGTGGAGATGCCGAGCTCGAAAGCCGCACGGAAGGCGCGGATCGCGATCTCGCCCCGGTTGGCGACCAATACCTTGCGGAACATCGTTGACCCCTGTCGTGTTGCGGGCGTACGGACTGAAGGTGGCGATGTCATTCCGGCTGCCGGGTCCGGCAGCCGCTGTTCCCGTGGACGGTACCGATCAGTAGGGGTGTAGTCGATCTCCTACGGACGGGAGCTACGTCACGCCGTCACCGGCAGTCGTCGGCGCGTCCCGGGCCGGTGGCCCGGGACGGGAGCTCCCTTCCCGGCTCCGCGCGGGCTCATTCGGCCGCGTCAGTGCTGGGCCGTGTCGAAGGGCCGCCGCGTCCGTGCTGTGCCGTGCCGAAGGGCTGCCGTGCCGGTGCTGGGCTGTGCCGAAGGGCCGCCGTGCCGGTCGGGTCAGCGCACGCGTCCCCGTGGTTTCAGCGGCACCGGCGGGAGGTCGGGGGCGGGCAGCGGGGCGCCGTCATAGCCCTTCACCTCGCCGAAGCGGGAGCCGCCCATCCAGTCCGAACGGGCCTGCGCGATCTCCTCGTTGGTGCGGCCGATGAAGTTCCACCACATGACCAGCTCCTCCTCGAACGGCTCGCCGCCCAGCAGCATCAGGCCGGCGTCCGACTCGGCGCGCAGCGGCAGTTCGGTGCGGCCGCAGCCGAGGTAGAGCATGGAGCCGGGCAGGACGGGCACGCCGTCGACGTGTGCCTCGCCGGACATCGAGAGCACGGCGTACTCGAAGTCGGGCTCCAGCGGGACACTCGTCTCGGTGCCGGAGGCGAGGGCCAGATCGGCGCCGACGATCGGTGTGTACGTCGAGCCCGGTGAGGCCGCGCCGTCGAGTTCGCCCAGGACGACCGTGGCGGTCAGTCCGGGAGCGGTGACGTGGGGCAGCTCGGCGTGGTGCTGGAAGTGGGGTTCCACGTTGCGGTGGGTGTCGGGGAGCGCGACCCACAGCTGGGCGCCGTGCAGCAGACGGGCGTGCGCCTTCGGGCTCTCCTCGGAGTGGCTGATCGCCCGCCCCGAGGTCATGAGCCCCAGCTCCCGCGGCCGGATCGTCTGCAGGCTGCCCACGCTGTCGCGGTGCAGCACCTCGCCCTCGTGCAGCCAGCTCACGGTCTGAAGTCCCATGTGCGGGTGGGGCGGGACCTGCATACCCGGTTCCTCGGCGATGTCGTCGGGACCGTAGTGGTCGACGAAGCACCAGGCGCCGACCATACGGCGGCCGAGGTTGGGGAGCAGCCGGCGCACTTCGGTGGACTCGCCGAGCTGGACGCGGCGGGGTGCGAGGAGTTCACGCACCGGCTCGGCGACGACGAAGCCCCTGCCGCCGCACACGGAGAGCGCGGCCTGCCGATCGAGATTGCTCATGGGGCCAACCTAGTCCTGTGCGCTGCCGATGCGCTGCACGGCACGGATACGGATACGGATACGGATACGGATACGGATACGGATACGGATACGGACGTGGAATATCGAATCCCGTTCTCCGGTTGCCGGGGTCATCAGGTGGGCCGGAGAAGGAGGGCGTATGAGCGACACGTACGACGACACGTACTACGAGTTCGGGACGCCGGCGGAGCGCTGGGACCGGGCGCGGTTCTTCTTCGACGCCAAGGAGTACGTGACCGCGGCGCGGATCCTGGCCGGGCTCGTCGCCGAGGTGCCGGAGCAGGTGGCGCCGCGGCTGCTGCTGGCCCGGGCCTACTACCACTCGGCCCGGCTCGGCAGGGCCGAGGCCGAGCTGAACGCGGTCCTGGAGCGTGATCCGGTCGAGCACTACGCCCGGCTCATGCTCGGCCGCACGCTGGAGCGGCAGGGCAGGCACGCCGAGGCCGCTCCGCATCTGCGGATGGCCGCGGCGATGTCCGGCGAGTTGCCCGACGTCGCCTGAGGCGGGCGCCGGGCGGGACACGGGAATGGGGCAGCGGGAGCCGGGACGGGCGCTCAGCGCCCGTCCCGGTACGCCTCCAGCAGGCGCAGCCACACCTCGCTGATGGTCGGGTACGCGGGGACCGCGTGCCAGAGCCGGCTGACCGGGACCTCCCCGGCGACGGCGACCGTGGCCGAGTGGAGCAGTTCGCCGACGCCGGGGCCGACGAAGGTGACACCCAGGAGTACCTCCCGGTCCAGGTCGACGATCATCCGGGCGCGGCCGCGGTAGTTGTCGACGTAGAGTCCCGCGCCGGCGACCGCGGCGATGTCCTGGTCGACCGCGCGCACCCGGTGGCCGGCGGCCTCCGCCTCGGCGAGGGAGAGGCCGACCGACGCCACCTCCGGGTCGGTGAAGACGACCTGGGGCACGGCGTCGTGGTCCGCGGTCGCGGAGTGCGCGCCCCAGCGGTCCGTTTCCAGCAGCGGTACGTGCTGGGCGCGGGCCGCGATCGCCGCGCCCGCGATGCGTGCCTGGTACTTGCCCTGATGGGTCATCAGGGCACGGTGGTTGACGTCTCCGACGGCGTACAGCCACTCCGTGCCGTCCACCCGGCAGCTTTCGTCGACCGGAAGCCAGGAACCGGGTTCGAAGCCGACGGTCTCCAGCCCGATGTCGTCCGTGCGCGGGGCGCGGCCCGTGGCGAAGAGGACTTCGTCGGTCTCGATCAGCTCACCGTCGTCGAGGACGACGATGACCGGACCGCCGGCATCGGTGCGCTGCACCGATGCCACGCCCACCCTCGTGCGCACGGTCGCGCCCGCCGCGGTGAGCGCGTCGGCGACGTGCTCACCGACGAAGGGCTCCATGCGCGACAGCAGCCTTGCGCCCCGCACCAGCATGGTGACCCGGGAGCCGAGGGCCTGCCACGCGGTCGCCATCTCCGTACCGACGACTCCCCCGCCCACCACGACCAGGCGGCCGGGGGCGGCCTGCGCGCTGGTCGCCTCGCGGCTGGTCCACGCCCGGGCGCCGGCCAGTCCCGGCAGGTCGGGCAGGACGGCGCGGGTGCCGGTGCACACGGCCACGGCGTGCCGCGCGGTCAGGACGTGATGCTCGCCCTCGGATCCCTCGACGACGACCTTGCGCGGGCCGTGCAGTCGGCCCTGTCCGCGGTACAGCCGGGCGCCGATCCCGTTCAGCCAGGCGACCTGGCCGTCGTCCTTCCAGTGCGAGGTGTAGTCGTCACGGTGGGCGAGCACGGCCTCGACGTCGAGCGGGCCCTGCACGTCCTGGCGTACGCCCGGGACCTTGCGCGCGTCGGCCTGGATCATGACGGGCCGCAGCAGCGCCTTGCTCGGCATGCACGCCCAGTACGAGCACTCACCGCCGACGAGTTCGCTCTCCACCACCGCGGTGCTCAGTCCGGCGGCGCGTGCCCTGTCCGCCACGTTCTCCCCGGTCGGCCCGGCCCCCAGCACCACAACGTCGTACTCCACGGCTTCCGTCATACGGACAGTGTGGTGCTACGTGTGCGCCGCGGCCACATGGGCAGGCGGAATACGGCCGCCCCATGCGCCGTTGTTGGGAGCGGTCCGATCGGACATCAGGAAGAGGTAGCGAGTAATGAGCACTGTCGAGCTCACCAAGGAAAACTTCGATCAGGTCGTCTCCGAGAACGGCTTCGTCCTGATCGACTTCTGGGCTTCCTGGTGCGGTCCGTGTCGCCAGTTCGCCCCCGTATATGAGAAGGCCGCGGACCGGCACCCCGATCTCGTCTTCGCGAAGGTGGACACGGAGGCACAGCCGGAACTCGCGGCGGCCTTCGAGATCCAGTCGATCCCGACGCTGATGATCGTCCGGGACAACGTGGCGGTCTTCGCCCAGCCCGGCGCGTTGCCGGAGCCTGTTCTGGAGGACGTGATCGGCCAGGCACGCGGGCTGGACATGGACGAGGTGCGCAAGTCCATCGCCGACGCGGAGCAGAAGCAGTAGAAGCAGGAGATCCCCGGCGCCGCCCGGGCCCGGGACACCGCGGGCCCGGGCGGCCGGGCCGCGGCCCGCGCCACGGCCGGTGATGTCGGTCGGTGATCGGTGGGGCGCCAACACGCGGTGACGGCAGGGGTGTTGGGCGTACCCGGGTTCGGACGTCAGCGCGGCGCCCGGTCCGAGACCAGGGCCGTCAGTCCGTAGTCCAGTTCGTAGCCGTCCACGAGCAGTGCCTCGACGGTGCGCGTGGCGGGGTCGATGTCCGCGACGATTCCGTGGCCGGAGTACCGCGGGTAGCCCGAGGCTCCGTTCTCGCCGGTGGCCTCCACGACGGCCGAGCGGACCGCGCTGTCCTCGACCGCCGCACCACCGCGGTCCTCGACGTGCTCGGGCACGAGCAGGATCTCGAAGCGCCGCGGAACTGTGCTCATGCCATGACGCTAGCCACGGACGGCCCACCGCGCATGTCAGCGCCCAGGGCTCTCGGGCCCCACGAGGTCACCGCCCGCTCAGGTGGACTCGCGCCGTACCACCGTCGCCCCCATCGGATCGTGCCGCTCCGGCGCACCGCCGGGCTCCCGCACCACGCGGTCCACGAGCTCCGCGAGGTACTGCCCGGTCACGAAGTCCATGCGCACCGTGCTGAGCCGGGGCCGCAGCAGCCGCCCCAGGAGCAGGTCGTCGGCGCCGATCACGGCGGTCTCGTCCGGGACGCGGATCCCGGCGTCCTGGAGGGCGCGCATCAGGAGCATGGCGTACTCGTCGTTGTACGCGTACACGGCGTCCGCGCCCAGCTCCCGCCACCGCGCCGCGAGCGCCTCGGCGGCGCCCTCCTCGTAGGCGAGGGGGACGGCTCGTACGGTCGCTCCCGCCGGCTCGGCGGCCTGGCGGACCCCCGCGAGACGGGGCTCGGAGAAGAGGTCGAGGCCGGGCTCCTCCGGCATGATCACCGCAATCCGCCGGCGACCGCGCTCCAGCAGATGCTCCGCGGCTCTGGCGCCCACCTCACGCTGGTCCATGACCAGGGAGTGCGCCCCCTCGACGTGCCGCGGGCCGAGCGTGATCACGGCTTTCGCGCCGGAACGCTTGAGCACCTCGACGCCGTGGGGCGTCAGTGCGATCTCCCCGAGCGAGACGATCGCCACGGGCCGCAGCTCCGCCCAGGCACGGGCGGCGGTGTCGCCGTCGAGGCCCATGCTGCCGTACTGCACGACGGTGTAGTCCAGGCGCCGCAGCGCCCACTGGATCTCGTTGAGGAAGCGGCTGTGCAGCGGGCCGACCGGGACCTGCCCGGTGGGCAGCAGCACCATGCGGGTGTGCCCGGCGCGCAGGCTGCGCGCCGCCGCGTGCGGCACGTAGCCCAGTTCCTCCGCGGCCTCACGCACCCGGCGGCGGGTGGGTTCGCTGATGCGTACCGCGGAGGTGTTGTTCAGTACGTAGGAGACGGTGGCGCGGGAGACCCCGGCCAGCCTGGCGACGTCGGCACTGGTCGGAACGGAGCGTTCTACGGAGCGTTCTGCTGACTGTCTCGGTGTCTGGCTCATCGCGTTCCGCATCTTTCCAGACCGGTCCCGTCCGGGCTCTGGCGGTTGGCCTGAAGTGGATGCTAGACAAGGGTCACACGCGTCACTGACACGAGTAATCGACTGCTGGGCAGCTCCGCATTCACCGCCCCGCTCCGCCGGCCGGAAGGCACCGACGTGCAGTTGCACACCCACACCTGGGGCGCGGGCGACCGCGTCGCGCTCCTGATCCACGGCATCATGGCCGACCATCGCACCTGGCGGAAGGTGGGGCCCGCGCTCGCCGGCCGGGGCTACCGGGTCGTCGCCGTCGATCTGCGCGGCCACGGCCGGAGCGGCCGCGCCGCCTCGTACACCGCGCAGGACCACGCCGACGATCTGGCCGAGACCCTCCCGACGGGCGCCGACCTGGCCGTCGGGCACTCGCTCGGCGGGCTCACGCTGTCCCTCGCGGTGGAGCGCCTCGCTCCGCTGCGGGCCGTCTACTCCGATCCCGCCTGGCATCTCGGCTCACCGGGGAACGGCTTCGACCCCGCGCAGTTCGCCGAGTTCAGGTCGGTCGCCACCCGGGAGCGGATCGAGCAGCTCAACCCGCGATGGGAGCGCGAGGACGTCGACATCGAGCTGGCGACCCTCGCGGTGTGGGACGAGGCGTCCGCCTTCGGACTGGCCGGACCGGCCGGTACGGACCTGCTGCCGGCGAAGCCGGTCGTGCCGTCACTGGTCCAGCGCGCGGACGGCAGCTCCCTGGTGTCGGCCGAGCAGGCCCGGCTCCTCACCTCGCGCGGTTTCGAGGTACGGACGGTCACGGGCGCGGGGCACACGATCCACCGCGACGACTTCGGCGCCTTCATGGCGTCGCTGGAGGGATGGGTCTGACGGCAGGTGGCGCACCGGGTGCCGACCTGGCCGGCCCGGCCTCAGGCAGCCGCCGGGAACGCCTCACGGAAGGCGCCCAGCGTGGTCCGGCCCGGTGTGCGGTCCAGGACGGCGAAGACGATCTCGTCGAAGTGTCCGGCGAACCGGCCGCCGTCGGTGAGCAGGGCCCTGAACGCTTCGGCGACCTGGGCCGGGTCGTTCCGGAACACCCCGCAGCCCCAGGCGCCGAGGACGAGTCGCCGGTAGCCGGTGGCGGCGGCCGTTTCCAGCACGCGCTCCGCCCTGGAGGCGAGGGCCCGCGGTATGCGGCCTGCCTGCTCGGGCGTGCGGCCGGTGATCACGCCCGCGTTGGGTGCGGGTGAGGTGAGGAAGCCCACCGTGTACGGCGTGTCGAGGAGGCCACCGCGGTCGTCCCGGAAGACCGGGACTCCGGGCGAGTGGATCACCCGGTCGGTGTAGAAGGGGCTCCGGTCCGCACGGTGGTGCGCGTAGAAGCCCGGAGCGGTCAGCAGCGTGGTGTAGAGCGCGGAGGCCCGGCAGAGCGCCTCCTCCTGTGCCTGGGCGCCGTTGAGGAAGCCGCCGCCGGGATTGCGGGCCGAGGCGAAGTTCAGGACCGCGACGGGCCCGCCGCCCCGGGCCGTCATCCGCCGGGCAGCCTCCAGGCTGCTCTCCCCGGAGACCTCGCATACGCTGAAACGGTCCGTGTCGGGGACCACCGGCACGGGCTCGGGCCCGAACATCCGTGTCCCCTCGACCGCGGCGGACAGATCCCCGCCGATCGTCACCGTGTGGCCGCCCGGTGCCCGGTAGCGACCCGCTTCGACGATCTCCTGGGTATGCCGCGCCATCCCCCGCAAACGTGCACTCATGCCCGAATCCTCGGTGATCACGAAAGGTGGCGGCAAACCTATTACGCCCCGCTTACGGCGCACAGGGGCACTCTTGTGCGAACCGTCGGCGGTGGCTTTAGGTGGACGGAACGCCATCGACAGGAGGAGATCGACCATGGCAGCACCAGGCTTCGGGGGCAGCGGTCCGCCGCTCACCGAGGACGACGCAGAAGACCTGCTTCGATGTATCTGCTTCAAGACGGGCCCGCCCCGCACCGTCGGAGTGGAACTGGAGTGGCTCGTGCACGATCAGCACCTGCCGCACCTGCCCGTCGCGGCCACCCGGCTCGACCGGGCCTTCGCGGGGCTGCGGACCCTGCCCCTGGCCTCGGCGCTCACCTTCGAGCCCGGCGGCCAGCTGGAGCTCAGCTCCCCGCCCGCCGCCTCGCTGATGGAGTGCATCGACTCCACCTCGGCGGATCTGACCGCCGTCCGGACCGCGCTGGCGGGTTCCGGACTCGCTCTGACCGGTCTCGGTCACGACCCCTGGCTTCCTCCGCGCCGACTGCTGCGTGAGCCGCGGTACGACGCCATGGAGGCATGCCTCGACCGCACCGGGCCCGCCGGCCGGTCCATGATGTGCTCGTCCGCGTCCGTACAGGTGTGCCTGGACGCGGGCTTCGAGGAGCCCGGCCCCCTGGGCCTCGGCCGGCGCTGGCAGCTGGCACATCTCCTCGGCGCCGTGCTGGTCGCGGCGTTCGCCAACTCGCCGTCCGGAGCGGGCAGACCCACCGGCTGGAAATCCACCCGTCAGGCCCTGTGGACGGAGCTCGATCCGCGCCGGGCCCTCGCACCGTCGCCGGACACGCCGCCGCGCGAGGCCTGGGCCACGCACGTCCTGGACACACCGGTGATGTGCATACGTGCGCAGGACGGGCCCTGGCCGGTGCCGGAACGGCTGACGTTCCGGGAGTGGATACGGTCCGGGGCGCCCCGGCCGCCCTCCCGCGCCGATCTGGAGTACCACATCACCACGCTGTTCCCGCCGGTACGCCCTCGCGGACATCTCGAACTGCGCATGATCGACGCGCAGTCCGGCGAGGACGGCTGGAGGGTCCCGCTCGCCGTCACCATGGCGCTCTTCGACGATCCGGAGGCGGCGGAGACCGCCTACCGCACGGTCAAGCCGCTCGCCGAGACGGCCGGGCCGCTGCCCGCGCCGCGCAATCCGCTGTGGCAGGACGCCGCACGGTTCGGCCTGGCCGAGCCCGAGCTGCACAGCGCCGCCGTCACCTGCTTCGCCGTCGCCCTGGACGCGCTGCCCCGGCTGGGAGCGTCCACGGCCGTGCAGGACGCGGTCGCCGCGTTCCACGACCGCTATGTCCTGCCCGGCCGCTGCCCGGCCGACGACTTCACGCTCCTCAGCAAGGAGACCAGCTCATGAACGAGTCCCCGGTGGTGCCGGACGACGTGCTCAGGGAGCGCGCCCTGGAGGCGCTGACCACCGCACGGGCCCGCACCGCACTGCTCACGACCTGCGTCGACGACGACGAACTCACCGCCCAGCACTCGCCGTTGATGTCCCCTCTCGTCTGGGACCTGGCGCACATCGGCAACCAGGAGGAGCAGTGGCTGCTGCGGGCCGTCGCCGGGCGTGACGCGATTCGGCCCGAGATCGACTCGGTGTACGACGCCTTCGAGCACCCCCGCGCCGAACGCCCCACGCTGCCGCTGCTCTCCCCCGCCGAGTCCCGGACGTACGCCTCCGACGTACGCGGGCGGGTGCTCGACATCCTCGAAGCGCACCCGCTGAGCGGCGGCCCGCTGGTCGATTCCGCGTTCGCCTTCGGGATGATCGCGCAGCACGAGCAGCAGCACGACGAGACGATGCTGATCACCCATCAGCTGCGGCGCGGTCCGGCAGCCCTCGACGCGCCCGAGCCGCCCGTCGGCGGCACCGCCGGCCTGCCGGCCGAAGTGCTGGTCCCCCAGGGTCCGTTCACGATGGGGACCTCGGCCGAGCCGTGGGCGCTGGACAACGAGCGGCCCGCGCACCGCCGCGACGTACCGGCGTACTTCATCGACACCACGCCCGTCACCAACGGCGCCTTCCAGGCGTTCATCGCGGAGGGCGGCTACACCGACGAGCGCTGGTGGGCGCCGGAGGGCTGGGACCAGATCCGCAAGCACGGCATCACCGCGCCGTTGTTCTGGCGGCGCGAGGGCGGCCAGTGGCTGCGCCGCAGGTTCGGGGTGACCGAGCCGGTGCCGGAGGACGAGCCCGTCCTGCACGTCAGCTGGTACGAGGCGGACGCGTACGCCCGCTGGGCCGGGCGGAGGCTGCCGACGGAGGCCGAGTGGGAGAAGGCCGCACGGCACGATCCCGTCTCCGGCCGCTCGCGGCGCTATCCGTGGGGCGACGAGGACCCGACCGCGACGCGGGCCAACCTGGGCCAGCGGCATCTGCGGCCCGCGGCCGCCGGGGCGTACCCGGACGGTGCCTCGCCACTCGGGGTGCGGCAGCTGATCGGCGACGTGTGGGAGTGGACGTCGAGCGACTTCCTGCCCTACCCGGGCTTCCTGGCGTTCCCGTACCGCGAGTACTCGGAGGTGTTCTTCGGGCCCGGCCACAAGGTGCTGCGGGGTGGTTCGTTCGCCGTGGACCAAGTGGCGTGCCGGGGCACGTTCCGCAACTGGGACCTGCCGGTGCGCCGGCAGATCTTCTCCGGTTTCCGCACCGCCAGGGACGCCTGATGTGCCGTCACATCGCCTTCCTGGGGCGGCCGACGGCTCTGGGCGAGCTGCTGGTGGAGCCGCCGTACGGACTGCTGCGGCAGTCCTGGGCGCCGCGCCGGCAGCGGTACGGCACGGTCAACGCCGACGGTTTCGGCGTCGGCTGGTACGCCGAGGGCGATCCGGTCCCGGCCCGCTACCGCCGTGCCGGGCCGGTCTGGGCCGACCAGTCCTTCGCGGACCTCGTCCGGGTGGTCCGCAGCGAGGCGCTGCTGGCCGCCGTGCGGGACGCGACCGAGGCGGGCGCGGACGGTGAGGCCGCGGCGGCTCCGTTCGCCGCCGGGCCGTGGCTGTTCAGCCACAACGGCGCCGTCAGGGGCTGGCCGGGCAGCGTCGCGCCGCTCGCCGCCGCGCTGCCCGCCGCCGAACTGTTGTCGCTGGAGTCGCGCTGCGACTCGGCGTTCGTCTGGGCCCTGGTGATGCACAGGCTCCGGGACGGCGACGAGATGGGCGAGGCGCTCGCCGGGACCGTCCTGGAGGTGGCGGCCGCCGCCCCGGAGTCCCGGCTCAATCTGCTGCTCACCGACGGTGTGACGATCACCGCGACCGCCTGGGGCGACACGCTCTGGTATCTGGCCGGCCCCGGCCGGAGCACGGTCGTGGCCTCGGAGCCGTACGACGACGACCCCCACTGGTGCGAGGTGCCCGACCGCACGCTGCTCGCGGCCACCGGTACCGACGTACTACTGACCCCGCTCAAGGAGCCATCCGCGTGAGCCCGTTCCAGCTGACCCGCACCCTGCCCGAGGACGCCACCAGCGCCGCGCTGCGCACCGATGTGCTGCGCGGCCTGACCCGTACGCCCAAGGAGCTGCCGCCCAAGTGGTTCTACGACGCCCGCGGAAGTGAGCTGTTCGAGGAGATCACCCGGCTTCCCGAGTACTACCCGACCCGCGCCGAGCGGGAGATCCTCGTGGCCCGGGCGGCGCAGATCGCGGCGGCGACCGACGCCCGCACCCTGGTGGAGCTGGGCTCGGGTTCGTCGGAGAAGACCCGGTATCTGCTGGACGCCCTCGACGGGCTGCACAGCTATGTGCCGGTGGACGTCAGCGAGAGCGCGCTGACCGGGGCGGCCCGGTCACTGCTCGCCGAGCGTCCGGACCTCCATGTCCACGCGCTGATCGCCGACTTCACCCGGGTGCTGGCCCTGCCGGAGACACCCGGGCCGCGCCTCGTCGCCTTCCTCGGCGGGACGATCGGCAACCTGCTGCCGGCCGAACGGGCCGCGTTCCTGAAGTCCGTACGGGCCCTCCTCGCGCCGGGGGACGCGCTGCTGGTCGGCACGGACCTGGTGAAGGACGAGCGGGTCCTGGTCGCGGCGTACGACGACGCGGCCGGTGTCACCGCCGAGTTCAACAAGAACGTGCTGGCGGTGATGAACCGGGAGCTGGGTGCGGACTTCCCCGCGGACCGGTTCGGGCATGTCGCCGTGTGGAACGCGCGGGAGGAGTGGATCGAGATGCGGCTCCGGGCGCGGGAGGCGGTGAGCGTGAAGATCCGCGAGCTGGACCTGGTGGTGCCGTTCGAGGCGGGTGAGGAGATCCGTACGGAGGTGTCGGCGAAGTTCCGTCAGGAAGGGGTGCGTTCCGAACTCGCGGATGCCGGGATGAAGCTGGTCGAGTGGTGGACGGACGCGGAGGGCAGGTTCGCGCTGTCCCTGTCGACGGCGGTCTGACCGGGGATTGCCACACGCACCAGGTGCGGGGCGGCGGCGTGGTTGCCCGCCGTCGTCCCGGCCACGGCGCGCTGTGCCGCGCGGGCCAGTGCGCGGCGGTCGGGGTGGGCGGCCGCAGGGATCGGCGGCAGCAGCGTGATCTCCGCCGTGAGCCCGGCGGCCGTCGCGACCCGCCAGAGCGAGGTGGCCAGCGGATCGTCGCCGACGAACGCCGCGGCACCGACGGGCCCGTAGCTGATCCGTACGGGCTGCACGGTCGCACCGGCGTCGATCGCCGCCTGGAACGCCGCGTGCCGGAAGCGCCCCTTCTCCCTGCCGCACCAGGTGGACCCCTCGGGGAAGACGATCACCCGTGCGCCGGACCGGAGCCCCTCGGCCATGACCCTGACAACCCCGGGCAGGGCGCGCAGTCTGTCCCGGTCCACGAAGAGCGTCCCGCCGAATCCGGCGAGCGGCCCGAGGACGGGCCACTGCCGCACCTCGCGCTTGGCGAGCATCCGTCCGGGCAGCACGGCGGCGACGAGCGGGATGTCGAGCCAGGAGATGTGGTTGGGGACGACGAGCGTGCCGGCCGCCGGGCGCTGCCCGGTGCCCGGCGCGCTCGCGGGCACGGGACCCGTGATCCGTATCCGTACCCCGAAGGCCCGGATCACGGTGCGGCACCACAGCCCGACCAGCCGGGCACGGCCCCGCGGGCCGAGCGGGATCGCCAGCGGGGACAGGACGACGCCCGCGAGGACCGCCGACGCACCGGCGATCAGCCGCAGGACGGCGGTGAGCCGCCCGACGGTCGGCCACTGCGGGCTCGCGCAGCCGGCCGGGGTGCAGGGCGCGGTGGGAAGCCAGACGCTCATTTCACCGGCGCCAGCGAGAGGAAGTGGCGCAGGTAGCGGGGGTTGGTGCGGCGCAGCGACAGCAGGACGTACAGGTCGGCGACGCCGAAGTCCGGGTCGTGGGCGGGCGCGCCGCACACCCAGGCGCCGAGGCGGAGGTAACCGCGCAGCAGCGGCGGGAGCTCGGTGCGGCCCTCGGGGCGGGCGATGCCGTCGGCGCTCCAGAGCTTGTGCGGGGTGACCCAGTACTCCTCGGGGGCGAGGTGCTTGGCCTTGACCGTGTCCCAGGTCGCGGCCGCGAGCGTGCCGCCGTCGGCGAGCGGGATCGAGCAGCAGCCGGACAGCCAGGTGTGGCCCGTGCGGGTCATGTAGCGCGCGAGGCCCGCCCAGATGAGGGCGATGACGGCGCCGTTGCGGTGCGCGGGGTGGACGCACGAACGGCCGACCTCCACGAGGTCGTCGCGGATGGGCTCGAGCCGGGCGAGGTCGAACTCGGTCTCGGAGTACAGCCGGCCCGCGACCTTCGCGCGCTCGGGCGGCAGCACCCGGTAGGTGCCGACGACCTCGCCGGTGTCCTCGTGGCGCACCAGGATGTGGTCGCAGTACGCGTCGAAGGCGTCGATGTCGAGGCCGGGCTCGGGGCCCTCCAGCCGGGCACCCATCTCGCCGGCGAACACCTGGTGGCGCAGCCGCTGTGCGGCCCGTACGTCGTCCTGGTCACGGGCGAGGGACACCACGTAACGGGGTTCGGCGGCGGACATGAGCGGGGCCGGGACGAGGGCTGGCGATGCGGGCATGGCGGTCTCCTTGCCGGACGGTGGGGACGGACCGCGCCTGCGGCGGTCCGGCACCTAACTAATTCCGTGACCGGCTGGATTCGACATGACGGGGGTGCGGAGTGCGGATGTGCGCCATCTGAATGACGGGCGACCGCGGGCGGCGAGGGGGCACCGGAGCCTCACGTGAGCGCCGGGCACCGTGCGATCAGCCGCTTGCGAGGGTGTCGGAGATGCGGTCGGAGGCGTTCCTGGCGGCCTTTCCCGGATCGTCGCCCCGCAGCACGGCCGTCATATACGGCTTGATCGGGTTGTCCTCCTCGACGGCGGCCCACTGCGGCGAGTTCGGTGTGGCACGGCCCCGGGCGGCGCCGGCGGCCATGGCGGCGGTGCCCTCCTGCCCCTCGATGACCGGTGCGAGAGTGGTCTTGTTGGGTACGTAGCTCATGGTCCTGGCCAGATCGGTCTGCCAGCGTTCACCCGCGAGAGCCTTGACGACCTCGATCGCTGCGGCGCGTTCGGAGGCTTTCCTGGGAATGATCAGATCGGAGCCGCCCGTGAAGACGGCGCCGGGTCTCTCGGCGGTCTTCCCGGGGACGGGGAAGAAGCCGAGTCTGCCCTTCAGCGCCGGGTTCTCCTTCTCGATCAGTGTGGCGGCCGACGGGGTGGTGATGATCTGGGCGACGTTCCCCTCGGCGAACACACCCGTCTGCGGTGGCGTCATCTCGTCCGCGTTCTCCGGGCCCTCGCCCAGTGCCTGGAGCTTCTTGTAGAACGTCATCCCGCGCACCGCGGCGGGCTCGTGCAGCGTTCCCTCCCAGACGCCGCCGCGGTCGACGGCGAGGTCACCGCCCTCGTCCCAGATGAACCCGGCCAGGGTGTACCAGTCCTGTCCGGAGAGGTAGATGCCCTGGTTGCCGTGCTTGTTGAGCTTCTCGGTGTCCTTGATCCACTGGGCGCGGGTCTTCGGGGGCCGGGTGATCCCCGCCTCGGCGAAGCGGTCCTTGTTGTAGACGACGACACGGTTGGCGGCGTACCAGGGGATGCCGTACTGCGTGCCGCGGACGCTGCCGGGCTGGGCGAGGCCCGGCAGCCATTCCTCGCTGCCGAGATCCCGTACGGACTCCAGCGTGAGGTCGAGCAGTCCGTCGCTCTCCGCGTACTGCGCGACCTGGGTGTTGCCGACCTCGATGACGTCCGGAGCCTCGTCGCTGTCGAGGGCGGCGGTGACCTTCTTCCCGATCCCGGTCCATTCCTGGAAGGTGATGTCCAGTTCGATGCCGGGGTGGGTCTGCTCGAACTCGGTGGTGAAGCGTTCGAGGAAGTCGTCGGAGACGCTGTCCTTCATCAGCCAGACCCTGACCGTCCGGTCGCCGGAAGCACTGCCGGGCAGCAGTGCGCATCCGCTCGACGCGGTGGCGGACGCCAGGGCGAGGGCGCAGGCCAGCATGCGGTTCTTCACGTGAGGTCACCTTCTCGTGTGGGCACGGAACGGGAACCCGACGTGGGGGGAGCGAAAAGTTCGCGCGGGTGTTGGCCGGATTTTGGTATGGACCAATCAGATGGTCAACCCTCCGTGCCACCGGGCGGGCGAGGGGACGCCTCGCCCGCCCGGCCCGGGGCACCCGGTCACTGGCTCGCGGGCACCGTGTCCTCGAAGGCCGTGCCGGCCGACCGGTAGGCCGCGACCTTGGCCGCCACCTGCGCCGGGGTGAGCACCTGGTCCTTCACGTGCAGCACGTAGTCGACCTTCTGGTCGTAGGCGCGCGGCGTGGTGCTCGGCTGACCCGCCAGGTCGATCAGCCAGTGGTTGAAGTTGATCGACATCGGCCGCTCGGGCAGATAGGTGTGCCGGCCGAACTCCTGCCCGTCGACGTAGTAGACGATGTTGTTGTTGTCGATGGTGAAGACCAGGTCGTGCCAGCCGGCGTAGCTGGCCCGGACCTCGGAGTGCTGGTTGACGGCCTCCCAGGGGTCGGGCCGGTAGGTCTCCCACGAGGTGGAGTAGAGGATGCTGGACGGCTCGCCCCAGCCGCCGTTGGGCAGGTACTCGAAGTCGTACTCGGCGTAGTCGTCCGCCATCGGCGCCTTGAGGTCGTTGATGGTGAAGAACGTCTGGACGAGGCGGTCGCCGTCCGGGCCGCCGTTCTTGGGCGTGTCGGAGAACTTGACGCGCGCCGCGTAGGTCCCGTTCCTGAACTTCGAGGCGCGGGTCAGGACTTCGGTCATCTCCGTCGACTGGGCCGTACCCGCCGTGGACGTCTCCAGGTTCATCACCGAGTTCGTCCCCTCCAGGGCGAAGGTGACGTTCTCGGGGGCCCAGGTGGCGCCGGGCACCCCGGGGCCGCCGGAGTTGGACCGTACGCTCCAGCCGTGTGCGCTGATCGCCGGGTCGGTGTGCGAGGTGTAGGTGAAGTCGTCGAAGAGGGCCGCGCCGGTGGGCGGCGGGTCGGTCGGATCGGTCGGATCGGGGTCGGGGTCGTTGCCCGCCGGCGCCGTGCCCCAGACCAGGCTGCCGCCGACGGTCGCGGTGACCTTGGTCCAGTCCCCGTACGCGGTCTGGGTGGGCCCGAAGGAGTAGTCGTCGCTCTGGACGAGGGACTGCCAGTTGGAGCGGTAGAAGCGCAGCTGCATGTCGCCGGTGTCGGCGCCGGGGGCGAGGCTGCCCGCGCCCGCCGTGAAGCCGATCTCCAGATAACGGTCGGCGGTGGCGGTCGGGTTGGCGAGAGTCCCGAAGGTGCCGGTGATGTTGGCGCAGCCCTTCACCGCCCAGGAACAGGCGTAGGTGTACGAGGCGCCGGCCTCGGCCTTGAAGTAGTAGCGGAGCTTGACCTGGCCGAGCGCGACGGAGGCGGAGCCGGTGTTGACCACCTTGAACCAGGGCTCGGCCTGGTCTCCGCCGGTGGAGCTCTGCCGGTACTGGACCTTGACCTGCTCACCGGCTGCCGCCGCGGGCACCGCGGTGAGCGTGGCGCAGCCGACGCCGGCGACGAGGGCGGCGGCGAGGGCCGCGCGTATCCGGGTGCGTCTGAGGTTCATGAGCTGTCCTCTCCTGAGGCGTTGGTGGGGGGCCGGCGCGGCACACCGAGAGTGTCGAGCCGGACGCGGTGGTGGTGCAGCCGCTCCTGGAAGCCGGGCCAGTCGCGGCGGCCGGACCAGGCGGTCTCGGCGAGTGCGCACAGCCGGGGGAAGGACAGGTACTCGGCGTGCGCGGGCGTGGGCACGTACTCGGTCCACAGCTGGGCCTGGGTGCCGAGGACGCGGGCGGCGGCCTCGGGTTCCCAGTCGGCGGGGGCGGGTTCGGTCTCGTGGACCGTGCGCAGGTCGACGATGCCGCCGGGCTGGCCGGGCGGTTCGCCGGGGTCGTCGGACTGCGGGTAGTCGAGATAGGTCGAGCGGTACGGCGCCATGATCACGTCGTGGCCGCGGCGCGCGGCGGTGAGACCGTGGGCCGCGTCGCGCCAGGGCAGGACGGTGAAGCCGGCGGGGAGGTCCTCGCCGGTCTCGGTCCATCCGAGAGGGGTCCGTCCGGCCGCGGTGAGATGGGCCCCGATCCGCCGCATGAACCAGCCGTGCAGGGCCTTCGGTCCGTCGAGCCCCTCGTCGGCTGCCCGGCGGAGCGCGGCCGGGGAGCGCTCCCACTCGGTCGTCGGGCACTCCTCGCCGCCGATGTGCACATGGCGGCCGGGAAAGGTGTCCATGACCTCGTCGAGGACCGTCCGGCAGAAGTCGAGGACCTCGTCGTGGACGCCGAGGACGGTGTCGCAGACACCCCACTGCCGCCACACACCGAGGCGCCGGCCCGGGTCGTTGCCGAGGTGCGGATAGGCGGCGAGGGCGGCGCGCACATGGCCGGGCATCTCGATCTCGGGCACGACGGCCACTCCGCGTGCCGCGGCGTGGGCGACGAGGCCGGCGAGCTCGGCACGGGTGTAGGCGCCGCCGTGCGGGAGGCCGCCGACCTCGGTGAGCTCGGGGTAGGCGGCGACGGGCATGCGCCAGCCCTGGTCGTCGGTGAGATGGAGGTGGAGGACGTTGAGCTTGTGCAGGGCCAGCAGATCGACGTAGCGGCGCAGGAACGCGACCGGCTGGAAGTGGCGGGCGACGTCGAGCATCGCGCCGCGCCAGGAGAACCGGGGCACGTCGGTGATCTGTACACAGGGGACGGACCAGGTGGTGCCCCGGACGGGGGTGTCCGAAAGGGCGTCGGGCGGCAGGAGCTGGCGGAGCGTCTGGATGCCGCGCAGCAGTCCTTCGAGGCGGGCTGCGCGCAGCAGGACGGCGTCGGGCCCGGCGGTGAGTCCGTATCCCTCCGTTCCGAGTCCGATGAGGGCCGGGTCGAGGGCGAGGACGACCCGTCCGTCGGAGTGGGTGGGCAGGGGCAGTCCCGTGGCGGGGGTGAGGAGTTCCCGCAGGAGCACGGCTGCGTGCTCCGCGCCGGGGGCGACGCGCAGGGCGGTGTCCGTGTCGAAGGTGAACCTGCCGGACAACGGGGTGAGCCGGTGGGGGCTCGGGACGATCGCGGGCGCCGGGCGCGGGGGTGCGGACACGACGCGCCCCCTATCCCTTGACCGCGCCGCCGGTCAGCCCGGCGGCGACCCGGCGCTGGAGCACCAGGAAGAGGAGGAGGACGGGCAGGGCGAAGAGGGTCGAGGCGGCCATCGTGGCGCCCCAGTCGGTGCCGAAGACGTTGGAGAAGGAGGAGAGCCAGACGGGCAGGGTGCGGTCGTCCTGGTTCTTGATGATCAGCATGTTGGCGAAGGCGAACTCGTTCCAGGCGGTGATGAATCCGAAGAGCGAGGTGGCGAGCAGTCCGGGGGCGAGCAGCGGGAGGGTGACGCGGCGGAATGCCTCGGCGCGGGTGCAGCCGTCGACCTGGGCGGCCTCCTCCAGCTCGACGGGGACGGCGGCGAGGAACGACCGCAGGGTCACGATGGTGAACGGCAGCGTGATCATGAAGTAGATGAGGGTGAGCGTCGGCAGCCGGTCGAGCATGTCGGTGTCGCGGGCGATGACGTACATGGGGATGAGCAGCGCCTCCCAGGGCGCGACCTGCGCGATGAAGACCATGAGGATGAAGGCCCTGCGGCCCTTCCAGCGCATCCGGGAGACGGCGAACGCCGAGCCCAGCGCGACGACGAGCGCGAGGACGACACAACTGAGCGTGACGAGCAAGCTGTTGCGCCAGAACTGGGTGAAGCCGTCCGCGCGGACCGCCGTGGCGAAGTGCTCCAGCGTGAGCGACGCCGGCCAGAAGACCGGGGTCTCCGCCTGGATGTCCCGGGTGGGCTTGAACGCGGTGAGGATCATCCAGTACACGGGGAACACCGAGAGGACGAAGACGATCAGCGCGCCCGCGTCGAGGGGCAGTCGGCGCAGGATCGGGGGCGCTTTCACCGGTCGGCCTCCTGGCGGAGCAGCTGGCGGAAGTACGGGACGAGTACGGCGATCAGCAGCACGACGGTGAGCGTGGACACGGCCGCGCCGAGGTCGTAGCGGTGCAGCGACTGGGCCACGCGGTAGGCGTGCACGGGCAGCGTCGTGGTGGCGTCGCCCGGGCCTCCCCTGGTGACCGCCCAGATCTGGGCGAAGCAGCGGAAGACCCAGATGATCTCCAGACACAGGACAAGGCCGAAGACGGGCCGGAGGATGGGGAGGGTGACGGAGCGGAAGATCCGCCAGCCGCCCGCCCCGTCCAGCCGCGCGGACTCGTACAGCTCCTCCGGCACGGTCAGCAGCGCCGAGTGGAGGGTGATGGCGGCGAAGGGCACCGACTGCCACACCACGAGGAGGACGAGGACCCAGAAGGCGGCCGTGCCGTCCGCCATCCAGGAGAAGTCCCGGAACGAGTCGAGGCCGAGCGCGGTGAGGAACCAGTTGACGATGCCGAGGCGGGAGGAGAAGAGCCACTGGAAGACGGTGGTGGTGGCGATGACGGGGCTGGCCCAGGCGAGGACGAGTCCGCTCATGACGAGCATGCGCATCCGCTTGCCGAGACGCTGCATCATCAGCGCCACCAGTGTCCCGATGACCATGATCAGGACGACGTTGACCAGGGTCCACCAACCGGTGCGGCGTACGACCTCCCACAGCTGCGGGTCGGAGAGGATCCGCGCGTAGTTGTCGAACGCCGCGAACTCGGCCCCTCCGCGGATGAGTTCGCCCATGCCGTAGTGCTGGACGGAGATCACCAGGTTGCGCACGAGCGGGTAGCCGAGCAGCAGGACGCCGCCGATGACGGTGGGTGCGACGAGGAGGTAGGGCCAGGCGGCGCGCACCGGTGCCGCCCGGTTCGTGAGCCGCGCCCGTTGTGCACGGCTCACGACACGGGCGGGTGCCGTTCGGCTCATGAGCCGAGCGTCTTGGTGATGCTGTCGGACGCCGCCTTGGCCGCCGTGGCGGGGTCGTCCCCGGTGAGGACGGCCGTCATGTACTGCTTGATGGGGTTGGTGGCCTCGACCGCCGCCCACTGCGGTGAGTTGGGGGTCGCCCGGCCCTGCGCGGCGGCGGCGGCCATCGCGGCGGTGCCCTCGTTGTCCTGGATGACGTGGGCGAGCGAGGTCCGGTTCGGGACGTAGCTCATGGTCCGCGCCATGTCCGACTGCCATTTCTCCCCGGCGAGCGCCTTGACCACCTCGTACGCGGCGTCGTGGTGTGCCGAGGCCTCGGGAACGATCAGGTCGGAGCCGCCGGTGAAGGTCGCGCTCGGCCTGTCCGCCGTCCTGCCGGGGATCGGGAAGAAGCCGAGCTTGCCCTTGAGGGCCGGATTTGCCTCCTCGACGATCTTCGCTCCGCCGGGTACGGAGATGACCTGCGCGACGTCGCCCTTGGCGAAGACCTCGGCCTGCGGGGGCTTGGCCTCGTCGGAGTCCTTCGGCCCCTTGCCGAGCGCCTGGAGTTGCCGGTAGAAGTCCATGCCGCTCAGCGCCTCGGGGCTGTCGAGCGCGCCCCGCCAGGTGCCGCCGCTCTCCTCGGCCAGCTCGCCGCCGTCCTCCCAGACGAAGCCGGCGAGGGTGTACCAGTTCTGGCCGGGGAGGTAGATGCCCTGTGTGGCGCCGCGGTTGAGCTTCGCCGTGGTGGCGAGCCACTCGTCGCGGGTCTTCGGCGGGGCGGCGATCCCCGCCTTGGCGAAGAGGTCCTTGTTGTAGATCACGACCCGGTTGGCGGCGTACCACGGGATGCCGTACTGCTTGCCGTCGATCTTCCCCGGCTCGGCGAGGCCGGGGAGCCAGTCGGCGCCCTGCAGCTCCCCCACCTTGCCGCTGAGGTCCTTGACGCCGCCGCTCGCGGCGTACTGGGCGACCTGGGTGTTGCCGACCTCGATCACGTCGGGTGCGTCGTTGCCGGCCAGGGCCGCGGTGACCCTCTCGCCGATGCCGTCCCACTCCTGGATCTGGATGTCCAGGTCCATGTCCTTGTGCTGCTTCTCGAAGTCCTGGGTGAAGCGGGTGAGGAAGTCGTCGGTGACGCTGTCCTTCATGATCCAGACGGTGAGCTTCTGGGGGCCGTCGTCCGGGTCGGACGACTGGGAGCCTTGGCCGCAGGCGGTGAGGGCGAAGGCCGCGGCGAGCGCTGCGGAACCGGCGATGAAGCGGATCTTCACGGGCACCTCGATAAGGAATTGACCAATTGGTCAACTGGTAAGACCGGTGCCCAGAAGGTGGCATGGACCAGTGACGCCGTCAATCCCCTTGTAAATACTGGGCATTACTCGATCACGCGGATCCATCCATCACACCGGACAGCTACAATGCCTCTTACCAGTTGACCAGTTGCCCCGTGTGCGGAGAGGGTGGTGCCCATGGAGAGTGGTTCGTCGAGTGCGATGCTCAAGCGCGAACGGGTGCGGGAGCACCTGCTCGGCCTGATCGAGGCGGGCCGGCCGGGTGACGCCATCCCCTCCGAGCGCTCCCTGTGCACCGAACTGGGCGTCTCCCGCCCCACCCTGCGCACCGCCGTCGACGAACTGGTCGCCACCGGCCAGCTCCTGCGCGAGCACGGGCGCGGCACCTTCGTCGCCCCCGCCAAGATCACCCAGGAACTCGCCCCCGACGCGGCGGCGTTCGCGGTACCCCGGGCCTCCGGCTCCTGGTCGAGCAGGATCCTGGAGCGTGCCACGATCCAGGCCGGCGCCAGGATCGGCCGCCGGCTGCGGGTCTCCCCCGCCGCCGAACTGGTCTACATCGCGCGGCTCCGTCTCGTCGACGGATCCCCCATGGCGATCGAGCACCTCCACATCCCCGCCGTGCTGGTCCCCGACTCCCTGACCGCCGAGGAACTCGAAGCCGGTGACCTCTACGACCATCTGAGGGAGCATCACGGGGTGGCGGTGGACGAGGCCACCCAGTCCATCGAACCGACCGTCGTCAACGAGACGGAGGCCGCGGTGCTCGACGTCCCGGTGCTCTCACCGGCGCTGCTCATCGAGCGGCTGACCACCGACACCTCCGGCCGTCCGGTCGAGTACGTGCACTCGCTCTACCGCGGCGACCGGTACCGGATCGTCTCGCGCCTCGCGCTCGGCAGCCCCGGCCCCCGGCCGCGCACGGACGGCCACCACCCGGGCATCCCGCCGGGGGACTCCGCCCACGACGGCATCATCACGTCCTCGACGACCGGCGATGCATACTGACCGGCATCGGCCGCGCCGACGGGGGAGGAAGCATGGACACCAGCCGCGCGAAGGGAGCGGTCAAGCGCGAGCGCGTGCGGGCCCGGCTGCTCACTCTGATCGAGACCCGTCATCCGGGCGACGCGATCCCCTCCGAGCGCACCCTCTGCGCCGAACTGGACGTCTCCCGCCCCACCCTGCGGGCCGTCGTGGACGAACTGGTCTCCACGGGCCGGCTCGTGCGCGAGCACGGGCGCGGGATGTTCGTCGCCCCGGCCAAGATCACCCAGGAGCTCGTCGCCGAGGACCGCCCGGGGACGGCCCCGCGGGCTCCGGGTGCGTGGACCAGCCGGGTCCTGGAGCTGCGCGAGGTCCGGGCCGGCGCCCGCGTCGGGCGCCGGCTCCGGGTCTCCCCCACCACCGCCCTGGTGTACGTGGCCAGGCTGCGCCTCGTGGGCGGGGCGCCGATCGCCCTCGAGCACCTGCACATCCCGGCGGACCTGGTCCCGGGCCTGTCGCCGGAGCAGATGGAGGGCGGGTTCTACGCCCATCTGCGCGAGCGCCTCGGGATCCGCCTGGCGCACGCCACGCAGTCGATCGAGCCGACCGTGCTCGGCGAGGACGAGGCGCGGCTGCTCGACGTGCCGGTGCTCTCTCCCGCGCTGCTGTTCGACCGCGTCACCGTCGACGCCGCGGACCGGCCCGTGGAGTACGTCCGCTCGCTGTACCGGGGCGACCGCTACCGCATCGTGTCGCGGCTGGCGGTGGGCCGGGACGACGGCGGGCGGCCGGTGGCCGACGCCTCGCGCGCCTCGGCGTGGTGGGGCAACGTGGAGGGGAACCACTGACACGGCCGAGAGGAATGCGATCCCATGTCCCACCACACCTACCGGGTCACTGAGATCGTCGGCACCTCGCACGAGGGCGTCGACCAGGCCGTCCGCAACGGCATCGCCCGCGCCAACCAGACGCTGAGGGGCCTCGACTGGTTCGAGGTGACGCAGGTGCGCGGCAACATCGTGGACGGCGAGATCGAGCACTACCAGGTCGGCCTGAAGGTCGGTTTCCGCCTCGAGGACGCAGAGGGCGACGTCTGAGGCACCCGCGTCCGAGGGCGCAGGGCAGACGTGTCCGAGGGCGTGAGGCATCCACGTCCGCGAGCAGGCACCCACGTCCGAGGGCCTACATCCGGGAGCGTGAGGCACCCGCGTCCGCGGGCCTGAGGCGCTACGCCTCGGCCCAGCGGGCCCGCACCACTCGGAAGCCCGCTCGTTCGGCGGCGTCGCAGACGAGTTCGTCGTCGTCCACGAGCATGCGGATCTCGCGGCTGCGTGCGAGGCGCCGCAACGTGTCCAGCTTGGTCGTCCGGGCGGGGCGCCGGTCGTCGTTGCGGCGCATCCAGATGGGGCCCGCCGGCAGGCCGTGCCGTTCCAGCCACGCCACGGTGTCCGCCCGGCAGCGCTCCGGCCGGCCGGTCAGATACGCGACTTCGCACTCCACCGCCGCCTCGGCCACGATCCGCAGGCCCTCGGCGAGCGGTGGGTCGTCAGGTGCGGCGGCGAAGAAGCCCGCCCAGTCGCGCGGCCTGCGCTCCAGGAAGTGCTGGCGGTGGCCGTTCTCCGCGAGGGTGCCGTCCAGGTCGAACACGGCCAGCGGTCTGCTGCCCCGGCCTGTCTCACGGCCCGGCTCACGGCCCGTCTGCGTCGTCGCTTGCGTCACGCGCCCCAAGCGTACGGCCTGCGGGAATCATCATGGCCCACACCTGTTGAACCGTGTATGAGCTCAGTGATCGCTTCGACCCGGTTCTCCGTACTGGACCGCTCCCGAACCCGTGAGGGCCAGGACGCCCCTCAGGCGCTCCGCGACACCGTCCGGCTCGCGCGGCAGGTGGAGGAGCTGGGCTTCCACCGCTTCTGGGTGGCCGAGCACCACGGGGTGCCGGGCGTGGCCGGGTCGGCGCCGACGGTGCTGGCGGCCGCGGTGGCCGCCGCGACGTCCACGATCCGGGTCGGGACGGGCGGGGTGATGCTGCCCAACCACCGAACGCTGGTGGTGGCCGAGCAGTTCGGCGTACTGGAGTCGCTCTTCCCGGGCCGGATCGACATGGGCCTCGGCCGCTCGGTGGGGTTCACGGGCGGCGTCCGCAGGGCGCTCGGGCGCGAGAAGGACGACGCCGAGGACTTCGCGGGGCAGTTGAGCGAGCTGCTGGGGTGGTTCGAGGGATCACGGGGACCGCAAGGCACACGGCGAGCGCATCCGCAGGTGCACGCCCATCCCTCCGAAGGGCTGCGGGTGCCCCCGTTCGTGCTGGCCACCGGTGAGGGCGCCGGGATCGCCGCCGCCGCCGGGGTGCCCCTGGTGATCGGCGACCTGAAGGGGCGGGACCGGCTGTCGGCGGCCGTCGACCGGTATCGCGCGGAGTTCCGCCCGTCCGTATGGGCGGACGAGCCGTACGTCGTCGTGGCGGGCACCGTCGCGGTCGCGGGCAGCGAGGAGGAGGCGAGGCGGCTGCTGGTGCCGGAGGCGTGGGCGATGGCGTACTCCCGCACACACGGCACGTTCCCGCCGCTCGCGCCTGCCGGGCGGATCGAGGCCTTGGCGATGACCCCGAAGGAGCGGGAGTTCTACGAGTCGGGGCTGCGCGGCCCGATCCACGGCACGCAGGGGCAGGTCAAGGAGGCGCTGGAGGCGGTGATCAACGACACCGGCGCGGACGAGGTGCTGGTGACGACGAGTACGTACGACCGCGCCGCACTGCTGGAGTCGTACCGCCTTCTCGCCCTGCTCGCGGGGCTGACCAGCGCGGATGTCCCGGCCGCTGCCTAGAATCCGCGGTATGCAAGGCCCCCACGATCCCTACATCCGCGTCCGCGCCGCCCGCGAGCACAATCTCAGGAACGTCGACGTCGACATTCCCCGGGAAGCCCTCACCGTCTTCACCGGCGTCTCCGGGTCGGGCAAGTCCTCGCTCGCCTTCGGCACGATCTACGCCGAGGCCCAGCGGCGCTACTTCGAGTCCGTCGCCCCCTACGCGCGCCGGCTCATCCACCAGGTTGGCGTACCGAAGGTCGGCGAGATCACCGGGCTGCCACCGGCCGTCTCCCTGGAGCAGCGTCGTTCCTCCCCCACGTCGCGTTCCTCCGTCGGCACGGTCACGACGCTGTCGAACTCGCTGCGGATGCTGTTCTCCCGGGCCGGCGCGTACCCGGACGGCGCCGAGCGGCTCGACTCCGACGCGTTCTCGCCCAACACAGCGGCCGGGGCCTGCCCCGAGTGCCACGGTCTCGGGCGGATCCACCGCACCACCGAGGAGCTGCTGGTGCCGGAACCCGCGCTGTCGGTCCGGCAGGGAGCGATCGCCGCGTGGCCGGGGGCCTGGCAGGGCAAGAACCTGCGCGACGTCCTGGACGCCCTCGGGTACGACATCGACCGGCCGTGGCGCGAGCTGGAGCAGAAGGACCGCGACTGGATCCTGTTCACCGAAGAGCAGCCGGTGGTGACGGTGCATCCGGTCCGCGAGGCGGGCCGTATCCAGCGGCCGTACCAGGGTACGTACATGAGCGCCCGGCGCTATGTGCTGCACACCTTCGCCGATTCCAAGAGCCCGACCCTGCGCGCGAAGGCCGAGCGTTTCCTGACGGCCGAGCCGTGCCCGGTGTGCCGGGGCAGCAGGCTGCGGCCGGAGGCGCTCGCGGTGACCTTCGCGGGGCGGACGATCGCCGAGGTGGCGACACTGCCGCTGACCGACCTGGCCCGGGTGCTGCGCGAGGGCCCCGGTGACGAGCCGGCGCGGGTGCTGACCGCGGATCTGCTGGCCCGGATCGCCACGGTGACCGAACTGGGTCTCGGCTATCTGAGTCTGGACCGTGCGGCGCCGACGCTCTCCAGCGGGGAGCTTCAGCGGCTGCGCCTGGCGACCCAGCTGCGGTCCGGGCTCTTCGGTGTCGTGTACGTGCTCGACGAGCCGTCGGCCGGGCTGCACCCGGCGGACACGGATGCGCTGATCGTCGTTCTGGACCGGCTCAAGGCGAGCGGCAACACGGTCTTCGTGGTCGAGCACCATCTGGAGGTGGTGCGGCACGCGGACTGGCTGGTCGACGTGGGGCCGCGGGCCGGTGAGCACGGCGGCCGGGTGCTGCACAGCGGGCCCCCCGAGCGGCTGGCCGAGGTGGCGGAGTCGGCGACGCGCCGCTTCCTCTTCGAGTCGGGATCGGGTCCTCGGCGGCCGGTGCGCGAGCCGTCCGGGCAACTCGTCGTCGGGCCGGTCACCCGGCACAATCTGCGCGGTCTCACGGCGCGGCTGCCGCTCGGTGTGTTCACGGCGGTCACCGGTGTGTCGGGCTCGGGGAAGTCGACGCTGGTCGGCGCCGTCACGGAGGAGCTTCCGGGTGTGGAACGGCTGGTGACCGTGGACCAGAAGCCGATCGGCCGCACGCCCCGGTCCAATCTCGCCACGTACACGGGGCTCTTCGATGTCGTACGCAAGCTCTTCGCCGCCACCGACGAGGCCCGGGCACGCGGATACCGGGCCGGGCGGTTCTCCTTCAACGTGGCGGGCGGCCGGTGCGAGACCTGCCAGGGCGAGGGTTTCGTGTCCGTGGAACTCCTCTTCCTGCCCAGTACGTACGCGCCGTGCCCGGAGTGCCACGGGGCGCGCTACAACCCGGAGACCCTCGAAGTACGGCACGGCGGGCTGACCGTCGCCGACGTGCTCGATCTGACCGTGGAGGCGGCGGCGGAGGTCTTCGCCGGCACCCCGGCGGCGCTGCGGAGCCTCGCGGCGCTGCTGGACGTCGGCCTCGGCTATCTGCGGCTCGGCCAGCCGGCGACCGAACTGTCCGGCGGCGAGGCGCAGCGCATCAAGCTCGCCACCGAGCTGCAGCGGCAGCACCGGGGCCACACGCTGTACGTCCTGGACGAACCGACCACCGGGCTGCATCCGGCGGATGTGGAGGTGCTGATGCGCCGGCTGCACGACCTGGTCGACGCCGGGCACTCGGTGGTGGTCGTCGAGCACGACATGGACGTGGTGGTGGGCGCCGACTGGGTGCTGGACCTGGGCCCGGGCGGCGGGGACGAAGGCGGGCGGATCGTGGCGGAGGGCACCCCGGCGGAGGTGGCGCGGGCGGCGGGGAGCCGCACCGCGCCGTATCTCGCCACAGCGCTCGGCCGCGCGACCGGCGGGAGTCCGGGCCCCGGTGCCGTCGAGTGACGTCCGGGGCGCGGGTCCCGTGGTGGGTCAGGCGGCCGTGTCGTACGTGTAGTGCGGCGTGTGGTCCAGCATGTCCGCGGGTGTCACGTCGTTCCACGGGCGCATGGTGTCGTGCAGGTCCACGACATCCGGTGTGCCGGCGGCCGGGAGGTACGGGGAGGCGGGGTGGCGCTGCTGCCACTGGGCCCAGAGCTTGTCGATGAACGCGTGGTGGAGCCAGAACACCGGATCGTTCGGGGAGACTCCGGTCGCCATCTGGCCGCCGACCCAGACGTGCACGCGGTTGTGCAGGTTGACACCGCGCCACCCTTCGAGGTGGTTGCGGAAGCCGTCCGAGGCGCTGTTCCACGGCGGTGCGTCGTAGGTGGACATGGCGAGGACGGAGTCGGTCTCGGCCTTCGTCGGGAGCTGCCGCCCGCCGGACCCGAGGGCGCGCCGGAGGTAACCGCGGCCGTCGACGCGGACGTTGATGTTCCAGCCTCCGGAGGCGGCCGCGAAGGGGCCGTCCATGACCTGTCCGTCCCGGGCGCGGCCGGTGCCGCCGAGGAAGTCGGCGGCCCAGAGCGAGGAGGCGGTGGTGCGGTCGGCGGTCCAGTCCCAGTACGGGAGTGCCACGGTCGGGTCCACGGACTGCAGGGCCTGCTCGAACTGGATGAGGAATCTGCGGTGCCACGGCAGGAACGACGGCGAGCGGTGACCCACGCGGTCGCTGGTGTCCGTGTCGCTCATGATGAAGGCGTTGTGGGTGGTGACGAAGGTGTCGTACTGCCCGTTGCGCTTGAGGGCGAGGAGGGCGTTGACGAAGCGTCGCTTCTCGTCGGCGCTGAGCTGGGCCTGGTTCTTGCGTATGGTCATGGCGGTGGTGCTCCGGATCAGACGAGGGCGAGCGGGACGAGGGCGGCGCCCTGGAGTTCGGTGACGGCGGCGCGGGCCAGGGCGCGTGGCGTGGCCTGCGGCTCGTAGTGGTTGATCACGCTGATCCAGGTGCCGTCCGCGTTGCGCATGACGTGGAGCTCCTGGCCGTCTATGCGGACGGTGTAGCCGCCGCCGTGGCCTCCGTGGTCGCCGCCGCCTCCGTGACCGCCCCCGTGGCCGCCGTCGTGCGACGGTCCGCCCTGTATACGGCGGCCCTTGTAGACCTCGTCGAAGGAGCCGGGCGTACCGGGCTCGTTCTGCGGATCGGCTGCGGCCTGTGCCGCGCCGCCGTAGGCGGCACCGGCGACGGCGAGGCCCGTGGCGGCACCGGCGGCCGCGCCCAGGGCCTGGCGGCGGGTGATTCCGGACATGCGTTACCCCCAAGTGGATGTGGTCGTACGGCGGTTCCGCTGGTCGGTCGGTACCGCCGTCGCCATGACTACCGCCCGGTCGGCAATGGGCAGAAATCGCCGGGAACGGGTTGGCCGCCATACGGACATGTCGTCACACACAGTGCAGGGTTGAACAAGGCCGATCTTGCGGTCCGCGCGCTCCCCCGGACCTCCGGACGTGAAGTCCGGGCCCGAATGTGACGATCACGTGAAAGATCTTCACAATGTGCGTGTCGTGCGTGCCGGGAGTCACAGGAAAAATCTGGCCTGAACATATGCCAAAGGCAGCGTCGGCCCCGTGGTCGCGCGACCATGTCCCGTGCCGGGCCGGTCACCGAGGAGGGCGAACGATGAACGACGACAGTCCATCCGTACGGACCGAACGAGACGGCCCCGTGCTGACGGTGGTCCTCAGCCGCCCCGAGGTGCGCAACGCGGTCGACGGCCCGACGGCAGCCCTGCTCGCGGACGCGTTCCGCCGCTTCGAGGCGGACGAGGAGGCGGCGGTCGCGGTGCTGTGGGGCGAGGGAGGTACGTTCTGCGCGGGCGCCGACCTCAAGGGCATCGGCACCGAGCGCGGAAACAAGGTCACCGCCGACGGCGACGGGCCGATGGGTCCCACCCGGATGCGGCTGACCAAGCCCGTCATCGCCGCGGTCTCCGGACATGCGGTGGCCGGTGGACTGGAACTCGCGCTCTGGTGCGATCTGCGGGTAGCCGAACAGGACGCGGTCTTCGGGGTGTTCTGCCGACGCTGGGGCGTTCCGCTGATCGACGGCGGCACGGTGCGGCTGCCGCGGCTGATCGGCGAGAGCCGCGCCATGGACATGATCCTCACCGGCCGGCCCGTCCCGGCCGCCGAGGCGCTCGACATCGGGCTCGCCAACCGGCTGGTGCCGACCGGCGACGCACGCAGGGCGGCGGAGCAACTCGCCCGGGAGATCGCGGCGTTCCCGCAGCTCTGTCTCCGCCACGACCGGCTCTCCGTGCACGAACAGCACGGCTTGACCGAAGCGGACGCGCTGGCCGGCGAGTACCGGCACGGCCTTGTCCCGCTCACCGCCGGGGAGACTCAGAAGGGCGCGGAACGCTTCGCGGACGGCGCGGGCCGCCACGGGTCGTTCACGTGACGGTACGACTCGGCGACCGGACCGGCGGCCGGACCGGCGCGTCTCGGCGTCCGCAGGCCGGCCGGCTCCTCGTCGGCCCTACCGGTTGACCTTGCGCGTCGCCCGCAGCCATTCCCGGTTCATCGCCGTGATGGACGGCAGCGGGATGCCCTTGGGGCACGCGGTGGCGCACTCACCGGTCAGGGTGCAGCCGCCGAAGCCCTCCTCGTCCATGGCCGCGACCATGTCGAGCACCCGGGTCTCGCGCTCGGGGGCGCCCTGGGGCAGCACGTTGAGGTGGTTGATCTTCGCCGAGGTGAAGAGCATCGCCGAGCCGTTGGGGCAGGCCGCGACGCACGCGCCGCAGCCGATGCACTCGGCGTGCTCGAAGGCGGTGTCGGCGTCGGCCTTGGGGACCGGGGTCGCGTGGGCCTCGGGGGCGGCGCCGGTCGGCACCGAGATGTAGCCGCCGGCCTGGATGATCCGGTCGAAGGCCGAGCGGTCCACGACCAGGTCCTTCACCACCGGGAAGGCGGAGGCACGCCACGGCTCGACGTCGATCGTGTCGCCGTCCTGGAACGACCGCATGTGGAGCTGGCAGGTGGTGGTGCGCTCGGGGCCGTGCGCGTCGCCGTTGATGACGAGCGAGCAGGCACCGCAGATGCCCTCGCGGCAGTCGTGGTCGAAGGCGACGGGGTCCTCACCGCGCAGGATGAGTTCCTCGTTGAGGGTGTCGAGCATCTCCAGGAACGACATGTCCTGCGAGATCCCGTCCACCTCGTAGGTGGCCATGGCGCCGGGGGTGTCGGTGTTCTGCTGGCGCCAGACGCGCAGTCTGAGCTTCATGCGTAGCTCCGCTGGGTGGGGTGGACGTACTCGAAGACGAGGTCTTCCTTGTGCAGGACGGGGGCTTCGCCGGTGCCGGTGAACTCCCAGGCGGCGGCGTACGAGAACTCCTCGTCCCTCCGCTCCGCCTCGCCGTCGGCGGTCTGGGACTCCTCACGGAAGTGACCGCCGCAGGATTCGCTCCGGTTCAGCGCGTCGAGACACATCAGCTCGGCGAGCTCCAGGTAGTCGACGATGCGGTTGGCCTTCTCCAGCGACTGGTTGAACTCCTCGCCGGTACCGGGAACCTTGATCCGGCGCCAGAACTCCTCGCGGATCTGCGGGATCCGGTCCAGGGCCTTGCGCAGCCCCTCCTCGGTGCGGGCCATTCCGCAGAACTCCCACATCAGCTCGCCGAGTTCACGGTGGAAGGAGTCGGGCGTGCGGTCGCCGTCGACGGCGAGGAGCAGCCGGAGCCGGTCCTCGGTCTCGGCGAGAACGTCGGCCACCACGGGGTGCGATGCGTCGAGGGCGTCCAGGTGCGGGCTGCGGGCGAGGTAGTCGTTGATGGTCGACGGGAGGACGAAGTAGCCGTCGGCGAGTCCCTGCATCAGCGCGGACGCACCGAGGCGGTTGGCGCCGTGGTCGGAGAAGTTGGCCTCGCCGATCGCGAAGAGGCCGGGGACGTTGGTCTGGAGGTCGTAGTCGACCCAGAGTCCGCCCATCGTGTAGTGCACGGCGGGATAGATCCGCATCGGCACCTCGTACGGGTTCTCCGCGGTGATCCGCTCGTACATGTCGAAAAGGTTGCCGTACTTCTCCTCGACCTTGGCCCGGCCCATCCGGCGGATCGCGTCGGCGAAGTCGAGGTAGACGCCCTGGCCGCCGGGGCCGACGCCCCGTCCCTCGTCGCAGACGTTCTTCGCCGCGCGCGAGGCGATGTCGCGCGGCACGAGGTTGCCGAAGGAGGGGTAGATGCGCTCCAGGTAGTAGTCGCGCTCGTCCTCCGGGATCGCGTTCGCCGGGCGGGTGTCGCCCTTCGCCTTCGGGACCCAGATCCGCCCGTCGTTGCGCAGCGACTCGCTCATCAGCGTCAGCTTGGACTGGTGGTCGCCGGTGCGCGGGATGCAGGTGGGGTGGATCTGGGTGAAGCAGGGGTTGGCGAAGTAGGCACCGCGCCGGTGGGCCCGCCAGACGGCGGTGGCGTTCGAGTTCATGGCGTTCGTCGACAGGTAGAAGACGTTGCCGTAGCCGCCGCTGGCCAGGACCACCGCGTCGGCGAAGTAGGTGTCGATCCTCCCGCTGATCAGATCGCGGGCCACGATGCCCCTGGCCCGCCCGTCGACGACGATCAGGTCGAGCATCTCGGTGCGCGGATGCAGCTCGACGTTGCCGGCCGCGATCTGCCGGGACAGCGCCTGGTAGGCGCCGAGGAGCAGCTGCTGGCCCGTCTGGCCGCGGGCGTAGAAGGTCCGGGAGACCTGGACACCGCCGAAGGAGCGGGTGTCGAGGAGGCCGCCGTACTCGCGGGCGAAGGGCACGCCCTGGGCGACGCACTGGTCGATGATCTCGACGGAGATCTGGGCGAGACGGTGGACGTTGGACTCGCGGGCGCGGAAGTCGCCGCCCTTGACGGTGTCGTAGAACAGGCGGTGGATGGAGTCGCCGTCGTTGCGGTAGTTCTTGGCAGCGTTGATACCGCCCTGGGCGGCGATCGAGTGGGCGCGGCGCGGTGAGTCCTGGTAGCAGAACTGGACCACGTGGTAGCCCTGTTCGGCGAGGGTGGCTCCGGCAGAGCCACCGGCGAGGCCGGTGCCGACGACGATGACGGTGTGCTTGCGGCGGTTCGCCGGGTTGACCAGCTTGGCCTCGAAGCGGCGACGGTCCCAGCGCTCGGCGATGGGGCCTTCGGGTGCCTTGGTGTCGGCGATCGGTGCGCCGTTCTCGTACTCCAGGAAGGTCATGTCACTTCACCATTCCGGTCATGACGGCGACGGGCACCGCGATGAATCCCAGCGTCAGTACCAGCGCGAGGGCGTTGGCGGTGGTCTTGAGGGCGCGGTCGCGCCGTGCGTTGCCCGCGCCGAGGGTCTGGGCGGCGCTCCAGAAGCCGTGGCGGATGTGCAGGCCGAGGGCGAGCATCGCGGTGAGGTAGATGGCGTTGCCGTAGGGGGTGGAGAAGGTCGCGACGACGTTCTCGTACGGCCGGCCGTGCTGGGCGTTCTCGTTGACGGTGAGCGTGGTCAGGTCCAGGAGGTGCCAGACGATGAACAGCCCGAGGATGATGCCGCCCCAGCGCATGGTGCGGGTGGCGTAGCTCGCGCGGCGCCGCTTGTGGACGTAGGCGGCGGGGCGCGCCCTGATGTCGCGGCGGCTGAGCTGGTACGCCGACACCGCGTGCAGCACGACGGCGACGAGCAGCACCACGCGGAAGATCCAGAGGGCCCACTCGTAGTGGAGGAAGGGCTCTCCGAGGGTCCGGAGCCAGTGGGCGTAGCCGTTGAATTCGTCGGAGCCGAAGAAGATCTTGAGGTTGCCCAGCATGTGGACGACCAGATAGCCGAGCATGATCAGGCCGGTCACGGCCATGACCGTTTTCTTGCCGACGGTCGATCCCCACAGGGTGCGGGTCATGGACGGTCGTCGGTCCGTCCGCGTTGCCAGAGCCATGGACACAGACGCTAGGGCCGGTGGTGGCGACAGGTCCAAGACATGGTCCAGCTCATCTCGATAGGCTGTGCCTATGCAGTTCCAGCAGCTCGTGTACTTCGTGGCCGTGGCCGAGACCCTGCACTTCACGCAGGCCGCGGAGCGGGTGCACGTCTCGCAGCCGTCGCTGTCGCAGCAGATCAGGGCGCTGGAGAAGGAGCTGGGGGCGGAGCTGTTCAGCCGGGCGCGCGGCAATGTCGCGCTCACGGACGCCGGCGAGACCCTGCTGCCGCTGGCCCGGCGGATCCTCGCGGACGCGGACACGGCCAGGCACGAGGTGCAGGAGCTCGCGCAGCTGCGGCGGGGGCGGATCAGGCTCGGAGCGACGCCGAGCGTGTGCACGGGGCTGCTGCCCGACGTGCTGCGCGCGTTCCATGATCTGCACCCCGGGATCGAACTGTTGATCGAGGAGAGCGGTTCGCACGATCTCGTACGGGATCTCGCGCGCGGCGCGCTGGACCTGGCGCTGGTGGTGCTGCCGCTGCCGACGCCGGCTCCGGCGCTGACGACGGTGGAACTGCTTCAGGAGGACCTGGTCGTCGTCTCGTCGGCGGCCGCGCCCGCGCCGCGCCGTCCGGTGCGGATCGCGGACCTCGAGGGCGAGCCGCTGGTGATGTTCCGCCACGGCTACGACCTGCGGGACCTGACGGTGGCGGCGTGCCGGGCGGAGGGTTTCGAGCCGGCCTTCACGGTGGAGGGCGGTGAGATGGACGCGGTGCTGGGGTTCGTGCGGGCGGGGCTGGGGCTGGCGGTGGTACCGCGCATGGTGGCGGCGCGGGCGGGTCGCGACCTGCGCGTGACGGCCTTGGCGCGGCCGGGGCTGCGGCGCACGATCGCGCTGGCACACCGCAGTGACGTCGCGCCCCCGCGCGCGGCACGCGAACTCCAGCGGATGCTGCTGCGCACCCGCTCACCGGCCCCGGACGCCTGACGAACGCGTACGAGCCGGGCCCCGGGGCCGCCCGCTCCCACGCGGTGGCGACCCCGCTGGACGCCGGCAACGGGGGTGACGGGGGGCGCGCGGACCGGCGAGTTCGCCACGGGGCGAAGCGAGCCCGGACGAACGAACGTCCCGGGAAGCTGCGAACCGGGCCCGCGCTCACGCGCGGGCGGGCGGCGTGCGCCGTCCACGACCGACCGCGCGCGGCCACGGCGCCCGGCGCATGCGGCACGGTCGCGACCCGGGGTGACGGCGCCCCGGCACGACCCGCGGGTGACGGCCCTGGCGCGACAGGCACCGCGTCCCACGTACTCGGCCGGACGGCCCGGGCGAGCCACCCCGCCCCGTGCCGGGAGCTACACCGCGTCCGCCAGGGACAGGGTGTGAAGGCGGTCCGGCGGGCCGGGGCGGGCGTAGTACCAGCCCTGGGCCGTGTCGCAGCCCAGTTCACGGAGCTGCTCCGCCTGCACGCCGGTCTCCACGCCCTCCACCGTCACCGCCAGTTCCAGGCTGTGGGCCAGCGAGACGATCCCCTCGACGATCTTCAGATCGACCGGATCCGCCGGATGCCGCTGCATGCCCTGGGTGAAGGAGCGGTCCAGCTTGAGCACGCTCACCGGCAGCCGCCGCAGATTGGCGAGGTTCGAGTAGCCCGTGCCGAAGTCGTCGAGCGCTATGTCGACGCCCATCTCGGCGAGTTGCCGCAGCGGCTTGAGCAGATCCTCGTCCGCGCCGATCAGTGCCGACTCGGTGACCTCCAGGCACAGCGCCCCGGGTGCGAGGCCCGAGCGCTCCAGGACGTCGACCGTGTCGGCGACGAGACCGGGATGGTGCAGCTGGGTCGGCGACAGGTTGACGTTGATCCGCAGCGGCCGCGCGGCGGCCCCGTGCTCGCCCTGCCCCCCGAGGCTCGCCTGCTCGTGCCAGAACCGGGCCTGCCCTACGGCCTCCTGGAGCACCCAGCGGCCCAACGGCACGATCAGCCCGGTGTGTTCGGCGAGCGGGATGAAGTGGTCGGGCCCGAGGACGCCGTGCTGCGGATGGGACCAGCGCACCAGCGCCTCCGCGCCGTACACGGTGCCGTCGCCGAGATGCACCAGTGGCTGGTACTCGATGAAGAACTCGCCGCGCTCCAGCGCCGCCGGCAGCGCCGTGGTCAGCCCGTGCCGGGTGATCGCGCGGGCGTCCGCCTCGGGGTCGGCGAGTTCGAACCGGTTGCCGCCCGCCGACTTGGCGCGGTACATGGTGATGTCGGCGCTCCGCAGCACTTCCGCGGAGGTCCGCTCGCCCGCGGGTCCCTCGACGATCCCGATGCTGCCGCGGACCCTGATCTCCCGTCCGTCGAGCGTGATCGGCGCGGCCAGTACGGTGAGGATCCTGGTGGCGAGGTCACGCACCGCCTGCTGGGTGTCCCGGCCGGTGGTCAGGGCCACGAACTCGTCGCCGCCGAGCCTCGCCACCATCTCGACGGGTGCCGTGGCACAGCTCTGCAGCCGGTCGGCGACCTCGACGAGCAGCCGGTCGCCCGCCGAGTGGCCGAGGCTGTCGTTGATGGCCTTGAAGCCGTCGAGATCGAGGTAGCAGAGTCCGAAGCGCGCCCCGTCGGCCGCGGCCAGGGCCTTTTCCAGCCGCTCGAAGAAGAGGGTGCGGTTGGGCAGACCGGTGAGGGCGTCGTGCGTCGCCTCGTACCGGAGCCGGAGGTTGAGCAGCCGCCGCTCGGTGGTGTCCTCCATCAGCGCCAGCTGGTACTGCGGCAGACCTTCCGCGTCCCGCAGCAGCGAGACGGTGAGATTGGTCCACAGCACCGTGCCGTCGTTGCGGAAGAACGGCTTCTCGACCCGGTAGTGCTCGCGTTCGCCGCGTACGAGCTCGTCGTACAGGTTCCAGGTCTGCGGCCGGTCCTCCGGGTGCGCCCACTCGTTGACCTTGCGGCCGCGCACATGGTGTTCCAGCCCGCCGAACATCCGGGTCAGGGTGTCGTTGACCTCCAGCACGTTGCCGTCGAGGTCGGCGATGCCGATGCCGATGGCCGCTCCCTCGAACACGGCGCGGAAGCGGGTCTCGGTGGCGTGCAGGGCGTCCATGGCGTCGCTGCGCGCCGCCAGCGCCGAACGGGCGATGGCCTCCTGCTCGGTGAGGGTGCGCTCCCGCAGCGCCTGGGCGTAGCCGGCGGCGAGGGCGTGCTGCAGCCGGGCGCAGCGGGCGCGGCTGTCCTCCGCCGGCTCCTGGTCGGCCCCGCAGTACAGGACCAGATACGCGTCGACGACGCCGAGCGTACGACTGAGGGAGTCCGGATCCGTGCAGTGGGCGTCGACGAGGGCGGCTCCGACCCGCTGTGCGGCGACGGGGTCGAACGGACGCGTGTGCAGCGCCTCGCTCAACTCCCGTGCCAGTGGCAGGAGATGCTGTTCGAACTCGGGGCGGGTCAGCGACGTGGCCGTCACCGGGAAGATCGCCCGGCTCCAGATCGTCGCGAACCGCCGGAGTCTGTCCTCCGGATCGTCCGGGTCCGCCGCGGAACCCGCTGCCTGCGACGGCGACATCACGCCTTGCGCCCCACCCCTGCGAAACCGGAGAACGCGAACGGGTCCTCCTCGGCCGGGGCGTCGGGCCGCCAGTCGGGCATCGACACCAGCCCCGGATCGACGAGTTCGAACCCGTCGAAGAAGCGCGCGATCTCCTCGCGGGAGCGCATGACGAGCGGGTTGCGGATGTCCCGGTAGACGCCGACGGCACCGCCCGCCTGCTCCTTGGGAAGCGGAATGCCCTCGTACGAGGCGTGGGTGAGGACGAGGAGGCTGCCTGGCGCGAGCGCGTCCCTCAGTTCGGCGACGGAGCGCATCGGGTCGTCGGCGTCCTCCAGGAAGTGGAGCACGGCGACGAGCAGCAGGGCCACGGGCTGTTCGAGGTCGAGCAGCCGGCCGGCCTCGGCACTCCCGAGGATCTCGGCCGGTTTGCGCAGGTCGGCCTGGACGATGCCGGCCCGCTCGTTGCCGTCGAGCACGGCCTGGCTGTGGGCGACGGCGACCGGGTCGTGGTCGACGTACACCACGCGGGCCTCCGGTTCGGCTTTCTGCGCGACTTCGTGCACATTGCCGAACGTCGGTATGCCAGAACCTATATCGAGGAACTGCGTGACGCCCTCACCGACGGCGTAGTGTACGGCTCGGCGCATGAAAGCCCGGTTCGCCTGCATGATCTTCGGGAGGCCCGGCAGGAACTGCATGGCCTTGCGGGCGGCTTCACGGTCGACCTCGAAGTTGTGCGAGCCGCCCAGGTAGTAGTCGTAAATGCGGGACACGCTCGGCACCGAAATGTCGATGCCCGGCGGGGCCCAGGCGGGACGCTCCATTGATGTCTCCAACAAGTCGCCACGGGGGATACGGCCGACTTCGCGGCCGGTGTTCGAGCCGAGGCTACTGATCGCCCGCCAAGAGAGCGAGCAGAAACGGAAATTAACGATCCGTTCTTGGTCACACGCCACCGGCACGTGCACCCTCGGACCATGGGCGAACAGCGGCAAACAGCCGGCCCGCCGGCACGCGGGGGCGTGACGGCGGGCCGGTGGCCGGAGGCGCTGCGTGGGGACCTATTTGGGCGCTCCGACCGGCTTACCCTGGGGTGATACGGCGAACCAGGTGCCGCCCACGCCCTGCCCGTTGGTGTCGCCGGGCTTCTTGTCGCCGGAGAAGGTGTAGATCGGCCAGCAGTCGATGGTCTGCTGCTTGATGCCGTCGGGGCGGTCGAAGGTGACGAAGCCCTTCTTGAGGATGCCCTCGGTGTCGTTCTTGTCGACGGGCTCGACGACCGGCCACTTCGTGAGGCAGGACCCGGTGCAGGCCGTCTTCATCGGCCAGGCCGAGTCCTTCATGAAGCGGTAGACGGTCATTCCGTTCTTGTCGACGACGACTTCGCCGAGCTTGGGGTCCTTGCGGACGGAAAGACCCGCGAGGTCGGCGGCTTCGCCGCCCTCCTCCGCCGCACCGCCTCCGCCGAGCGCGGCCTTCTTGCCGTCGGGGGCCGAGGCGAACCAGGTGCCGCCCACACCCTGGCCGTTGGCGTCGCCGGGCTTGGTGTCCTTCGCATAGCGGTACATCGGCCAGCCGCCGATGGTCAGCTGCTTCGTGCCGTCGGCGCGGGTGACCTCGCCGATCATCGAGGTGTCCGTGCCGGGGGCGGGAGTGACATCGCCGGCGGCCACCACGGGCCAGGCCTTCGCGCAGTCACCGTTGCAGTTCGACTTCGGCGGAGTGGCGGTGTCCTTGTCGAAGCGGTAGAGCGTGAACCCCTCGCTGTCGGTGAGGACCTTGCCGAGCTTCTTGCTGTCCCAGACGGCGAGCTGTCCCGCCGTCTTGGGGTTGGCGGCGACGTCGGCGCCGGAGCCGTACCCGGCGCCGTAGCCGCTGTCGGCCGCGGGCTGTCCGGCCGGATTGACCGCACCCACCGCCTGGCCGTTGGTCTCCGTTCCCTTTTCCTGACCGCACGCCGTCGTCAGCGCGAGTACGGCCGCCGCGGTGACCGCGAGCGAGGCGTTCCGCCAGGTGTTCATGTCAACTCCCGTAATCCCCGGTGTCTGTTGTGGCGCCTGGGGTGCGCCCGTTCATGGCCCTAGGTACGGGCGGGAGGGCATCGAGTGTTCAACGGCCGGCGGAAAATTTCCCCGGGGCCGCAAACCCGATCCGCCGACAACCCCTCCATCAGGCGAATCACCACCCGCTCGGGCGTGCCGGCCACCCTCGTGGATCATGCTCACCGGCGTGTACGGATCGCTCGTCGGACGGCTGCTTTCAGCCGCCGCACTCGCCTGGCTGCTGACGGCCCCACTGCCCGCCGCGGCCGACTCCTGCTCGTATGCCTCGATCGGCCCGGGCGGGCCCGGTTCCGCCGTCGCCGTCGCGGGCAGCGCCCACTGCGTGGCGGGGCCATCGCCCGTTCCGGAGCCACCTCCTCCGCCGCCCGCCCCGGCGCCACCACCACCGGAACCCCCACCTCCACCGCCTCCTCCACCGCCGCCACCGCCCGCGCCGCCACGGATCGAGCAGGCGCCCCCGCCACCGCCTCCCCCGGCACCGCCGCCGTCCGCTCCGGTCAAGGCCCGGCCGGCGCCCCCGCCGCCGGCGCCGGTCGCGCTCCCCCACTACCGCAGACCTCAGCGCGAGGAGCCGCGGGACGGTCCGTCACTGGTCTCGCTCACGCTCCTGGTCACCGCCCCCGCCGTGCTCGCCGCGGCCTTTCTGCGCCCCCGATCCCGCTAGCTCCCGGAGGTTTCCTTGTCGGAATGGGTCGTACTGTCGATCGCGATGGCCGCGGCGTGCGCCGTCGTCCTCACCATCACCGCCATCAACCACCGGCGGGTCGGCGAGGACGACGACCCGTCGGAGACCCCCAGCGTCATCGAGTACATGACGATGATGATCGGCGTGGTGTACGCGATCGTGCTGGGCCTGGCCATCGCGGGCGTCTGGGAGGCTCGCAGCGCGGCCCAGGAGTCGGTGCGCCACGAAGCGCAGGCGCTGCACGAGGTGAGCGCACGCGCGGAGGTCTATCCGGCCGAGGTCCGCGCCCGTATCCGTGAGGACGTCGACGCCTATGTCGGCTATGCCGTGAACACCGAGTGGGACCACATGGTCGAGAAGGGACAGCTCACCGAGAAGGGCACCAGGCTGCTCGACCGGGTGCGCCGGGACGTGACGGACTATGTGCCGAAGACCGACCACGAGGGGCAGGCGTACCAGCCACTGGTCGATCAGGTCGCGGCGGCCGACGACGCGCGAAGTGCCCGCGGGCAGGGCGCGGAGGCGACGATGCCCGGTGTGGTCTGGTTCGGACTCATCTCCGGCGCACTGGTGACCGTTGGCCTGATCTTCACGCTCCAGATCCGCCGGACCTTCCGCGAGTTGCTGCTGGCCGGACTCTTCAGTGCGCTGATCGCCTTTCTGCTCTTCCTCATCTGGGACTTCGACGCACCGTTCGGCAGGGGCCTCGCGGCCACCGCGGGACCGTTCACCGACCTCTTCCCGCACATCGTGAACTGAGAGCACGATCCCCGGGCGGCGCAAGCCGGGGAAACCGCCGGTGCGCCACTCGGGGGACAAGCGTGCCCCATTCGTCCGTCTGAGATCGCGGAGGTGAATGCGCACTTCTAGCGTTTCGGTCATCGAGGTGCATTCCCTGCCCTTGTGGAAACCCTTCCGCAACTGCTCCTCGGGGACCCGGAGGATTGCCATGCGCGCGATACCCGTCGCGTCCGCCGCTCTCATGGGAGCGGCCGCCCTCGCTCTGACCCTTCCCACCGCGGCGGCGGACACCGCCGACGGCGCCGGCGGCAGCGTCCACAAGCAGCCGACAGCACAGCCGTTCGCGTTCGCCGTCACCCCCTCGACCGTCGCCCCCGGCGGCACGGTCACCTTGGGCGTGTCCGGCTGCAGCACGACGGCCACGGCCTCGTCGGGCGTGTTCGACACCGAGACCATCAATCCGCGCCAGACCGGCACGGCCACGATCGACTGGGACGCCCGGCGCGGTGCCGTGTACTCGGTGCAGTTCACCTGCAACGGCCAGACCGGCACGACCGACCTGACCATCAGCGGCGGCGCAGGCGGTTCGGCCACGCCGACGACCCGGTCGACGGCCACCTCGACCGTCCCCGCCCCCCAGGGCGTCAGGGGCGGCATCGGCGGCAGCATCAGCAGGATGAACGCCGGCGAGATCGCGGCAGGTGCGGTGCTCGTCCTGGCGGCCTCTGGCGGAGTGTTCTACGTACTGCGCCGCCGCTCGGGCGGCCGGCTTCACTGACCGCTCGCAGTCTCACGGCATCCGCCCCACAGCACCCACAACTCCCACAGCATCCCCGCAACGCCCGTCGCCCCGAGTCCTGAGCCAGGATTCGGGGCGACGGGCGGTGAAGGCCGAATGGGAGCTTCGGCGGGTCAAGCCTTTCTGCTGCTCATGCGGCGGCGGCGGAAGAGGTAGACGGCGCTGCCGACTGCCGCGGTGGCGACGAGACCGCCGCCGACGGCCATCTCGGTGCTGGAGGCCTTCTGTGAGCCACCGATGCCGCCCAGGGCGCCACGGCCCGAGAGGACGATGAAGGTCCGGGTGGCGATCCGGTTGCTGTCGTGGCACCGGACGGCCAGGTTGTACTGGCCCGGGGTCGCACGGTCGAAGATCCGTGCCGTCGCGAGGGCGACGCCTTCACCGCGCCGGAAGTTGTCGAAACGGTCGCGGTCGTTGCGACGGTTGTCGTTGTGGTGGTTGTTGTTACGGCCCTCGTTGCCGCGGCGGTCATTGTTCCCGCCCTGGTCATTGCGGCCGTTGTTGTTGTTACGACCGTTGTTGTTCCCGCCCTGGTCGTTACGGCCGTTGTTGTTGTTCCCGCCCTGGTCGTTACGGCCGTTGTTGTTGTTCCCGCCCTGGTCGTTACGGCCGTTGTTGTTGTTCCCGCCCTGGTCATTGTGGCCGTTGTTGTTGTTCTCGTTCCCGACCCCGTTGCCGTTCCCGTTCCCGTTCCCGTTCCCGTTGCCGTTCCCGTTCCCGTTCCCGTTCCCGTTCGCGTTCCCGTTCCCGTTCGCGTTCCCGTTCGCGTTCGCGTTCCCGCCCTGGTCCTGGCCGAAGCCGCTTCCGTTCCCGTTCCCGGTCCCGGTCCCGTTCCCGGTCCCGTTGCCGTTGCCGTTGCCGTTGCCGTTGCCGTTGCCGTTCACGGTCCCGTTCCCGGCCTCGCCCGAGCCCTCCTCGCCCGCTCGCTTGCCGGGCGGGCCATATCCCCCACGCTCTGTGGTCAGGATCGCCGCGGGGAAGGCGTTGGACGTGACGGTGCCGCCGCGGTGGCAGCCATCGACCAGGATGGTCAGGGTCGCGCCCTGGTGAACCTCGGACGGGGAGATGCGGACGTTGGTCGGACCGTTGCCACCCCCGGAGGCGGTGGCGGCGACCACGGGCGAGGTGGCGCCCATGGCCGCACACGCGGTGATCGCCACCGCGAGAGCGCGTGAAGCACGCATGGTGAACCTCCAGTGGAGGTGCGCCCCGGAACGGCGCTCCGGAGATTCGACGAGAACGCCCTCCATGACGAACCCTCACCGGCAGGAACATCCGACGCATTTCGGGACTCGTCCACCCCAGTGAGCGACACGCCGACGTGAAGAGCCCGGATCTGACGGAGCCGCAGGTCACAGACCATCAGAGATTTTGTATGACTGCGTACTCGTATGGGTCACCCCAAGTGGCCGTACCACCCGTTCGCCCCTCTCAGGTCGCCGGTTCCGGCAGGCGCGCTTAGCGTGCGTGCAGACGATGAGATGGGAGAACCATGGGCCGCCAGGACTACACCGGCTCGGAGTCGAGAAAACGCTCACCCTGGGGCGTTCTCGCTCTTGTCATGCTCACCGGACTCGCATTGGTGCGGAACGGCGTCGACGTCGGCATGGGCCCGCCCCAGCCGGCTGTCGCGGCCGCGCTGGACGACATGCGGGCCAACCCGGACTCGGTCCCTCTGCCCGGCACCGTGGAGCCGCTCCCGTACGCACCCGCGTCCCGCATCGCCGTCCAGGCGATCGGTGTCGACGCCCCGATGGTCGATGTGGGGCTGGACGCGAACGGATGGATCGAGGCACCGCCCGCGCAGGACCCCAACCTCGCCGGCTGGTACCAGAACGGCATCGCACCGGGCCAGCAGGGCACCGCCGTGGTCGTCGGCCACGTCGACAACGCCGGAGGCCCTGCCGTCTTCTACGGCCTCGGCTCGCTGCAGAAGGGCCAGCACGTCGAAGTGACCCGCTTCGACGGCAGGGTGGCGGTCTTCGAGGTGTACGGCGTCGAGGTCTTCTCCAAGAACAACTTCCCGGGTGCCCGTGTCTACGGCGACACCGGCACCCCTGAACTGCGGGTGATCACCTGTGGTGGCGGCTACTCGCGAGGCACCGGATACGACGGCAACGTCGTCGTCTTCGCCCGCATGGTCGCGTCACGCTGAGCGTCCCGTCCGCCGGCCGGTCCGCGAACGGCGGACCGGCCGGCGGCGCCGTTGCGTCAGAGGTCCTCGCCTCACGGGGAGTTGCATCACGCGGAGTTGCATCACGGGGCGTTGCTTCACGGGGCGTTGCATCAGCGGGCGTTGCGCCAGGGGGCGTTGCGTCAGCGAGTCGGTACCTTGATCCGGTACCCGGCCCGCAGCAGCTTCGGCAGATAGCTCCTCAGCGCGGCCACGCTCTGCGAGCGGTCGCCGCCCGCGTCGTGGGACAGGACGATGGCGCCGGGTTCCGCCCCGTCCATGACCCGGCCGACGATGCTGCCGGTGCCGGGCTCGCACCAGTCGAGGGTGTCGATCGTCCAGGCCACCGGCTCCATGCCCAGCTCGGCGCCGATCGCGAAGGAGTGCCTGTCCCAGGCCCCGTACGGCGCCCGGTACCACAGCGGTGGAGTGCCGAGTGTCCGCTCGACGACTTCGCTGGTACGGCCGAGTTCGTCACGGACCCGGGCCGGGGCGAGCTGTGGGAGCAAGGGGTGCGACCAGGAGTGATTGCCCACGACATGCCCGTCGTCGGCCATCTCCCGCAGCAGGTCCCGGTTCTGGACGGCCATCTCACCGCACACGAAGAACATGGCCCGGACTCCGTGGCGCCGCAGCGTCTTCAGGATCTGAGGGGTCCAGCGGGGGTCGGGGCCGTCGTCGAAGCTCAGCACCATGGAGCGGCCGAGCCCGGGCATGCGCACAAATGCCTGCTGTCGTACGGGAGTCGTCCCCCTGGCCAGGCCGGCAGGGGCGAACGCCGTCATGGGCTGCAGCCGGTACGCGGACGACTTCCTCACGGTGCTCAACGTACCCGCCTGCGGACCCCCCAACGCCGGTGCGGCGGACGGCCCGGCCGGCCCGGCGGCCGGCGACTCGAACCGTTCGTCGACGAGCAGGCCCACGGCTGTGGCGGCCGCGACACAGGCGGCGATGCGCAGCACCGACCGGCGGTTCTGCGGCATCTGATCGTTCTCCATGAGCAATGGCTGCCACGGGCGATGGCGGAGGCTCCTCAACAACACCGGTTCGGCGGTCGAATACACCCGATGGGACGATCAGTTGACGTTGTTCAGTGGCGGCGTACCAGCGGGAACGGCAGCGTGTCGCGGATGGTCAGGCCCGTCAGGAACATCACCAGCCGGTCGACCCCGATACCGAGTCCGCCGGTCGGCGGCATCGCGTACTCCAGGGCGTCGAGGAAGTCCTCGTCGAGCTCCATCGCCTCGGGATCGCCACCGGCGGCGAGCAGCGACTGGGCGGTGAGTCGCCGCCGCTGCTCGACCGGGTCGGTCAACTCGGAGTAGGCGGTGCCCAGTTCCGTTCCGAAGGCGACGAGGTCCCAGCGTTCCGCGAGGCGGGGGTCACGACGGTGCTGGCGGGTGAGCGGGGAGACGTCGGTCGGGAAGTCCTTGTAGAAGGTGGGCAGCTGGGTCTTCTCCTCGACGAGCCGTTCGTACATCTCCAGCACGACGTCGCCCCGGGTGTCGTCGGGGCCGTGCGGCACTCCGGCCAGATCGCAGAGCCTGCGCAGCGCGTCCTCCTCCGTGTCGGCGTCGACACGTTCGCCGAGCGCCTCGGACACCGCGCCGTAAAGGGTCTTGACGGGCCACGTCCCGGAGATGTCGTGGACGACGAGCTTGCCGTCGGGGCCTGCCCGGTGGGCGACGGGCGAGCCGAAGGCGGCGGTGGCGGCGCCCTGGATCAGTTCACGGGCCAGGTCGAGCATCACGTCGTAGTCGGCGAAGGCCTGGTAGGCCTCCAGCATCGTGAACTCGGGGTTGTGCTTGTACGAGACGCCCTCGTTGCGGAAGGTGCGGCCCATTTCGAAGACCTTCTCCATACCGCCCACGCACAGCCGTTTGAGGAACAGCTCGGGCGCGATGCGCAGATAGAGGTCCATGTCGTAGGCATTGATGTGGGTGGTGAAGGGGCGGGCGTTGGCTCCGCCGTGGATCTGCTGGAGCATCGGCGTCTCGACCTCCAGATAGCCGCGGTCGAGGAGCCCCTGGCGCAGCGCCTGGACGGCGGTGGAGCGGGCACGGACGACGCCGCGCGCGTCGGGGCTCGCGACGAGGTCGAGATAGCGGCGGCGGACCCGGGCCTCGGGGTCGGCGAGTCCTCGGCGTTTGTCGGGCAGCGGGCGCAGGCACTTGGCGGTGAGCTGCCAGGCGTCGGCGAAGACGGTGAGCTCGCCGCGGTCGCTGGCGCCGATCGCGCCGGTGGCGGTGATGTGGTCGCCGAGGTCGGCGTCGGCGGAGAACCCGTCGAGGACCTCGGAGCCGGTCCCTTCGCGGGTGAAGGCGACCTGGAGATCGCCGGACCAGTCGCGCAGCACGACGAAGACGATGCCGCCGAAGTCGCGTACGGCCATGATGCGCCCGGCGACGGTGGCCCGTTCCCCCGTGCGCGCCCCGGCCGGGACGTCGGGGTGGGCGGCGCGCACAGCGGCGAGCGTGGCGGTGCGTGCGGCGATGCCGACCGGATAGGGGTCGGTGCCTCGCTCACGCAGCCGCTCCAGCTTGCGATGACGGATGCGCACCTGCTCGGGCAGTCTGCGCTCCCCCATCGGAAGTACGGTGTCGGGCCCGGTCAGCTCCATCGCGTCGATCGGCGGAAGGCCCGCGGTGCCCGCCACGGGTCCGGCGATGCCGCGTGGCCGTCCCCTGCCCCGGCGCTTGCTCAGCCGGGGTACGGAGACGAAACCCTCGGCGATCGCGGAGGCGAGGCCGATACGGGCGAGGGCGCCCGCGTCCTGGTAGCAGAGGAAGCGCGGGTACCAGGCGGGCCGGTACTTGACGTTGGACCGGTACAGGGCCTCCAGCTGCCACCATCTGGAGAAGAAGAGCAGCATCCTGCGCCAGAGCCGGAGCACGGGTCCCGCGCCGATCCTGGCGCCTTCCTCGAAGACCGAGCGGAACACGGCGAAGTTGAGCGAGACGCGGCGCACGCCGAACTGCGGGGCCTGCGCGCACAGCTCGGCAACCATGAACTCCATGATTCCGTTGGGGGCGCTGTCGCGGTCGCGGCGCATCACGTCGAGGGAGATCCCGTCGCGCCCCCAGGGCACGAAGGACAGCAGGGCGATGAGGCCGTCGTCGGCGTCGAAGGCCTCGACGAGCAGACAGTCGCCGTCCTCGGGGTCGCCGAGGCGGTCCAGGGCCATGGAGAAGCCGCGTTCGGTCTCGGTGTCCCGCCAGGCGTCGGCACGGTCGACGACCTGCTTCATCTCCTCCTCGGTGAGGGAGGAGTGACGGCGGATGCGGGCGGTCGCGCCGAGCCTGCGGACCCGGCCGACGGCCTGCCGGGTGACGCGCATGTCCCGGCCGTCGAGGTCGAAGCGGTCGACCTGCAGGATCGCCTCGTCTCCGAGCTGGATGGCACCGAGTCCGGATCGGGCGTAGGACCGGGCGCCGTCCTCGGAGGCGCCCATCACCGCGGGCGCCCAGGCGTAGCGGCGGGCGACGTCGAGCCAGGCCTCGACGGCGGGGGTCCAGGCCTCCTTGTCACCCACGGGGTCCCCGCTGGCCAGGGCGACGCCCGCCTCGACGCGGTAGGTGACCGCGGCCCTGCCATTGGGTGAGAAGACGACGGCCTTGTCCCGGCGGGTGGCGAAGTAGCCGAGCGAGTCCTGGGAGCCGTAGGCGCCGAGCAGGGCGCGGATGCGGGGCTCCTCGTCACCGTGCAGGGCGGCTTCCATGCGCTGGGAGCGGAAGAGCGTGCGGGCGGAGTTGAGCAGCGCCAGGGCGCCGAAGAGGCCGAGGAGGAAGAAGAGGGCCCGGGGCGGGGTGCCGTCGAACTGGGCGCTGGAGGCGAGCCCGCCGAGCACCCGGTTGGCGGACCACAGCAGCCGCTGCTCGGGTACGAGGTCGTTCGGGAAGAGCTCGACGAGCCCCCAGCCGACGAGGATGCCGGCGGCCAGTCCGAGGACCAGGACGAGCAGGGCGTGCCGCAGCGCGCCGCGCCGGGTCAGGGCGTAGAACTCCCGCCGGGCGACGACCAGCAGGGCGAGCGCGATCAGGCACAGCACGAGGTTGGGGATCCAGTCCCAGTCCCGCTGGAGGATCAGGGTCAGCGCGTCGGTGATGACGAGCAGTGCGAGATAGGTGACGACCAGCCACCAGGCGATCCTCTTCCGCGCGCCGATCGCGGCGGCCAGCAGCATCAGGAAGACGGCGTAGGCGAGGTTCGCGCTGACGGGTACGGCGACCTGGTCGAGGAAGTCGGAGACGGGGACCAGCAGCCGGCGCAGCGGTGCGATCAGCGCGATGACCGCGCAGTACACCCCGAGCAGGGCGAAGAACATCGCGAAGGCGCCGGGCACCTTGCCGAGGAATCCGCTCCGGGCCGTGGTCGCCCGCTCCGCCACGCTGACGCTCATGTTCCGCACTCTAGGGAGACCGCCGCCCCGCCGCCTGTCGGGCGGGGATAGCCTCAGGGTGTGAATGAGCAGCCCAGCGGTTTCGAGCGCGGCACCGACGGTCCGAAGGTGATCGTGGCAGGCGTGGACGGTTCCGAATCGTCGCTGCGGGCGGCGGCGTACGCGAGCGGGCTCGCCCGGCGCCAGAACGCGCTGCTCGCGCTCGTGTACGTGCAGCCGGTCATGCCCGCGGGCGCCGCGCTGGGCGTTCCGGTCGTGGACGCGACCGGTGAGATCGCCGAGGGTCTGGTCGCCGAGATCCGCGCGGCGACGGAGCGGGTGCGCGGCATCTGGGACGTACGCTGGGAGTTCCACACCTTCCGTGGTGATCCGTACAGCGGGCTGGTGACGGCAGCCGACGAGCTGAAGGCGGACGCGGTGGTGGTGGGCGCGTCCGAGTCGGCGGGACACCGGTTCATCGGCTCGGTGGCGGTGCGGCTGGTGAAGGCCGGGCGCTGGCCGGTGACGGTGGTTCCGTAAGCCCCCAGGAACCCTCACCTCGCCGACACCGCATGTCGTCTTCCGCCGCTGTTCTCCCTGGGCCATCATGAGCCGCCATCGGCCGACAGCAGTCTGCGAAGAGGTGACTCATGGCAGGGCTCCGGATGGGACAGGGCGTGCTGCGCCGCAAGCCCATCGAACAGATCGAAGAAGGTGCTCCGAGCGAGCAGCTCACCAGGACACTCGGCCTCTGGCAGCTCACCGCGATCGGAGTCGGCGGAATCATCGGAGCGGGCATCTTCGCCCTCGCCGGAGCGGTCGCCAACGGTACGGCCGGTCCCGCGGTGCTCGTCTCGTTCCTCATCGCGGGCGTGGCCAGCGCGGCGGCGGCCTTCTCGTACGCCGAGTTCGCGGGCATGATCCCGAAGGCGGGGTCGGCGTACACCTACGGCTACGCGGTGCTCGGCGAGCTGGCGGGCTGGTTCATCGGCTGGGACCTGCTGCTGGAGTACACGGCGATCGTGGCGGTGGTCGCCATCGGCATCTCGGGCTACTTCGGCTTCCTCCTGGGCGCGCTGGGGGTGGACCTGCCCGCCTGGATGCTGGGCGCGCCGGGCACGGGCCCGGGGCACGAGGTCGATCTGTTCGCGATGATCCTGTGCCTGTTCACCGCGTACCTGCTCACCCTCGGCATCAAGAACGCGGCCCGGTTCGAGACGGTCGTGGTGGTGCTGAAGGTGCTGGTCGTGCTGCTGGTGATCGCGGTCGGCTTCTTCCACATCGACACGTCCAACTACAACCCCTTCTTCCCGTACGGCGTCAGCGGGGCGTTCACGGGTGCGGCGACCGTCTTCTTCGCGGTGTTCGGCTACGACGCCATGTCGACGGCGGCCGAGGAGTCCAAAGACGCCCAGCGGCACATGCCGAAGGCGATCCTCTACTCGCTGGCGATCTCGATGGTGCTGTACGTGCTGGCCTGCCTTGTGCTGACGGGTATGCAGAACTACACGGAGATCGACCCGGAGAGCGGCTTCTCCACGGCGTTCGAGTCGGTCGGGCTGCCGGGTCTCGCGAACGTCATCGCGATCGGGGCGATCATCGGCATCCTCACGGTGATGTTCACGTTCATGCTGGGCGTGACCCGGGTGTGGTTCTCCATGAGCCGTGACGGGCTGCTGCCGCACTGGTTCGCGAAGACGCACCCGACGCGGCACGTGCCCGTGCGGGTGACGTGGATCGTCGGTGTGGCGTCGGCGCTCATCGCCGGGTTCCTGCCGATCGGCGAGGCGGCGGAACTGACGAACATCGGCATTCTGCTCGCGTTCGTCGTCGTCTGCATCGCGGTGATCGTGCTCCGCTACCGCCGGCCGGAGCTGCCGAGGTCCTTCCGCTGTCCGTGGATGCCGTTCGTGCCGGCGCTCGGCGTCGTGTTCTCGGTCTGGCTGATCACCTTCCTGGCCTGGCAGACCTGGCTCCGCTTCGCGGTCTGGCTCGTGGTCGGCCTGCTGATCTACTTCGGCTACTCGTACCGGAAGTCCAACCTGGCGAAGCAGGAGACCGGGGCGACGCCGCCGCAGTGACGGCGCGGCGGCGGGGCCCACGCGGCCGGCCGCGGCTCACGTCGGCACGACACGCGGCCGGTGGACCGTTCGGCGCACCATTCGCCGCTCTGTGCGACCGCTCGTCGCACATCCGTGTGTGACGCCTGTCCCTTCGCGCACCGATGCGTTCGGATACGCCACGTAGGAGCGAACTCTCCGGACATTCATGCGGGAAAGGAGCCGACGATGACGACGGCGACGGCGACGACCGACGAGCGGGCCCTGGTCGAGCTGCAGCGCGAACACGGACCCGCCCTGCTGAGCTTTCTCGTCGGCCTGACGTACGGCGACCAGCAGCGCGCCGAGGACCTGCTGCAGGAGACGCTGTTGCGGGCGTGGCAGCATCCCGAGGCGTTCGACGCGCCGTACGAGTCGATGAGGCCGTGGCTGTTCACCGTCGGCCGCCGGCTCGCGATCGACGCGCGGCGCTCGCGGCTGGCGCGGCCCACCGAGATCGGTGACGGCATCCTGGCCGCCACCCCGGACCCGTCCGACGTCACCGAGCGCGCGGTCGCCGTGCTCGACGTCCGTGCCGCGGTCAGGTCGCTGAGCCCCGAGCACCGTGCCGTGCTGGTGCAGATCTACTTCCACGGCCGCAGCGTGGCCGAGGCCGCCCAGGCACTCGGCATCCCCGCGGGCACGGTCAAGTCGCGTTCGTACTACGCGCTGCGTGCCCTGGCACGCTGCCTGCCCGGCTACAGCAGGACGCCGCTCACGTCCGCCGCGTGAGGGGACCGCCCGGCCCCGACCGCCCGACCTCAACGCGGCCCCCGGGCGGGTCACTTCAGTCCCCGCTCCCCCATGGGCGTGCTGCTCCCCCTGGGGCCACGTCCGCGGACGACCGGATTCGAAACGACCCGCTCGAGTTGAGTAAAGAGGAACCCTGACGCGTGTCTCCGGGTGGAGGCTCGTCGTCGAAACCCGTGCCAGAACACGTCAGGGAGAAGGTGGAGAGAGTGCTGCCCGAGGGTACGAACGGCACCAGCGGAGGCGGTCTTGCGGTCCCCATGGCCTGGCTGTGCGCCGAGTACACAGCCGATGAGGTCCTGCGCACCGGAGGCCTCGTGGAGCCCGGTTCGCTGGAGTACAGAGCCGGCCGGGAGACCTTGGCGCTGACGGTCTATTTGTGCGAGGCCAACGACGGGCCGGCCGACGGGCGTACGCCGTCCCGGCTGGACGAGTGGCTCTCCGTCACGGCGTACGGGCACCCGTGGCGGGATTGGGTACGTGAACGCATGGCCGTACGGGAATCCTTCGAGCGGGACATCACCGGCGCGGACCCCGATCTGGCACTGGCGCGCGATGCCTGGACGTGGCTGGAGCGGACCGAACTGCTCGCCGCCGATCTCGGCGAGGACGGCGGCCTGTGGCATCCCGCGCTCGGGCCGGACCCGGCCGCCGGCGAGTCGGCGCAGGTGTGGACTCCGGCCTGGCGGCTGGGGCTTCCGCTCGGGCATCTGGCCATCCACCTCTACTGACGCCCGCCGCCGGACGCGGCACGCGGGCCCGACGGCTCAGTGGCCGCCCGTGCTCTTGTGCACACCCGCCCGGTACTTGGGGATCCGCACCGTGATCTTCGTTCCCGCCCCGAGGCCCGTCTCGATGACCAGGCCGTGGTCGTCGCCGTACACCTGCCGCAGCCGCTCGTCGACGTTGGACAGTCCGATGCCGGAGGAGCCACCCGCCTCGCCCGCGAGGATGCGGCGCAGCTCGGCGGGGTCCATGCCGACACCGTCGTCCTCGATGGTGACGACCGCCTCGGAGCCGGCGTCCTGCGCGGAGATGGAGACACGGCACGCCTGTCCGGAGTCCTCCAGCCCGTGCTTGACGGCGTTCTCGACGAGCGGCTGGAGGCACAGGAACGGCAGCGCCACCGGCAGCACTTCGGGCGCGATCTGGAGGGTCACCTTGAGCCGGTCGCCGAAGCGGGCACCGGCGAGCGCCAGATACTGCTCGATGCAGCGCAACTCGTCGGCGAGATGCGTGAAGTCGCCGTGCCGGCGGAACGAGTAGCGGGTGAAGTCGGCGAACTCCAGGAGGAGTTCACGGGCCCGCTCGGGGTCGGTGCGGACGAAGGAAGCGATCGCGGCGAGCGAGTTGAAGATGAAGTGCGGGGATATCTGGGCGCGCAGGGCGCGTATCTCGGCCTCGATGAGCCGGGTGCGGGAGCGGTCGAGTTCGGCCAGTTCCAGCTGGACGGACACCCAGCGGGCGACCTCGGTCGCCGCCCGTACGAGGACCGCCGACTCCCGGGAGCCGTAGGCGACGAGCGCGCCGAGCACGCCCTCCTCGCCGGTCAGCGGCGCGATCACGGCCCAGCGCAGCGGGCACTCCACGTCGTCGCAGCCGGTGCGGATGCTCTGACTGCGCCCGGAGTCCAGCACCTCGGTGACGCGCAGCATCACCCGCTGCTGGTGGTGGTCGCCGCCGAGGCCGTCCCAGGCGAGGACGCTCTCGCGGTCGGTGAGACACAGCGCCTCGGTGCCGAGCAGCGAGCGCAGCCGGCGGGCGGCCTTGCGGGCGGTGTCCTCGGTGAGTCCGGCGCGCAGCGGCGGTGCGGCGAGCGAGGCGGTGTGCAGGGTGTGGAAGGTGGCCCGCTCCACGGGGGTGCCGAGGTCGAGGTCGGGGCTGCCGCCGCGCCGTGCGGTGAGCCGGCCGAGCGCGAATCCGGCGGCGAGCAGCAGGGCTCCGGCGGCGCCGAGCGCGGCGAGCGCCGTCCCGGTCACCGCTGGGCTCCTTCCGCCTGGGACGGCCGCCCGACGAGGTCCTCGGGCAGATGGAGGCGCGCGAGGATGGCGGCGGCACCGGACGGTATGTGGCGCGGTGTCGCCAGCGACACCAGCACCATGGTGAGGAAGCCGAGCGGCACCGACCAGACGGCGGGCCAGGCCATCAGGGTGTGCGGCCAGCCCTCGGGCGCGAGTCCGGCGCGGGTGGCCATGACGGCGGTCAGCGCGGCGCCCCCGCCGGTGAGGAGTCCGGCCGCGGCGCCGGGCGGGGTGAGCCGCCGCCACCAGATGCCGAGGACGAGCAGCGGACAGAAGGAGGACGCGGAGACGGCGAAGGCGAGCCCGACGGCGTCCGCGACGGGCACGTTGGTCGCGACGACGCTCACGGCGAGCGGTACGGCCATGGCGAGGACGGTCGCGAGGCGGAAGTGCCGTACACCGCGCGCGGGCAGCACGTCCTGGGTGATGACTCCCGCGACGGACATGGTCAGCCCGGAGGCGGTGGACAGGAAGGCCGCGAAGGCACCGCCCGCGAGGAGCGCGCCGAGCAGATCGCCCGCGAGTCCGCCGACCATCCGTTCCGGCAGGACGAGCACGGCGGCGTCGGCATCGCCGGTGAGGGCGAGTTCGGGGGCGTAGATCCGGCCGAGGGCGCCGTACACGGGCGGCAGCAGATAGAACGCGCCGATCAGCCCGAGCACGACGAGGGTGGTCCGGCGTGCGGCGCGCCCGTTGGGGCTGGTGTAGAAGCGGACGGCGACGTGCGGCAGGCCCATGGTGCCGAGGAAGGTGGCGAGGATCAGCCCGTAGGTGGCGTACAGCTGGTAGCCGTCGCGTCCGCCGGCGAGCGGCTGGGACCAGCTGGCGGGGTCGGCGCCTGTGGAGGCCCGTTCGGGTACGGCGGCCCCCTCGGGGAAGCCGAGCGTGGTACCCGCGTCGATGCGGTGGGTGCCCTCGTCGAGGGTGAGCGGCCGGCCGTCGTGCCGGGTGCCGTCGACCGCGCCGGACACGGTGACGGTGAGCGGGGCCGTCAGCTCGATCCGTACGGTGTCGTCGATCCGGACCTCGGTGTGCTCGCGGAAGACGGTGGGCGCGTCGAAGCGGGCCCGAGGCGCGTCGTCGCCAGCCCAGGCGACGGCGAGGAACAGGGCGGGCACGAGCAGCGCGGTGAGCTTCAGCCAGTACTGGAACGCCTGGACGAACGTGATGGAGCGCATCCCGCCGGCCGCCACGGCGCCCGTGACGACGACGGCGACGACGAGTCCGCCGACCCAGTCGGCCGCGCCGGTCAGGATCTCCAGGGTGAGTCCCGCGCCCTGGAGCTGCGGCAGCAGATAGAGCCAGCCGATACCGACGACGAACATGCTGGCGAGGCGCCGCACCGCGGACGATTCGAGCCGGGCCTCGGCGAAGTCGGAGAGCGTGTAGGCGCCCGAGCGGCGCAGCGGGGCGGCCACCAGGACCAGCAGGACGAGATATCCGGCGGTGTAGCCGACGGGGTACCAGAGCATGTCGGGGCCCTGGAGGAGCACGAGCCCCGCGATGCCGAGGAAGGAGGCGGCGGACAGGTACTCGCCGCTGATGGCGGCGGCGTTCAGGCCCGGGTTGACGGTGCGCGAGGCGACGTAGAAGTCGGAGGTGGTGCGGGATATGCGCAGGCCGAGTGCGCCGATGAGGACGGTCATGAGGACGACGAACGTCACGGCCGTCACCGCGTAGGTCTGGTTCACCGGTCGTCCCCCACTGGCGCTCTCAGCGGCCTTCGACGAGCCCGGTGAAGTCGCGTTCGTTGCGCTCGGCCCGGCGCACGTACCAGCGCGCGATCAGCCACATCACGGGATAGACGGCGACGCCGAGCGCGACCCAGACGAACGGCTCGGGGGAGGAGAAGGAGCCGAGCACGGCGGTGGGGAAGGCGAACAGCAGCGGGAGGGTGCCGACGAGGAGGGCGAGCATTGCCAGGGCGTAGAGCGCCGCGCGCAGCTGGCTGCGCATCAGGGAGCGGACGTACACGGTGCCGAGCGGGGTGTGCTCGCTGATCTCGGAGCGGGCGGGTGCGTGACCGGGGCGGCGGCGGGCGCCGCGGGGCACTCCCGTGACGACTTCACGGCGGGGTGGCTGTGCTGCAGACATCGGTGTCCGCTCCCGGCGACTCGTTCGTACAGGGGTCCGAGGAGTCTACGCAGGGACGATCGGGGAGGGTAGGCGAACGACGTCTCTCGTCCCGGTCTCATCGGCCGTGCTCGCGGGAGCAGTCCGCGAGGGCGATCTCCAGTTCGACGTACGACTCCTCGGCGCGGCGGAACGCGAACTCCAGGGCGGCCTCCGCGCGCGGTCCGACGAGCCCCTGCGTGGACTCCTGGATCTCGTAGAGCACGTCGGCCCAGCGGCCGGCCGCGCTCTTGGCCTTGGTCAGGAGCTCCGCGATCTCGCCCGGTCCGGCACCGCGGATCGCCTCCAGAGCTCGGAGCTCGCGGAGCAGCGCTTCGATATCGGACATCCGGCCGCCCCTTCTCGCTTCCCGATCAAGGGTAGGCAGGGGTGACGGGTCCTCGCGGACCTGCCGGGGCACCCGTCGCCGTACGGTCCGCCCGGGGCGGTGAACGGTGCGCCGCGCGCGCCGGGCGGCGGTCAGCGGCGAGCGTGCCGCAACAGCAGGTCGCGCAGCTCGCGTGCGTGGCGGCGGCTGACGGCGAGTTCCGCCGTGCCGATCCGTACGGTCGTGGCGCCCGCGTCCAGACGGAGCTCGTCGATACGGCCGAGCGCGACGAGATGGCTGCGGTGTATGCGGACGAACCCCCGGGAAGCCCAGCGCTCCTCCAGTGTGGACAGCGGGATCCGTACGAGGTGGCTGCCGTCCGTGGTGTGCAGGCGGGCGTAGTCGCCCTGGGCCTCGACGTAGGTGATGTCGTCGATGGCCACGAAGCGGGTGACACCGCCGAGTTCCACCGGGATCTGGTCGGGTGCTCCGCGCTGTACGGCCGGTACCGTCGCACCGTGCGGCGCCTGGGCCGAGGCGGCTGCGGTCGCCGACGACGACACGGGCTGCCGCGGTTCGCGCGCCGACTCGACCAGCTCGCTGACCCGGCGTACCGCCTCGGCGAGCCGCTCCCTGCGCACGGGCTTCAGCACGTAGTCGACGGCCTTCAGATCGAACGCCTGCACGGCGAAGCCCTCATGGGCGGTGACGAACACGATCAGCGGGGGGCTGGCGAAGCCGGCGAGCAGCCTGGCGACATCGAGCCCGGTGAGTCCGGCCATGTGGATGTCGAGGAACACGACGTCGATGCCGTTCGCGTCGTCGGGTCCGGCGTCGAGGGCGCGGCCGATGCGGCGCAGCGCCTCGGTGGCGTCGGTGGCCCCGTCGGCGCTGTGCACCCGCGGGTCGGAGCGCAGCAGATAGAGCAGTTCCCCGAGAGCCGGTTTCTCGTCGTCGACCGCCAGTACGCGCAGCATGCAGCGGATCTTAGGCGCGCGGGAGGCCGGGGACTACGGGGTGGTGCCCCCGCCGGGCCGGCTGCCGGACCCGCCGGGTCCGCCGGGTCCGCCGAGGAGGTCCAGGAGATCGTCCTCGGAGAGCGTGGCCAGCAGCGCCTGGGCATCGGCCATGTCCAGATACGTGATCCGGCATGTGCCGCAGTGAGCGAGATGCCCGGCCACACGGGCCTCCTCCCCGGGGGCGAGCGCACCGAGCACATACGCGCCGAGCAGCACTTCCACGTGGGGACTGGCAGATCGGGGCCCGGTCATACGGATCCCGCTCCTCGATTCTCCACCATTTACACACCTGTTCCACGAGCCTTCTCCACACTCTCTCACGGCGGTTGCGCTCTGTGTGACCGGAGCGCACTTTCCGCCTCCGCCGGTGAGCACGGCACGGTTCCGCTGCGTATTCCTGGTCGAGACCACACGGTGCGTACGACGCGTATGGACCGTTCGTAGCCGACGAGCCGAAGGATTGGTCCATGAATCTGCGGGAGCAGCACCGGGATGTGGCCGCCTACGCGCTGGGCGTCCTCGGGCCCGCGGACGCCTTCCGCTTTGAGGAGCATCTGTCGGAGTGTGTGCTGTGCGCGGTGCAGTTGTCCGACTTCACGCCGATCGCCTCGGCGCTGAGCGATCTGAGCGGGCCGGGCCGGCCCGAGCAGCCCCCGGCGCCGCGGCTGCTGGAACGCCTGCTCCACGAGGTCGCGTTGCGGCGCCGGAACAGTTCGCGCCGCAGGCTGCGGCTGGTCGCCGCGGCGGCCGCGCTGATCGTGGCGCTGCCCGCCGTCGCCGTGGGCCTCGCGGGGGACCGCACGGCCGGGGGGAAGGGCGGCCCCGACGAGCGGATCGCCGCGACCGACTCCGCGACCGGTGTCCACGGGGCGGTCGATCTGCGCTCGGCGGACTGGGGCACGTCCGTCGCGCTGCGCATGGCCAGGCTGCCCGGTCCGCGGACGTGCGTCCTCGTCGTGGTCGGCAAGGACGGCAAGGAGCACACGGTCACCACCTGGTCGGTGCCGGACCGTGGTTACGGCATCCCCGGCTCGTCCGAGGCGGCGGATCCGCTGGACGTCGAGGTGGGTACGGCGCTGCGGCGCGAGGAGATCGGCGGCTTCGAGGTCCGCACCGTGCGCGGCGAGCATCTGGTGTCCCTGGCCCGTTGAGCACCAGCCCCGACCGGCGCCGCTACTTGAGCAGCCTGGACATCCGCCGGTCCGCGAGCGGCTTGCCGCCGGTCTGACAGGTCGGGCAGTACTGCAACGAGGAGTCGTGGAAGGAGACTTCGCGGATGGTGTCGCCGCACACCGGGCAGGCCTCGCCGGTGCGGCCGTGCACCCGCAGTCCGCTCTTCTTCTCGGCCTTCAGCCGGCCGGCGGCCAGCCCGTGCGAGCGCTCGACGGCGTCCGTGAGCGTCGTGCGCAGCGCCTCGTACAGAGTCGTGACCTCGTCCTCGTCCAGCTTCGCGGCGAGCTTGTACGGCGACATCCGCGCGGCGTGCAGGATCTCGTCGCTATAGGCGTTGCCGATCCCCGCGATGAGGCTCTGGTCGCGCAGCGCGCCCTTGATCTGGCGGCGCTCGCCGGCGAGCAGCGCGGCGAAGGCCTCCCGGTCGAAGCCGTCGGCGAACGGATCGGGGCCGAGCCGGGCGATGCCGGGCACATCGGCGGGGTCGCGTACGAGATGGACGGCGAGCCGCTTGGTGGTGCCGGCCTCCGTGAGGTCGAAGCCGTCGCCTCCGGTGAGCGCGGTGCGCAGGGCGAGCGGGCCCTTGCCGGGGCGGGGCACTCCGGAGGGCAGGACGTCCTTCCACTGCAGCCAGCCCGCGCGGGCGAGGTGGAAGACGAGATGCAGCCCGGCTCCGGTGGAGATGTCCAGGAACTTGCCGTGCCGGTGCACGGCGGTGACGTCTCCGCCCTCGAGGGCGGTGAGCGGCGGGTCGTACGTCTTGAGCACACTGATCGCCACGGGGAACACCTTGGCGATCTCCTTGCCGACCAGGTTCTCGTCGAGGAACTCTCTGAGAGCTTCGACCTCGGGCAGTTCGGGCATGCCACCAGCGTGCCGCACGGCGCCGCGTACGGCGAGCGCCCCGGCCCCTTTTCCGAGGGCTCGGCCCCGGGCCCGGGGGACCTACGCGGGGGGATCTAGCAGACCAGTTCCACCAGCGCCGCGAGTTCCTCCTCGACGGCTCGGGCGAGACGGTCGACGTCGGGGAGCGCCTTGCCGTCGGCGACCAGGCCGAAGTGGACGTGGCCGCGGTACGTCGACATCGCCACGGCGAGCGACTGGCCGCGGGCGAGCGGTGCCATCGGGTAGATCTCACGGAGCGGGAAGCCGCCGAGCGAGAGGGCCGAGCGGGGCAGAGGCACGCTCGTGACCAGCAGGTCGAAGAGCATCCGGGCGGCGTTCCCGGCGAGCGGGGCGCCGAACCGGTGAGCCAGGGGCGGAAGTTGATCGGCGAGGACGGCGACGGCTCCGGCGCCGCGGAGCGGGCCGGCCGCCTTGTTGCGGTCCATGCCGGTGCGGACCGCGTAGAGCCTGGCCCAGGGGTCGGCTTCGGAGACGGGCAGTCCGAGCAGGTACGCCGAGAGCTTGTTGCCGGAGCCGGGCGGGCCCCCGGGGCGGCGGCGGGAGACCGGGACGAGGGCGCTGGGATCGGTGAGCGGCAGCGTGTCGCCGCGCTCCGCCATCCAGCGCCGGAGCGCTCCGGCGACGGTGGCGAGGAGCACGTCGTTGGCGGTGCCGCCCGCGACCCTGCGCACCGCGTGGACGTCGTCGAGGTCGAGCACGGCGGTGGCGAGCCGGCGCGTACCGCTGGAGGTGGCGCTCAGCGCGGCCGCGCCGCGCGGGTCGAGGCGGCCGGCCCTGGCGAGCGAGGCGCCGAGGAGGGACGCGCCGACGCCGAGGGCCCGGCCCAGTTCCTCGATGCGGCCTCGTGCCATTCCGGCGACCTGCCAGGGTCCGGGCAGCCAGGAGCGAGGGGGCACGGGGGACGGCCCCAGGCCCGCCCTGCGCCCGCTCTTGCGGGCGCGGGCGGCGAGCGGCCCGGCGATCTCGTCGAAGATGCCGGCGCCGATGGCGACGGCGCGCATGCCGTCGGCGAGGGCGTGGTGCAGCTTGACCAGCACACCGAACGGATCGCCCGGCCCGCCGGTGAGCAGGTACATCTCCCACGGCGGCAGCCCTCGTTCGAGCGGGCGCTCCATCAGCTCTCCGGCGAGCCTCGCCGCCGCCTCGGCGAAGTCACCTGCGGGAAGCCGGACCTGACGCAGGTGCCGGCGGACGTCGAAGTCCTTGTCGGCCGTCCAGGCGGAGCCGCCCACGGGCAGCAGGACGTCCCGTACGCACATCCGCAGCCGGGGAATCGCGGCGGCGCGGGTGGCGAGCAGGCCGAGGATCTCCTCGCTGCCGGTCGCGGCGGCGTCGTCGCCGGCCGCGGGTGGGGAGAAGTAGGCGAGCGCACCGAGGTGCATCGGGTGGTCGGCGGTCTCGAGGTGCCAGAAAGCGAGATCGAGAGGTGCCAGAAGCTCGGTGCTCAAGGAGGTCCTCATGTCCTAGGAGGCCGGAACACAGGAGTACGCAGTCAATCGCCTGCAGTCGGTTACGGTCAAGTACAATCAGGTTACATAGGGTTACCGTCCGGTAGTTCCGGTAGTTCCCGTGGCCGTCCGGCGGCCACCCTGCCCGGGACGACGAACTCGCACCACACACACTTGCCGCTGCCGCGCGACTCCACACCCCAGACGTCCGCCAGCCGGTCCACCAGCATCAACCCCCGGCCCGAGACGCCGGACTCCCCCGCCTCACGGCGCCGGGGCAGTGCGCTGGACGAATCCTCCACCTCCACGCGCAGCCGCCGCTCGGGCCCCGGCAGCACCCGGGCCGTCACGATCGCGCCGCCGTCCGTGTGCATCAGCGCGTTGGTGATCAGTTCGTCGGCCGCCAGCTCGATCTCGTCGGAACGGTCCGCCGCACCCCAGGCCCGTACCGCGGCCCGGATCATGTGCCTGCCGGAGCTGAGCGCCTCGGGATCGTTCTGGGCGACGTGCTGCTGCAGACGTCCGCCGCTGCGCGGGGCGTACGCGCCGTGGCGCCGCAGCAGCAGGATCGCCACGTCGTCGTCGCCGCCCCGCTCGTCGACCTCCTCGCAGAGCCGGTCGGCCAGCAGCTGGAGGTTCTTGGGGCCACCGCGGATCATGACCGTGAGCAGTTGCATTCCGTCGTCGAGGTCGGCGCCCCGCTGCTCGACGAGCCCGTCGGTGCAGAGCAACAGCGTCTGCCCCGGGTCCAGTTCGAGGGTGGCGACGGGGTACTCGAGCCGGCCGAACTCGGCGGAGAGGCCGAGCGGCAGCCCGCCGTCCACGGGAAGGCGGCGGCAGTCGCCGTCGGCGCCGAGCAGCAGGGGGTCGATGTGGCCGGCCCGGACCATCTGCACGACGCCCGTGGTCAGATCGGCCTCCGCGTAGATACAGGTCGCGAAGCGATCGGTGTCGAGCTCGTGGAGGAACACGGAGGCGCGCGCCATCACGGTCGCCGGGGTGTGCCCCTCGGCGGCGTACGCGCGCAGGACGATGCGGAGCTGTCCCATGACCGCCGCGGCGTGGGTGTCATGACCCTGGACGTCGCCGATGATCGCGCCGACGCGTCCGCCCGGCAGCGGGATGACGTCGTACCAGTCGCCTCCGATGTCGCGGCCGAGCCGGGCGGAGCGGTAGCGGACCGCGATCTGCGCTCCGGGCACGGACGGGATCCGGCGCGGCAGCATCGCCTGCTGGAGCCCCTCGGCGAGATCATGCTCCTGCTCGAACAGGACGGCTCGCTGCAGGCTCTGCGCGATGCTGCTGCCGAGCGCGACGAGCAGATTGCGCTCCTCGGTGGTGAAGCCGGTCTTCTCCCGGTACAGCAGACCGAGAGCGCCGATGGGGCGGGCCTGGGCGATCAGCGGCATGTAGGCGGCCGAGGTGATGCCGAGCCCGCTGATGTGCGGCCAGAGCCTGGGGTAGGAGGTGGCGAAGTCCTCCTTGGACTCGATGAAGCGGGGCGCGAGGGTGCGGATGACCTCGCTCATCGGGTACTGCTCGTCGACCCGGGTGTAGCGGGTGCCCGGTACGAACGAGCCTTCGGGGCCCTCGGCGACCAGACGGATCCGGCCGGCCTCCAGCAGGCCCATGACCAGGCTGGTGGCGCCGAGATGCTCCAGGCCGTGCGAGTCCTTCAGTACGTCGATGACGTCCTTGACCGTTCTGGCGTGCGCGAGGGCCGCGGTGGTGCTCTCGACCACGCTGGTCTGGCGGCGGCGTTCCGCGTCGAGTTCCACCCGGGCGGTGGAGTCGGCGAGCTCCTGGGTCGCGTCGCGGACGATGCCGATGATGCGGTGGGGGCGGCCCGCGGTGTCGCGGAGGATCGATCCCTGGGTGTGGGTCCAGCGCAGCGTGCCGTCCCTGCAGCGGATGCGGAAGTACGCGCCGTAGCTGGTGCTGCCGTCCTTCAGGGCCTGCGAGACCAGCCCGTCCAGCCGGGTCGACTCTCCGCGCGGGAAGCGGGAGGCGAGCGTCTCCGGGCGTCCGTCGTAGACGTCGGCCGGGGTGTCGAACACGTCGAGAGCGGGCTGATCCAGATGCATCAGCCCGCTGTCGAGATCCCAGTCGAAGCTGCCCATGCGGTTGAGGGCCAGACTCAGATCCGGGTGGGCGGGCCAGTCGTCGGGAAGCGACAGGGCACCCGCTGCCCGATCAACCATGGTGACACTCTGCCATCGTTTGTCCGATTTATCGAGCGAGCGGGCCTCCCTCGGTGTCAGCCCTGGAAGCTCCCGTCCCCGTCGGCCTGCGGCTCCGGGGCGCTTCCGACGCCGTCGGGCATCGGGGCGTCCGGAAGGATGACGTCGGGCCCGCCGTCGGGGTTGCCGCCTCCGCCGTCACCGGAGCCGGTCCCCTGTCCGGAACCGTCCACTCCGCCCGGCGGGAGCGCACCACCCGAGTCGGGAGAGATGAGCAGACCGCTGTCGTCCTGGCCGGCACCGCCCGGGTCGATTCCCTGACCGCCCGGGTCCTGGCCCGCGCCGCCCGGATCGACGGGCGGGTCGGCATCCGGCACGATGGCCGCGCCGGGTCCGTCGGGGCCGCGGGTCGGGGAGGTCGGCACACCGGGACCGACCGTCCCCGGAGGCGTCGGCTGCGGGCTGCCGGCGTCGGGGCTCGGCGGCGGCGCGCTGGGGCTGTCCGGCCCGGCCGGCTGGGGCCCGGGCGGGACCTCGGTGACATGAAGTCCGGGGTCGTACGCGGGCGGCACCTGAGGGTTCTGGTCCGCTTCGCCGTCCGAGCCGCTCCTGCGCTCCATCCAGCTGTTCCCGGCGAGGTCGACGATCACCAGGTTGTCGATCACCTGGGCGGCACGGGTGATCACGACGACCCGGTCACGGTCGTAGCCCGGCCAGGGCTTGCCCTGCTCGTTCTGAGCCCCCGCGGTGACGACCGGCGAGGCCAGCGGGCTGCCGGAGACGCAGCGCACCCGGGGCGAGCCGTGCTCGTCGACCAGGACGGCGGTACCGGCCTGCAGGACGGCCTGGCGGCGCTGGGCGACGCCGTCGCGGTAGCCGTGGCTGGTCACCCTGGCGTCCGCGCGGAGCACGACGGGAGTGAGCCCGCGCAGGAACGCCGGCATGTCCTCCTGGCTGACGCCGACCCCCTCGGTGAACGCCTGCCCCTTGCCCGGGTCGCCGACGAGGAACCGGATCTGCTGCTCGACGTCACAGCTCGCGACCGAACGGGTGCCGCCGTACAGTCCGGGCGTGGACCCCAGAACCGTGCGGATGGACCGGACGGTGCCGGAGCCCTCGCCGGACGCCGAGGCCCGCGGCGCGGGAAGCTGCCGGGACACCGCGGTGGCGGTGGCCGTCGACGGGGTGAAGGGATCGGGGCCCGGTTCCGCGGCGGGCTGCAGACGGATCTCCTGCGTGGGGACCGAACCGGACTGGCCCTGATCCGTCAGGCTGCTGCAACCCGTGACCAGCAGCGCGGCCGACAGACCGGCCGACAACACTGCCGGCCCGGCGTACCGGCGATACATCGGTGAGCGCACGAACATGCCCCGCCATCTCCCGCCTGTTTTGAGGTGTGTACCCAGAGTGATCCCTCCATGTCTTGCCGCATTCACCCGCAACCCGCGACTTGAACATGTTCAAGTCACCCTCTAGGCTCAATCCCTGGAACTGAACATGTTCAAGCAGGGGGTGGGGCATGAGGACCGCGCTGGTCAACGTGATCGTGATGCTGGGCATGCTGGTGATCGTTCCGTTCGGGCTGCGCCTCGTCGCCCCGCCGGCCCCGGTACTGCTGCGCAGGCTGTGGCCGCTGCTCGCCGTCCCCGGCGCCGTGGCTCTGTGGCTGCCCCGCGGCCCCGCCGCCACCGCCCTGGCCTCGGTGTACGCCCTCGCCACCACGGCACTCGCCCTGCACGCCCCCGCCCGGCTGCGGCGCACCCGCTCGCTCGCCCCCGCGGAGATCGCCGTACTGACGGCCCTGGTCACGCCGGCCGTCGCCGGTGTCGCCCTGGTGGCCGAACGCTCGGGCCACGAACTCTTCGGCTTCGACCTGGAGATCCTGGCGCTGACCGTGCCGCACTTCCACTTCGCGGGCTTCGCCGCCGCGCTGGTGGCAGGCCTGGTATGCCGGTCGGCAGACGGTCCCACCGGCCGCTTCGCGGCGCTCAGCGTCCCGGTCGGCACCCTGCTGGTGCTCGCCGGCTACTTCGTCGACGACTGGGCCGAGCTCGTCGGGGCGCTGGTGCTGACCGCCGGCATGTGGGCCGTCGCCCTGCTGACCTGGCGTGATGTACGCAGCAGCAGCGCCGAACGGCTGATTCGCACACTGCTGGGGGTATCTGCGGCCGTTCTGGTGGCGACGATGCTCCTCGCACTGAGCTGGGCCCTGGGCGAAGCCACCGGCCTGCCTCACCCCGACCTCACCTGGATGGCCGCCACGCACGGCCTCGGCAACGCGCTGGGCTTCGCGCTCTGCTCGCTCCTGGCCTGGCGACGACTGAAGGAGACGACCGCATGGGCACGATGAAGAGGAACGGAGAGGACCACCCCATGACCTCCACCGAAGGGCTCAACTACCCCCAGGCCGGAGCCACCCGCCTCGGCCCCCTGCCCGACGGCTACCACCACCTCCACCACCGCACCCGTATCGGCCGCGGCCGCCCCGCCTTCGAGACCGCCGGTGCCGCCGTCACCAGCTGGCGGATGCACCGCGCCTCGGGCGCGCGCGTCGACGCCTCCACCACCCGCGCCGAGCCGGGCAGCGCCGTGGAGGTGTCGCTCGGCATCGGACCGGTGCGGTTCCGCGCCCCCTGCCGGGTGATCTGGACCGCGTACGAGCGCGACCGCACCGGCTTCGCCTACGGCACCCTGACCGGCCACCCGGAACGCGGCGAGGAGTGCTTCGTCGTGGAGTTCGGGGACGACGGCTCCGTCTGGTTCACCGTGATGGCCTTCAGCAGGCCGGACCGCTGGTACACCCGGCTCGCCGGACCCCTCGTGCCGCTCCTCCAGCGCCTGTACGCCCGCAGGCTCGGCGCCACGCTGCGACGCCTCGCGGCCGAGGCCGATACTGGAGGTACCGGAGGTCCGCGATGGAGTGGTTCACGGCACCCGACTACTGGCTGAGCAGACTGGTCTTCCAGCGGGCGCTGGCCACCGTGTACCTCGTGGGTTTCGTCGGTGCCGCCCTGCAGTTCCGGGCGCTGATCGGTGAGCGCGGCATGCTGCCGGTACCCGAGTACCTGCGGTACGCGACGATGCGGCGGGCGCCGAGCCTGTTCCAACTGCACTACTCGGACCGCTTCTTCGCGTGCTGCGCCTGGGGCGGGGCGGCGCTCTCGGCCGCGCTGCTCGCCGGCGCGGCCGACCGGCTGCCGCTGTGGACGGCGATGCTGTGGTGGGCGGCGCTGTGGGCGCTGTATCTCTCGATCGTCAACGTGGGGCAGACCTGGTACGCCTTCGGCTGGGAATCCCTGCTGCTGGAGGCGGGATTCCTCGCGGTCTTCCTCGGGAACGAGCGCGCGGCGCCGCCGGTGCTGGTGCTGTGGCTGCTGCGCTGGCTGCTCTTCCGGGTGGAGTTCGGCGCCGGGCTGATCAAGATCCGGGGCGACGAGTGCTGGCGCCGGCTCACCTGTCTCTACTTCCACCACGAGACCCAGCCGATGCCGGGCCCGCTGAGCTGGTTCTTCCACCGCCTGCCGGGGCCGCTGCACCGCGTGGAGGCCGGGGCCAACCATGTGACCCAACTGCTCGTCCCCGTGCTCCTCTTCACCCCGCAGCCGATCGCGACCGCGGCGGCAGGCATGATCGCCCTGACCCAGCTGTGGCTGGTGCTCTCCGGCAACTTCTCCTGGCTGAACTGGCTGACGATCGCCCTCGCCCTGTCCGCCGTCGACTTCTCCCCGCTCACGGGGCCGCATCCGCTCCCCGCCGCGCCGCTGTGGTACGAGGTCCTGGTGATCGCGGTGACGGTGCTCGTCCTGGCCCTCAGCTACCACCCGGTGCGCAATCTGCTCTCCCGGCGGCAGGCGATGAACCGCTCCTTCGACCCGCTGCACCTGGTGAACACCTACGGGGCGTTCGGCACCGTCGGGCGGGTCCGGTTCGAGGTCGTCGTGGAGGGCACGGACGAGCGCGTACCGCGCCCCGGCACCGTATGGCGGGAGTACGAGTTCCACGGCAAACCCGGTGACGTCCGCCGGCTGCCCCGGCAGTTCGCCCCGTACCACCTGCGCCTCGACTGGCTGATGTGGTTCGCCGCCCTCTCCCCCGCGTACGCCCGGTCCTGGTTCGGCGGCTTCGTCGAACGACTGCTCGACAACGACCGTGACACGCTGAGGCTGCTGCGCCGCAACCCGTTCCCCGACGCGCCACCGCTGTACGTCCGGGCCCGGCTGTACCACTACGAGTTCACGACATGGCGGCAGCTGCGCGCCACCGGGGCCTGGTGGCAGCGGCGCTACCTGCGCGACTTCCTGCCGCCGACCCGGCTGAGCACGACCGATGCCGGCGCCGATGCCGGCACGGACGTCAGCACCGACCGGGTGTAAGGAGCACGCATACCGCCGTCGAACGCGCGTACCCCCCGGTCCGTGCGGGGACCAGGGGGTACGCGATCGCTGTGCGGCGCCGGCTCAGTCGATGCCCGGCAGGATGTGCGGCTCGGCGAGATCGTCCTCGTATCCGGCCAGCCGGATGGGCGCCGACCTGGCCCAGACCTCGAGGCTCCCCAGCTCGTCGGGCCGCCCGGGTCGTTCTCCGGGATCCGCCGAGGGCTTGTCCTTCTTCTTCATTTCAGTCGTCACCGCGCACTCCTTAGTGTCGCGTCACAAGGGACAGGGGCAGTCCGGTCGCGGTGGCGCCGTCTTCTGGCGGGATCGCGGCCGAGGTTGCGGGCCTGTCCCAGGGCGGTCGCGGGGGGTTTCGTGGGCCCTTGCCGACCGTCCGTTGGCTCCAGAGTACCCATATGAGCGCGGCTGCGCTCGATGGATTACGTCACATTGGGCGTTTCTTTACAGGAAACAGGCCAGAGGTGACGCTCCATCGGGTACAGGAAACCCCCGGGGAGTCCTGCTCGCCCGGGGGGTTGGGCCATTCGGGTTACCAGTTGGCCGGCGCGTAGTCCTTGAGGAAGCAGCCGAAGAGCTCCTCGCCGTCCTCACCGCGCACGATCGGGTCGTAGACCCTGGCCGCGCCGTCGACCAGGTCCAGCGGGGCGTGGAAGCCCTCGGCCGCCAGCCGGATCTTGTCCGGGTGGGGGCGCTCGTCCGTGATCCAGCCCGTGTCGACCGCGGTCATCAGGATGCCGTCGGACTCGAACATCTCCTGGGCGCTGGTGCGGGTCAGCATGTTCAGCGCGGCCTTGGCCATGTTGGTGTGCGGGTGGCCTGCGCCCTTGTAGCCACGGCTGAAGACGCCCTCCATGGCGGAGACGTTCACGACGTACTTGCGCTTCGCGGCCGAGGCGGCCATCGACGGGCGCAGCCGGCTGATCAGGATGAACGGCGCGGTGGAGTTGCAGAGCTGCACTTCGAGCAGCTCGACCGGGTCGACCTCGGAGACGGTCTGGATCCAGCTGTTCGTGTCGTGCAGATCGGGGACGAGACCGCCGGCGTCGATGGCGGTGCCCGCCTCGATCCTGGCGAGCGACGCCGAGCCGGTGACCAGCGCCAGCTCGGTCACGTCCTGGGCGGTGAGCCCCTCGGACCGCGGCGCGGGCAGGGCGGCCATCCGGTCCACGCCACCGCTGCCGAAGGTGCCGATCACCTCGGCGGCGGGCAGCTCACCGGCGGGCAGCGGGGCGCTCTCGGCGACGACCAGCTCGCTGTAGGCCTCGGGAGAGCGGCGCACGGTCTGGGCGGCGTTGTTGATCAGGATGTCCAGCGGGCCCTCGGCGGCGACCGAGTCGGCGAGCGCGACGACCTGCGCCGGGTCGCGCAGATCGATACCGACGACCTTGAGGCGGTGGATCCACTCGTCACTGTCCGGCATCGCCTTGAAACGGCGGATCGCGTCGTTCGGGAACCGGGTGGTGATGGTGGTGTGCGCGCCGTCGCGCAGCAGCCGCAGGGCGATGTACATGCCGATCTTGGCGCGGCCGCCGGTGAGCAGGGCGCGGCGTCCGGTCAGGTCGGTGCGGGCGTCACGGCGGGCGCGGTTCTCGGCGGCGCACTTCTGGCACAGCTGGTGGTAGAAGGCGTCGACCTCGACGTACCGGGTCTTGCAGATGTAGCAGGACCTCGGGCGCTGGAGTATGCCGGCGATCTCCCCCGCCACGGAGGAGGAGGGCAGCAGACCCTGGGTCTCGTCGTCGATGCGCTCGGCGGAGCCGGTGGCGGTGGCCTCGGTGACCGACTTGTCATGGGCCGTCTTGGCCGCCCGGCGCTCCTGGCGGCGGCGCTGCTTCACGGTCCGGTAGATACCGGCGGTGGCACGGCGCACCATGATCGCGTCGGGGTGGTCGACCTCCAGCCGGTCGAGCTCCTCCAGGACACCCAGGCAGACGGCAAGGCGCTCCGGGTCGATGCCGGGGCCGTACTCCAGGCTGTCGTCTGTCACCGTCATCGCCGCTGCCGTTCCCTGTGTCCCTGAGACCCGCGTGGTGTCCGCGTGAAGTTTCCAAAAGCGGAACTTTACTTCAGACGAGGGTGTGCGGGCCAAACCGCCTGCACGCAAGGTCACGGCAGTGACCCCGCCTGCGCGCAGGGTCAGGATCGTGACCCTGCCTGGCGAGGTCGCACCTGGGCGTACCGGACGGCGCACCCCGCTCCGCGGTCACAGCACCCGCTGCCCCTTCCCGAGGGCTATCACCCCGCCCTTCGACACCGTGTACAGCTCCTGGTCCCGCTCCGGATTGACGCCGATCGTGGCGCCAGCCGGGACCTCGACGTTCTTGTCGAGGACGGCTCCGCGTACCACCGCACCGCGCCCGATGCGCACGTTGTCGTGCAGGACCGAGCCCTGCACGACGGCGCCGGGTCCGACGGTCACTCCGGGTGAGAGCACGGACCGGGTGACCTGGCCGCGGATCACACAGCCGGGGCTGACGACCGACTCGCTCGCGATCCCGCCCGCGCAGAACCTCGCGGGCGGCAGCTGGCCGGGGTGGGTGTAGATGGGCCAGAGGCGGTTCTCCAGGCTGAATCCGGGGCGTTCCGCGATCAGGTCCATATGCGCTTCGTAGTACGAATCGAGGGTGCCCACGTCGCGCCAGTAGCCGTGCTCGGCCGCGCTCTCCCCCGGCACGTGGTTGGCGTCGAAGTCGTAGAGCTGCGCCATCCCTCGCTCGGTGAGCATCGGCAGGATCGAGCCGCCCATGTCGTGCACCGACCGGGGGTCCTCGGCGTCCCGGTGCAGCGCGTCGACGAGGACCTTGGTGGTGAAGACGTAGTTGCCCATGGAGGCGAAGACCCGGTCCGGGTCGCCGGGCAGGCCGGGAGGGTCGGCGGGCTTCTCCAGGAAACGCTCCACCCGGGTGCCGTCCGCGGCGGGGCTGATGACGCCGAACGACGAGGCGTCGGCGCGCGGCACCCTGATCCCGGCCACGGTGACCCCGGCCCCGCTCTCGATGTGCTGCTTCAGCATGTGGCGCGGGTCCATGCGGTAGACGTGGTCGGCGCCGAAGACGGCGATGTGGTCGGGCTGTTCGTCGTGGACCAGATTGAGGGACTGCAGGATCGCGTCCGCGCTGCCGAGGTACCAGCGCGGGCCGAGCCGCTGCTGCGCGGGCACGGGCGTCACGTAGTTGCCGAGGAGGCCGGACATCCGCCATGTGGTGGTGACGTGGCGGTCCAGGGAGTGCGACTTGTACTGGGTCAGTACGCAGATCCGCAGGATGTCCCCGTTGACCAGGTTGGACAGGACGAAGTCGACGAGCCGGTACGTGCCGCCGAAGGTGACCGCCGGTTTCGCGCGGTCGGCGGTGAGCGGCATCAGCCGTTTGCCCTCCCCTCCCGCCAGAACGATCCCGAGCACCGAAGGTCCACCGCGCATCGCGCCCCCTCACGCCATCGGCTCGCGCCGTCAGTCCGACTTGAGCGTCCGCTCGTACACCTCGTAGGTACGCCGGGCCACTTGGTCCCAGCCGAATGTGGTGACCGCGCGCCGCCGGCCGGCCTCGCCCATCCGCCGCGCCGTCGCGGGGTCGTCGAGCACCCGGTTGAGGGCTTCGGTGAGCCCCGTCTCGAAGTCCTGCGGATGCCGGGCGTCGTACGGTACGAGCAGCCCGGTCAGGCCGTCCTCGACGACTTCGGGAACGCCGCCGACGGCCGACGCGACGACGGCGGTTCCACAGGCCATCGCCTCCAGGTTCACGATGCCGAGCGGCTCGTACACGGAAGGGCAGGCGAACACCGCGGCATGGGTGAGGAGTTGGACCACGTCCGGCCTCGGCAGCATGCCGGGGATCCACAGCACCCCGTCCCGGGCACGGCCGAGCTCCTCGACGAGTTCACGGAACTCGGCGCCGATCTCGGGGGTGTCGGGGGCGCCGGCGCAGAGCACGAGCTGGGCGGCGGGGTCGAGGGCGCGGGCTGCGCGCAGCAGGTGCGGAACGCCCTTCTGGCGCGTGATGCGGCCGACGAACAGGACGTAGGGGCGCGCGGGGTCGATGCCGAGGCCGCGCAGCACGTCCGTCGAGGGGTCGGGCCGGTAGAGGGCCGTGTCGATGCCGTTGTGGACGACGTGGACCCTGGCCGGGTCGAGGGCCGGGTAGCAGTCGAGGATGTCGGCGCGCATGCCGTGGGAGACGGCGATGACGGCGTCGGCCGCCTCGACCGCGGTGCGCTCGGCCCAGCCGGACAGGGCGTATCCGCCACCGAGCTGCTCGGCCTTCCAGGGCCGCAGGGGCTCCAGCGAGTGCGAGGTGACGACGTGCGGGACGCCGTACAGCAGCTTGGCGAGATGGCCGGCGAGATTCGCGTACCAGGTGTGGGAGTGCACGACTTCACGGCCGGCGAGCGCCGCGGCCATCGACAGATCGACGGAGAAGGTGCGCAGGGCGTCGTTGGCTCCGTCGAGCCCAGCGAGGGCGGTGTGCCGGACCGCCCCGTTCGCAGGGCCCTCGCCCCAGCAGTGCACATCCAGGTCGGTCAGTGCCCGTAACTCACGGGCGAGGAACTCCACATGAACTCCGGCGCCGCCGTAGACATCCGGCGGATACTCGCGTGTGAGCAGTCCCACCCTCATACCTCGATGGTCACTCAGATACGGCCGGGGCGGAAGACCGCTGCGGGCAGAGGCACGATCCGGAACCGGGCGCGGGCAGGAGGAGGCACCATCCGGAACGGGACCCGAGGACGTGTCCGCACCGGAGACGCCTCAGCGCCGGCGCGTCGGCGGGCGGTCGAAGACGCAGTCGCCGCACAGCCCTCCGCCGGAGCAGCGGTAGTAGAGGCAGCAGGTGGTCCGGCGCAGGGCCGGGCCACGGACGGTGCCGGACAGGTCCGGGTGCGCCAGCAGTCCGGCCGTGAGGTCCGCGGCCCGTGCGGCGGCCTCGGGCCGGTGCTGTGCCCTGGCCCAGCGGGTGAGTTCGCGCAGGGCTCCGGCGAGCGCGGAGCCGGCGTTGCCCCACAGCAGCCGGGGCGAGATGCCCACGTCGCGGCGCAGCGCCTCGGCGAGCGGCACGAGATGGCCGTACTGGACGGCGTCCCGGATGCTCTCGACGGTGCCGGGGAGGGTCCCGGCCCGGGTCCAGCGCAGGTCGTCGGGCGAGGTGAGTGCCGGGTCCCAGTGCAGGGCGCCGGCCGCCGGGTCGGGGAACTCGCCGTAGAGCGCCGCGGGGCCGAGCGCGGTGGACCAGAGGCGGGCGGCGAGCCCGAGATGCGCGATGGAGGCGGCGACCCTGCGCTCGGGCGTGTGCAGCCGGGCGGCGACGCGGTCGACCCGGGCGGTCAGGGGTGCGGTGTCTCCGCCGTAGAGCCGGGCCAGCGGCAGATGCCCCGTGCCGGGCTCCCCGGTGCGTACGGCGAAGAACCCGCCGACCGACTCCAGCTCTTTCCCGTCCACTTCTCCCCCGGTTCGGTCGATGATCGGTGTCGCGTCGGTCAGGAGCGAATCCCGCCCGGGACCGCTCACCGTCACCTTGCCAGGTGGCCCGGCGAAACCGCCGGGCGGTGCCCCGCGCGTACTCCCGTACTCCGTCGGCAGTACACCGAAGTGCCTGCTCAAGGACGACGACGGGAGCGGCCGGCCTTCGAGATCGTGTCTGCCATGAGCTCCCTCGCGCCGGCCGTGCTGCTGTCCCTGGTCTCCGCGGTCGCCTACGCGGCCGCGGCGATCGTGCAGGAGCGGGTGGCCGCGGGTGACTCCGACGGGTCGTACGCGCCGGTGCGCAGCGCCGGGTGGTGGGCGGCTCTGGGTCTGAACGGGGCGGGCGGGCTGCTGCACGTGGCCGCGCTGGCGTACGGGCCGTTGAGCCTGGTGCAGCCGCTCGGCGCGCTGACCGTCGTGTTCGCCCTGCCCATGGCCGCCCTCTTCACAGGGCGCACGGCGGCGGCGGGCACCTGGCGGGGCGCGGGGCTCGCCACGGCGGGGCTCGCCGGTCTGCTGGCGCTGACGGAGACCGGGGAGTCCCGTGCGCCGGACGGCGGGGAACGGCTGGCGCTGGCCGCGGTAGCGTTCGCGGCGATCGCCGCGCTGTTCGTCGTGGCACGGCGGGTGCGGCGGCCCATGATGCGCGGGGTGGCCCTGGCGGGCGGCGCGGGGGTGGCCTTCGGCGTCGCTTCGGTGTTCACCAAGATCGTCGCCGAGGAACTGCCGGGCCGGGCGGGCATGACAGACCTGACGAACCTGGCCGACCTGACGAACCTGACCGACCTGACGGTCCGCTCGCCGGTCGGGCTGCTGCCCGGCGTGCTGCCCGGTCTCCTGATGATCGCGGCGACGGCCACGGCCGGACTGCTGCTGTCGCAGGCGTCCTACCGAAGCGCGGGGCTCGCCGCACCCCTGGCGACCGTGACGGTCGTGAACCCGGTGGTCGCTGCCGCGGTCGGCGTCCTGCTCTTCGGCGAACGGTTCCGCTACGGGCCGGGCGGCACCGCGCTCGCCGTCGTCTGCGCCGTCGCGGCAGGCGCGGGGCTCCTTCTGCTCACGGCGCGGCGCCATCCCACGGCGGCCGGGCCGGCGCCCGGACCCGTGTCAGATCCCGACCCCGCCGGAGCGGAGGTACGCCAGCGGATCGATGTCGGAGCCGTACCCCGGGCCGGTGCGCACCTCGAAGTGGAGATGCGGTCCGGTGCTGTTGCCGGTGGATCCTGAACGGGCGATCCGCTGGCCGCTGTTGACCCGCTGACCCTCGCGGACGGTGAGCGCCGACAGATGCGCGTACTGGCTGTACCTGCCGTCCTCGTGCCGGATGACGATCTGATAGCCGTACGCCCCCGCCCAGCCGGCCGAGACGACCCGGCCGTTGGCGACGGCCTTCACCGATGTGCCGGTGGGCACGGGGAAGTCCACGCCCGTGTGGTAGCCGCTGGACCAGGAGGAACCGGCCTTGCCGTACGGAGTGCCGGTGCCCGCGGCCACGGGCGCGCTGAAGCCTGACGTGTGCTTGGCCCGGTCGGTGCGCTCCTGCCCGCGCTGTTCCTTCTGGCGCTGTTCCTTCTGGCGCTGTTCCTTCTGCCGCTCCTTCTGCCGCTGTTCCTGCCGGGGCTCGGACTCGGGCTTCGGCTTCGCCTGGTGCACAGCCTCCGGTTTCGCCTGCGGCTTGCGCTGCTGGGGCTTCGGCTGTGCCTCCGGCCGACCGGGCGCCGCCGGACGGGGCGCGGTGACGCGCAGGACGAGCCGCTGGCCCGGGAGGATGAGATCGGGGTCGTCGCCGACGACCTTCCGGTTGGCGTCGTAGAGGGCCTGCCAGCCGCCCCGGACCCGCTGGGAGTCGGCGATGCCGGAGAGCGAGTCGCCCCGCGCCACCGTGTAGCTCTCACGCTGGGTGGGCACGGTGGTCGGCGTCACCGCCTGCACGGTCCGCTTGACGGGGGCGGTACCGGGCTCGCGCTGCCCCACCTGTGAGGCGTCGGGCGCGTCACCGCCCCGGGTGAGCCCCGCGCGTAAGGAACAGGTCGGCCAGGCGCGCGGCCCCTGCCCCTTGAGCACCCTCTCGGCGATCGCGATCTGCTGGTCCCTGGTGGCGAGGTCGGCGCGGGGGGCGTAGGCCGTCCCGCCATACCCCTCCCAGGTCGACTGGCTGAACTGCAGCCCGCCGAAATGGCCGTTGCCGGTGTTGACGTGCCATCTGCCGGTGGACTCGCAGGCCGCGACCTTCTCCCAGACGTCCTCGGAGGCCGCGTTCGCCACGCCCGCGCCGATCAGCGGCAGCGCCATGCCCGCGCCACCCGCCGTGACGGTGAGCGAGGCACGGTTGATACGGCTCGGCTGGTAGCGGCGGTGTCGTCCACGAACGGCCATGAGTCCCCCTTGAACACCTCGGCAGCCGCCCAAGCTATGGGCTCGGAACACGGCATGACAAGAGGGTGCGTCAGGCGCCACGGCGCAACGGCGGGCCGCCGTTCGGAGGAATTCGGGGAATGATGCGCCCCTTGAGCGACTTGGCCTCTCATGAACGCCGCACTCCCGTCCTGCGTATCCATACTGGCCACGGGGGCGCACTTCCGACGGACTCGACGTACTCGACGTACTCCAGGAGCACACGCATGAGTGGTACCGCCCAGATCGGCGTCACCGGGCTCGCGGTGATGGGCCGCAATCTCGCCCGCAATTTCGCGCGCAACGGATTCACGGTGGCCCTGCACAACCGGACCAGCGCCCGCACCCGCGAACTCGTCGAGGCCTTCGGCGACGAAGGGTCCTTCGTCCCCGCCGAGAGCGCCGAGGAGTTCGTGGCCGCGCTGGAGCGGCCGCGCCGCCTGGTGATCATGGTCAAGGCGGGCGATCCCACCGACGCGGTGATCGAGGAGTTCGCGCCGCTGCTCGAGCCCGGTGACGTCATCATCGACGGCGGCAACGCGCACTTCGCCGACACCCGGCGACGCGAACGCGAGCTGCGCGAGCGCGGCATCCACTTCGTGGGCGTGGGCATCTCCGGCGGTGAGGAGGGCGCGCTGCACGGGCCGAGCATCATGCCGGGCGGCTCCGAGGAGTCCTACGCCTCGCTCGGCCCGCTGCTGGAGAAGATCGCCGCGAAGGCGCCGGACGGCACGCCCTGCACCACGCACATCGGCCCGGACGGCGCGGGCCACTTCGTGAAGATGGTGCACAACGGCATCGAGTACGCGGACATGCAGCTCATCGCCGAGGCGTATCACCTGCTGCGCTCGGTCGCCGGTTACTCGCCCGAGAAGATCGCCGAGACGTTCCGCGGCTGGAACACGGGACGGCTCGACTCCTATCTGATCGAGATCACGGCCGAAGTGCTGGCGCACAAGGACGCGGCGACCGGCAAGCCGTTCATCGACATCGTCGCCGACCGCGCCGAGCAGAAGGGCACCGGTCGCTGGACCGTGCAGATCGCGCTGGACCTGGGGGTTCCCGTCTCCGGTATCGCCGAGGCGGTCTTCGCCCGCTCGCTCTCCGGGCACGCCGACCTGCGCGAGGCCTCGCACTCCCTGCCGGGGCCGGTGCCGCAGCCGCTCGGCGAGAAGGACGCCGCACACTTCGCGGACCAGGTCGAGCAGGCCCTGTACGCGTCGAAGATCGTGTCGTACACCCAGGGCTTCCACCACATCCAGGCGGGCAGCGACGCCTACGACTGGAACATCGACCTGGGCGCGGTCGCGTCGATCTGGCGGGCGGGATGCATCATCCGCGCCGCGTTCCTGGACCGGATCCGCGCCGCGTACGACGCACAGCCGAACCTGCCGAGCCTGCTGTCCGACAAGCAGTTCGCCGAGGAGATCGGCACGGCCCAGGACGACTGGCGCGCCGTGGTCGCGGCGGCGGCGCGGCAGGGCGTACCGACTCCGGGCTTCTCGGCGGCGCTCGCGTACTACGACGCGCTGCGGGCGCGCCGGCTGCCGGCGGCGCTCACCCAGGGCCAGCGCGACTTCTTCGGCGCGCACACCTACCGGCGCACCGACCGTGACGGATCGTTCCACACGCTGTGGGGCGGCGACCGGTCGGAGGTGCGCACCGACTGACGCGGTACGGGGCCGCCTCGCCCGGAGAGCCGGGCCCGCTCAGCTCATCGGGCCGGGCGGCTCGGGCTCGGGCACCGGGTCGGGTCCCGGGGGCTTCGGGATCGGGTCGGGTGCGGGGCCGGGCGGTGGCTGTGGCGGGGGTACGGGCCCGGGCTCGGGTCCCGGTGCGGGTCCCGGTTCCGGTCCGGGTCCGGGTCCCGGTCCTGGACCGGGCGGCGGGGTGGGTGCGGGTGGTACGGGGTCGGGGGGCGGCGGTTGTGTCATGACGGACTCTCCCGGTTCGGTGGGGCAGCACATCCGGGGCCGTACGGCTCCGGATTCCAGGGTCCACCGATGCGGGTGCCCCCGCGTGCCCGGTCCAGTCATTGGGAGGGCGGCTGTTCCAAGCGGAGGCCGCCACCGCAGGCCGTTGCCGCAGACCGCCACCGCTGACGCTCGCGGCGTCGAGAACGGGTGCTGGGGCCGGCCGGGTGTGTGGCGAGGCAGGTGCGGGCCCGGGGCGCCGGTGGCACCCCGGGCCCGCACCGGGCCGTCACAGTCCCGGGTGCCTCGTCAGCTGCCGCTCGGCCTCCTGCACCAGCGCGGCCGGAGGCACCGGCGCCTCGTCGGGATGGCGCTGGGCCCACTTGGCCGCGTACGGGCAAAGAGGCACGACGGGCACGCCCTCGCGGGCGGCCATCGCGTAGAACTCGCGAACCAGCGAGCTCGCGACGCCCTTGCCCTCGAACATCGGCTCCACGATGGTGTGGACCGGGACGAGCGCGGCCGGATCGAAGTCCAGCGTGAAGTACGCGACGTGACCGGCGAACATGCCGTCCACGTACGCCTCCAGGCGACCCTTCTCCCGGTCGTCGCGGATGTCTGGATCGGCCATCGTGTTCTCCTCTGGTCAGTTCTCGGGTCGGTTCTCGGGTCAGTTCGCCGCGGTGGCGGCCGGGACTGCGTGGGGGCTGCTCTCGGTGTCGCTGCCGGGCACGGGCCGCGACGGGTCCGAGCCCAGCTCGACGATGCGGTTGCGCTCGTCGACATGGACGACGCGCGGCACCAGCGCGCGAGCCTCGGCGTCGTCGACCTGGGCGTAGCTGATGAGGATCACCAGATCGCCGGGGTGGACGAGATGGGCGGCAGCACCGTTGATGCCGATGACTCCGGAACCGCGTTCGCCCTCGATGACGTAGGTCTCCAGCCGGGCCCCATTGTCGATGTCGACGATGTGCACGAGTTCGCCGGGGAGCAGGTCCGCGGCCTCCATCAGTGCGGCGTCGACGGTCACGGATCCGACGTAGTGGAGATCCGCCTGGGTCACGGTGGCGCGGTGGATCTTGGACTTGAACATGGTACGAAACATGCCAAAACTCCTGAAATGCCTGCTGCTCCCTGCCTGCTTTCTGCAGGTCAAGGGCGATCTCTGGAGCCTACAACGAGTCGCTTGCCCGGGCAGCGGGTTCGGTGCTGCGCTCCGGGGGCGGGCGGAGGGCAGCGTAGGTGCCCGCGCAGGCGGCGATCACCATCACGCAGACGGCGAAGACGAGCCCCGCCGTGCGCAGCCCGAGCCAGGTGGCCATCGCGCCGACGCCGACGACCGGCAGGGAGATACCGGTGTACGCGACGACGAAGAACGCCGAGATCGTCCCGCCCCGCTGGTGTGCCGGGGCCGCGTCGCCGACGAGGGTGAGCGCCGCGCGGAAGGCGAGGCCCTGGCCCGCTCCCCCGCACAGGGCGCCCACCACGAGCAGGGGCAGCGACTGGGCGATCAGTGACGAGGCCACCAGCATGAGTCCCACGACCAGGAGGCCGCACCCGACGGGGAGCGCCCGGCGGACACCGACCATCGGGGTCAGCGACTGTCCGGCCGTCGAGGCGAGGAACACGGAGAAGACGACCGCGCCGGTGACGGCGAGGTTGTGCACGTCCAGGGTCGTCGCCACGAAGCTCGGCGCCACGGCGGTGAACAGCCCCAGCAGCGCGAAGCCGGCGAAGGCCGCTACCGATGCGGGCACGAACACGCCCTTGACCTCGTCGGGCACGCTGACGCCCTGCGGCTTCAGCGGTGGCCACTTCTTCGGGTGCTCGACGGTCTCCGGCAGCGACCAGGTGATCAGGCACCCCACCGCGATCAGTCCCAGGTGGACCCAGAAGACCAGCGTCAGCGGCCGGGGCGCGTACTGCGCGAGCAGGCCTGACAGCAGTGGTCCGCAGCCGAGGCCGCCCATGTTCGCGGCGGTGGCGGCGAACCCGGCACGCGCTTTGCGTCCCGGGCGGGCGAGTTCGATGACGGCGGCCGTCGCCGCACCGCTCAGCAGCCCGGCGGCGACACCGGAGAGCAGTCGCCCCGCGAAGAGCAGGGGCAGACCGCGCTCCAGCAGAAAGCAGCCCGCACTCGCGGCGGAGAAGGCCATGGCGGCCAGGAGCACAGGCCTTCGGCCCACGTCGTCCGAGTAGTTGCCGGCCACCAGGAGCACGGTGATGACGGCGAGGGCGTAGACGGCGAACACCAGCGTGACGACCAGCTCGGAGAAGCCGATCTCCTGCTGATAGAGGCCATACAGGGGGGTGGGCAGGGTCGTCCCGGCCATGCCGATCGCGAACACGGCGGCCGCCGCGAGATAACCCGGGCGCCGGGGCGGCCCGCCATCACTGCGCACAGCAACAGCATCTCGCCGGGCAGGAGCATCCGCGCGTCGGGCGCTCCCCAGCGCGTGCGAGGGCGAATCCGCCCGGCGGGCGGCGAGTCGGGCGGGCGACCCGGGGCGAAGCCCGTGCGATACATTTTGCGGCGCCTTGACCACGATCATTTTCAGACGACGGAGACTGGCTTCTCAATGACGGACATAGTCAACGGACTTGGCCGGGCCACCGCCTACGGTGCCCTCGGCGTGGTACTGCTGATCCTCGGAATCCTCCTGGTGGACCTGTTGACGCCCGGAAAGCTGGGCCGGCAGATCTGGGAGGAGCGCAATCGCAACGCGGCCGTTCTGCTGAGCTCTGCCCTGCTCGGTATCGGCGGCATCGTCTTCACCTCGATCTGGACGACCTACAACGACTTCGGCAAGGGCCTCGCGTCGACCGCGGCGTTCGGTCTGCTCGGGCTGGTGCTGATGGCCGTGGCGTTCCTGGTCGTCGACCTCGTGACGCCGGGCAAGCTGGGGGCGACGCTGGTGGAGCCGGAGCCGCACCCGGCGGTGTGGGTCACGGCGTCGTGCAACATCGCGGTGGCGGCGATCGTCTCGGCGTCGATCGCCTGACGACAGGAATCCGCCTGACGACACGGACCTGGCGCGCTACGGACCGTACGCGCTACCCGCCTTGCGCGCTACGGACCGTGCCCACCGCGGACCGTGCGTGACTCCGAAGGCACGCCTTACGGGCCGCACCATGCCGGGCCGTACTGCCGCCGCGCGACCGACCGGGCCGGATTTCCGGCGCTTTGTGCCCGCCGGGCTGCATTGCGCCGGATCCCGCGTGATGCTGGTAGTCAGTTCCCCCGTCCCCAGACACGGGATTCGCCCGGAGGCACATCATGAAGCAGGAAAAGAGCGGCGAGCAGCCGGAGAGCAGGCAGGGGCCGGCGCAGATATTCACCGGATCGGAACGGCCCTTCGACGCCGAGGATCTGGTGATGGCGTCCGGCCGTGAGCCCACGCCCGCCAACCTGGCACGCGCCCGCAAGGAGATCGAGGAGAAGGGCGCCGCGGCGCTGGAGCGTTACCTGCCGTGACGGGGAGTGCGCGCCCGCACACCACCGAAGCCGTGACGTACGGTTGCCGCCCCCTCCCCCTTCGCACACACCGCAGCGCTCGGCGCAGAAACGCCAAAGCGTAACGTCAAAGCATCAAAAGCGGGCATATGGGTATGAGCCCGGCAGAGCTCGACCGACGGTCGCGCCGCAACCAACGGCGTCGGCCTCCTCCCGTCGAAGGATGCTCATGTCCCCCATCGCCAGCACCCGACATCCCACGACCGTCCGTGCCGCCCGCCCGGAGCGTTCGGCGGCACTCGACGGTCTGCCGGAGATTCCGGACTTCCGCACCATCAGCGCGCTGGACGCGCGAGCGCTCTCCGTTTCCCTGTTCCGGCGGCTCCGCACGCTGGAGGAGGGTACGGAGGAGTACTCGTACGTCCGCAACACGCTCGTGGAGCTCAATCTGAGCCTCGTGAAGTTCGCCGCCACCCGCTTCCGCGGCCGCAGCGAACCCATGGAGGACATCGTCCAGGTCGGCACGGTCGGCCTGATCAAGGCGATCAACCGCTTCGACGTCGAGCGCGAGGTCGAGTTCACCTCCTTCGCGCTGCCCACCGTCGTCGGAGAGATCAAGCGCTTCTTCCGTGACACCAGCTGGGCCGTGCGGGTGCCGCGGCGGCTGCAGGAGCTGCGACTGGACCTCGCCAAGGCGTACGACGTCATGGAGCAGGACCTCGGCCGCGCGCCCACCGCGGCAGAACTGGCCGACCGCCTCGGGCTCACGGAGGAGGAGGTCGTCGAGGGCCAGCGCGCCGCCAACGGCTACGTGGCCCGCTCTATCGAGCCTCTCGAGGACGACGAGTCCACGAGTCCCCTCACGCGCCGACTGGGCGCGGAGGATCCGGCCCTGGACATCGTCGAGTGTCTGGAGTGCCTGAAGCCGCTGATCGCGGAGCTGCCCGAGCGCGAACGCACCATCCTCGCCCTGCGGTTCGGGGACGATCTGACCCAGTCGGAGATCGGCGAGCGGCTCGGCATCTCGCAGATGCACGTCTCCCGGCTGCTGGCTCGGGTCCTCGCGAAACTGCGCGCGGCGCTGCTGGCGGACGACGCCGGACCGGAGGACGAACCGGTCGGACGTGGGTGCGCAACACGGTTATTAGTCCCGCGTCCGCAGTGGAGGGCGCCGCAGCGGTAGGTCGACGAGAGAGGATTGGACTTCGCTATGGGTGAAGGCATCTGGGGCTTCCCGGAGAGCGCGGGACTCGTACCGGGGGCGCAGCTCATCGGCTACCACGTCGAGGCGACCGACGGCGCCATTGGCAAGATCGACAAGCACTCCGGGGACGTCGGCAGGTCCTACATCGTCGTGAACACCGGGCCGTGGATCTTCGGTCACCATGTGCTCGTCCCGGCGGGAGTCATCTCGCGCATCGATCACGAGGGCGAGACGGTCCACGTGGACTGCTCGAAGCAGCAGATCAAGGACTCGCCGGACTTCGAGAGCGGGCGGTACGACGACGATGTGGCTTCCATCCGTCTCATCGAGCAGCACTACGGCCGTCATATGTGACGGCTCAGGGGGTTCTCTCGCTCGCGACTCGCGCCGATGCGTCGCGCCCCGTCGCACCGGCGCGAGTCGCAGACGACGCCTCACGCCCGGCCACCCCGCTCACGCCCGGCCACCCCGCGCGGCGGCCGGGCATCACGCGCCCTTGCGGTGGTTGCTCGTACGGCAGTTGCTCAGGCGCCGGTGTTCGGTGGGGCCGCGCTGATGCCGGCCAGGGCGGATCCGGGATCGCGCGCCCTCGCCAGGTCTCCGAGCGTGACGACACCCATGGGGTGACCGTCGTCGACGACCGCGAGCCGGCGCACCCCGTACTCCCTCATGATGCTCACGGCTTCCGCGGAGTCCGCGTCGGGCCGGACGGTGAGCACGTCGGGGGTGCATACGGATCGGACCGGCATGAAGTGCGGGTCATGGCCCATCGCGACCGAACGTACCGCGATGTCACGATCCGTCAGCACACCGAGCAGCCGGTCGTCGGCGGCGACCAGCACATCGCCGACGTCCCTGTCGCGCATCAACCGGGCTGCCTCGACGAGTGACGCCTCGGGCGGGAGTGTCAGTACTCCGGCCGTCATCACGTCCTTCACCAGCTGCGTCATGGTGTCCACTCCCCTCTCCCTTCGCTGACGTACGGCGCCTGCCCCGGTTCCTCCCGGTTATCCCGGAAAAGTGGAGGAAGCTGCCGGCCATGGCCGGGCCCCCGAAGGAAAGCCCCAGGTGGGAGCCCATGTCATCACACTGAGCGACGCGATCGGATGCGTACGTGACCTCGCCGTGTTTGCCTGGCACATGGCCCCTGGCCCGTCGCCGTCAGGCGTGCGGGCACGGAAGGAGGAGCCATGAGCACAGCAGGTGAACCCGTCAGGACGTCGGAGCAGCTCCGGGTGATGGCCGAGGAACTGGCCCGTGGCGCGGAGCGCTGCAAGGACCCCGAGCACCGCGCACGACTGCGCCGCAGGGCCGAGCAGCTGCGCCGGGAGTGCGACGGCGACGGCGACGACGGCGCTCCGGACGCCCCCGCTCCGTCGCGCCACGACCAGCAGCAGCACCATCGGCGGCACGGACCGCACGGCCCCGGACCGCACAGCCCCGGACCGCACGGCCCCGGGCCGGACCGGCCGCGCGGCGCCTGACCGACAGCGCGCCTGGCCCGAGGAGGCGGCGGCCCGCCGTACCCCTGTACGGGTGCGGCGGCCGTCCGCTGCCCGGGGCGGTTCGCCCGGGTAGAATCCGGTTCGTCACGCTGGAGACGACATGACCATGTCCAATCAAGGACAGGACGAACCAAGGCCGGACGGACCGAGGCCCCACGAACCGAGGCAGGACGAACCGAGGCCCCACGAACCGGACCCGGACGCACTGACCGCCGCGGTCGCCCAGCTCACCGCCGAACTGGCCGGCCTGCGCCGGGATCTCGCACGGCGTCATCTGCTCGACCTCGCCTCGGGCGTCCTCGTCGCCCAGCGCTCCCTCACCCCCGCCGACGCCGCGGACCATTTCGCCCAGCTGGCCGAGACCACGAACGTCTCCCCGGAGGATCTCGCCGCCGACATCGTCAATGCCGCGGCCGGGCAGAGCGCACCAGGCGGGGACCGTGCAGCGAGCGGGGACATCGAAGCCGCCGCGGGGACCGGGGCCGCCGCCGCCCCGGACGAGGACAGGTCCGCGGCCCGCAGAGCACGCCTCGTCGAGGCGACGGCGGAATCGGCGGCACAGACCGGCAGCTCGGTCGACGAGATCGCCGGAACCCTGCTGGACGGCGGGATGCGGCCGCTCGGGGTCCGGGGGCTCTGGCTGTTCCGGCGTACCGAGACGGACTGCCTCCAGCTCGCCGGTCAGGCCGGAGTGAGCGCGCTGGAGGCCGCGCACTGGCGCTGGGTGCCACCGGGTACCGGCAGCACGCTGCACCGGGTGCTGGCCGAGGCGGCGCCCCTGTGGCTGCCGGCCGGTCCGCCCGAGGGCGAGCGGCTGCCGGGGCCCGCGCCGGACGCGGCCCGGGCCCTGCTGCCCCTGCGGCAGCGCGGTGTGGTGACGGGCCTCGCCCTCGTCGACTGGCCCGGGCCCACGGCCCTGGACGAGCCCGTACGACGGGCGCTGACCGGTCTGGCCGTACCGGCCGCGCGGATCCTGGACGCGGGCGTGAGCGACCCCTCGGAGTCCGGTGTGCTCGTCCCGCTCCTGGATCTGCTGACGCATCCGGCCATGGTCCTGCGCGCCGATCCGGAGACCGCGACGCTGCACGTCGAGCATCTCAACCGGCCGGCGCTGGACTCGGCGCGTCATGTGCACGGCCCGGCGGGCCGGCCGCTCGCCCAGCTGTTCCCGGCCATGCAGGCCGATCTCGTACGGCTGGCACAGATGGCCAGGGAGTCGGCGGCCCCGCAACGGGCGGCCCGGGTGCCCGTCGAGCACCGGCCCGGCGATCCCGATCCGCTGCACGACGTGCGCGTGCTGCCCGTCGGCCCCGGCCGGACCGTGGTGCTCTGGCACGGCGCCACCGACCCCGGGCTGTCCCTCAGCCGCGTGCTGGGCCGGCTGGAGAACCTGGCCGCGTTCGAGGACGACCTGATCACGGGCAAGTCCCGGTGGAGCGACCAGGCATACCGGATCTTCGGGCTCGATCCCGCCGCTCCCCCGGTGCCGCTGCGCCGGCTCGCCCCGCATCTGCACCGCGACGAGATCGGCAACCTCAACGAGCTTCTGGTGGAGCTGACGGAGCGCCGCGAAGGCGCGCACACCGTCGTGCGCGCGGTCCGCGAGGACGGCGGGCTGCGGCACGTACGGATCGCGGCCGAGCCGCTGCTGACGGGCGGGGTCCTGACCGGCATCACCGGCGTCTACCAGGACGTCTCGGCGCAGCACCACACCGAGATCGCGCTCACCGCGACCTTCGACCGGCTGACCGCCGCACAGACCCAGGCGGCTCTGCGCCACCAGCTCGTCCTCCAGCTCCAGCAGGCGATCGTCCCCGAAGTGCCCGTGCTGCAGCGCCTGCCCGGCCTCCAGGTCGCGGCGCGCTACCGGCCGGCGGCCGAGGAGTACCGCGTCGGCGGCGACTGGTACGACGTACTGCCGCTGCCCAACGGCCGGGTGCTCGTCGCCGTCGGCGACATCGCCGGGCACGGCATCGACTCGGTGACCGGCATGGTGGCGCTGCGGAACGCGCTGCGCGGGCTGGCCTTCACCGGTCATTCGCCCGCACGCCTGATGGCCTGGCTCAACGAGGTGACGCTGCACACGCACGGACGTCCGACGGCCACCGCGGTGTGCGCGCTGTACGACCCGTCGGACCGGTCGCTGTGCTGGGCGAGCGCCGGGCACCTTCCGCTGCTCCTGCTGCGTGCCGGTGAGGCCACTTTCCTCGAACCGCCGCGCAACATCCTGCTGGGGGCGGTACCGGCGGCCGAGTACACGGAGACGGTGACGCCCCTCGTGCCCGGGGACACGCTGATGCTGTACACGGACGGTCTGGTGGAGAGCCGGCGCACCGGCATCGACGAGGGGCTGGAGCGGCTGCGGCGCGCGGTGGAACGCCTGCGCCCCGGCGGACTGGACGAGCGCACCGACGCCCTGCTGGCCTCGGTCACCGGTGACACGGACGACGACACCAGCCTGGTCGTCGTCCGGCTGTCCTGACGCCGCCCCGTCTTCGCGCGTCCGCCTGCAGTCCGTCTTCGTGTGTCCCTCTGCGGCCCGTCCTCGTCTGTCCCTCCGCGGCCTGTCCTCGCGCGTCCCCTCTGCGCCCCGTCTTCGCGTGTCCCCTCTGCGGCCCGTCCGCCCTCGTCCCGGTGCGTCAGCGCCGCTTGAGCCAGCTGCGTACACGGGTGACCAGGTCGTCCGCGTCCACCGGTTTGGTGATGTAGTCGTTGGCACCTGCCGCCAGGCTCTTGGCCCGGTCGCCCGGCATGGCCTTGGCGGTCACGGCGATGACGGGGACGTCGGCGAAGCCGGGCATCCTCCGGATGGCGGCGGTGGCGGTGTAGCCGTCCATCCCGGCCATCATCACGTCCATCACGATGAGGTCCACCTCCCGGTGGGCGGTGAGCAGTTCGATGCCGGTCCGTCCGTCGTCCGCCGTGAGCACCCGCACTCCTTCGGCCTCCAGGATCTCGGTGAGCGCGTAGACATTGCGCGCGTCGTCGTCGACGATCAGGACCACCCGCCCGGCGAGCGATCCGTCGGCGGCGGGCAGGGCCGCACCGCCCGGCCGTGACGCGCCCGCCGCGATCCCGGACCCGGTGACGGGCCCCCGCGGCAGGGAGCCGCCGACGGGCACGTAGAAGGTGAACTCGCTGCCCTCGCCGAGCCGGCTCTCGGCGACGAGCACGCCGCCGAGGAGCTGGGCGACCTCGCGGCTGATGGACAGTCCGAGGCCCGTGCCGCCGTAGCGGCGGCCGGTGGTGACGGCGCCCTGCTGGAACGCGCCGAAGATGCTGTCCAGATGCTCCGGTGCGATGCCGACCCCGGTGTCCCGTACCCGGAAGGCGACCACCTGCACGCCGTGGAGCGCCTCCGGGAGCTCGTCGTCCGACGCCTTGTCGACCCGCAGTTCGACGGCGCCGCTCTCGGTGAACTTCAGCGCGTTGGACAGAAGGTTCCGCAGCACCTGCCGCAGCCGTGGTTCGTCGGTGGTGATCTCGGCGGGGACTCCCGGCGCGGTGACGACCCGGAAGTCCAGGTCGCGCTCGCTCGCCAGGGGGCGGAACGTCATCTCGACGTACTCCAGCAGCCGGTGCAGGGAGAGCGGCTCGCGGTGGACGTCCATCTTCCCCGCCTCGACCTTGGACAGATCGAGGATGTCGTTGATCAGCTGCAGCAGGTCGGAACCCGCGGAGTGGATGACCTCGGCGTAGTCGACCTGCTTCTCCGTCAGATTGCCCTCGGGGTTCTGGGCGAGCAACTGGGCAAGGATGAGCAGGCTGTTGAGCGGGGTGCGCAGCTCATGGCTCATGTTGGCGAGGAACTCGGACTTGTACATCGAGGTGCGGGAGAGCTGTTTGGCCCGCTCCTCCAGCTCCTGCCTGGCCTGCTCGATCTCCAGGTTCTTCCGTTCGATGTCCCGGTTGCGGTCGGCCAGCAGGGCCGCCTTCTCGGCGAGTTCGGCGTTGGAGCGCTGGAGCTCCTCCTGGCGTGCCTGCAACTCCTGGGAGCGGGTGCGCAGTTCGGAGGTCAGCCGCTGAGACTGGTCCAGCAGCTCATCGGTACGGGCATGGGCGATGAGCGAGCTGACGATGACACCGACGGTCTCGACGAACTGGTCGAGGAAGTCGCGGTGGATGCCGGTGAAAGGGCGCAACGAGGCGAGTTCCACGGCGCCGAGCACCTGGCCCTCGACCAGGATCGGCAGCACGATCAGGGCCGCGGGCGTCCCGGCGCCGAGACCGGAGGAGATCGTGACGTAGCCGGGCGGCAGATCGTCGACGGCGATGGTGCGGCCGCTGAGCGCGGCCTGGCCCACCAGGGACTCGCCGAGCCGGAAGCGGGCGGGCCGCTCGGACGCTCTCGTGGGCGGGGCACCGTAGGCGGCGGTCATGACGAGTTGGGGGCCCTCGCCCTCCTCCTCGGCGTCATGGCCGGCGTTCTCCGCGTACTCGGCGTACTCGGCCAGGAAGAACGCGCCGTACTGCGCCGAGACCAGCGGCGGCACCTCCTCCATGATCACGTGGGCGACCTGGGCGGGGTCGCGACTGCTCTGCATCAGGCCCACGAGGCGGGCCAGATTCGTCTTCAGCCAGTCCTGTTCCTCGTTGGCGCGGGTGGTGGCGCGCAGCGACTCGACCATCGCGTTGATGTTGTCCTTGAGATCGCCGACCTCTCCCGGCGCCTCGACCGCGATCGACCGGGTGAGGTCGCCCTCGGCGACGGCGCTGGTCACCTCGGCGATCGCGCGGACCTGGCGGGTGAGGTTCCCGGCCAGCTCGTTGACGTTCTCGGTGAGCCGCTTCCAGGTGCCGGAGACGCCCTCGACCTCGGCCTGGCCGCCGAGCCGCCCCTCGCTGCCCACCTCGCGGGCGACGCGGGTGACCTCCGCGGCGAACGACGACAGCTGGTCGACCATCGTGTTGATGGTCGTCTTCAGCTCCAGGATCTCGCCGCGCGCGTCCACGTCGATCTTGCGTGTCAGATCGCCCTGTGCGACGGACGTGGTGACCTGGGCGATGTTGCGCACCTGGTTGGTCAGGTTGATCGCCATCGAGTTGACGTTGTCGGTGAGGTCCTTCCAGGTGCCGGACACTCCGCGCACGGTCGCCTGCCCGCCCAGGTTGCCCTCGGTGCCCACTTCGCGGGCGACCCGGGTGACCTCCTCGGCGAAGGAGGAGAGCCGTTCGACCATCGTGTTGATGGTCTCCTTCAGCTCCAGGATCTCGCCGCGCGCGTCGACCCGGATCTTCCGGGTCAGATCTCCGCGGGCGACGGCGGAGGCGACCTGGGCGATCGACCGCACCTGGGAGGTGAGGTTGTCGGCCATGGTGTTCACGCCGGTGGTGAGTTCCTGCCAGACGCCGCCGACGCCCTTCACCCGGGCATGGCCGCCGAGCCGGCCCTCGCCGCCGACCTCGCGGGCGACCCGGGTGACCTCCGCGGTGACCAGCGAGAGCTGGTCGACCATGCCGTTGTACACGCCGGCGATCTCGCCCATGATGCCGTCGGCCTCGTCGGGCAGCCGGGCGGAGAAGTCGCCGTCGCGTACGGCCGTGAGTCCGGCCAGGAGCTTTCTGAGCCCTTCTTCGCTCAGCGCCGCCGGTGGCCGGACCTCTTCCCGTTCCTGGTCCCGCAGCGGGGGCCGAGAGTGACCGGATGCGTCCATCGCCGACCTCGTGTGTCGCTCGTCCGGCGTCTTGTGTCCACTACCGACTGTCGCACGTGGCGTCCGGGTCGGCGCCCCGGATACGGTCAGGGCCGCCGTGGTGCCGCGACCTCCGCCCACACCGTCTTTCCCGAGCCGTGCGGCACCGAGCCCCAGTCTCGGGCGAGCCTCGCCAGCACGACCAGTCCGTGTCCGCCGGGCACCGCGGGGTCGGCATGCGGGCGCGGCCGCGGCGGCACCGGGCTGGCGTCGGTGACCTCGATACGGAGCCGGTCGGGCGTGCAGTGCAGCACCAGCTCCAGCGGCCCTCCGGCGTGCAGACAGGCGTTGGTGACCAGCTCGGACACGACCATCAGCACGTCCTCGGCGATGGCCCGCCGCTCGTCGTCCCAGGTCACCGGGGCGTCCAGGGTCTCGTTCCAGGCGCTCTCGTTCCAGGACCGTTCGTCCCAGCCCCCGTACTCGTCGGGGGCGAACTCGACGCGTGCCGTGCCGTTCTCCGCCGCGTCGTGCGGGCCGCCGTGCGGGCCGTATCCGGCGCCGTCGGGCGGGAGCCAGTCCCAGTCGGCCAGGGCCGTGGCGCTGAAGTCCCGGCAGCGCCCGACCACGCCGCGGGTCCCGGAGAGGACGAGTCTGCGGGTCTGTCCCTGTGCGGGAAGGGCCGCGCTCACGACTACTCCTGCCGGGGCCCCGCGAGGGCCTCCGCGAGGCTCGCGTACCGAGGGAAGACCGCTCCGGCACCGGTGATCGCGAGCATCCGGGCCACCTGGGGCCGAAGCGCCGCAAGCTCCACCCGGGCCTCGTTCTCCTGCGCCGCGAGCCGCGCGCGCAGCAGCACGTTCAGGCCGGTGGAGTCGCAGAACAGCAACCCGCCGCAGTCGACGAGGATGCGCCGCGCGCCGCTCGCGACCGCCTCGTCCAGGGCGGTGCGCAGCGGTTCGGCCGTGTCGTGGTCGAGCTCCCCCGCGACCGCGAGCACCACGATGTCCGGCTCCGGGCCCGGCCGCGTCTCGACCGTGAACCGGCCCCCGCCGGTGCTCGCCGGCCAACCGTCCTGTGCTGACACCATGCCCGGTTCTCCTGGTCCGTCCGTCCGGCCTGACGGTGACACACCGACTATGACATCGGCCGCCGCGCCTCGCTTGCGCTGGGCGGCCGGCGACCGCCCACCGCCGGGACCCGGTGCGGAACCAGGAGTGCGCCTAGCCCCCTGGACCTGCGTCCGCCGGCCGCGGCCGCTTCGGATTCACCCGGTTCGACCAGTGCGTACGCGTTCCGCCGCGTCGCCCCGCCGCCGGGCCCTCGACGATGCCAGCGCGCCGCGGCCTCCTCGTCGGTCGGTTCGTTCGGCCGGGTACTCGGCGTCCCGTGCGGCGACCACCCCACGCTCGCATGGCTAGTCTGAGATACCCGTCGGTTCCTCTCATGAGCGGCGAAAGCTGGCGCATCCGATGAATTCAACTCCCGACTTCGAGCTGCTGGCCGTGACGATCCAGGTGGAGGGCCGCCCCGACATGCCCGTACGCCTGGCGCCCGCGCCGGAGCGCGGCAGTGAGCCGCCGCCCGCGCCGCTGGTGCTCAGGGAGGGCGCGGAGTTCCGGGTGGGGCTGAAGTTCGCCGTCGGGTCGGGGTACGACCTGGCGGGGCTGCGCTTCATCGACGAACGCACGCGGCAGGGCGTGACGGTCGGCCACCAGGAGATCCTGCTGGGCGACTACCGGCACGGCGGGCCGTACGAGATCGTGCTGCCGCCGGAGCGGCTGCCGATCGGGCATATGGCCAGGGACGTCTACCAGGTCACCGGCACCTTCGTGGACAAGGAGGGGCGGGTGCTGGGCTGCGAGACCCACAGCTTCGAGATCACGAAGGACTGGCCGCACTGACGTCCGCGGTCGCCGTCCGCAGTCGCCGACGGCAGTCGCGGACGGAGCTGACTGGGCCGGCGGAGCTGACGGCCTCGCTGGCGGCTTCGCCGACGGCCTCGCTGGGGGCCTCGCCGGCCTACGGGGTGGCCGAGACCGATGAAACGGACACGGACCTCGCACCGGGCTTCTGCGCCGTGCGCCCCCGGGCGCGGGTCATGGCGACGCCGGCGAGCACGGTGAGCATGCCGAGGACGACGCGCGGACCGATCGCCTCGCCGAGCACCACCGCGCCGAGCGCGACCGAGACGACCGGCAGCAGATACCCCACGGTGGCGGCACTGGTGGCACCCTCGTCCGCGATCAGGCGGTAGTTGAGGAAGAACGTGAGGCCGGTGCCGAAGATCCCGAGGACGACGACGGCGACGAGTGCCGTCGCGTCGGCCCGCACCGGCGCGAGTCCGCCCGCGGCGGGGAGCGCGAGAATGCTCAGGCCGCTCGCGGTGACGAGCTGGGCCGCCGAGAGCGCGAGGGGCTCCGTGCCTCTGCCGGTGAGGGTGCGCCCCATGTAGGCGAAGGCCGCGGCGTAGCTGACTGCCGCGCCCAGGAGGGCGAGGGCGCCCCAGCCGAACAGGCCGGACCGCTGCCAGGGGGCGAAGATCAGCAGCGTTCCCGCGAATCCGAGCACGAGTCCGCCCAGCCGGACGGGACGCGGCCCGCGTTCCGTGCCGAGCCCGATGCCGATCAGCAGTGACCACAGCGGGGTCGTCGCGTTCAGGACGCCGGCCACCGAGGAGTCGACCGTCTGCTCGCCGAGGCCGAACAGGAAGAACGGCAGGGCGTTGCACAGGAACGCGGCGACGACGAGGTGACCCCAGGTCCGCCTGTCGCGCGGCAGGCGGGCGCCGGACGCGAGGGCGATGGCGAGCAGGACCACCGCGCCCAGCACACAGCGGGCCACGGTGATCTGCAGCGGCGACAGGCCATGGTTGAGGGCCAGTTTGATCCAGAGGAAGCCCGATCCCCACAACAGGGCGAGCACGCCCATCCGCATCGCCGTTCCCCGACTGCCGCTCGTCATGCCCTGTCTCCCCTGCCCGGTGTCCGACGTCCCGTCGCCATCGCTCTCCCGGGCAACCGTCCCGCACCACATTCGACAGGACAAGTGAAAAGTACTGCACACACCATTAACCTGTACTGCATGCTCGATGTGAGGCGCATGCAGGTCCTGAGGGCGGTCGTCAGCAGCGGATCGGTCACGGCGGCGGCCGGTCGGCTGGGATACACCCCGTCCGCCGTCAGTCAGCAGGTCGCCGCCCTGGAGAAGGAGGCGGGTGCGGCACTGCTCGAACGCGTCGGCAGGGGCGTGCGGCCCACGGCGGCCGGGCTGCTGCTCACCGAGCACGCCGCCGCCATCAGCCGCCAGGTCGCCGAGGCGGAGACGGCGCTGGCCGATCTCAAGGAGGGCCGCACGGGGCGGCTTTCGGTGCGCTACTTCGCCACGGTCGGCGCCCCGCTGGTCGCTCCCGCGCTCGCACGGCTGCGGCGCGACCATCCGGGTGTCCAGGTGGAGCTGAAGCTGTCCGACCCCGTGGACCCGCTGCCGGAGGTGGCGCAGGGGCAGGCCGACGTGGCCCTCGTGGTGCGGCCGCACGGCCGGTCCGTGGACGGCATCCGGCTGGAGCACCTGCTGGACGACCCGTACCGCGCCGTCCTGCCCAAGGGACACCGGCTGGCCACCAGACGCGTCGTCGACCTGGCCGACCTCGCCGACGAGCCCTGGGTGGGCAGCGAACGGCCCGGCCCGTGTCTCGACGCGGTGACCGACGCCTGCGCCGCTGCCGGGTTCAGCCCGGCGTTCGTCGTCGACAGCGAGGACTACGCCACTGCCCAGGGCTTCGTCGCGGCCGGACTCGGCATCGGCATGATCCCCCTGACCGGGCTGCGCGCCCCGCATCCGGGTGTCGTCGTACGCAAGGTCCGCCGGCCCGAGCCGGTGCGAGCCGTGCACGCGGCCGTGCGCGAGACGGCGCCGGCCGCGCCCGCGCTGCGCGGACTGCTCGACGCGCTCAAGGACGCGGCCGTTCAGTAGCGATGTCGGGCGAGCGACGTCGGGAGCGCGATGCCGGGCGAGCGATGCCGGGAGCGGCTCGGCGGCGGCGTCAGAAGCGGTGCTCGAACCTCGCGAACGCTGCCTCCAGGCGCCATTGGAGCGCTGGGACTACAGGGCGGCGGCACGGCGGTCATCGACGCGTCGACACACAGCCCGTCCTCGCCGGCGAGCCGGATCAGGAACTCGGTGGGGGCGGCGCCGGAAAGGTGGTGGTGCAGATCGCCACCCTTGGGCAGGGCGCGGAAGAAGGCGCGCAGCGCCTCGGGGCGGTCCCGCACGGAGTCCAGGTACGAGGAGACGCGCCGCTTCGCGCGCGTCTCCGGCCGCGGCGCGGGGGCCTGCGCGGGCCGAGCCGCGGCGGGGAGCGCGGGCAGCAGCGACAGAACGGCGAGACAGCCGAGGCCGGCGTGGAGCGGGGCGGTGCGACGGCACGCCGCCCGCAGGCGGTGGGAGTTCACGCCGCAAGGTGATCAGCGGGGTGCCGCAGGGACAGGGCGACAGGCTGACCGGCGCGGACCTTTACCCGGCCGTGTGACCGCCCGGAGGCATCGCTCGTCCTGGGGTGCCGCGCGGGTGTGCCCTCCGCCCGGCGGGAGCCCGTCGGAGACCTGGACGGGCTCGTCACCCGTCCGGCCGTGCGCCCAGGGGGCGGACGGCTCACGATGGGCTTGAGGCGAACGGAGGCCCAGGATGAGCAACTCTTCGATCCGTATGACAACGGCGCTGTCGGCCGAGCACCGTGCCCGGCTGCTGGAGACGGCGAGGGACGTCAAGTTTCGCGAGGGAGCCCGTGTCTTCGAGGAAGGCCGTCTGGCCGACCGCTTCTGGATCATCCGGTCCGGCACCGTCACCCTGGACATCCATGTCCCGGGCCGCCGGCCGGCCGTGATCGAGAACCTCGGCTTCGGTGAACTCGTGGGCTGGTCCTGGCTGTTCCCGCCGTACGTCTGGCAGCTGGGGGCCGAGGCCATGACCCCGGTGCGCGCCCAGGAGTTCGACGCGGTGACCATCCGGCTGCTGATGGACGCCGATCCCGCCTTCGGCTCGGCGATCGGCCACTGGGTCGGCAGGGTGCTCGCGCACCGGCTGCACTCCGCCCGGATCCGGCTGCTGGACCTGTACGCCCCGTACGGAAGCGGTCTCACACCGTGACCCTGGCCGCCTCGTCAGGGGCGCGGCCTGGCCGGCCGGTCCGTACGGTGTGACGACTATTCTGTGCGGAACATCCCACGCCGGACGGAGCGCGCAGATGATCGGCAAACTGCTGCCTCCGCCGATCGCGGCCTCCGAGCTGTTCGGCGATCCGCCGGCGGTCGGGATGTTCCCCGAGGAACGGGAACTCGTGGCGAACGCCGTTCCCGAGCGGCAGCGGGAGTTCGGCACGGTACGGGTGTGTGCGCGCAAGGCCCTGGAAGAGCTGGGGTTCGCGCCCGCGCCGATCCTTCCCGGGCCCGGCAGGGCGCCCCAGTGGCCGCCCGGCGCCGTCGGAGCCCTGACGCACTGCAAGGGCTACCGGGCCGCCGCCGTGGCACGTTCGTCCGAGGTGCTGACGATCGGCGTGGACGCGGAGCCGCATCTGCCGCTTCCGGACGAGGGCGTACGCGATCTCGTGACCCTGCCGCAGGAGCGGGCGGCGCTGACGCGGCTGGGTGCGCTGCGGCCGGAAGTCTGCTGGGACAGGCTCCTGTTCAGCGCCAAGGAGAGCGTCTACAAGGCGTGGTACCCGCTGGCCGGCCGCTGGCTGGACTTCGAGGAGGCGGTCATCACGATCGACCCCGACGACGCCTCGTTCCACGCCCGGCTGCTGGTCGAGGGTCCGGTGGTGGAGGGACGACGGCTGTCCGGCTTCGACGGACGTTGGCTGGTCGAGTCGGGCCTGGTGGTCACGGCGATCGCGGTCATGCGCTGACGGCTGCCCCGAGCACCTTCGCGGTTCCTGTTGATCCCGGCCGGGACGTGTGAGGCGCTTGACGGGACATAGGCGAAGCCCCGGCCGGTGAACAGCACCAGGCCGGAGCTTGCCCCGTATTCACAGCCGTCCCTGCATCTCCTCGCGCGGCGTCACCACGGTAAGGCGCTCCGGCTGCCGCGAAGTCCACTGCCCCGGCCCGGACTCCGGTCGCAGCACCCAGACCGCGCCACCGCGCACATCCGTCACGACGCCGCGCCTGTTGGCGTCCGTGTCATGGATCAAGTCGCCCACCCAGGGCTTCCGCTCGCCGGTCATCCGCGTTCCCCACCGTGCAGTTCCGCCCACACCTGCTTGCCCCACGGCAGCGAATCGGTGCCCCAGTCCTTCGCCGGCGTTGCCACGAGCACGAGGCCGCGTCCGCTCTCGTCCTCTTCGTACGGCTCCCGAGGCTCAGGTAATCGCTTCGACCTGTCCACGACGCCGATGCGCACCCGCGTCGCCTCGGGCCGGGTGACCGTGACCCGAATCGAATGGCTCCGCACGTGCCGGACGGCGTTGGACACCAGCTCGGAAACGATCAGGGCCCCGTCGTCGCCCAAGTCGTCCAGGCCCCAGGCAGCCAGTGCGACGCGCACCAGGCGCCGGGCTGTGCCCGCACTCTCGGGCTCGCGCGGCAGAGTCTCGCTGTACCCGGGATAGCCAGTGGGACGCGCCCGGGTCGCAGGTTGCGGCATGTCGGTCTGCTCTCTCAGATCGGCCGAGCCCCGGGGCTGTTCACGCGGCCGCCGGGGCACTGTCCTCTCATGTAAGCGACATGCCGGGGACGCTCACAGGGGCGTAACGTCCCACTTTCACCACGCTATTCACCGACCCCCAGGAACTCTGCCAACGGCCGGAGCCCCGTCGGGTGGTTGGGGAGTGACCACAGGTCGCGCACGATGGCCACGGCCAACGTGTGGTGCTGCATCCACGTCGGCGCCACCCGCCGCAGCGACTCCAGAGTCTTCACCGCTCCAACGGCGTCCCCGATGTCCGTGTGGGCCCGGGCCACGTCCAGAAGAAGCCACGTCCGCCACGACGGCGGGGTGTCCTTGCTCAGCCGCATCCCCTTGGCCAGGGACAAGGCATCTTGCGGATGTCCGTACTGAACGGCGAGACGGACGCGTTCGATGCGGACAGATGACGGACTGAAGACGCTGACCATACGGTTGTCGCCGGCGTCGGGCAGCTTTGAGACCCGAGCGGCTTCCTTCTCCGCCGTCTCCATCATCTGCGCGGCGCGCTCGTAGTCGCCGCTTCGCGCAGCGGACGTGGCGGCGCTCATGGTCAGCGCGCCCCACACCTTCAGTCCGTCCGCGGTCTGGGTCCGCCCTGCGTCCGCCATGTCGTCGGCGGCGCGTAGCGCGATGCTCAATGCGTCTTCCAGTCGTCCTTGCCGCTGATAGGTCCACGCCGTGGAATTGACGATCATCGGCAGAAGCAGCGGATCGGACGACTGTCCCGCAGCGTCTATCGCACGCTCCAGACTCGTGAGGGCCAGGTCCGTCTTGCCCATGCGCACGGCGACGTGCCCGGCGAGCTGAAGCGCCTTGCCCAGCGCCGCGAAACCGGCTCTGCGATCGTCGTCGTCGCCCGAGGCCATGGCGGTGCGCGCGTCCGAGATCATGTCCGGGAGCGCCTTCATCACGGTGTCGAACTCGGCGGCGTGGTACTGCGTCCAGCCGTCCGCGATCTGTTCGCGCAGACGGGCCGACGAGAAGTCGGGACCTGGCGGCTCCGGCTCCGGACCCCAGAGCGCGGGCATGATGGCGCGGCGCACGGCCACGAAGCGCGGTCCGTCGTTCTCGCCTGTGGAGGCGACCGCAGGAGGGTCTCCCAGGAGCGTGGTCAGCTCCACACCGAGACCGTTGGCCAATGCGTGCAGCGTGGGGAGGCGCGCCGAGTGCTTCCTCCCTTGTTCGAGCTGACGGATGACATCAACTGACACGCCAGAGCGTTCGGCCAGCTCTTCCTGCGTCAGGGAGGCCAGCCGGCGCAAGCGGCGCAGGGTCCGTCCCAGGTCTTCGTTTGCCACGCTGCCACCGTACGCCGCCACGCTTTGTCAGCAGCCCGGGTTATCGCCACTGCAGGACGGAGCCGGGCTGCTGAGCCGAGCGACGGATGCCTGCGCAGTCAGCTACTCCGGTTCGTTCGTCTACAGCGCCGCGTGGGTCTGCATGCACCCCGACCAGCAGTCCGTGGAGGCGGGTTCAGAGAATCAGAGAAGCTGGCCGACTGCTCAGCCGATCTTGATCGACGGCGCTTGCGGGGGACAGTGCAACGAAGGCCCCTGGTAACGATGAAGGGCCTTGCCCCGCCGAAGCGAGAACAAGGCCCTGATCTGGGCTCCAAGCCCTTCTTGCACCGTCGGGACGACAGGATTTGAACCTGCGACCCCTTGACCCCCAGTCAAGTGCGCTACCAAGCTGCGCCACGTCCCGATGCGCGCGTCCGCGGAGCTGGCTCCTGCCGAGCGCGCAAGAGAACATTACCTCAATCCGCGCCCGGTATGGCCACGTGGGTCCTCGTCGCGCGCGCCCTGCCTGCGGTTCTGCCGGTCCGCCCGCGGCGAGTGACAATCGGGGGCGTGAACAGGACGCCGAGGGATCGCGATACCGAGGGCCGGGCGCGCAGCGCACGCCCGCGTGACGGGCTGGGGCGGCCACTGCCGTACGGGGAGGCAGGCGTCGCCCGGCAGCCGGAGGGCGTGGTCCGCTCACCGCGGGAGACCCTGGCCGAGGCCCAGCGGCTGCTGGACGCTGGGATGCCGTTCCACGCCCATGAGGTGCTGGAGGACGCCTGGAAGTCCGGGCCGGACGAGGAACGCGGGCTGTGGCGGGGCCTGGCGCAGCTGGCCGTGGGGCTCACCCATGCCGCCCGCGGCAATGCGACGGGCGGCGCGGCCCTGCTGACCCGCGGGGCGGGGTCCATCGCACCGTTCGCGGCCGCGCGGCCGTACGGGATCGACATCGGCGGGCTGATCGGCTGGGCGGAGGGGCTGGCCGGCGAACTGCGCCGCGACGGGGGCACGGTGCCCGCGGCCGGGCGGGCGCCCCGGCTGCGCGGGCGCTGAGGGACCGGACACGGAGAGAGGCGGCGTGACACAGTCCGCAAAAGATCTTGTGGGGAGTCTCGGCACCGATGTCGAGAACGCGGGACGTGCTTCTACCTACCCGTGAGAGCGTCGCGAGGGCGCCCCGCGGAAGCCCGGAGACCCGTGTAGAACACCCAATCCGGGCCGCGCGTGGGCGGCGGCGCGTCACGTCCGACGTGTGACCCGGTGCCGCGGCGCGTCACGTCCGACGTGTGACCCGGTGCCGCGGCGCGTCACGTCCGACGTGTGACCCGGTGCCGCGGCGCGGCCGTGTCGTCGGCGTCCCGGGGCTGCCGGGGTGCCAGGCCCGGCGCCAGAGCCAGGGTGACCGCGACCGATGCCACGGCCATGACCGTCATCGCCGTCGCGGGCGAGGTGAACTGCGCAAGGGTGCCCGCGAGCACGGCGGCGACGCCCTGCATCGTGAGCATGCCGGAGGTGTGCAGGCCGAGGGCGTGTCCGCTCAGTTCGTGCGGCGTCAGCGCCATCAGGCGTTCCTGGAGCAGCAGGCTCGCCGCGTAGCCGACACAGGCGATGGCGACGGCCGCCATGGCGAGCGGCAGTGGCGGGTGAAGGGCGAAGACGAGGAACGGGACGGCGAGCAGCAGGCGCAGCGGAGCGCCGAGCCGTTCCCGCCACCGTGCCGGGACGAAGCGGCCGAGCACGGTGTCCCCGAACAGCATGCCGATCGACGCCGAGGCGAAGAGGAGCCCGGCGTGCGCGGGCGCGTACGGGACGAAGAGCGCTTCGCAGCCGACGATCAGCCCGTTGGGCACCCAGAGAGCGAGATAGACGTAGCGGCGCGGCCCGGACGACCAGAGCAGTGCGTTGTTCCGCCAGGTCCTGCCGATCGACGGCCGCTCGGTCGTACGTGGCGGCCGCCGGGTGAGGCCGAACCGCGCGACGGCCGCGGCGGCCAGGTACAGAGCCGCGCCGGTGAGCAGCGTGCCGCGCGGCGAGAGCACGGTGACCAGTGCTCCGGCGACCGCGTATCCGCAGATCTGCATCGTGCCGACGGACATGTTGAGGACGGAACGGCCGAGCAGATAGCCGTCGGTCGTGAGGATCTCGTTGAGCAGTCCGCCCCGGACGCCGCCGCCGACGGCCGCGATCGTCCCCAGGCCGAAGAGGATCGCGAAGAGTGCCCACACCGGCAGCCCGGGAACGGCCATGGCGGCGGTGGCCAGGCCGAAGACGAGCGCCATCGCCGTCAGGGCGGCGCGCGGCGGCAGCCGGTCGGCGGCCGCGAGCAGTGTGGTGGCACCGAGCACCTGGGCGAGCGAGGGCCCGAACATGGCCAGGGCGGAGAGCAGTGGCGACCCGGTCGCCGAGTGGACCAGCGTGCCCATGGCCAGCCCGCTCACGGTCGAGGCCGCGATCTGCGTGGTGGTGTTCAGGAACAGCGGGGTGAACTCCGGGGTGCGGAACAGCTCTCGGTAGGTGCGCATGCCGGGGAGTCTCGTGCGCCCGCGCACGGCGGCGTTACTGTTTCGCGGGGAGGCGAAACGATGGGCTGGTGGCAGGTCGGTGCGGACACGCTCGCGGGCAGCCGCTTCGTCGTCTCACCACTGGCCGAGGCCACGGCGAGCCTGATGGCCTTGGAGCGGGGCACGGCCGCGCATCCGGGCGAGCGCGCATGGCTCGACGCCCATCTGGCCGCGTATCAGCAGCGGTTGGCCGCCGATCCGGTCACGGCGCTGCTCGTGCGGGCGGCTTTGGGGCACAGATGGACCGCCGACTTCCTCACGCCGGCACCCGCCGGGCAGGGGCCGCTGGGCGCCGGGCCCGCGTTCGAGGAGGAGCTGGTGCGGATACGCGACACTCCTGCCGACACCGCCCGCGCGGACCTCGAGGTGTCGCTGGGCGGCCCGCTTCCCCGCGCACTGCGCGACGACGGCCTCCCGGAGCGCGCGGCGGCTCTGCTGGAGTGGGTGTGGGCGGAGGCCGTGCTGCCGTACTGGCCCCGGCGCCGGCGGATCATCGAGGCCGATGTCGCCGCGCGGACGGGGCAGTTGAGCCAGGGTGGCTGGGCCGCCGTCCTGGACGGCATGCGCCCCGGGATGGGCTGGCTCGGCGAGGGCCGGCTGCAGATCAATCCGTACGACAACCCGCCTCGCGAGATCTCCGGGGCGCAGCTGTCGTTCGTCCCCGTCACTCCGCGCCACGGCTGGGTCGCCTGGGACCAGCCGCACCGCTACGCGGTGGTGTACCCGTGCGCGGGCGTGCTGGCCGGGCCGCTCGGGGCGGCGGTGCCCGAGTCGCTGGGCCGGCTTCTCGGGCCCGCGCGGGCGGGTGTGCTGGTCCTTCTCTGTACGCCGATGAGCACGACGCAGCTGGTGGCGCTGACCGGCCAGGGTCTGGGGTCGGTGGGCCGCCATCTCAAGGTGCTGCTCGACGCGGGACTGGTCGGGCGCAGGCGGGCCGGGCGGTCGGTGCTCTACCACCGTACGGCCGCGGGTGAGGTCCTGGTGAAGGCGCAGGAGGACGGGTGAGCGGCGTCAGCCGATGTGGAACAGCGGGCCGGTGAGGGTCAGCCCGAGGTCGTGGCCCGCGTAGGAGAAGAAGGCGAGCAGCATCAGTGCGGCGCCGCCGAGCGCGGTGTCCTTCAGGAACATGATCTGCTCCGTCGGACGTGTCTGGGGATCGGTCTCCTTCCAGAACGGGTGCATCAGCACGGCGGTCGGGAAGAGGAAGACCGCGATCAGCAGACAGCCCAGGTCCGCCCAGATGCCGAGGACCAGGCTCAGCCCCGCAAGGAGGAGCAGCACCCCGCTCGCCACGGTGGCGGCCACCGGAGCGGGCAGGCCCTTGGAGGCGGCGTAGGCGCCCATCTCCCTGGAATGGGTGAGGTGCCCCACGGCGGAGGAGAGGAAGACCACCGCGAAGAGAATGCGGCCGATCAGTACCAGGACATCCATACCTGCCTCCCGGAATCGTTGGCGACGGCCCGGCCCGGCGGAAGCGGAGCGATGACCTCCGGAATCCGCGCGACGGCCTTCGACCGCGCTGTCTCTCCGTATCGCCCCTGCCCATTGTCCCTCGCTCCGGGCGAGGAAACAGGTCACGCGGTGTCCACGCTCCGGGCGAGGAAACAGGCCACGCGGTGTCCACGCTCCGGGCGAGGAAACAGGCCACGCGGTGTCCACGCTCCGGGCGAGCAAACAGGCCACGCGGTGTCGCCGTGGGCGTGACCCGCGGCCGTGCCGCCGCCCGGCCCCGGGTGGCCGCGCGGGGGGTGACAAGGGTTTTCCCCGTATCGGGTTCATCTCGCCTTTCCCTACTGTCTGCCGCACCGGCGGATTCCGGCCTCTGACGCTTAGCTGTCAGGTGCATGTAAATCTCGGCTTTCGTCCGGTGACGGCTCTTGACCAGGGGCCGTCGCGCCGGCGGCGGCGCGCGGGCGACCCGGCCCGGGGGACCACGGATCGCACCCCCACAGCGAACCGCGGTACCCATGCGCCGCCCGCCCGCGCTCCGCACCGTCATGTGAAAGGGAACACCTTGAACGGTTCCGGACGGAGACTCATATCCATCGTGGCCGCGAGTGCCACGATCGTGGGTGTCGCCGCCACCTCCACCGTGGCGTTCGCCGCCGCCCCGGGGGAAGACTCGCCGAAGCCCGCCCCGGCTTCGCGCTCCCTGACGACGCTGCCCTCCTCGCCCGTCGAGAAGGTCATCGTCACCTACAAGTCCCGGTCGGCCGAGGCCGGTTCGAACACGGCGGCCGCGGGGGACGCCAGGACCAAGGGCGCCGAGACGGGTGAGAGCCTGAAGTTCGAGCGCCGCCTCGCCGGCGGCGCCGCCCTGGTGGACCTGGGCGGCGAGGCCTCGAAGAAGGACCTCACCGAGGTCATGGACGCCTTCCGCGCCGATCCTTCCGTCGCCTCCGTGGAGCCCGACATCCGCGCCTATGCGATGGCGGTCACCCCGAACGACACCGAGTACGCCAAGCAGTGGGACCTGTTCGAGGCCACCGGCGGCATGAACGTGCCGACCGCCTGGGACAAGACCACGGGCAGCGGGGTCACCGTCGCCGTCATCGACACCGGCTACGCCGCCCACTCGGACCTGGCCGCCAACGTCGTCTCCGGCTACGACTTCATCTCCGCCTCCGCCGACGCGCGTGACGGGAACGGCCGTGACGCGGACGCCAAGGACGAGGGCGACTGGAACGCCACCGACGGCGAGTGCGGACTCGGCTCCACCGCGGGCGACTCCTCCTGGCACGGTACGCATGTCGCGGGCACCATCGCCGCGACGACCGGCAACGGCAAGGGCGTCGCGGGCATCGCCTACGGCGCGAAGGTCCAGCCGGTGCGGGTGCTCGGCAAGTGCGGCGGCGCGTCCTCGGACATCGCCGACGCGATCACCTGGGCGTCCGGCGGCAGCGTCCCGGGCGTCCCGGCGAACCCGACCCCGTCGAAGGTCATCAACCTGAGCCTCGGCGGCGCCAGCTCCACCTGCCCGAGCGTCTACCAGAACGCCATCAACGGCGCCGTCTCGCGCGGCACCACCGTGGTCGTCGCGGCCGGCAACAGCAACGCCAACGCCTCGGGCTTCACCCCGGCCAACTGCGCCAACATCATCAACGTGGCGTCGACCAGCCGTGAGGGCAACCGGTCGTTCTACTCGAACTACGGCAGCATCGTCGATGTCGCCGCGCCCGGCGGTGAGACCCGCCGTGCCACCGACACGCCCGGTACCGTCACCACGCCCCAGAACGGCATCCTCTCCACGCTGAACTCGGGCGCCACCACCCAGGCCGCCGAGAACTACAAGCCCTACCAGGGCACTTCGATGGCCGCACCGCACATCGCCGGGCTCGCCGCCCTGCTGGAGTCGGCCAAGCCCGCGCTCACCCCGGCCGAGATCGAGTCCGCGATCAAGGCCAACGCCCGTCCGCTGCCCGGCACCTGCAGCGGAGGCTGCGGCACCGGTGTCGCGGACGCCGCGAAGACCGTCAACGCCGTCACCGGCACCACCCCCGGCGGTACGACGTTCACCAACGGCACGGACGTCGCGATCGGCGACAACGCGACGGCCTCGTCCTCGATCGCCGTCACCGGCCGCACCGGCAACGCCCCCGCCGCCCTCAAGGTCGACGTGGACATCAAGCACACCTGGCGCGGGGACCTGGTCGTCGACCTGGTCGCCCCGGACGGCACCGTGCGCAACCTGAAGTCCTCGTCCGGTTCGGACAGCGCCGACAACGTCATCGCGACGTACACGGTCGATGCTTCCAGCGAGGTCGCCAACGGAACCTGGCAGCTGCGGGTCCGCGATGTGGCATCGGGTGACACCGGCTACATCAACTCCTGGAGTCTCACTTTCTGAGACACTGGTCAGATCGGCATCATCGCTGGTCAGGGGCGCGTCCGCGGGTGATTCCCGCGGGCGCGCCCCGCCGTCGTCCCGGTCCAGACCTGTCCGCATGCCGGACACCGGGCCTGGACGTGGGCGATCTGCTTCGTATCCTCTGCTCGAACGGGCAGGGGGCCCGCGCACGCCGGAAGGTGGTGGTGGGTACGTGACGTCCGTGTCGTACGTCCCTCAACGCCCCGCGGGCATGGGCGGCCCCCCGGCTCCGGTCGGCCGGGCCGAACTTCTCGACCGCCTCGACCGGGTCCTGCACGGCCGCGGGCGCGCGCTGCTCACCGGCCCCGCGGGGGTCGGCAAGTCGGAGGTCGCGCTCGCCATCGCGGCCCGCACCGAGGCTCGCGGTGAGACGGTGCTGTGGCTCGCCACCCTCCCGGGCGACCGTGCGACTCCCGGTGCGGTGGCCGCCGCGCTCGTCGCCCTGGTCTCCGCACAGACGACCGCACCCGCGCCCCGGCGGCGGCCCGGGGCATCCGGCACGTCCGGGGCGCCTCGTGCCTCCGGCACGTCCGGTTCTGCCGGCACGTCCGGTCCTGCCGCCCCGACCCGTGCGTCCACCGCGTCCGGCACACCGGCGACGGCCCGGGCCCATGACGCCCTCGAAGGGCTGCCCGGTCCGCAGCGCGGCGCCGTGGCCATGCTGTGCCGCGAGGCGCCGGTGCCCGACGAGGGCTGGGACCGCATCGCCCTGCGGCTCGCCCTCGCACAGATCCTCCGGACGCTCGCCGACCGCAGCCCGGTGCTGCTCGTCGTCGACGGCGTCCAGCGGATGGACGCCGACAGCGCCGATCTGCTGCGCTTCGCGCTGCACCTGGCCCCCGCCTCGCTGCGGGTCATCGCGGTCGAGACCCCGGAGGCGTACGGCCCGGGCACACCGGCCGACGCCCCGGAACCGCTGTGGGTGCCCTCCGAGGCCGATGTGCTGAACGTGGCTCCGCTGCACGCCGACGAGATCGCCGAACTCCTCATCCACCACCGGCTCCCGTCCCGGATGGCCGGCCGCATCCACCGCGCCAGCGGCGGCAATCCGCGGCTCGCGCTCGCCATCGGGCGCTCCCTCGCCGACGCGCGGACACCGGTGCACCACGCCGAGGCGCTGTCCCTGACCGGCCGCGCCCGCGACCTCGCGCGGCAACTGCTCGGCGTCTCCTCCCCCGCCGTACGCGGCACCCTCCTGCTCGCGGCGCTCGCGCTGCGGCCGACGGCTTCGCTGATACGGCGCGCGGGGCGGCCCACCGCCGAGTCCGACCTGGCCGTCGCCGAGCGTGCCGGACTGGTCTCGCTCACCGAGGACGGAACGGTGGCCTTCACCGCCGGCGTGCTGCCCTCCACGCTCGTGCACGACGCCTGCTGGATCGAGCGCAGCGAGGGGCACGCGGCACTCGCGCGGGTCGTGGACGACCCGGTCGAGGAGGTACGGCACCGGGCGCTCGCCACGGACATTCCCGACGAGCGGCTGGCCGCCGAGGTGGCGGCCGCCGCGGACGCCGCGCGCCGCCGCGGCAACACCCGCCTGGCGGCCGAACTCGCCCTGCTCGCCGCCGAGTCCACACCCGGACGGCACGGAGCCCAGCGGATCGCCCGCCTCGTGGACGCCGCCGAGGAGGCCGCCCGGGCCGCCCGCGCCGATCTGGCCGTTCGCGCCGCCACCGATCTCCTCTCCCGGGACACGGCCCCCGCCGACCGGGTCCGCGCCCGGCTCGCGGTGCTGGACACGGCCGGCCAGGGACTGACGGACCTCGACGAGATCTACGTCCACGCCATGGAGGACTCCGAGGGGGACACCGCGCTGCGGGCTGCCGTACAGCTGCGGCTCGCGGTGAAGTACGTGCTGGCCGACGGCGATCCGGTGCGTTCCCGGGACGCCGCCGTCGAATCGGCCGCGCTGGCCGGATCGGTGGGCGACGCGCGGACGACGGCCAGGGCGCTGACCGTCCAGGCACGCATGGAACGCTTCCTCGGCTCTCCGGACGCCGAGCGGGTGCTCGCCGAGGCACGGGCGCTCGAACTGGTCGAGCGCCCGCTCGGAATCCGTAACGCCGCCCAGATACTGACGATCCGTCACGCGCTGTTCGACGACCGGCTCGGTGACGCCCGCGACCAGCTCAACGCGCTGCTGCCGCTGGTCGAGCGGCGTGGCACGATCGAGGATGCCATCGAGCTGTTCAACACCTCCGCCGAGGTCGAGGCCCGCAGGGGGAGTTGCGCGGCCGCGCTGTCGCACGCCGGCCGGTCACTGGCCCTGACGCTGGAGGCGGGCCTCTCCCCCGGCCCGGCCTGGTACGGGCTGGCCCTGGCCGAAACCGCCGGTGGGAGCTTCGCCCGTGCCGCGAGCTACGCGCGTCGCAGCGCCCAGGCCTCCGAGGAGGAGGGCGACCACGTCTTCCTCTCCCGCAGTCTGTACGCGCTCGGCCGGGTCCAGCTCGTCACCGGCGATGTCGCGAACGCCCTGGAGACCCTGCGCCGGGTCCAGGCCGGCGAACGCGCCCAGTCGGCCGTCGACCCGTCCATGCTGCGCTGGCACGAGGAGCTGGCCGAGGCGCTGCTCGCGAACGACTCCCCGGAGGAGGCCGCTGCACTGCTCGCCGACGTCCGTCCGGTCGCCGAGCGCCTGGGACGCTCCACGGTGCTGCTCGGCTGCGACCGGGTGTACGCGCTCTATCTGGCGGGGAGCGGAAAGCCCGACGAGGCGGCCACGCTGCTGTCGGACACCGCCCGCCGCTTCGACGAGGCGGGCCTCCCCCTGGAGCGCGGCCGGGCGCTGATCGCGCTCGCCCGCGTGGAGCGCCGCCGCCGCAGGCGCTCGGCCGCCCAGAGCGCACTGCAGGCGGCGGCCACGGTCTTCGAACGCTCGGGAGCGGCTCCCTGGCTGGCACTGGCCACGGAAACCCCCACGGGCACCGCCGAGCCCGCGCCGTCCCAGGGCGGCGCGCTGTCGTCCCTCACCGAGGCAGAGCTGCATCTCGCTCTGCTCGTCGGGCAGGGCGCCAGCAACCAGGAGGCCGCGGCCAGGCTCTACCTCAGTGTGAAGACGGTCGAGGCCCGGCTGACCCGCATCTACCAGAAGCTGGACGTCCGTTCACGGTCGCAGCTGGCCACCGCGCTGGGCGCCTGGCCGGGGCTGCGTCCCCCGGCGATCCCTCCGGACGGGCCCGCGTCCTAGGCTCCCCCGCCGGGCTCCCGCCTGATTGCCCTCTCGTGCCCGGCCTGCGAGGCCCCTCCCCGGGCGGTACGATCACGGTGAGTGATGAGCCCTAAGGCTCGACCGCAGCCGTCGAGGAGGTGAGCAATGGTCGGGAACACCATTGACTTCACCGAGGAACGGGCTCCGTGCGGACGGATCGTCGACGGGCTGCGGTACCAGGAGAACGACGCCGCCGGGCTGTTCGTCGACAAGGTGACCTACGCGTGCGGCTGCCGCCGGTCGCGGCACGAGTTCCACGACGGAAGTGTGCAGATCAGGATCGTGCGCCACGACGGCGCCGTCCTGCAGGACGAGCAAAGCGCCGCGCACGAGGGCTGACCCGGCGACGGCTCCGGGTTCCCATCGTGCGGATCGTACGGAGCCGTGTCCCGGGGGCTACGCAGTAGGGGCCACGACGACGGACCGTCCGCGTCCCCCCGAACGCGGACGGTCCTGCCGGACCGGAGCGGTGCCGATGTCAACGGTGACGGGCGGCACGCTCACTGCGGTTACGTGTCCGAAGGAGCACGATTCCCGCGATCAGCAGCGCGGCTCCGGCCGCGGAGGGCCACAGCTGCGCACCGGTGGCGGCGAGCCCGCCCCGGCTCGCCTGTGGCTCGGTGCCGGAGTCCGGCACCGGGGTCGTCTGGCGGGCGTCCGGAGTGGACTGCCCACCGGACGTGCCGGCGGCCGCCCCGGACAGAACCTCGGGGTTCTGGGTCGCGGGCTTCTGCGCCTCGGGCTTCTGCCCTTCAGGCTGCTGGCCCTCGGGCTCCTGCGCTCCGGGCTCCTGCCCTTCAGGCTCCTGACCTCCGGGCTCCTGCTGGTCGTCGGCCGGAGGAGCGTCAGGCTCGTCAGCCGGGGGAGCGTCGGGCTCGTCGGCCGGGGGAGCGTCGGGCTCGTCAGCCGGAGGAGCAGGCTCGTCCGCCGGGGGAGCGTCAGGCTCATCGGCCGGAGGAGCAGGCTCGTCCGCCGGAGGAGCACTGGGCTCGCCGGCGCCGCCGGGGCCGCACTCGCGTCCGCCGTTGATGCAGTTCACCATCGTCCGCATCAGCTCGTCGTCGAAGACGTTGATGAAGTCTCCGTGGTCGGTGACCGGCTTGTGCAGCTGCTCGGGGAAGGAGTCGACCGCGAACACCACGGGGTTCGCCCCTTCGAGGACCGGCGGCGGCACGTCGTACACGATCCGCTGCACCAGCTGCGGGATGGCCTTGAAGCCGTCCGGGCAACGGCCGCCCTCGTCGGCGAAGGCAACGTGCGTACGGTGGTTGGCGCTGTCGGTGTTCTGACCGTCCCAGCAGCTCTGGAACTTGAAGGACCTCACCACTTTGCTGCCCTGGGGGCAGATGGGGTACTTGTCCTTCAACTGGCGGTCCTCGAAGCCGGTGCAGCTCCACGAGGCGTTGGCGTTCGCGTTGCCGTTGACGAAGGCCTTGGCGTCACCGGTGATGATGCGCAGGAATCGCGGCATCGCGGTGACCTTGGAGACCGGACTGCCGACGAAGTTCAGCGTGACCTGGGCCGGGGTCTGGATCTCACCGACGTTCTTGTCCTTGCCGCCGCCGTCCGCGTCGACGTCACCCTCGTTCTGGCCGTTCTGCACACGCAGCACGGGCCAGTAGTACGTCGACTTGTCCCCCTGGTCGCGGCACGTGGTCGCACCGTTCGCGAGGTCGTCGTCGCTGGCGAAGGCGTCGTTGGCCTGGTTGCCGACGTAGTCGTGCATATGGTGCGCGCCGTTGCTCACACCGGGCGCGACGATCACGTTGTCCGGGTTGAACTTGCCGTTCGCGTTCACGCCGCAGTCGGTGGCGAAGGTGCCACGAGAGGCGTTCCGGAGCTTGCGCGGGCTCTGGGCGTTCGGCTGGACGGACTGGATGGAGACGAAGTCGGACGCCTCGGGACCGTTGCCCGCCTGGCCGGCACCGCCCTGACCGCCGTCGCCCTGGTCCCCGTCGCCGTTGCCGCCGTCCTGCCCGTCGCCGTCCTGTCCGTCGCCGTCCTGTCCCGCACCCTGGTCCTGGCCCTGGCCGCCGTTCTCACCGGAGTCGGCGCCTCCCGCGTCCTCCGCGTCGTCCACCTGCAGGGCGCACGGCGCCATGGACTCCAGCCCCTGCGGCCCCTCGCCGGCCACCCGGCCGATGGCGATGACGATGCGCTCGATACTCGCTTCGCGCTTGCTCTGCAACGGCGCGAGTACCGCGTTCTGGGCGAACTGCGGATCCTGCTCGATCTGTTCCCTCTGATCGACGAACCGCTCGTACGCCTCGGTGATCTGACTGTCCATCGTGGCGAGTTCGCGATCGACTTCCGGCCTGGCCCCCTCCGGGACCTCGGAGAGCCCGTTCGCCACCTCGGGACACTTGATGGTGGACGCGGAGGAACCGGCGTTCCGGGTCTGGTTCTGCTGCTCGCTCTGCTCGCCGGCCCAACCCCACCCTTCGCCGGCGGAGGCGTAGGAGTTGACCGCGATGAGTCCTCCCCCGGCCAGCATCAGCGCGATCGAGGCACCGACCACTCTTCTGCCGCTCTTCGAGCGTCTCCGCGTAGTAGATCTCAAGGGAACTCCTCTGCGTTGTTTCCGGCCGGCCGTGCTCGTGCCCCGGGTGAGGGAAGCAGCACGGAGCTACATACGGAGGAGACGCGCGGAGTGTTCACCGACAACAGCTTTTTCGTCGGCATCGGTGACCACGGCCATCGCGTCGGCCGCGTCCACCGGAAGCCGTGACGGACGATGACGACGCAGGTGCAGCCGGGTGACGGGTGGAGGAGCCGCCGTTCGGGGCCTAGCGTCGTAGAAAGGAGTCCTCCACATCCGCTCGCAGGGAGGGTGACCATGGAGATCCAGGGTTCGGTGGCCCTTGTCACGGGAGCCAACCGGGGCATCGGGAAAGCCTTCGCCCAGGCACTGCTCGCGCACGGCGCCGCCAAGGTCTACGCCGGTGTCCGGGAGCCGGAGACCGTCCGGGATCCCGGCCTCGTCCCGCTGCGGCTGGACGTCACCGACGAGGAGCAGGTTGCCGCGGTCGCACGTGCGGCCGACGACGTCGGCATCGTCGTCAACAACGCCGGGGTCGCCGGCGGCCCGTCGCTCCTCGAGGGGTCGTTCGACGGTGCCAGGCGCGAGATGGAGGTCAACTACTTCGGAACGTGGGCCGTCTCGCGCGCGTTCGCGCCCGTTCTGGCCGCCCACGGCGGTGGAGCGCTGGTCAACATGCTGTCCGTGGCGTCGTGGGTGGCCAACAGACGGCTTCCGAGCTACGCGGCGTCGAAGTCCGCTCAGTGGTCGCTGACGAACGCCTTCCGGCTGGCGCTGCGGGAGCAGGGCACGCTGGTGGTCGGCGTGTACGCCGGCTACGTCGACACCGACCTGGCGGCGGACATCGACTCCCCGAAGATCCTTGCGACCGACGTGGCCGAGAAGACGATGACGGCGCTGCTCAACGAGGAATCCGAAGTGCTGGTCGACGACACCACACGCCACATACGCGCCGCGCTCTCGGGGGATCTGGAGACCCTCTACGCCAATCGTTGACCGTCCCGGCGTGGCGGTCGTCCGGTCGGGCGTTCCTCCGGGTCCTCCGGGTCCTCCAGTCGGGCGGTCGGGCGGTCGGGCGTCGTCACGTGGTCGACGGCATGCCGGAGCAGGACACGACAGCCATGGAATGTCGAGAGCCCCGCCTCACATGTGTGTGAGGCGGGGCTCTCGATCGGGTCCTGGACCCTTCTGCACCGTCGGGACGACAGGATTTGAACCTGCGACCCCTTGACCCCCAGTCAAGTGCGCTACCAAGCTGCGCCACGTCCCGGTGCCCGCCTGACCTGGGGTTTCCCCCGGCCGAACGCGCATGAGAACCATACCGCACTTCCTCGGGTGGTCACGAACCGATTGCCCCGTCGACCTCAAGCAAGGTTTAAGTCGACAGTCCGAGCTTCATGGACACCTCAGAACGCACCACGATCCGTGACCGCGCGTACAGCCACCAGGACCTGGGTGCCGCGGGCCAAGGGGCCGACCGAGCCCCGGTGCCGGTACTGATCGCGGTGCCGGTACTGATCGGCGACGCCGAGCTGAACGAGGGCAGCGCCCACGAGGCCCTCGTCTACGCCGGCCGGTGCGCCCCTATCAGGCAAAAGGGATATCGATCATGGACCGGACGACAGTCGGCCCGCTGATCAGGCGCGTCCCGACCGGGTGATCATCGGCCGGCATTCGCGAGCAGCTGATCATCGGTGTCGGCAGCGGGCCGGCGCGGACCGGGCTGCGGCCCGTCGGCCGCGGCCGGGCGTGCGGCCGGGCGGTTGGCCGTGTACGGAGAGGGGGCCGGGGCCGCCGACGCCGTGATCGTCGAGCCGTATCTCGCGGGTACGTCGACGGCCGCCGCGAACGACACGCCGACGGATCCGGCGCACCGGATACCGGAGCCGGATGCCGCCCGGCGTGAGCCGCGGCACTGCGAACGGTTCGAGAGCATGTGGCGGCTCACGGCCTGGACCCGACAGGACCGCGGAAGCGGATCAGCCGGTTCCAGGCGAACGGGAGCCGACGCTGACGCGGCGGCCCCTGGGCCCTCACGACGGCTCCCGGGCGGGCGGGGACAGCCACGCCGCGACGGCCTCCGCTATCGGCTGACCGGTCTCCAGTTCGATGAAGCCGAACTGGCCGCCCTGGTTGCACTCCAGGAACCACCACACGTCCTCCTCGTCCTCGGCGAAGTCGAAGGCCGCGTAGGCCAGTCCGGCGAGGCTCATGTAGTCCCGCACGGCCCGGGCGATGCGGTCCGGTACGTCCAACGGCTTCCAGGCGTGGCCGGTGTCGCCGTAGCGCCCGTCCACCTGCCCGGACGCGGAGACCTTCCGCGCGGCGAACAGCCGTGTGCCGACGGCGGTCAGCCGGATGTCGGCCCGCTTGGGGATGTACTGCTGGAGCAGTGTGGGACCGGCGGCCACACCCGAGAAGTCTGTGCCGGGGGCGACTCGGGTGGTCGGCAGGGCGACCGGCGGATCTCCGGGCGGCGGGCCCGAGGCGGACTTCACCACGATGTCGCGGTACTGCGTCGCGAACTGGCGCGCCACACGCGGGAACGTGGTGATGACCGTGGGCGGGACGGCGAACCCGCTGCGGTGCGCGAGGCTCAACTGCCAGGGCTTGCACCGGGCCTGCGCGGCGACACACGGATGGTTCATCCAGCGCACCGTGGCCGAGTAGAGCATCCCGTACAGGGCCTGCTCGGTCTCGGCCGTCAGCCACTTCGAGGGCTCGGGGGCGTGTGCCGCCGGCTCCCCCGGCCTTCGCACCCATATCGATCGCAGGGCACCCATGCTCACCAGCCGCCCGTCCGTCGACAGATGACCGTAGAAGTCACCCTGTACGTACTCGGCGGACAGGGCCGCCTCGCCGGGAAGGTCGGCCGGGTCGAGACGCACCAGAGGGACGCCCCTGTCGTGCAGCTTGGCGATCACCATGTCCGCCGTCACGTCTTGACGGCTCGTCAGTATCAGGACAGTCATCGATGCGCCGGACGGTCAGTCGTCGAAATGGGTCTTGGAGCCGGCGGTGGACGTCGTCGTACCGACGGCCAGGATCAGCTCGCGGTCGGCGATGGCGGGCCGCCCGTCCGGCAGCACGTTCAGTTGAAGGGCGGAGTCGTAGGCGTAAGGCACGGTGACCACTGGACTCTCGGCCGGAAGTACGTAGTTCAGTACGAACGGTCGCATGAGTCTCCTTCGTCGACTGTCTGGGCACACGTAACAGTACGTGCCGATGATGTAGGGCACTCATTACTATCCGTCACCTTGGGCCGGGCTGGGCGTGAATGTCGTCACACGGAATCGACCCCGCGGGATCGATCCCGATCGATAGACGGATGAAAGAACGGCCAGGGTTCCCTCATCACGTCACTTCATGACATCGACCGACGGGGACGTCCGCCGAAGGATGCGTGAATCGGGTCGCGAACCCGCGGAGCGCCCCACGGCAACGCCGGGCGCCGGAGCGGCCTTTCGCCCGCAACCGCGCCGCACAGCCCCCTTCCGACCCATTGACCCCTCGTGACGCCGGAACCTACGCTGAGTGACGCACCCCAGAAAGCGCTTTCTAGGCACGACGACACCCGCAGCCGTCTCACCAGCACCGGGAGCGCCATGAGCAGTCGAAGAACTCCGTCCCCCGTCACCGTCATCACGGCTCTGCTGGCGCTGATCCTGGGACTCGGGATCGCCGCCACCCCTCGGGCCGAGGCGGCGGTCCCGTACCGCGTCCTGGTCTTCTCCAAGGTCACGAATTTCGCACACGACTCGATCCCGGCGGGGATCGACGCCATCAAGAAGCTCGGCAGCGAGAACGGCTTCGAGGTCGAAGCCACCGATGACGCCGCGGCCTTCACCGACGCCAATCTCGCCCGGTTCCAGGCGATCGTCTTCAACAACACCAATTCCACGCCGGAGAAGGGCGACCTGCTCGACGCCGAACAGCGGGCGGCCCTGCAGAAGTACGTCCGCGCGGGCGGCGGCTGGGTCGGCCTGCACTCCGCGTCGGCGAGCGAGCGTGACTGGCCGTGGTACGAGGGCCTGGTCGGCGCGATCTTCGACCAGCACCCCGCCGTACAGACCGGCCGCGTCAAGGTGCTCGACCGGACCCACCCCTCCACCCGGGGGCTTCCGGAGCTCTGGGAGCGTACGGAGGAGTGGTACAACTGGCGCACCAACCCGACCGGCAAGGTCCACACGCTCGCCCAGATCAAGGTGCGGGACGGCATCACCGGTCTCGACGAGGGTGTCGACCATCCCTGGTCGTGGTGCCAGAACTACGACGGCGGCCGCTCCTGGTTCACCGCCGGAGGACACGCCAAGTCCGCCTTCCAGGAAGAGGGTTTCCTCAAGCATCTGCTCGGGGGCATCGAGTGGGCCTCCGGTGCCGAGCCGGGTGACTGCTCCGCCGGCCGCACCGGCGCCTTCCAGCGGACCCCGCTCGCCACCAGCGATCTGGCCGACCCGTTCGAGCTGGCCGTCGCGCCCGACCGCCGGGTCTTCTTCGCCCAGCGCACCGGCAAGCTGAAGGTGATCGACCAGTCGACGCTGAAGGTCACGACCGCGCTGGACCTCGCCTACACCCCGGACATGACGAGCCAGTCCGACGGCCTCCTCGGGCTCGCACTCGATCCCGGTTTCGCCACCAACAACTGGCTGTACCTGCTGCATTCGGACAAGACCGAGAAGCAGCTCAATCTGTCGCGGTTCACGGTCACCGGCAACACGGTCGACCCGGCCTCCGAGAAGCGACTGCTGACCGTGCCGACACTGCGCGGCGAGGGCCGGGCGAACTCGCACATGGCAGGCTCTCTCGCCTTCGACGGACACGGCAATCTGTACGTCGCGACCGGCGACAACACCGATCCGTTCGCCTCCGACGGCTTCACGCCGATCGACGAACAGGAGGGCCGCCGGGCCTGGGACGCCCAGGGCACCGCGGGCAACACCAACGATCTGCGCGGCAAGATCCTGCGCATCACCCCGCAGGACGACGGCACGTACACCGTGCCCGAGGGGAATCTCTTCGCGCCCGGCACGGAGAAGACCCGGCCCGAGGTCTACGCGATGGGCATGCGCAATCCGTTCCGGATCACGACCGATCCGCTCAGCGGTGCGCTGCTGGTCGCGGACTACGGACCCGACGCCCGGCAGGCCAAGCCGGACCGCGGACCCGAGGGCACCGTCGAGTACACCCGCGTCACCAGGGCCGGGAACTTCGGCTGGCCGTACTGCGTCGGCAACAACACCCCCTTCAACGACTACGACTTCGCGACCAGGACCTCCGGTGCGAAGTTCGACTGCGCGAACCTGGTCAACGACTCCCCCAACAACACGGGGCTGCGCGAACTTCCGCCCGCCCAGCCCGCCACGGTCTGGTACGCCTACTCCGCCTCCGCCGAGTTCCCGGAACTGGGCACCGGAGGCGGCGGCCCGATGAGCGGTCCGGTCTACGACTACGACCCGGCGAACACCTACCGCACCAAGTTCCCCGAGTCCTTCGAGGGCAAGTGGCTGACCTACGAGCTGACCCGCACCTGGTTCAAGTCCTTCTCCCTCCAGCAGCAGGACCAGACCTTCACCGATCCCCGCTTCGCACCCGCCAAGGCGGGTGATCTGCACTCGATCAACGCGATCTTCGGGGACATGAAGTGGAATCAGCCCTTCGACGCGGACTTCGGTCCCGACGGGGCTCTCTACGTCATCGACTTCGGGCTCGGCAGCGGCACGGGACGCGGCGGGAGCAACGAGGGTTCCGGCATCTACCGCATCGACTACGTCGCCGACGGCCGGCTGCCCGACGCCAAGACGGCGGCGGTGCCCGACAGCGGCCGGGCGCCCCTCACCGTGAAGTTCTCCAGCGCGGGATCCGGGCTGCCGGACGGCAAACCGGTCGGCTACGCCTGGGACTTCGACGGCAACGGGACGACGGACTCGACCGAGGCGAACCCGACCCACACGTACCGTACGAAGGGCAGGTTCACGGCCCGGCTGACGGTGACCGGGCCCCAGGAGCTGACCGCGCTCGCCGTCCAGGACATCACCGTGGGCAACACCCGCCCGGAAGTGACCATCCAGCAGCCGCCGGCCGGTGGCATGTTCAGCTTCGGCGACACCATCCCGTTCACCGTGAAGGTGAAGGACCGGGAGGACGGGCGCAACGGCACGATCGACTGCTCGCGCGTCGTGGTCCAGTCCCAACTCGGCCATGACTCCCATCTGCATCCGCTCGACAACCACACGGGCTGCGCGGGCGAGATCGTCACCGATGCCGGGGACAGCCACGGCCCGGGCCAGAACCTGTACTACGGGATCAGCGCCCAGTACGAGGACAAGGGCGGCCCGGGCGGGGTGCCCGCGCTGACCGGTTCCTCGTCGCTCACCCTGCGTACGTCCTTCCGCGAGGCCGAGCACTTCACGGCGACGGGAGGCGCGCAGGGCGGCGCCGTGGTGGCGAGCCGCACCGACGCGTCGGGCGGCAAGCGGCTGACGGAGATCGAGTCCGGGGACTGGATCAGCTTCGACCCGGTGAACCTCAAGGGCGTCGACTCGGTGACGGTCGGCGCGGCGTCGGCCGGGCTGGGCGGCACGGTCGAGTTCCGCGCCGACTCACCCACCGGCCGTCTGCTGGGCAAGGTGACCGTCCCCAGCACCGGCGACTGGGGCAATGTCGTCTCGCCCACCACGCAGCTGCTGGACCCGGGCCGCACGGTGAAGCTGTACGCCGTCTTCACGAATCCCGAGTGGTCCGCCGAGAAGCCGGATCTCTTCGCCGTGGACTGGCTGCACTTCAACGGCCCCGGCGTGGAGAAGGGCAAGGGCACCAAGGTCTCCGTCTCGGCGGCTCCGGCGACGGGCACGGCACCGCTCGCCGTCCGGCTCGCCTCGAAGGTGAAGCCGGCATCCGGGCGCACGATCGCCTCGTACCACTGGGACTTCGGCGACAACGGCAAGGCCACCGCCCCGGAGGGACCGACGGCGACGCACACCTACGCCAGGCCGGGCTCGTACACGGCGCATCTGACCGTCACGGACGACAAGGGCGACACGACGACCGGCGCCGTCCGCATCACAGTGAGCTGAAAGGGGACAGACCATGCACGGTTCGAGACGCGCGTTCCTCGGCAGAGCGCTCGGGCTCGCCGCGACCACGGCGGGACTGACGGCCGGGCTCGGCACGACCGCCCACGCCGCGGACGCGTCCGCGGCGGCCGGCCGGCACGGCTGCCGACGCCGGCGCATCCCGCCGTCGGGGCTCGGCATGCACCTGTACACCATGCGGACCCCGCTGGCCCAGGACTTCAAGGGCACCCTCGTCCGGCTCGCCGAGACCGGGTACGCGACGGTCGGGGTGAGCGGCCGGCACGGGCACTCGGCCGCCGCCATCCGGCAGATGCTCGACGAGACACGGCTCAAGGCGGTCCTGGAGCACGTCGGCCACTCCACGGTGACCGGAAGCGGGCTGCCACAGGCGCTGGAGGACATCCACACGCTGGGCGCACGGTGGATCGTCGTCCCGAGCCTGCCCGGTGAGATGCACAGTCCGGCCGGGTTCCGGGAGGCGGCGCGGCAGTTCAACAAGGCGGGCCTGGCCGCCCGGGAGGCCGGGCTCGGACCGCTGCTCTTCCACAACCACGGCAGCGATCACGCGGTCGTGGAGGGGGAGAACCTGTACGACATCCTGCTCACGGAGACCGACCCCGAACTGGTCGGCTTCGAGCTGGACGTGTACTGGGCGGCGAAGGGCGGGGCCGATCCACGATCGCTCTTCGCGCGCCACCGGAACCGCTTCCCCGCGCTCCATGTGAAGGACATGGCACCGGACGGCGGCTTCGCCGATGTGGGTTCGGGCGTCCTCGACTTCGCCGCGATGTTCGACACGGCGAAGAGCGGCGGCGTCCGGCAGTGGCTCGTCGAACACGACTCTCCTGCCGATCCGTTCGCGACCGCGCTGAACAGCTACACGTATCTGTCGCGGCTGCGGTACTGACTCCGGATCTCCCCCGTCCCGGCCGCGTCGGCGGGGCCGGGACGGGGGTCCGGCGACGGGAGTCCGGCGACCGGACAGGTGAAGGACTCGGGCGACGGCTCTCAGGACCCTTGGCCAGGGATATTCTCGGGCCATGTCGAACAAGTCAGTGGCCGCGGGCGTCGGTCTCGCTGGTGTCATGGCGCACTGCGGTGGAAGTCCGGCCGCCGCGGTGAGGTTTCTGGCGGGGGCCATAGCCTCGGCACCGACAGCCCCGGAGCCCTACGCGGCACTCGCCGAGCTGTGGCAGGTCCCGCGCTCGGAACTGAAGGCTAGCCTCGAAGGAGACGGCTCCTTGAGCGCGGTGCTGGCACAGGCGTACTTTCTGTTCCTCGACGGGGACATGGACGGCGCGGTGATGGCCCTTGGTTCGGTCACGGGTGCGCGGCCCGACGTGGCCTGGGGTGCCGCGCCGTGGTTCAGCGATGCGCGCTTGCTCGGAGCACTGAGTGCCGAGGCACTGGCCGAGGCGTGTCTGCGGACGTTGGACTACGGCCACGACCTGGACAGCGACGAGATGCGTGAGCGGTTCGCGCCCTGGTTCCACGCCATCGAGGTGGTGTCCGCACGCAGTCCCGTCCCGGAGTCGCTCGCCTCCATGGCACGGCTCCCCCGGTCCTGCGGCCGCTTCGAGCTGTCCTTCGAACTGTGCGACCGCGCCGATGCCGTCGATCGGGTCATGTGGACCGCGGTCTCGCGAGCGGCCACCTGGCGCGTGATGGGCGACCTGGAGCAGGCCGCGGCGTCCTTCGAATGCGCCTTGACCCTGGACTCGGCCAACTGGTCCCTCTACCTGGACCTGGCGGACGTGCGAGCCGAGCAGGGCGACTTCGCCGCGGCCGCGCGCCTCGTCGAACAGGGCCTGGAGTACGAACCGCACGAGGTCTCCCTGCGCGCGGCGGGTGCCGCCTACCGCACACGCCTTTCCGGCTCGTCCGACGACCTGTCGGCCCTGATCGCCCTGGCGCCGCAGCTCGCGAACACCACCTACCGGAACCTGCTGATCGACTACGCATGTGCAGGGCCGAAGCTTCCTGGTGGCCTCGTGGCCGAGGCTGACCGCATCCGCGAGAGCTGAGAGCTCTTCGGGGAACGGCTGTCCCGGCCGGTTCAGGCGTTCCCTGCCATCCCGCTCGGGCGGTCACGAAGCGGGGTCAACCGTAGGGCACTTGGAGACCAGTTTCTTGAAGAAGAACGTCGTCGGACGCAGCTCACCGGCCGGGTCGGCGGCGTAGTCCGGGATGACTCCGGCCGCCGTCCAGCCGACCGAGCGGTACAGCGTCTCGGCGGGGCTGCCGGTCTCGGTGTCCAGGATGAGCAGGGTGGCACCGGCGCTCGCGGCGCCGTGCTCGGCCGCGGCAAGCAGGGCGCGGCCGAGACCGCGGCGCCGGGCGTCGCGGTGGACGAGCAGTTTGAAGATCTCGGCGCGGTGCCGGCCGTTCGGATACGAGGCGAAGCCGACGCCGGCCGTTCCGGTGATCCGGTCGCCGTCGCGAGCGGTCACGAGGACGTGACTGCCGTCGGCGAGCGCGGTGGCGTGCGAGAGCCACCACGCCTCGGCGGCTGTGCGGTCGAGCGATGCGGGGAAGCCCACGGAGGCGCCGCCGTCGACCGCGTCCATGAGAAGCTCCGCCAACTGTGGTGCGGCCGCGCCAAGTTCGTCCGGCCGGAGCCGGGACACGGTGGGGCTGGTCATGGGAGCACCACCACCACGGCGTAGCGAGCCCCGTCCGGGCCGAGGCAGCGGAAGCGTGTCGGTCCCCACAGGCGCAACCGCAGGCAGTCGCCGGCGCGCAGTTCGTGCGCCGTCCCTGCGGCGGTGAACTCGACCGTTCCGTCGAGCACCCAGACGTGCTGTTCCATTCCGGGTACGGGCGGGGCTTCGTAGGCAATGTCGGCCCCCGCCGCGAGCCTCGATTCGACGACGTCGGCGCGCAGACCGGCGTACGGCGGCGACACGGAGCGGCGGACGAAGCCGGCGGCCGCGTCCGTCCACACCGTCTGGTCCGCCGCCCGTACGAGCTGGGCGGGTGCGGCCTCCACCTCACTGAGCAGCTGGGACAGCGTGCGGCCGTGGACCGCGCACAGCTTGCCGAGCAGGGAGGTGGTGGGGCTGATCTCCCCCCTTTCCGCACGGGACAGGGTCGAGCGGCTCACGCCGCTGCGCCGGGCCAGTTCGTCGAGCGACCAGCCCCGGTCGGCCCGGAGTTCGGCGAGCCGCTCGGCCAGTCGTACGTCGACGGGGTCTCGCTCCCCGCCGTCCTCCACTTCTCTCACATCCGGAAGCCTATCCCGGATTCGGGACGACCTGGTTCGGGACGAGCGGAGACCGGCGGGACAGGGACGCCCGGCCGCGCGAGGACGACCGTCGACACCGCTGGAGACATCCGTCAGTCGTGCGCCGAGGCCGCTCCCAGAAGGTCTCTGATGTGCCCGGTGGCCTCATGGAACTCCGGCCGGGCCAGCGTCTGCGTGTAGTCCCGCTCGGCCGGCAGGCCGACGTCGATGATCTCGGTGATCGTGCCCGGACGAGGGCTCATCACGACCACCCGGTCGGCCAGATAGACGGCTTCGGAGATCGAGTGCGTGACCAGCAGCACGGTCGTGCCGGTCTCCCGCCAGATGCGGTTGAGCTCCATGTTCATCTGCTCGCGGGTCAGCGCGTCCAGCGCTCCGAACGGCTCGTCCATCAGCAGCACCGGCGGCTCGTGCAGCAGCGCGCGGCAGAGCGCGACGCGCTGCTGCATTCCGCCGGACAGTTCGTGCGGATAGGCGTCCTCGAAGCCGGTGAGTCCGGTCATCGCGATCAGTTCGTCGGCGCGGGCACGGGCCAGGACGGACGGCATCCGGCGCATCTCCGCCTGGATGAGGATGTTGCGCCGGGCCGAGCGCCACTCCAGGAGCGCGGCGCGCTGGAAGACGTAACCGATGTCGTGGCGTGGCCCGTTCACCTCCTCGCCGTTCAGCCGGACCTGGCCGGCCGAGGGCTTCAGCAGCCCTGCGACCAGCTTCAGCAGTGTCGACTTGCCGCAGCCCGACGGTCCGACGATCGCGACGAACTCCCCCATGGCGACGTCGAGCGAGACCTCGTGCAGCGCGGTGACGTCGCGGCGCCGGGAGCGGAAGCGGACGGCGATCTCCTCCAGGCCCACCGCGGCCGCCGCCCCCGCTTCCGCCGTCTTCCCGGCGTGCCCCGCCGCCCCTGGCGCCGTCGTCGCCGGGGAGTCCCGCAGCCTCGTGTCCCTGGTCATCGTCATCCCTTCAGCGCGGTGGCGCTGTCCCAGTACTCCGAGACGGCCTTGGGGCTCCTGACCAGTCCGGCCTCGGCGAACACGTCGATGGTCTGCTGCCAGTCCGCCTCGGTGTTGACCCCGGGCGCCTTGCCCTGGGTGGCGTCGGTGTGCAGCAGGGTCACGGTCGTCCTGAACTGCTCGGCGAGGACCTCCTTCGGAGGCAGCTGCTCCGAGGCGCCGTCCATCGCGGCGACGGCCGGCCCTGGCGCCTTCTCGGCCGCCGCCCAGGCCTCGCTGACGGCCTGGACCATACGCTCGGCGACGTCGGACCGGCCGCTGAGGGTCTTCTGGCCCGCGATGAGCCCGTTGGAGTAGAAGTTGAGCCCGTTCTCGGAGAATCGCAGGTACGACACGTTCTTCTTGGCCTTGTTCTGCATGGTCGGGCCCTGGTCGCTGGCGTAGCCCAGCAGCCCGTCCGTCTTGCCGGAGATCACCGCGGCGATCTTGCCCGCCGGGTCGGTGTTCTGGACCTTGACGTCGGTCTCGCTCAGGCCGTTCTTCTCGAGAAAGATCGGGAAGGTCTTGGAGAGCGCGTCACCCGCCGTCCCCGCGATGGTCCTGCCCTTGAGGTCGGCGGGGGACTTGATGCCGGCGGAGTCGAAGAACTGCACGGACGACGGCGTCGTCTGGAGGAAGACCCCGAGGCTCTTGACCTTGACGCCCTGGTCGACGCCCGCGAGCACCGCCGGGGTGTCGGCCCAGCCGAAGTCCGTCTGGCCGGCGCCGGTCGCCTGCACCGTCTTCTGCGAACCCTGCCCGGCGTTGATCGTCAGATCGATGCCGTGCTTCTCGAAGATCTTCTGCTGCTTGCCGTAGTAGAACGGCGCGTGCTCGCCGTACGGATACCAGTTGAGCGTCAGCGTCACCTTGTCGAGCTTCTTGCCGGAGTCGCTCGTCGTGGTCGCCGCGTCGTCGCCGTCACCGCAGGCCGTTGCGGCCAGGAGCAGCGGTACGAGGCCGATCAGGAGTCTGCGCGCAGTCATGGCTGGCCCTCTCGGAAGTCCGGTGGTCTCAGAACGTGGTCGTGACATCGGTGCCGCGGCGGCTGGCGTGCCACGGGAGCAGCAGCTTCTCGGCGACCTCGACGAGGACGAAGAGGACGACGCCGATCAGCGACATGACGAGGAGCCCGGCGAACAGCATCGGGGTGTCGAGGTTGCCGTTGGCCTGGAGGATCACGTAGCCGAGCCCCTCGTTCGCGCCGACGAACTCGCCGACGACGGCGCCGGTCACGGCGAGGGTGACGGCGACCTTGAGGCCGGCGAACAGATGCGGAAGCGATGCCGGGAAGCGGATCTTGACGAAGGTCTGCCAGGGACCGGCGCCCATGGTGGCGGAGAGCTGCAGCATCTCGGGGTCGACGGCCTTGAGTCCGGTGACCATGGAGATCACCACGGGGAAGAAGGCGATCAGCACGGCGATCAGGATCTTCGGCGCGATGCCGAACCCGAGCCAGACGACGAACAGCGGAGCGATCGCGATCTTGGGTACGACCTGGGCGAACAGCAGGATCGGATAGAGCGTCTTCTCGACGGTCTGCGAGTAGACCATGACCACGGCCGCGAAGACGCCCACGGCGACGGCGATCAGGAAGCCGAGCAGGGTCTCGTACGTCGTCACCCAGGTGTGGTGCCAGACGTAGTCGGTCTTCTCCAGCAGCACGTCCAGCGTCGCGCCGGGCGAAGGGACGAGATACGGCTCGACGAGTTCGGCGGCGGCAATGACCCACCAGGCGCCGAAGCACGCCAGCAGCAGCGCGAAGGGTCGCCAGCTCTTCTCCAGGGCGCGGGCGATCCGCTCGCCCGTTCCTGGTGCGCTGCGTTCGGCGACCCCCTTCACCTCTGCCGACGGTGCCGGTATGACGCTCTGGCTCACGGTGAACTCCTCGGGAATCCGGGGCAGTTGCGAAGAGCGGTGTTCGCTTCGGTCCGAAGAAGCGCTTTCAGAAAGCGCTTTCTGCTAAGGTGTCGCCACGCTAATGACTGCCTGCACGCACGGTCAATAGGTCGTCCCGAAGTTTCCGGGAGGTCGGGTTGAGTGAACGGCAAGCACAGGCACACCCCCACGTCACGCTGGACACGGTCGCCCGCAGGGCGGGCGTCTCACTGGCGACGGCGTCCAGGGCGCTCAACGGCACGACCCGGGTCAGGGAGGAACTGCGACAGCGGGTGCGCGCCGCCGCGGACGTCCTGGGCTACATCCCCAACGCCCATGCGCAGGCCCTCGCCAGCGCCTCCAACAACACCGTGGGGGTCATCTGCCACGACGTCGGCGACCCGTACTTCGCCGCGATAGCCGGCGGGGTGATGCGGGCCGCCGCGGAGCAGGACCTCCTGGTCATGCTGGCCAGCACGTTCCGGGAGCCGGAGCGGGAGATCGCGTACGTCTCGATGCTCCGCGCCCAGCGCGCCCGCGCCATCCTCCTCATCGGGTCCGGCTTCCAGGACCGCCTCTGGGAACAGTCACTGGCCGCCGAACTCGCACCGTACGTACGGGCCGGCGGCCGGGTCGCCGTCGTCAGCCGGCACCGCAGCCTGCGCGTGGACGCCGTCCTGCCGGAGAACCGCGCCGGGGCGGCCGCGCTCGCGCGGGCCCTGCTGGCCCTGGGGCACCGGGAGTTCGCGGTGCTCAGCGGGCCTGCCGAACTCACCACGGTCGCCGACCGGCTGGCCGGGTTCCGCGAGGGTCTCTCCGCCGGCGGGGCCGCGCTGCGGCCCGAGCGGGTCGTCCACGGCGCCTTCACCCGCGAGGGCGGGCACGCGGCCGCGCGGGAACTGCTGGCCCGCACCGACGCCCCGCCCCCGACCTGTGTGTTCGCCGTGACGGACGTGATGGCCGTCGGGGCTCTGGCCGCCTTCCGGGAAGCGGGCGTGCGGGTACCGCAGGACATCTCGCTCGCGGGATTCGACGACATCCCCCTCGTACGGGAGCTGACACCACCGCTCACCACGGTCGCCCTTCCGCTGACCGCCATGGGGCAGGACGTCATGGCCCTCGCACTGCGGGAGCCGGCAGGACGGCGCTCACGTGTGCTGCGGGTCGGCGGCGAGGTCGTCCTGCGCGCCAGCACGGCACCCCCGGCCCGGCAGGACCACAACCCCCGTAGAGAAATGTCGCGTTGATGAGCATCGAGCCCGTTCGGGGCGCTCTCGGGCGGCGCGACGACCGGGGGTACGCGCCGGGTGGCACGTCCGTACGCCGGGGTGAGGCGTGCCGCGGCATGGTCAGCCGTAGGGCAACGTAGGGCCTCTACGGGGGAGTTGGGTGGACTCTCCTGGCTTCCGGGCCTGTTCGCGGGCCTCCGGAAGCGGAATGCTGTCCCTCAGTGCCATATGCCCACCAAACCTTTGCCGATGGCATGTGGCAGAAACAGGCCCCGTGGGAATGCCCTACGGGTGGGACCGGACAGGCCGTTACCACCGACGACGCACACCCAATCACACATCAATGGACCGCATTTCAGCCAAATTTGGCCACGATGTTGTACCGTCCGTAAGCGATCAACACCATGATGTGGTCGGCCTGCACGGGACGGGACCATGCCGATGCACCACCTGCTCGAACACAGGCGCGAGCAGGCGTTTCGCAGAGGAGGGCTCGCGATGGACGGGTATTTCGCCGGTCGACTTCATCACCAGCTCCGGGACCAGGTCCGGCTCTTCGCGGAGAGCGAGGTACGCCCGCGGGTTCCCGCCATGGAGGCGGCCCGCACGGTTCACGGCGAGTTGTCGCGGCTGATCGCGCGGCAGGGCTGGCTCGGAGCGACCATCGGCAAGGCGCACGGCGGGATGGGTGCAGGACATCTCGCGAAGACCATCATCATCGAGGAACTGTCCCGCGTGAGCGGCGCGATGGGAGCCATGGTCCAGGCCTCCCAGCTGGGCGTCGCCAAGATCGTCCACTTCGGGAGCGAGGAGCAGAAGAAGACCTGGCTCCCGGCGATCGCGGCGGGCGAGTGTCTGCCGACGATCGCGGTCACCGAACCCGAGTCGGGCGGCCATGTGCTGGGGATGACCGCCACCGCCGTCCGTGACGGCGACGACTACGTCCTCAACGGCCAGAAGGTGTACGTCGGCAACAGCCATGTCGGTGATCTGCACGGCGTGGTGGTCCGTACGGGGCCGGGTTCCCAGGGGCTCACCGCCTTCCTCGTCGAGTCGTCCCGGCCGGGGTTCCGCATAGGCGAGCAGAAGCCGACGATGGGGCTGCACGGGTTCAGCTTCGGCGAGCTCTTCTTCGACAACTGCCGGGTTCCGGTGGACAACAGGCTCGGTGGGGAGGGCTCAGGTCTCGCCGTCGCGTACTCCTCCAGCGTGCTCTACGGCCGGGCCAATCTGACCGCCGTGGCCCTCGGCCTGCACCAGGCGATCCTGGAGGAGACCAGCCGGTTCTGTGCGGAGCGCCGGCGCTACGGCAAACCGCTCCACGAACTGCCGTCCATCAAGCTGAAGCTCGGACAGCTCCAGTCACGGATGATGACGGCGCGTCTCGCCGCGTACCACGCGGTGCATCTGCTGGACCAGGGGCTGCCCTGCGATGCCGAGTTGATGAACGCGAAGCTCGTCAATGTGGAGTCCGCGCTCGACTCGGCGCGCAACGCGATGGAGATCCACGCGGCGGCCGGGCTGTTCACCGACCGTCCCATCGAGCGGTATCTCCGCGACGCTCACCACATCTTCGCGCCCGCGGGTACCTCCGACATCCAGCTGCTGCGGCTGGCCGAGGTGGCGCTCGGTACGTCGAAGGGGCAGTGGTCGGAGCGTCTGTCGGAGCTGACGCGGATGGAGGCCCTGGTCTGAGGCTCGTGGACGTGGACGTGGACGTGGACATGGACGTGGACGGACGGGTACGGGGACGCGCATCCGCCGAGACCCGCGGAAACCCTCCGAGACCCGCGGGAACCTTCGGAGAGCGGTCAGGACAGGGAACCGGCGCCACACCGGCCGGTCCGGACGCGGACGCATGACGTCCCCGGTGGCACGCGATCTGCCCCGGGGACGTCACTTCACGTCGGTCACAGCCGCGAGTCCTCCCGGCGGTGGATCTGCTCGACCAGCTCCGCGGCGAGCGCCTTGATCGTCTCCAGGCCCGCCCGGCCCCAGGGCCGCGGCTCGGTGTCCACGACGCAGATCGTGCCGAGCGCGATACCCGTACGGTCGATGAGGGGCGCCCCGAGATAGGAGCGGATGCCGATCTCGTCGACGACGGGGTTGCCGGCGAACCGCGGATAGTCGCAGACGTCCTCCAGGACGAGCGCCTTGCGTCGCACCACGACATGCGGGCAGTAGCCGTGGTCACGCGCCATGAACCGGCTGACGTCCCCGCCCGCCGCCCCGGCGAGGTCGCTGCCCGAGTGCGTACCCGCGGGCGTGTGCAGCCCCGCGAAGAACTGCCGGTTCTCGTCGATGAAGTTGACCATCGAGTAGGGCGCTCCGGTCACTTCCGCGAGCTTGTGGGCGAACTCGTCGAACGCCGGATCGGGCCGGTCCCCCAGCCCCAGCTGACGCAGCCGCTGCACCCGCACGGGAGCCTCCCGGTCGACGGGGGTGAGCAGCAGATGGCCGGTCGGGTCGTAGGTCATGACTGAGCTCCGTAGCTCGGCGCCGCTGCCGGTGCCGGGATGGTGGTGAGCAGATGCTGGAGAAGGGTCACCAGGGTGCCGATCCCGGAGCTGGCAATGCGGGCGTCGCACAGCACCACCGGAACCTCGGGCTTCAGGTCGATCGCGGCCCGCACCTCCTCCGCCTCGTAGCGGTAGGCACCGTCGAACTCGTTGACGGCGACGACGAATCCGATGCCGCGCCGTTCGAAGAAGTCGACGGCGGAGAAGCTGTCCTCCAGTCTGCGCGTGTCGGCGAGGACGACCGCGCCGAGAGCGCCCTCGGAGAGCTCGTCCCACATGAACCAGAAGCGCTCCTGGCCCGGTGTGCCGAAGAGATAGAGCACGTGCCGGTCGTCGAGGGTGATCCGCCCGAAGTCCATCGCCACCGTGGTGGTGGTCTTGGACTCCACGCCCTCCAGGCTGTCGGTCGCGGCGCTGACGGTGGTCAGCAGCTCTTCGGTGCTGAGCGGTTCGATCTCGCTCACGGCGCCCACGAAGGTCGTCTTGCCCACTCCGAAACCGCCGGCGACGAGGATCTTCAGCGCCGTGGGAAAGAGGTCGGCCCGGTCGTCAGGGTCGGCGTCGTGCCCGGGCCCGTGCACGGGACCAGGTCCGGGCCCGTGTTCGGGCCCGTGGTCAGGGCTGTGTCCAGGGCGGTGGTCAAAGCCGTCGTCGTAGGCCATCGAGCACTGCCTCCAGCAAGGAACGGTCGGTGGGAGATTCCTGGAAGCGGGGCGCCCGAGCGGTGACCGCCCCGCAGTCCACGAGATCGGAGAGAAGCACTTTGGTGACGACCGCCGGGAGGCGTAAGTGCGCCGAGATCTCCGCCACCGACGTGGGACCGTCGCACAGGCCGAGGGCCAGGGCGTGCTCGGGCCCGAGCGGCCCCTGCGGGACCGAACCGGTGGCCATCACCAGGGAGAGCAGGTCGAGGGCGGCCGTCGGACGAGTACGGCCGCCGCTCACCGTGTAGGGGCGGATCAGACGGCCGGCCGCGTCGTCGAGCCACGGCCCGTCCTGCGGGGCCGCCACGGTCAGAGCCCCGTGGCGCTCGGCGCCCCGGTGGCCGCTCTGGCCGGGGTGACCAGATACGGCCGTACGCTCTTGACGAGCATCGCCATCTCGTAGCCGAGGACCGCCGCGTCCGCCTCTCGCCCCGCCAGCACGGCGAGGCAGGTGCCCGAGCCGGCGGTGGACACGAACAGCAGGGTGGAGTCGAGTTCCACCACGACCTGGCGCACCTCGCCGCCGTCGCCGAACCGGGCACCGGCGCTGCGGCCGAGCGAGTACAGCCCGGACGCCAGGGCGGCCATGTGGTCGGCGCTGTCGGTGTCGAGGCCGTGCACGGATTTCACCAGGCCGTCGGAGGAGAGCAGAACCGCGTTCCGGGTGTACGGCACCCGCTGGACCAGACCGCTGAGCAGCCAGTCGAGATCCGAGGAATGGCCGGTCGGCACATCGCTCGCCATGGTGCATCTACTCCTTGTGGTTTTCGTCCTGTTGCTGCGGTTCAGGGGACGGGGCCGCCGCCACGGAGGCGCCCTGCGTCTGGGACTCGGCCAGGCCGATGCCCCGCTGGAAGGCCGCCATCAGACCGGGGTCGTGCAGGGCTTCGTCCTCGGTACTGCGCGGGGCGGGAGGCTCACCCCGCAACTGGGGCACCAGGTGTTCCTGGGCCCGCCGTTTGGGCAGCTGCGGACGGCCCATGGTGCCGCGTACGGCGTGGGAATCAACCGCGGGCGGCGCGGTCCGCGGACCCGGTGGCTGCGGAGCCGGTGGCTGCGGAGCCGCGGGCCGTGCGCCCGGGTGCGACGCGTTGTGGCCGGCCCCGGGGCGTCCGGTGGCCGGGTTGGGACGCTCGGGATGCTCGCCGCGCACCGGGAGCGGTCCGGGCGCCTGACCGTCCGCCGGGGGCGGTTGCTGGGGCATGCCCGGCATGCTCGTCGCGTAGGTCAGCGTGCGCTGGCTGCCGGTGTGGGGCCCTTCCGCGGAGGCATGGGCCGGCTGCTCGGCGGGGTACGGGCCGGCGCCGACGGGTGCGGCGGCCCGCTCGCGGCCGGCCACTCCACCCGCCACGGCGGCCGCGGCCACCGGCGGATGGTCGCCGTGACGCTGGGCGGCCGTGCGGTCCGTACCCGCCTGGCCGCCGGGATCGACACCGAGCAGCCCCTGCGGCAGCACCAGTACGGCCTGGATGCCGCCGTAGATGTTGGACTGCAGTCGCACCGCGATGCCGTGCCTGCGGGCGAGCGCGGAGACCACGAACAGCCCGATACGGCCGTCCTGGAGGAGGTGCGCCACATTGACCTGGTCGGGGTCGGCGAGCAGGGCGTTCATCTTGTTCTGCTCCGCGACCGGCATGCCCAGGCCCCGGTCCTCGACCTCCACGGCGAGGCCCGCCGTGACGTGCGAGGCACGCAGCAGGACCTGTGTGTGCGGAGCGGAGAACAGCGTGGCGTTCTCGACCAGTTCGGCGAGCAGATGGATGACGTCGGCCACGGCGTGCCCGCGCAGGGTGCCGTCGATGGGCGGCACGAGTTTGACCCGGGGGTACTGCTCCACCTCGGCGATCGCGGAACGGAGCACCTCCGTCATGGTGACCGGGTTGGACCACTGGCGCCGGGAGATGGCGCCGCCGAGGACCGCGAGATTCTCCGCGTGCCGGCGGATACGGGTGGCCAGGTGGTCGACGTGGAAGAGGCCCTTGAGCAGCTCCGGGTCCTCGACCTCGTTCTCCAGCTCGTCGAGCAGCTGGATCTCGCGGTGCACGAGCGACTGCAGGCGGCGGGCCAGATTGACGAAGACCTCGACCTTCTGTTCGTTGCCCACGCTGCTGGAGAGCCGGGAGGCCTGCAGCACCGCGGTCACCGCGGCGTCGTAGGACCGCCCCAGCTCCTGGGCCAGCAGGTCGAACTCGTCGCCGTCGGCGGCGGGGGCCGGCAGGCTCTCGCGGGCCGGCGGGCGTTCGCCGCGCCGCAGCCCGTCGACGACGGCCTGCAGTTCGGCCTGTCCACGCGCGCTGGAGCGGCGCAGGCCGTGGACGCGGTCGAGCACGGATCTCGCCGTGCGTTCGGCGCCCAGTGCCGCCGCCACCACGGCGGCGACGGCGAGGGCCGCGGAGCCGACGAGCGCGACCCACAGCGCGGCCGACGGCCGTGCGTCGGTGGAGCGGATCGTGAAGAGCACCGCGGCGGCGCCGCCGAGCGCCACGACGACGGCGGGCAGCACGGCGGTTCGCAGCAGTTGGGAACGTATGCGGGCTTCGGAGGTCGACGGCGTGGACTGCGGCCTGCCCGCGGAGGAGAGAGAGCGGGCGCTCGACCGGCCGTGCCGCCCGCCGCCCTCGCGGCGGTCCGGCCGCGCGGCGGGTGCGCGAAGTTGAGACATCAGCGTCCTTGGTACGTGGCCCAGGATTCGGTGTACCGAGCGGTGTGCGGCGGCGCCAAGGGTGTGTGTTGAGCGCACCGTTGATCACCGGGCACACACGGTAGTCGCCAACGGTTCAGGTGCGGAGTGCAGTTGACAAACTTGCCCGTAGAGCGTCCCGCTCTGGTATGAGGCCTCGCACGAAGGGCCGAAATTTTCCCGCCGCCCTGGCCGATACATACGTCCTGGACGCCGTGGACTCTCCTTTTACTAGCCATGGACATAGTAGCCATGTACTCTATTTGTCATGAGCGAGAGGCCGGACCGACCGACGAACGACCCCACGAACGACCCGACGCCCGGTCCGACGCCGGGGTTTCTGGTATGGCGCCTGTCGATGAAGTGGCGCGGGGCCGTCGACCGGGCGCTCGCACCCCTGGGGGTGACGCACGCGCAGTACTCCCTGCTGGGCTCGCTGTACGACGTACATCGCGCCGGCCTGCGGCCCAGCCAGCGGCAGCTGGCCGACCACACGGGCCTCGAAGCGCTCTACGTCTCGAAGCTGGCACGAGCACTGGCCGCAGCCGGCCTGATCGAGCGCGCGGAGGACCCCACCGACACCCGGGCGGTCCAGCTGTCGCTGACCGAAGAGGGCCGGGAGGTCGCCGAGCGCGCGATCGCGGTCGTACGTCAGGTCATGGACGGGATGCTGGCGCCGCTCGGCGGGCTGGAGGGGCCGGGCACGCAGGCGTTCGCCCGTCAGCTCACGGCCCTGCTCGAAGCACCGCTCGACGTATCCGTCGACGTACCACCCGCAGACGTATCACTCGGCGCCTCGCTCACCCGGCGCCCGGCCAAGAAGACCAAGACCGAGGAGTAGGCATGTCCACCGCACCGAAGCTCACCGGCCAGACCATCGGCATGACCCACTACGCGACCCGCGCCGTCCTGGAGCGGACCCTGGCCGGCAGCGGCGCCACGTTCCAGCACGCCGTGGCCGTCAACGCGCTCGCGGGGAACGGCGACAGCATGGCCCGGGAGCAGCTGACCACCCGGCTCACCACCGGACTGAAGGTCGACGGCACCTCCGCCACGGCGATCCTCACCGAACTCGCCGAGGCCCGGCTCGTCGAACCGGCACCGGACGATCCCTCGCGGCTCCGGCTCACCGGCACGGGCGAGGAGTTGAGCCACCGTCTCAAGGAGGCGACCGCCGCGATCACCTCCCGTCTGTACGGCGGAATCCCGGCGGAGGACATGGAGACCGCCGCCCGCGTCCTGACCACGGTCCTGGCACGGGCGAACGCCGAACTCGACGCGGCCGCGTAGGCCGAGCGGCGCGGCCGGTCGCGTGCCGTCGCACGCCGGCGCCGGATTCCGCCACTGCGCAGGGCAGTCGCGGAATCCGGCGTGGCGTCGGCGGCGCCGGCTCCCGTCCGGTCCGCGGCGGTCCGCGGCGGTCCGCGGGCGGGAGCCCTGCGGCCTGGCGCCCTACCGAACCGCCCCCGTGCGTCGCTGTCCGTTCGCGAAGTACGCGGCCAGCTGCGGGTCCAGGGGTGGCACCTCGTACGCCGCGCCGCCCTCGCGCAGGGAACGCGTGGCCATCACGCCGGCGGCGACGCTCATCCGGGCGGCGACCGGTGAGGTGTCCGTGGCTCCGCCGTCGCGGGCGAAGCGGCAGAACTCCTCCATGATCCGATGGTCCGCGCCGCCGTGGCCGCCGGTGGCGTCGGGCACCTTGTGGACCGCGTCGGCGTCCGCGCGGTAGTCGCTCGGACCGGTGTTCCAGACCCGGACCTCGTCCCCCGGCCGGTCACCGAAGTTCTCCAGCCGGCCCTCGGTGCCGATGACCGTGTAGTTGCGCCAGTAGTCGGGGCTGAAGTGGCACTGCTGGTACGCGGCGACGACGCCGTTGTCGAGCCGCATGTTCATCACCGACACGTCCTCGACGTCCACGATGTGGTGCAGGTCCTTGCGCTCGGCCGGCGGCCACTCGAACTCCCGCAGCCAGCCCTCCGGCCGCGGGGTGTCCGGTTCCCGTCGCGGCAGATCCCCGTACACCATCAGGTCGCCCAGGGCGTTGACGCGCTGGGTGTAACCCCCGGCCAGCCAGTGGACGACGTCCAGATCGTGCGCGGCCTTCTGCAGCAGCAGGCCGGTGGTGCGCCGGCGGTCGGCGTGCCAGTCCTTGAAGTAGTAGTCGCCGCCGTACGAGACGAAGTGCCGTACCCACACGGTCTTCGGCTCGCCGATGTCACCGCGCGCGATGATGTCGCGCATCAGCCGTACGACCCCCATGTGCCGCATGTTGTGCCCGACGTAGAGCCGGCTGCCCGTCTCGTACGCGGTGCGCAGGATGCGGTCGCAGCCCTCGACGGTGATGTGCATGGGCTTCTCGAGGAACACGGCCTTGCCCGCCTCCAGGGCGGCGCAGGCGAGTTCCTCGTGGGTGTCGTCGGGGGTGAGGACGAGGACGGCGTCGATCCCGTCGTCGTCGAGCAGTGTGCGATGGCCGGCGACGGCGGCCGCGCCGGGGAAGCGGCCCGCGACGGTCGCGAGCACCGCCGGGTCGGTGTCCGCGACCGCGGCGACGACCGATCCGGCGCCCGGGCGGTGCGCGACAGCGGCGAGGTTGCCGCGCAGCCCGAGGCCGATGACACCGATACGCAGGTCGTCCGTCACTTGCCCGCGCCCTTCTCCATGGCCTTCTCGTATTCACGGCGCATCGCGTCGCCCGCCGCCCGCTGCCACTTGGGCAGGATCTCCTTCTTGTACGAGGAGAGCGGCTTGCGTCCGGCGATGATGTCCTTGACGCTCTGGTACAGCTCGTCGGACGAGGAGGGGCCCTTGTCGGCGTAGGTGTCCGAGAAGTATCCGGCGCTGGCGTCGGCCTTGGCGATCTTCATCAGCTCGACCTCGGTGGCGTGGACGCCTCGGGTGACCTCGGGCTTTCCGGGCAGGTACAGGGTCTGCGGGCTGTTGCCGAAGAAGGTGATGGCCTGCCGGGTGGTGAGCACCTCGGCGTTGCCCTTGGTGTTCAGGACGACGTCGCCGTCCTTGGAGCGCGAGTGGTGGGTGCCCGGCAGACCGTTGTCGAGGAAGAGCCGCTCCTCGCTGCCGAACGGGGCACAGAGATAGTTCATGACCTGCAGCAGCGTCTCGATGCGGTCCTTGGGCACCGTGTTGTTGATGGCGGTGAAGCCGACCGAGCCGTAGCCGAAGTGCCAGGTGGGTGTCATCCCGGGCTCGGCGGCGAAGGGGACGACGACCTTAGCCGGCCAGTCGTACATGTTGCTGTCGTCGAGGAAGCCGGGGAAGGACTGGACGTGGACGCCGAGGAAGCCGCCCTCGATCTTCTCCAGGGTGGTGGGCAGGTTCGGGTCCGGCCAGAAGAGCTTCGCCTCCTGGCACTTGAGGGCGAACTCGATCCCGGCGAAGTACTCGTCCGTCTCGAACATGTAGGTGAGCTTGCCGCCGTTCACGGCCCATCTGTTCTGGAGGCCGTGCCACATCGCGAACTGCAATATGTGGTTGGTGTAGGCGGGCTCCAGCACGTACTTCTTGCGCTTGGTGTCCAGCAGTTCCTTGCCCTTGTCGAGGAAGTCCTGGGCACTGTCGAACCGCACGCCGCCGACCGGCTTCCAGAAGTCCTCGTTGGCCACGTAGACCTGGCCCATCCGGCCGTAGGGGACGGCGACTCCCCAGATCTTCCCGCCCAGGACCGCGGTCCGCCAGGCGAAGTCGGGGATGTTGGCCAGGTTCGGGTACTTCTTGACCGCGTCGCCGGAGAGATACGGGGTGAGGTCGTGGAACTTCGCCTGGAGGAGAGCCGGGACGTTCTTGAGGCCCTGGTTCGGCGGGAACCACATCAGGTCGTGCATGTCGCCGCCGGCGATGGTGGCGTTGAACTTCGCGCGGTAGACGTCGTCGGCGCCGAGCCCGTTGACGATCGTCATCCGCAGCTCCGAGCCGAGCCGCTTGTTCAGCTCCTGCCAGTAGGCGTTGCGGTTCATCGCCGGGGCGGCGGTGGTGAACGTCTCCGTCAGAACGGTGACCGGCTTTCCGTCACCCGGTGCTGCGGCGACGCTGCGGACCAGGTCCTTGGGGTAGCGCACGTAGGCCGGGTCCAGACCGTCGGCGTTGCCCGGCAGGTCCGGGGCAGGGACGCTCGCCGCGACGTACGTCGGCAGCTTCAGCTTGGCCGAGGCCTCCGCACCGCCGCCTCCGGCCGCTCCCTCACCGGAGCTGCAGGCAGTGAGGGTGCCGCCGCCGGCGACCGTGAGACCGGCGGCGCCCGCGGCGCCGAGGAAACCGCGACGGTTGAGGTTTCTGGAGGACATGGCTCTCCTTCGAGCGATGAACGGTGAGGGTGAAGGGTGAAGGGCGAGGGTGAGGCTGAGGGTGAGGGTGAGGGGTGAAGGGCGAGGGTGAGCGGCGAGGTACGGCTCAGGCCTTGATGGCGCCGGTGAGCACGCCCTTGTTGAAGTACTTCTGGAGGAAGGGGTAGACGGCGATGATCGGCAGCACGGCGAGGATCAGCACGGCCATCGACAACGACGTGGAGGCCGGGAGCACGCTGACGCCCATCGCCTTCGCGTTGAAGGTGTCGCCCTGGAGGACGTACGAACGCAGGACGACCTGCAGCGGCAGCTTGTCCGGGTCGTTGATGTAGAGCATCGCGTTGAAGAAGCTGTTCCAGTACGTGACCGCGTAGAACATGCCGACCACCGCGATCACCGCCTTGGACAGCGGTAGCACGATCCGCAGCAGCACCTTCAGGTCGCCTGCCCCGTCGAGCCGTGCGGCCTCGTGCAGTTCCTCGGGGATGCCCTGGAAGAACGCCCGCACCACGATGACGTTGAACGCGTTGAGCATGATGGGGACGACCATGGCCCCGTAGGTGTCGAGCAGCCCCAGCGACTGCGCCACCAGGTAGTTGGGGATGATGCCGGGCGTGAAGAGGAACGTTCCCACGACGATGAGGAGCAGCGGCTTCCCGGCGAGAGTCCCGGGCCGCGAGAGCCCGTAGGCGAGGCAGATCGTGCACAGCAGGCTCAACGCCGTACCGACGACGGTGACACCCACGCTGACCAACGCGGCCCGGGTGACCACACCGCCGGAGAGCACCACCTGGTAGGACTCCAGGGTGGGGTGCGCGGGGAACAGCACATAGCCACCGTTGGCGGCCAGTTCGGCCTTGGTGGAGAGGCTGGTGCCGATGGCGAGCAGGAAGGGATAGCCGACGGCCACGATCATCGCGACGATGACCAGCAGCTTGAGCGTCTGCCCTGCCGGGGAGGGCTTCTCCATCCACGCGGGCCGTTCGGTCCCGCGGCGGCCGCGGCGAAGGAACCCGGATATCTGTGCCGTGCTCATCGGTACACTCCCTGCTCGCCGAGGCGGTGGGCGAGCTTGTTGGCGAGGACGATCAGGATGAATCCGATGACGCCCTTCATCAGCCCGGCCGCCGTGGACATGCCCCAGTCGCCGTCGACGACGCCGTGGAAGTACACATAGGTGTCGAGCACTTCGGCCGCTTCCTTGCCCACCGCGTCGCGCTGGAGCAGCATCTGCTCGAACCCGACGGACAGGATGTCTCCGAGCCGCAGGATCAGCAGCATGATCAGCACGGGGCGGATACCCGGCAGGGTGATGTGCCACATCCGGCGCAGCCGGCCCGCACCGTCCATGGCCGCCGACTCGTAGAGCGAGTTGTCGATGGAGGCCATGGCGGCGAGGAAGATGATCGCGCCCCAGCCCGCGTCCTTCCAGATGGACTGGGAGGTGAGCAGCAGGATGAAGGTGTCGGGGTTGTTCATGATGTTGCCGACGTGGACACCGTGCTCGTTCAGATAGCTGCTGACCGTGCCGGCACCGCCGAAGACCTGCTGGAACATCCCGACGACCACGACCCAGGACAGGAAGTGCGGCAGATAGACCACGGTCTGCATCAGCCGCCGGACCTTGCTGCTGATCAGTGAGTTGAGGAACAGCGCGAGGGCGATCGGTGCCGGGAAGTAGAGGAACAGCTGGACGGCACTGATCTCCAGCGTGTTCCACACGGCGGACCAGAACTCGGGCTCCTCGAGGAGCGCCGTGAAGTTGGTCCAGCCCACGAACGGGCTCTGCTGGAAGCCCAGATACGGCTGGTAGTCCTGGAAGGCGATGACGTTGCCCGCCAGCGGCACGTAGAAGAACACCGCGAAGTACAGGATGCCGGGCACGCACAGCAGGAGCAGGGTCCGGTCACGCCGGAACCGCCGGCGCGACGACGTCCGCTTCGGATTCGGCCGGTTCCGCCCGTCGGGGGGCGTGGTTCCGGCACGGATCGCGTCTGACGGCGGCGAAGCCAGGCGGGGTGACGCGGGCGCGGAGGCCATCACTTTCACCTCAGCAGGGGATCGGGAGCGCAAGAAGTAGCCACTGCGGCGGTGCTCTCCGGCCGCGGGGCTCCTGAATCTTGCACCGACGTGATTGGTGAAGACAATAGGTGATTGGAAACTCGCTGTTTCAATCACAAACAAGCAAAACGGCGCCCCGTGTCACGCGCCGGTCACCTGGGCCTCGGTTTCACCGCGGACACGCCGATCGGGCGCGTCCGCAGCAAACGCTTTCCACGGACAGCAGGCGGCCGCGGGACGCGCGATCGAGGCGAGCGCCGCGGGAAACCTCCAGGGCGGCGGGGCCACGCCAGCCGGTCTGCGGGGGCGGTCCGGACATCTGCCGGATGGTTCGGCCCGGCGGCCGTCCCGATCCTGAGTGAGTGACCTGCGACGTACGACCGGCTGTGCCGACCGGACGACCGATTCCGGCATTCGGGGAACTCACACCCTCAGACGCGCCCTGCGGGGCCGGCGGGGAGGTCAACGACATGATGGTCCGCCTGACATTCCTGTGCACGACCACCGGGGACACCCCCAGGGACACGGTCCTCGGCGACAGTCCTGCGACCGAGCGCGCCCTGCGTGCGGCCAGGGCGGCAGGAGCGGCACTGGCTCCCCGCGCGCCCGCCGTCCGGGCCCCTTCTCTCCGCTGCTCGGAGACCGCCGACGCCCTCGGTCTGGGTTCGAGGCCGGAGCCGGCGCTGCGCGACTGCGACTACGGCAAGTGGTGCGGCCTCACCGTCGAAGAAGTCGCCGCCATCGACCCTCACGGACTGTCCGACTGGCTCACGGACCCGGATGCCACGCCCCATGGAGGGGAGTCGGTGCGCGAGTTCTGCCGCCGGGTCGCCCGATGGCTGGGCAGCGTGCCTCCGGGAAACGGCCACACCTGGGTCGTCACCGAACCCGCCGTTGTCCGGGCTTCGCTCGTCCACGCCCTGGCCGCACCGGCACGGGCCTTCTGGCACTACGACGTTCCGGCGTTCTCCGCCGTCACCCTCACCTCACGGGGCGACGGTTGGGACGTCCGCTTCGACTGATTCCCGGCGATCCGGGGCCGGTGCCGGACGCCCGCCCCGAACCCGCCCGGGTCAGCGGTCACCCGCGAGGTCGAGACCGCTGCTCCGGGGCTCGGCAGGCGCTTCCAGGGTCGTGGGCCGGCGCCACGGGTGCTGGATGGGGTGGGACACAGCCCGCCACCAGGGATCGGTCGGGACGTCCCCGGCCGGCTCGAAGGGCTGGCCCGGCAGGGGGAACGCCGCGGTCTGACCGGCCTCCTCGGCGGCGTCCTTCGTCCACTCCCCCGGCTCTGCCCAGGGATGAAGGGCGAGATTGAACGTGCCCCAGTGGATCGGCACCATCACTCCGTGCGGCCTGCCTCCCTGCAGGTCGAGATGGGCGTCCATGCCCTCCGCCGGGGTCATGTGGATGTCCGGCCAGTACTGGCTGTAGGCGCCGATCTGGATCATCGTCGCGTCGAAGGGGCCGTGCTCCGCGCCGATCTCCTTGAAGCCGGGGAAGTACCCCGTGTCACCGCTGTGGTAGACCCGGTGGCCCGAAGGCCCCTCGACGACCCAGGACGCCCAGAGCGTGTGCTGCTGGTTGCGCAGGCCGCGGCCGCAGAAGTGCCGGGCCGGGGTGGCCGTCAGCCGTAGCCCGTCCAGCTGCGTCGACTCGTTCCAGTCCAGCTCGCGCAGCCGGCCCTCGGAGACGCCCCAGCGCTCCAGGTGCGCCCCGACGCCGAGCGGCACCACGAACTGCGTGTCCGTGGAGGCCAGGGCCTGGATCGTGGGCAGATCGAGGTGGTCGTAGTGGTCGTGGGAGATCACGACGACGTCGACCGGGCCGAGCGAGGCGAGCGGGAGCGGCACGGGGTGCAGCCGCTTGGGCCCGGCGAAGGGGAAGGGCGAGCAGCGCTGCCCCCACACCGGGTCGAAGAGCACCCGGCGGCCGTCGATCTCGGCGAGCACGCTGGAGTGACCCATCCAGGTGAGCCGCAGCCCGGAGGCCGGGGGCTTCGCGAGGTCGGCGAGTGTCGCGGCGTGCAGCGGCACGGGGGCAACGGGGCCGCGGTGTCTGCGTGCCTCTTTCTGGAAGTAGATCTTCGCGAATTCGAGCGTGGAGCCGGACGGCCGCGTCCTGGCCCCGAGCGGGTTCTGGAACACCCCGTCGGCGAAGTTCGGAGAGCGGCGGATCCGCTCCATGCGCTCCCCTGCGGGATCGGCGCCGAAAGCGGCGGGCCGCAGCGATCGCAGGCGGGAGCGCAGCGGATGCGGGGAAGCAGCGCCGGTCACGGCACCTCCTGTGATCTTCGGGTTGTTCCATTATGTGCGCGAGTATGCCCCCCGCCGGGCCCACGGACCCGGGGTCGCGACAACCCCCACGGCAGTCGCAACGTACGAGGGCGAAGAAAAATGCCGGGGCGCGGGCCCCGGATGTCACATCCGTACCGGGCCCGTCCGTCGTACGGGTGTCGCCGGCACATCGCCTCGACACATCGACACCCCGATAACCCGACGACCGAGGAGCCCCTGATGGCCCGCATCTCCCTGACCCCGCCCCGTACGCTCTTCCACCGCGCCATGGAGTGGTACTCGACGCGGACGTACGGAAAGGTCCTCGACCCCGCGAAGGCCCTCGGCCACAACCCGAAGGTCCTGCGCGCCGACCTCCGTTTCGAGCTGGCCGTCGCGAAGTGGAACCGGCTGGACGCCGACCTCAAGGGGCTGGCCGTGATGGCGTCGGCGGCCTCCATCGGCTGCAGCTGGTGCATGGACTTCGGCCACTGGGAGAACCAGCGGCGCGGCATGGACGTACAGAAGGTGCGCGACGTGCCCGTGTGGCGGCAGAGCACGGTGTACACCCCGCTGGAGCGGGACGTGATGGAGTACGCGGAGGCGATGACCGCGAATCCGCCGGAGGTGACGGACGAGCTGGCCGAGCGGCTGGTCACGGCGCTGGGCGAGGCGGCGTACGTCGAGCTCACCGCGATGGTGGCGGTGGAGAACCTGCGGTCGCGGATGAACGCCGCGCTCGGGCTCACCAGCCAGGGCTTCAAGGACCTGTGCGAGCTGCCACAGCGGCCGGCCGGCGCGGCCTCCGAGGCGGACAGCGCTTCCGGTGCCCCCGGCGAGCGGCGTTGACATGATTGCGACCCCCTCCAGATACTGACCGACGGTTCAGTTCGAAGCCGTATCCGGAGGCCCCGATGTCCCACCCCAGCCCGCTGGTCTCGCTCACCTGGACGGATCACGTCACCGGGCGCCAGGGCCATCTCGTGGTCGACCGGCTCGTCCGCGGGGTGTGCAGCGGCGGGCTGCGGATGCGCGAGGGCTGCACGCTCGACGAGGTGGCCGGGCTGGCGCGGGGCATGTCCATGAAGGAGGCCCTGCACTACAACCCGCAGGGCCGGTACATCCCGCTCGGCGGGGCGAAGGGCGGCATCGACTGCGACCCGCGCGACCCGGAGGCCTACGGCGTCCTGGTCCGCTATCTGCGCGCGATGCGACCGTACATCGAGCACATGTGGACCACCGGGGAGGACCTCGGGCTCACCCAGGACCTCGTCGACAGGGCCGCCGCCGAGGCCGGCCTCGTCTCGTCCGTGCAGGCCGTGTACCCCTTGCTCGACGACGAGACGGCGGCGCGCGAGAGGCTGGCCGACGCATTCGCCGTCGAGGTCGACGGCATCGGCCTCGACGAGCTGGTCGGCGGCTGCGGGGTCGCCGAGTCGGTGCTCGCCGCGCTGGACCGCGCGGGTGTGCGGCACGAGGGGACCCGGGTCGCCGTGCAGGGCCTCGGCACGATGGGCGGGGCGACCGCGCGCTTCCTGTCCCGGGCGGGGCTCAGGATCGTCGCCGTGGCCGACATCAAGGGGACGATCGCCCACCCGGACGGCCTGGACGTGGAGGCCCTGCTCGCCGCGCGGGACGCCTTCGGGACGGTGGACCGTGCGGCACTTCGGCCCGGCGACCTCGAACTCCCCGGTGACGCCTGGCTGTCCGCCGACGTGGAGGTGCTGGTACCGGCCGCCGTCTCGTATGCCGTCGACCCCGCCAACCAGGCCCTGATCCGGGCGCGTTGGATCGTCGAGGCGGCCAACATGCCGGTCCTCCCGGAAGCGGAGGAGCTGCTCCGGGCACGCGGGATCACCGTACTGCCGGACGTCGTCGTGAACTCCGGCACGAACGCCTGGTGGTGGTGGACCCTCTTCGGCGACATCGGCGCGGACGCGGACGAGGCCTTCGCCTACACACGCCGGTCCATGCGCGCCCTGGTCGACCGGATGCTCACGCGTGCGGAGGCGGACGGCACCACACCCCGCGCCGCGGCCCACGCGATCGTCGCCGACCGGCTTCCGGAGATCGCCGACCGCTTCGGGTGGTACGCCCCCTGACGCCTGCGGGCGGGTCCGCACAGCCTGCCCACCGGCACGCCCGCACACCCGCACGCCCGCACACCCGCACGCCCGCACGCCCGCACGCCCGCACGCGGGATACTTCGATGAGAGGGCCGTCCTCGGAGGCAAGGAGGCCCACGATGAAGTCGGCGGACATGGACACGACGGTGTGGCGGGAGCGCGGTGAGCCCCTGGTCGCCGGCTCAGGCCGCGGGCCGCTGCGCGGGCTGCGGCTGGCGGTGAAGGACCTGTACGCCGTCGCCGGACACCCGATCGGCGCCGGCAACCCGGCATGGCTGGCCGAGGCCGAACCGCAGCCCGCCCACTCCTGGGCGGTGGCGGCCCTGCTGGACGCCGGGGCAGAGGTGACCGGGATCGCCCGGACCGACGAGTTCGCCTACAGCCTCAACGGTACGAACGCGCACTACGGCACTCCGCCCAACCCGGCCGCGCCCGGCCGGGTACCCGGCGGCTCCTCCAGCGGCCCCGCCGCCGCGGTGGCGCTCAGCGAGGCCGACGCCGGTCTCGGGAGCGACACGGCCGGTTCGATCCGGGTGCCCTCCTCGTACTGCGGGCTGTACGGGCTGCGGCCGACCCATGGCGCCGTACCCGTCACCGGAATGCTGCCGCTGGCGCCGTCGTTCGACACCGTCGCCTGGCTCGCGCGGGACGCGGAAACCCTGGCGCGTGTGGGCGACGCCCTCCTGCCGGCCGGCGCAGAGGCCGGGGCCCCGTTCCGTACGGCGCTGGTGGTCGCGGACCTCCTCGCAGTCGCCGAGCCGGGGGTACGTGAGGCCTTCCCCGCGGCGGCTGCGGAACTCGCGGAGCGGGCCGGACTGCACCTCTCACACGTACCGACCCTGGGCGCCGATCCGGCTGACCTCGCCCAGGCGTTCGCGATCGCCCAGGCGGCCGAAGCCTGGGAGTGCGACGGCGACTGGCTGAGTGCCCATCCCGGGGTGCTGGGGCCGGGGATCGGCGCGCGTTTCGCCCGCGCCTCGGAGGTCACCGCCGAGCGCCGGACGATCGCCGAGGCGGCGGTCCACCGGGCGGGCCGCACCCTGCGGGCGGCCCTCCGCGAGGACACGGTGCTGTTGCTGCCCGCGGCGGGCGGCCCCGCTCCGCTCGTCGACGAGTCCCCCGAGCGCAAGTCCGCCCTCCGGGACGCCGCTTTCCGCCTCACCTGCCCGGCGAGCAGCGCGGGCCTCCCGTGTCTGGTGCTGCCGCGGATGTCGGTGGACGGACTCCCCGTCGGCCTCGCGGTGGCCGGTGGCCATGGGACGGACCGGCGCCTGCTGGAGCTCGCCGGCTGATCGCGGGCGGACGACGGCCGTTCGCCTCCACCGGTCAGGTGGAACGGCACGCGGCGCACGCCAAGTCCGCAACGCCGCGCGGGTGGTCGACGGCGCACCGGGCAAGGAGAGACCGGAACACCGGGCGGAGGAGAGCGGAAATCCATGTGTGGATCAGCTACCCCGTTGGCAGGCTGAGTTCATGAACGCACGGTACGACCCCACCGCCGGCCCTTGCGGACCGTCCCGGGGAACGGAGCGGATCGCCACGCCCGTCACCGAGGACCTCCTGCGCGGCGCACTCGAAGTGGAACGCACCGAGCACGGGCTGCTGCCGCACAGGCTGCCCGCCAGGGCCCGCGCCCAGTGCTCCGACGGGCGGCTGGCGATGGCCGAGGCACAGCCGTCCGGCGTACGGCTGGTGTTCCGTACCGAAGCCACCGTCGTCGAGTTGGACACCCTCCGTACCAAGATGGCCTATCGAGGTGCGCCGCCCCGCCCTGACGGCGTGTACGACCTGCTCGTCGACGGCCGTCCGACCGCCCGGGCCGGCACGACGGGCGGGAACGTCCTCATGGTGGACATGGCCGACGGTTCCGCGGAGACCCTGCCCGGCCCGGTCGGCACCGTGCGCTTCCCCCCGCTGGCGGAGGGTGTGAAGGACATCGAGATCTGGCTGCCGCACAACGAGATCACCCAGCTGGTCGCCCTGCGCACCGACGCCCCCGTAGAGCCGGCGCGGGAACGGGGCCGCAGGGTGTGGCTGCACCACGGCAGTTCGATCAGTCACGGCTCCGACGCCGCGAGTCCCACCACGACCTGGCCGGCGCTGGCCGCGTCCCACGGCGACGTGGAACTGATCAACCTCGGTCTGGGCGGCAGCGCCCTGCTCGACCCCTTCACCGCCCGCGCCCTGCGTGACACCCCCGCGGACCTGATCAGCATCAAGATCGGCATCAATCTGGTCAACACCGACCTGATGCGCCTGCGCGCCTTCACCCCGGCGGTGCACGGCTTCCTCGACACCGTCCGAGAAGGACACCCGGCCACGCCACTGCTGGTCGTCTCGCCCCTCTACTGCCCCATCCACGAAGACACCCCGGGCCCCACCGAACCGGACTTCAGCATGCTCCAGGAGGGACGGCTCCGGTTCCGGGCCGCGGGCGATCCCGCCGAGCGGGCCGGTGGGAAGCTGACGCTCAACGTCATCCGGGACGAACTGGCCCGTGTCGTGAAGCAGCGCGCTGCCGACGACCCGAACCTCCACCACCTCGACGGGCGAGCCCTCTACGGCGAGGCGGACTTCGCCGAACTGCCGCTGCCCGACCAGCTCCACCCGGACGCCGCCACCCATCGCCGCATCGGCGAACGCTTCGCCGCCGTGGCCTTCGGCTCCGCCGGACCGTTCGCTGTCCGGCATTCCTGAGACGCCGCTCCACGTCGTGGTCGCCACGGCATAGGGTGACGCCGTGGCGAGAGTCCGGTTGAGCGTGGCGGAGCGGCAGGAAGAGCTGCTGCGGGCCGCCGTGGAGCAGATCGAGGCCCGTGGTGTGGCCGCCCTCCGGATCGCCGACGTCGCCTCGGCCCTCGGGGTGAGCAACGCGCTGGTGCTGTACCACTTCTCGACGAAGGAGAAGCTCGTCGCGGCCGCCTTCACCTATGCCGCGGAGGGGGACCTCGCGCATCTGCGCAAGCTCCTGGGGCGCCGGACGTCGGCGGTACGACGGCTACGGGCCGCGGTCCGCTGGTACGCACCGACCGGGCAGGCCAAGGGATGGCGGCTGTGGATCGAGGGCTGGGCCGCGGCGTTGCGGGAACCCGCGCTGCGCGATGTGTCCCGCGATCTGGACCGGCAGTGGAAGGCGGAGCTGACCGCGGTCATCGCGGAGGGTGCGGCGGCGGGCGAATTCCCCTGCGCGGACCCGGCGTCGGCGGCCTGGCGGCTGACGGCGCTGCTGGACGGTCTGGCCGTGCAGATGACCTCGTACGCGGGCTCGCTCAGCCGCTCCGCCATGCTGGAGTGGGCGGAGGAGGCGCTCGCCCGTGAACTGGGGCTCGACCGCGAGGCGCTGACCCGGCAGAGTGCGTAGCCCACCGAAGGCGCGCAGAAGGGAAGACGGTGTCGGCGCAGCAGCTTACGGATCGGCCGGACCTCGACGTATTGGTGATCGGTGGCAGCGGGGTCGACACGGTGGTCCGTGTCGGATCGCTGCCGGTCCCGCCGGCGGATTCGGTCGGGGTACCGCCGATAGTGGAATGGCCCGGCCAGACGGGCGGCAATGTGGCCCTCGGCTGCCGGGCCCTCGGACTCGGCGTGACCTTCCTGGACTTCATCGGTGACGACCGGCCGGGCGAACAGGTCCGTGAGCGGCTGGCCGACGGGGGTGTGGACTTCGAGCATCTGGTCTCCCCTTCCGGTACGCGGCGTGCGGTGAACCTCGTGGACGCGACGGGCCGCAGGATGTCGTTCTACGACCCCCGCGACTCCGGTGATCTGCGGATGCCGCGCGACTTCTACCTCCCCCATCTCCGGCGGGCCCGCCATGTGCATCTGTCGATCATGGACTTCGCCCGGTTCCTGTACGACGACATCGCGGAGCTCGGGGTGAGCGTGTCGACCGATCTCCACGACTGGGACGGAGTGGACGACTACCACAGGGAGTTCGCGCTGCGATCCGACGTGGTCTTCCTGAGCGCGGCGGGTGCCGGTGGGCGGATCGCGTCGGTGATGCGGGAGATCCTGCGGGAGGGCCGGGCCGAGGCGGTCATCGCGACGGCCGGGGCCGGCGGCTCGTACCTGATGACGCGCGACGGCGGCAGGACCCCGCGTCCCATACCGGCGACGGTGCCGCCCACACCGGTGGTGGACTCCAACGGCGCGGGCGACGCGTACGTCTGCGGTTTCCTCTACGGGCGGCTGGGAGGCCGCCACATCGAGGACTGCGCGAGGCTGGGCGCGGTCGCGGGAGCCTACGCCTGTACGGGCGTGGGCAGTTCGGCGCTGATCGGTCCCGCGGAACTGGCGGCGGCTCAGGTCTGACGCAGCGGGGCGTAGGCCCCGGCGTCCAGGCCGAAGGTCCAGGCGACGCCCTCCTTCGCGCTGCCGGTGGTGGGCGGCACCCGCAGCCAGTAGGTCTTGTGCGTACCGTCGGGCTCCGGCGTGGAGTTGACGACCTCGACCATCGTCACGTCCTCGTCGTCGTCCAGCGCGATGCGCCACAGCACGCCGGTCTCGTCGCGGTGCACGGGCCGCGCCCCCGACTCGGACAGGTAGCGGTCGTAGCCGTAGAACTCGAGCATGACGCGCCGCAGTTCCGCGTTCTCCTCGGCGCGTATCCGCTCCGGGGTCAGGGTGGCCAGTCCGGCGAGGAACGCGGCGGGAACGGTCATTCCACGCCAGGCGTGCAGCTCGAAGCCGTCGGAGAACGCCAGTGCCGGGCCGTCACCGCGGTCCAGCCGGCCGGCTTCGTCGCGGTGCAGTTCCACGGGGCGCTCGCAGATCACCGCGACCTTCTCGAACGGCCACCACCATCCCGCGTGCTCGGCCACCCGGGCCAGGCCCGTGAGCCGGTCGCCGCGGCCTTCGAAGGCGGCGAGCCAGGCCGCGTCGTGCTGGCCCAGCACCGCGTCGAGCAGCACCAGCCGGACCGCCTTCCGCTCGGTGTCCGCCGCCGCTTCGGCGTCCGACGGGGCGAGCGCCGCCGCCTCGTCGGCGCAGGAGTCGGCCACTGCGGCCCGTATCCGCTCGGCGAGGGCGCGCGTGGACTCCCACAGCAGCGCGCCGCTCCTCCCCCACAGTTCGGTCCAGCCCGCGGGGCCGAGTGCGTCGTGCACGCGACGGCGCTCCTCGGCCCAGGGCAGCGTCCTGACCTCCTCACGCACCGAGCGGCCCGCGTCCTCCAGGGATCGCACGGCCGTCGCCCCGGCCCTGGGCGACGCCGCCCACACGAACCGCTCGGGCTCGGCGAGCCCGGCGGTGCGGTAGGCCAGCCGGACGCCTTCCTCCGCGGCCGCCCGGTCGGCCTGCCCGGTCGCCGTCGCCACGGCCCGCCACTTGTCCACGTACTGCATCGAAGCCCCGTCCCCTGATTCCCTGTCATCTGCTGTCAGCCGGCTGTTGCCGATTGCCCGTCGCGCGCGCCCGGCGGCTGCTGCTGCGTCCGATCTCCCCGTGACCGCGGCCGTGCCGCCCGACCGGGCCGACGCCCTCAGTCCGCGACGATCCGCACCGCGCCCGGGATGTACTCCCGCTGGCGCACCACCCGGTACCAGCCCTTGGGCAGCGGTATCGGCGCATGCTCCTCGTGCACCACACGCCCGCCCTCGGGAAGATGGAGGAACATCGGCCCGGCCGAACCCGGTTCACGGAAGAGCCGGCCGGGACCCGTCAGCGCATGGGCGTGACCCGTGACCTCGCCCAGCGCGAGCACGAGCCGCCCGCGGCCGTCCCTCGGCTCCCCCGGCGCGCCCTCGGTGTGCGCCGGGACGGCGTCCTCCGCGACGGGCACGATCAGCACGTCTCCCTGCCGGTACATGGCTCTCCCCTCGGTATCCGGCGCCGAGCGCGCCGGACCTGGAACCGAAGTTAGAGGCAGGGTCTGACAATGACGGGGAGTCGGCTCGACCGGGCCGGCGGGTCAGCCCGTGACCGGCAGCGCCCGGACCCAGGTGCGGTCCTCGGTGAGGTACGTGTCGACGGCGAGCCCCGCCTGTGTCAGTGCGGACTCGAACGCCTCGTCGCTCAGCGGGCAGGACAGGAACGTCTGCGTCCAGCGGGCGTCGGGAAACACGTAGACATCGGGTTCGTCGAGCACCGGAAGACGCTCGTACACCTCGACGGCGCACCCGTCGGGCGTGATCGCTCCCGGTCCGGTACCGCTGTGTCCCCGCCGTGCCGCTCGGTCCATGTCCTCATCGGAACACAGCCGCGTCCACGGGAGAAGAGCGCCCGGCCGGGCCCGGACTTCGCACGGCCCCGCGGCAGACGTTGTCAGTGCCGCTTGGTACAACTTCTCGCACATCAGCCGATCCACGCCGTCCGCTGTCTGGAGCATCGTCATGACCATTGGGGACCACCTGCAGGAGCTGCACGGCCTGCCCGCGTTCGACTTCCCCGGCGCCGACGCGAAGGCGGACGGGCTGCCGGACGCCGCGGCCGTCGCCTGGCGGGTCGGCGTCGACTCGTACGAGAGCGAGGAGGAGTGGGAGGAGGCCTTCGCCCGCTTCACCACCGCTGTCGACCCCACGCAGGTCCGGGCGCTGATCGTCGGCTCCTGGAGCGACGCGTACGACAGCGGTCCCGGCGAGGTCTTCTCCGCGCTGCTCGCCGCGCGCGAGCGGCTGCCGCGGCTGCGCGCCCTGTTCGTCGGTGACATCACCTTCGAGGAGTGCGAGATCTCGTGGATCCACCAGGGCGATGTCACCCCGCTGCTGGGCGGCTTCCCCGAACTGCTGGAGTTCGGTGTTCGCGGCGGCCAGGACCTGGTCTTCGACGCCGTGCGCCACGAGAACCTGCGGACGCTCCGGATCGAGACAGGTGGTCTGCCGGTCCAGGTGGTGCGGGGCGTCGCGGCGAGCGAACTGCCCGCGCTGGAGCACCTGGACCTCTGGCTCGGCACGTCCTGGTACGGCGCCGACGCCGAGATCGCCGATCTGGAGCCGTTCCTCGCCGGCACCCGGCTGCCCCGCCTGCGCCGGCTCGCCCTGCGCAACAGTGAGATCCAGGACGAGATCGCCGCGGCTCTCGCCGCCGCCCCGGTCGTCGAGCGCCTCGACACCCTGGACCTGTCGATGGGCACCCTCGGCGACCGGGGCGCCGCGGCCCTGCTCGAAGGCCAGCCGCTCACCCACCTCAAGAAGCTCGACCTGCATCACCACTTCATCAGCGAGGCGATGGCCGAGCGCATACGCCGGTCCCTCGAACCTGCCGGGGTCGCCATCGACCTCGACGACGAGCAGAAGCCCTGGGACGACGACGAGGACGGCGGCCGTTTCACCGCAGTGGCCGAGTGAGACCGGCCGCACCACAGCGCTTCGCCGTCGTCGGGATCCCGGACAACCGCCGGGTGGCGTTCTTCCGGCGGGCCGTGCGCGCCGCGGGGCTGCCCGAGCCGCGTGTCGTCCCCTGGCTGGACGTTCTGCACGACAGGGCCCGGTTCCTGCCGGGCGAGATCGTACGGATCGACTCCCCCGGTGAGGACCCGGAGGTGGACCTGCTGCTGCGCGGCGCCGAGGACCCGGCCAGGGTCGAGGGCACCGGCCGCTGGTACGCCCGCTTCACGCAGGCCGTCCGGTCCGTGGCGCAGGCCGTGGAGACGGCGGGCGGCACACTGCTCGACGACGCGGCCGACGTCGCCGTGCTGTTCGACAAGCGGCTGTGCCATGAGCGGCTCGGGTCCGCCGGGGTGGCGGTGCCGCCGTCGCCCACCTCGGGGGCCGCGGCTCCTGTCGTGCGCGGCTGGGACGACGTGCGTGCGGTGCTCGGCCGGCCGTGTTTCCAGCGTGTGTTCGTGAAGCTCGCCCATGGTTCCTCCGCCTCGGGTGTCCTCGCGGTGGAAGTCGCCGGCGGTGGCCGGATCCGGGCGACCACCTCGGTCGAACGGACGCCGGACGGGCGGCTGTTCAACTCGCTCCGGCTCCGCCGCTACACGGGGGAGTCCGAGATCGCCGCGATCGTGGACACGCTCGCGCCCGACGGTCTGCACATCGAGCGCTGGCTGCCCAAGGCCCTCCAGCACGGCAGGGCCGCCGATCTGCGCGTCGTGGTCGTCGCCGGCCGGGCGACCCACGCCGTCGTACGGACCAGTCGCTCGCCGCTCACCAATCTGCATCTGGGCGGCCTGCGGGGCGATCTGGCCGAGGCCGGGACGGCCGTCCGGGCCGCGGGACGCAGCTGGCGCGACGACGTGCTGGGCCTGGCCGAGAGGGCGGCCGCCCTCTTCCCGGAGACCTTGTGCGTCGGCGTCGATCTGCTGCCGGCCACCGGCTGGCGCAGGTTCGCCGTCGGCGAGGTCAACGCGTTCGGCGATCTGCTGCCCGGACTCACGGGGCTGCCCGGCAGTGGCGCCGAGGGCCTCGACACGTATGCGGCCCAGGTCGCCGCCGCCCTTCCACCGCACCACGAGGAACAGCCATGCACCACTCAGCCGCTCACGGCAGGTCCGGCATGACCCCGACGCACGGGCCGGACGTCCCCGCCGGGACGAGCACGACGATCGACATGTCGTCCGTCGTCGGCACGGACGATCTGCTGCTCGTCACGCTCGACACCCTCCGCTTCGACGTCGCGGAGGAGCTCGCGGCGGCCGGCCGCATCCCGAACCTGGCGCGCCATCTGCCCGGCGGCGTCTGGGAGCGGCGGCACGCCCCGGGCAGCTTCACCTACGCCTCGCACCAGGCGATCTTCGCCGGCTTCCTGCCGACACCGGCAGCGCCCGGTCCCCATCCACGACTGTTCGCCGCGCGCTTCGCGGGAAGTGAGACGACCGCCGAGGGCACGTTCGTGTACGACACACCCGACCTGGTCTCCGGACTCGCGGAGGCCGGGTACCGGACCGTGTGCGTGGGCGGTGTCGGGTTCTTCAACCGGCAGGGCCCGCTGGGCTCCGTGCTGCCGGGGCTGTTCCAGGACAGCCACTGGGAGCCGGAGTTCGGCGTGGCCTCCCCCACCTCCTTCGAGTCCCAGGTCGACCGGGCGGAGAAGGTGATCGCCTCGCTCCCGCACGGCCGGCGGCTGTTCCTGTTCGTCAATGTGTCCGCGCTGCACCAGCCCAACTGGTTCCATCTGCCCGGCGCGACCCGCGAGAGCGGCGACTCGCGCGAGACCCATGCCGCCGCGCTGGAGTACGTCGACCGGCACATCGGCCGGCTCTTCGCCGCCGCCGGCAGCCGGCGTCGCTGCTTGGCCATCGTCTGTTCCGACCACGGCACGGCGTACGGCGACGACGGCTACACCGGACACCGGCTCGGCCACGAGGTCGTCTGGACCGTTCCGTACGCGCAGTTCTTCCTGCCCGGCCCCGGCCCGGCGGAGGGCGCCCGATGAACGCGAGCACGACGATGAGCACGAGCACCGACACGAACGTGATCCGTCCGTACCAGAGTTACGTCTACGCCTACCCGCACAAGACGTCCTACCGTCCGCTGCCGGACCGGCCCGTGCTGCGCGAGCTGTGGAGCCCCGAGCCCAAGGACGCGCTCTCCCTCTACCTCCACATCCCGTTCTGCGAGGTCCGCTGCGGCTTCTGCAACCTCTTCACGCGGATCGGCGCCCCGGACGAACTGACCACGCGCTATCTCGACGCGCTGGAGCGACAGGCCCAGGCCGTCCGTGACGCCCTCGGCGACACGGGCATGGACAAGGTCACGGACAGCGTCGCGGGCACCGGCCCGGTCCGTTTCGCCGCCGCCGCGTTCGGCGGCGGCACACCGACCTTCCTCACCGCCGGGGAGCTGGAGCGGCTCTGCGACATCGCGGAGCAGCGGATGGGCGCAGACCTGCGCGCGGTGCCGTTCTCGGTGGAGACCTCACCGGCCACCGCGACCGCCGACCGGCTCGCCGTACTCGCCGAGCGCGGGACGACCCGGCTGAGCATCGGCGTCCAGAGCTTCGTCGACGACGAGGCGAGGGCCGCCGTTCGCCCGCAGCGGCGCGCCGATGTCGAGGCCGCGCTCTCCCGCATCCGGGACGCCGCGATCCCCGTCCTCAACATCGACCTGATCTACGGCATCGACGGCCAGACGGAGGCGACCTGGCGCCGTTCGCTCGACGCGGCGCTCGCCTGGCGGCCCGAGGAGCTGTATCTGTACCCCCTCTATGTGCGACCGTTGACAGGGCTCGGACGCCTCGACGGCACGGGTACGGATCCGGGGACCGGCACCGACCTCGACACCGTCTGGGACGAGCAGCGGCTGCGTCTGTACCGGTTCGGCCGTGAGCACCTGCTGGCGAACGGGTACGAGCAGGTGTCGATGCGCATGTTCCGCCGCACCGGCGGCCCGGACGCGGCACTCGGCGGCCCGGACGACCACGCCTGCCAGACCGACGGCATGATCGGCCTCGGCTGCGGGGCCCGTTCGTACACCTCGGGGCTGCACTACTCCTTCGACTACGCCGTCGACATGCGCCGGATACGCACGATCATCGACGACTACACGGCCACGGAGGACTTCACCCGTGCCGAGGTCGGCCGGCGGATCGACACCGACGAGGCGCGCCGCCGCCATCTGCTCCAGTCGCTGTTGCAGGCCCGGGGGATGGAGGTGGCCGAGTACCGGACACGGTTCGGCACCGCGCCGGCGGACGACTTCCCGGCCGAGCTGGCCGCCTTCGCCGATCGCGGCTGGCTGGAGGAGAACGGCGGACTGCTGCGGCTCACTGCGGAGGGGCTGGCGTACTCCGACGCCCTGGGCCCCGCGTTGTTCTCCCCCGCCGTACGGGCCGCGATGGCCGCGTACGAGGCGAAGTGAGGCGCACATGGACCTGACCGTGCTGTACCGGGGGCCGCTGGCCTCCTGCGACTACGACTGCCCCTACTGCCCGTTCGCCAAGCGCCGTGACAGCCGGGAGCAGCTGCGGGCCGACCGTGACGCGCTGGAGCGGTTCGCGGGCTGGGCGGCGGCGCGGCAGGCGGAGGACCGGCTGTCGGTGCTCTTCACGCCCTGGGGCGAGGGCCTGGTGCGCTCCTGGTACCGGCGCACGCTGGCCGAGCTGTCCCGGCTGCCGCACATCCGCCGCGTCGCCGTCCAGACGAACCTGAGCTGCCGTACGGACTGGCTGGCGGAAGCCGATCCGGAGACCCTGGCGCTGTGGTGCACGTACCACCCGGGTCAGACGCCCTACGACCGCTTCCTCGGCAAGTGCCGTGAACTGTCGGCGCGCGGCATCAGGTTCAGTGTCGGGATCGTCGGCTTCGAGGAGCATCTTGAGGCCGCCCGCCGGCTGCGGGCCGATCTCCCGGGGCACGTCTATCTGTGGGTCAACGCGGCGGAGGGGCGTGACTACACGGACGAGGAGGCCGCCCGCTGGACGGCGCTCGACCCGCTCTTCCCGTACAGCCGCCATCCGCACCGCTCGGCCGGTCTGCCGTGCCGTACGGGCGAGTCGGTGATCTCGGTCGACGGTGACGGGACGGTGCGGCGCTGCCACTTCGTCCCGGCCGAGCTGGGCAATCTCTACGACGGCTCGTACCGGGCGGCGCTGCGGCCGCGCGCCTGCCCGCTCGCGGTGTGCGACTGTCACATCGGCTATGTCCATCTGGAGTCGCTGCCGCTATACGACGTGTTCGCGGGCGGGGTCCTGGAGAGGATCCCCGCCTCCGTGTAAGAGACGTGCCCGGAGAGATGGAACTCAGAGCGGAAGCAGGTCCGGGCGCTTGGGCTCCACATGGTCACCGGACGATTCGCCCCGCAGCCGACGGCCGATCCATGGCACGAGGTACTCGCGCGCCCACTGGATGTCGTCGCGGCGGACTTCGAGCGTGCCGCGCGGCGGCAGCGGCGGCCACGGCTGGTCCGGGTCTGCGGGCACGTCCAGGCCGAGCACCTGGGCGGCGCGCAGTGCCACACGCGTGTGGCCCTCGGCCGAGAGGTGCAGCCGGTCGTCGTCCCAGGCACGTCTGTCCTGGACGGACTTGAGCGACCAGAGGTCGAGGACGGGGCAGTCGTAGCGGTCGGCGATGGCGCGGACGTGCGCGGTGTACGTGGCGATCTTGCCGCGCAGATGGCGCAGGACGGGCACGTCGCGGGTGTCGAACCCCGTCGTCACCATGACGGTGCCGACGGAGGCGGCGAGTTCGGCGACCGCCCGTTCGAAGCGCTCCGCGACGTCGTCCGGGTCGCTGCCCGGCCGGATGATGTCGTTGCCGCCCGCGCAGAACGTCACCAGATCGGGGGCGAGTTCCTTCGCTCGCGGGACCTGTTCCTCGACGATCTGGTCCAGGAGCCTGCCGCGTACGGCGAGATTGGCGTAGCGGAAGGTGTGTTCCGGCACGCGGTCGTCCAGCAGGACCGCGAGGCGGTCCGCCCATCCGACGAACTGTCCGCCGGGTCCCGCGTCTCCGACCCCCTCGGTGAAACTGTCACCGATCGCCGCGTACGACCCGAATGAGCCCTTTGTTCTTGATCGCGAATCGTCTGCCACGTCGAGTCATCTTTCCTGGTGAGAAGTGACCTACGCCACCGTAGGGAGGGGTTGACGGGGCGTGATATAGACCACCAGGTCAGTTTTCGGCAAAGCGGGAATAGGCGGGGACCCGTAAAGACGCGGGCGTCCGCCGGCCCCTGCGCGGGGCCGGCGGACGGAGTTGCGCGGCGTCGGGTTCGGGACGCCGCGTCAGGTTCGGGACGCGCGTCAGATCGAGACACCGTGCTGGCGCAGGTAGGCCAGCGGGTCGATGTCCGAGCCGTAGCTCGGGCTCGTGCGGATCTCGAAGTGAAGGTGCGGACCGGAGGAGTTGCCGGTGGAGCCGGACAGCCCGATCTGCTGGCCGCCGGTGACACCGTCACCGGACGCGACGGACAGCTGGGAGAGATGGGCGTACTGCGAGTACGTTCCGTCGCCGTGCTTGATGACGACCTCGTTGCCGTACGCACCGCTCCAGCCGGCCGAGACGACGGTGCCCGGGCCGACCGACTTCACGGACGTACCCGTGGAGGCGACGAAGTCGACACCGGTGTGGTAGCCGCTGGACCACATGGAACCGGCGGTCTTGTACGCGGTGCCGATGCCACTGGTGACCGGGGCGAAGAAGCCCGAGGGCGCGGGGGCCTGGGCAGCGGCCGGAGCGGCCGCGGCACCGGCGGCGCGGTCGGCGGTGCGGGAGGCACGCTCGACGGAAGCGGCCGGCTTCTCGGCCTTCACGACCTTCTCCGCCTTCACGGCCTTCTCGGCCTTGGCGGCGGCCTTGTCGGCAGGCGCCTTCTTGGCGGGGGCCGCGGCCTTCCGCTCGGGCTTCGGCTGGACCTTCGCCTCACCCTGGGCCTTCGCCTTGCCGCCGAGGACGAGCTTCAGACCCGGGTGGATCAGCGAGGGGTCCGTACCGACGGCGGCGCGATTGTCGGCGTACAGCTTCTTCCAGCCGCCGCTGACGTTGTGCTCATCGGCGATCTTGGAGAGGTAGTCACCGGCCACGACCGTGTACGGCTTCGGCGCCTTGGGAGCCTGCGGCGCCTGCGGGGTGACGGCCTTGTGAGCGACCGAGGCGACCTGCTCGGGAATCGCGACGGGCGCGGACTTCTCGGCGGCGTGCGCACCGGCGGCGCCCATGAGCGGGAGCGCGATGGCGGCCCCGCCCGTTCCCGCGGCGACGAATCCGCGCGTGAACGGGCTGGTCCTCGGACGACGATGCTTACCCTTACCGGGCATGGCCAATTCCTCTCCGCCGCCTGCGAGGTGAGCTGTCGGGTTCGGGCTGGAGCTGCCCGGCCGCGCGACTCGCGCGACTTCACCCCAAGCCGTCCGGGGCTCCGGACGGCGTACTACCTGGGTCCCCCGCTCCTGCCACACGTGGGTGGGTGCGATATTCCGGACGGCGGCAGGATTGGGCGTTCCGACCGGATTGCGGTGACCGTAAGCGAGCCGGGTCGAAGTGAACAAGCCGTCTATTCCCCCCGGGAATCCCCCTACCGGATATCAGCGCACATTTCCCGGTCACGCTGCGTGGATTACGGATCTTCGATTCCCCCGGGAACAAGGGAGTTCGACCGCGGTGCACCACCACAGAACGTCACGGATATGATCCCGCTCACGGACGGATCCCCATCCCCTATTCAACCGGGGCGCGTTATACAAAAACACCCAATCCGGACACATCGCCCATTAGCGACAGAATGCAGCCAATGGCGCGCCCGGCCACGAAAAGGTGGCCCCTTTCCGTATGTGGAACCAATTCCGAACAACAGGTGAATTCGGCAATTCGACCGACGCTCCCCGGAACTCGCCACGGCACAGGCCGAGTTGTCCTCGAACCCGGTCGAGGACCTCCGCCCGGCGTCCCGTCAGGCCCGCTGTCCCGTCAGACCCGGCGCCCCCGTCAGACCCGGCGGGGCAGGCGGAGGACCATCGCGTCGAGGTCACCGCTGAGGCCGGTGGAGAAGCCGTGATGGAGGAGGACGGCGCCACGGTGGAGGCTGCCGGTGTCCAGGCACACGTACTCCGCCGGCCAGGCACCGTACTCTGCCGACGGGTCGAGTCCGCGCAGCGGGAGCCGCGGCGGACGCTCGCCGTGGCACTGGGCCTGCAGCCAGGCCAGTACGACGGCCTCGTCCCCGCGCGGATACGGCACCGCGCTCAGCCCGCCCTCCGGCGGCCGCAGCCGGTACAGCTCGCCGTGCTGGACGACCGGTCTGATCTTCTTGTAGAGCTCCACCCAGTCACGCGCCTCGGTCAGCGCGTCCTCGCTCCATGCGGTGAGGTCGCCGCCGATGCCGAGCACCCCGGCCATGGCGCTCACGAACCGGAAGCGCGCGGGCCGGACGAACCGGGGGCCGCCCTCGACGGGATACTCCTCGTGCCCGTCGAGCGGCGACTCGAGGGCCAGGAGGGAGGAAGCGGGTCCGCCGCGAGCGCCTCGGCGTCGGCCGGGCCGATCCGCGGTCCCCAGTGCAGATGCAGCAGCTCGTCCCGGTCGGTGAGGAGCAGCGCATAGCTGCTCGTCATCCCGGACAGAACCCAGATGCGACCGTCACCAACCGCCTCGATCACCCAGACCCCTCAAATTCGCACACGTCCGCACATCATCGGGCGCAATTCATCAGCGGGGCAACGGCCTTGCGGCCATGGGCCGAGATACTTGCCTGAGGAATCGATGTCGTAGGGTCAGCAGCGCGCCCCTTTGTCGGCGAGCAGCGCCGACCGCAGACACGGAGGAGCCCCCGTGACGCAGCAGCTGCCCCAGACCCCGCCGACCGAGCCCGAGCTGTCCGGGGTTCGCAACTTCCGGGACGTGGGCGGACTGCCGACCGTCGACGGGCACCGGACGCGCTACGGACGGCTCTTCCGCAGCGGCCATCTCGCGCACGCGACCGGCAGCGACGCCGCCTTCCTCGGCTCGCTCGGGCTCCACACGATCTTCGACTTCCGCAATGCGGCGGACCACAAGCTGGAGGGCCCGGACGTCGAGCTGCCCGGTGTGCGCAACGTGAACATCCCGCTGTCCGACCCGGCAGACGGCGCGGAGTTCTGGCGGATGGTCCGCGACGGTGATCTCGACCAGCTGAAGACGATCCTCGCCGACGGCAAGGCCGCCGGCCGGATGACCGCCTCCTACCGCACGATCATCAAGGAGCGCACCGCCGAGCACAGCCGGGTGCTGCACGCGCTGGCGCAGGACAGCGTGCCGGCGCTGATGCACTGTGCGGCGGGCAAGGACCGGGCGGGCCTGTCGATCGCGATCTCACTGCTGGCCGTGGGTGTCGAGCGGGAGGCGATCGAGGCCGACTACCTCAAGTCGAACGACCCGCACCGGCGCTACAAGGTGCGCCGCAGCGACACCTCACCGGCCGGGATGTCGCCGGAGGTGATGGAGCTGCTCAGCCCGCTGTTCGACGCCCGGGCCGAGTATCTGGCGGCGGCGTTCGCGACCATGGACGAGGTCTGGGGCGGCACGGAGCGCTACCTCTCCGAGGGACTGAAGCTCGCGCCCGAGACGCGTGAGCGGCTGCGTGAGCGGCTGCTCGACGGCTCGGTCTGAGCCTCGCCCGGTGACGGGCCGGGTCACTCGCCGCCCACGGTGAACAGCAGATAGAGGAAGGCCGCGAACAGGTGGCCCGCCACCAGGTAGGCGAAGAGGCGGACGACCAGTCCGACCGGGAACTTCGTCTCCTGGTTCGATGAGGTCTTCTTGGACATGACGCGTCTCCTCTAGGCGTGCGGGTGGGCATGCGGGTCGGGGCTCTGCAGCAGCGTGTGGACGAAGAGCAGCTCGGCGCCCTCATGGGTGACGGCGGCGATGCGGTGCGGGGTGAGCGAGTCGAAGTGGGCGCTGTCCCCCGGCTCCAGCTCGTGGACGGTGTCGCCGAGGCCGACCCGCAGCCGCCCTTCGAGCACGTGGAGCCACTCCTCGCCCGGATGGACCCGCACCAGATCGCCCTGGGCGCCGTACGGGACGTGCACCCGCAGGGCCTGCATGGCCCGCCCGCGGCCCCCGGCCTGCCGGTACGTCCAGCCGTCGGCCTCCGCCGGTCCCATCCGGCCGCCGCGGATGATCGCGTCACGCTCCGGCGCCTGCTCGCCGAGAAGCTCCGAGACCGTCGTACCGTAGGTACGGGCGAGAGTGAGGAGCATGGGCAGCGACGGCTGCCGGTTGCCCGTCTCCAGCCGGGAGAGATGGGCGGGCGAGAGGCCCGCCCGCTGGGCGGCAGCCTCCAGTGTGAGACCGCGACGGCGGCGCAGCGCGCGCAGCCGGGGTGCGACGTCCGGCAGGTCGTCCGCCGCCTCGCCGGCGGACGGGCCGGGAGACTGTCCTGAGGGATGGCTCATGACCCCATTGGGCCAGGAGTTTTCCTCCGAGGCAAACTTATTGCCCCGGAGGCAAAAGCGCGCGGGCTGTACGAGGCCCGCGCGCCCGGAGGATCAGCGGTCGGCCACGGCCTGCTTGACCAGGGTCTTGCCGAAGTCCCACATCAGCCCGCCGCCGCCGTGCGCGTCGTCCATCACGGCGGTGAAGGCCTCCACGAAACGGTCGACCTCCTGCTCACCGATGATCAGCGGCGGAATCAGCTTGATCACTTCCAGCCGGTCGCCCGAGACCTGGGTGAGGATACGGTGCCGCTGCAGCAGCGGGACCACCACCATCTGCGCGAAGAGTCCCTTGCGGGCGGCCTGCAGCATGGTCCAGCGGCTGCGCAGCTTCAGCGACGACGGCCTGCCGAACTCGATCCCGATCATCAGCCCCCGCCCGCGTACTTCGTGCAGCAGCTCGTAGCGGTCCACGAGCGCCGCGAGCCGTGTCCTCAGCAGGTCCCCGGTCACCCGCGCGTTCGCGACGATCTGCTCGTCCTCGATCACCGAGAGGACGGCGAGCCCGGCCGCCATCGCCTGGGCGTTGGAACCGAAGCTCGCCGAGTGCACCAGCACCCGGTCCATCGACGAGTAGACCTTCTTGAAGATCCACTCCTTGCCGAGGGTCGCGCCGACCGGAACATAGCCGCCCGAGAGCGCCTTGGCGACGCACACCAGGTCCGGTTCCACGCCGTCCTCGTGCTGGTACGCGTAGAAGTCACCGGTCCTGCCGAGACCGGTCTGCACCTCGTCGGCGATCAGCAGCGCCTTGTGCCGGTGCAGCAGATCCTGTGCGGCGCGCAGGAAACCGGGCGGTGCCTCGTGCACACCCTTGCCCTGGACGGGCTCTACGACGAAGCCCGCCACGTCGCCGCGCTTCAGCTCCCGCTCCAGCGCCGCCAGGTCGCCGAGTTCCAGCGCGGTGTCCGGGAGGAGCGGGGCGAACCCGTCCCGGAAGCCCGCCTCGCCGTTGACGGAGAGCGACCCGGTCGTCAGCCCGTGGAAGGCGTGCGTGCAGTACAGGATCCGCGGTCTGCCGGTCGCGTACCGGGCGAACTTCAGGGCCGTCTCGACCGCTTCCGTACCGCTGTTGCCGAAGAAGACCCGGTCCAGATGCGGGCTGTGGGCCAGCAGCCTCTCGGCGAGCAGCCCGGGCAGGGGCGGGCAGTCGAAGCGGGTGAGGTCGGCGAGCGAGGCGTCGAGGACGTCATGGAGCGCCTTGCGGACGACCGGGTGGTGCCGGCCGAGGCCCATCACCCCGAAGCCGGCGAGCATGTCCAGGTAGTCGTTGCCTTCGTCGTCCCAGAAGTACGCGCCCTCGCCCCGCTCGTACACCTTGTCGAAGCCGATGGTGTGGAGCATGCGCGGCAGCTGGTGGTTGAGATGCTTGGCGTGCAGCCCGTACCGTTCGCCACCGCGCTCCGCGAGCAGCCGGCCGAGGTCGAACTCCCCGCTCATCGCCCGTGCTCCTCCTTCTCCCCGCGGCGCGCGAGCGCGGCGCTGATCCGCCCCGCGATCTCCACCGGCGTCAGTCCGATGTCGGCCAGTACCTCGCCGCGTTTGGCATGGTCGAGGAACTGCTCGGGGATGCCGAACGTCCGCAGGGGTACGTCCACGTCGGCGTCCCGCAGGGCCTGTCCCACGGCCGAACCGACGCCGCCCGCCCGGCTGTTGTCCTCGACGACCGCGACGATCCGGTGGCGTTCGGCGAGCGGCGCGAGCTGCGCGTCGACGGGCTTGACCCAGCGCGGGTCGACGACGGTGCAGCGCAGTCCCCGGGCCTCCAGCAGATCGGCTGCCTGCAGACACACCGCGCCCAGCGCCCCGACCGAGACGATCAGCACCTCCGCGTCCTCGGTGCGGTGCAGCACGTCCATCCCGCCGACCCGGTCGAGCGCGGGCAGCGGCTCCCCCACCGCCTCCTTGGGGAAGCGCACCACCGTCGGCGCGTCGCTCACCTCGACGGCCTCGCGCAGCTGGGCCCGCAACTGGTCCGCGTCGCGCGGAGCGGCGATCCTGAGACCGGGCACGACCTGGAGCACCGACATGTCCCACATCCCGTTGTGGGAAGGGCCGTCGACGCCGGTGACACCGGCCCGGTCCAGGACGAAGGTGACACCGCACCGGTGCAGGGCCACGTCCATCAGCAGCTGGTCGAAAGCACGGTTGAGGAAGGTCGCGTACACGGCGACGACGGGGTGGAGACCGCCGGTGGCGAGCCCGGCCGCGGACACGGCGGCGTGCTGCTCGGCGATCCCCACGTCCCAGACCCGGTCGGGGAAGCGCTCGGCGAACTTCGCCAGTCCCACCGGGTGGAGCATGGCGGCGGTGATCGCCACGACATCGGGCCGTTCGGCGCCGATGGCGGCGATCTCGTCGCCGAACACCGAGGTCCACGACGGGCCGCCCGAGGGTGCCAGCGGCTCGCAGGTCGACGGGTTCATCGCGCCGACGGTGTGGAAGCGGTCGGCCGCGTCCTCCAGCGCCGGCGGGTAGCCACGGCCCTTCTCGGTCAGGCAGTGCACCAGCACCGGCCCGTGGAAGCGTTTGGCGCGGCTCAGCGCCGATTCGACGGCGGCGATGTCGTGGCCGTCGACGGGGCCGACGTACTTGAGCCCCAGGTCCTCGAACATGCCCTGCGGGGCGAAAGCGTCCTTGAAGCCCTTCTTCGCGCCGTGCAGCGACTCGTACAGCGGCCTGCCGACGACGGGCGTGTGCTGGAGGACGTCCTTGCCCCAGGCGAGGAAGCGCTCGTAGCCGTCGCTGGTGCGCAGCGTGGCGAGGTGGTTGGCGAGGCCTCCTATCGTCGGGGCGTAGGAGCGCTCGTTGTCGTTGACGACGATGATCAGCGGCCGGTCCTTGGCGGCGGCGATGTTGTTCAGCGCCTCCCAGGCCATGCCGCCGGTGAGCGCGCCGTCGCCGGTGACGGCGACGACATGGCCGGTGCGGCCGAGGACCTGGTCGGCCTTGGCCAGGCCGTCCGCCCAGCCGAGGACCGTGGAGGCGTGCGAGTTCTCGATGACGTCGTGCTCGGACTCCTCCCGGGACGGATAGCCGGACAGCCCGCCCTTGCCGCGCAGCTTGGAGAAGTCCTGGCGGCCGGTGAGGAGCTTGTGGACGTAGCTCTGGTGTCCGGTGTCCCAGAGGATGCGGTCGACGGGCGAGTCGAAGACCCGGTGCAGGGCGATGGACAGCTCCACCACCCCGAGATTGGGTCCCAGATGGCCCCCGGTCCTCGCCACGGCATGGATCAGGAACTCCCTGATGTCCTCGGCCAGTTCCTCGAGCTCCGCCTCCGGCAGCGCCTTGAGGTCGCGCGGCCCCCGGATGTTCTCCAGCACCGTCACGCTCGTGCCCCCTCTCTGTTCGGTTGAACTCCGGTCGGCAGCGGACGGTCCCGCCGCCCGCTGCCCGGCGGTCATCCGCGGCTTCCGGAGACGGTGTCCCGCGCGGCCCGCAGCGACTCCTTGAGCGAGCCCATGGTGGCCAGGACGGCGGTCGGCTCGTATCCGCAGTGCGCCATGCAGTTCGCGCACCGCGGGTCCTTCCCGCGGCCGTACTTGCTCCAGTCGGTGTCCTCGACGAGTTCCTTGTACGTGGGCACGTAACCGTCGCTCATCAGATAGCAGGGGCGCTGCCAGCCGAAGAGCGAGTAGTTGGGGATGGCCCAGGCGGTGCACGGGAAGTCGACCCTGCCTTCCAGGAAGTCCAGGAAGAGCGGCGAGTGGTTCAGCCGCCAGCGCCGCCGGTTGCCGCCGGAGAAGGCCTTCCGGAACAGCTCGCGGGTCTGCTCGACACCGAGGAAGTGCTCCTGGTCGGGCGCCTTCTCGTAGGCGTACGCGGGCGAGATCATCATCTCGTCGACCTTGAGATCGTCGTTGAGGAAGTTCAGCACCTCGATGACGGTCTGCGGGGTGTCGGTGTTGAAGAAGGTGGAATTGGTGGTGACCCGGAAGCCACGCCGCTTCGCCTCCTTGATCGCCTCGACGGCCTCGTCGAACACGCCTTCCTTGGCCACCGACTCGTCATGACGCTCGCGCAGTCCGTCGATGTGGACGGCGAAGGCGAAGTACCGCGACGGGGTGAACTCGTCCATCTTCTTGCGCAGCAGCATGGCGTTGGTGCAGAGGAACACGTACTTCTTCCGCTCCACCAGCTGCCCGACGATGTCGGCGATCTGGGGGTGCATCAGCGGCTCGCCGCCGGCGATGGAGACCATCGGCGCACCGGACTCCAGGACGGCGCCCACCGCCTGGGCGACCGGCATCCGCTGCTTGAGGATCCCGGCCGGGTGCTGGATCTTTCCGCAGCCCTCGCACTTCAGATTGCACGCGAACAACGGCTCCAGCTCCACGATCAGCGGAAACTTCTCACGCTTGCGGAGCTTCTGTTCGAAGAGATAGGTCCCGACCCTGATGGTCTGGCGGAGCGGCATGGCCATCTGGCTCACCTCCTGGGGAGCAGCAAAGAACGGTGCCATTCGTAGTAAGCCGGTAGGACGGCACGCAGTACGCGGAAAGCCGATATTCCACCGCGTACCGTGCCGAGGCGGACCAGTTCATGCTCAGGAGCGTCCACGACCACCCGGACGGCCGCAACCGGGCGCGATCCCGCGCTCAGCGCGCTGTGGAGCGTGGCGGCGGACTCCATGTCCACCGCGATCGCCCCGGTCGCCGCCAGCTCGGCCCGCTCCTGGCCGCGTACGACGTGGTCCGAGCCGGTCAGGGGGCCGGTGTGGACGGTCCGCCCCGGCACCGCCCGGGCCAGCGCCTCCGTCAGCAGGTCCGTCGCCGTGCACGGCGTGACGCCCCAGGGCCCACGGGTCTCGTCGGCCACGACCACATCGCCGGGGTGCATGTCGGGGGCGAGTCCCGCGCAGAAGCCGGAGGCGATGACGGCGGTGGCGCCCGCGGCCCTCTCGTCGCGGAGCGCGCGTACGACGGCACGCTGGGCGTTCCTCGGCCCCATGCCCGTACGCAGGACGGTCACCGGGCCCGGTGCGCCGCCACGGCCGGCCGCGCGCAGGGCGAGACGCTCGATGCCGAGCGCGCAGGCGATCAGCAGCGGCGGCGCCGTGGAGCCGGGCGTCCCGCTCGCCGGGGGCGGCTCCGTGGAAGCGTCCACTCAGCCTCCGTTCCGGCCGGCGAACGGTTCCCCGTGCACGTAGCGGCCGAGCGCCGTGAGCGGGAACACCTGCCGGTAGAGGTGGTAGTTGATGGAGAAGTCCCACGGGAATCCGGTGCCGGTGAAGTGCGGTTCGTCCCACGAACCGTCCTCGCGCTGGGTCCCGGCGAGGAAGGCGATGCCCCGCTCGACGGCCTTGCCGTCCCGTTCCCCCGCGGCCAGCAGCGCCAGCAGCGCCCACGCGGTCTGGGAGGCGGTGGAGGCGCCGCGCCCGATCCACGACTCCTCGCGGTACGAGCGCAGGTCCTCGCCCCAGCCGCCGTCGTCGTTCTGGACGGACTCCAGCCAGCCGACGGCACGCCGGATCGCGGGGTGCGACCCGGGCAGTCCGGCCGCGGTCAGCGCCGGGACGACCGAGCCGGTGCCGTAGACGTAGTTGACTCCCCAGCGTCCGAACCAGGCGCCGTTCGGCTCCTGTTCGCCGAGCAGCCACTCGACACCGCGGCGGGCGCGGGGGTGGTGGGCCCGGCCTTCGTGGGCCAGCATCTCGACGACGTGCGCGGTGACATCGGCCGACGGCGGGTCGATGACCTCACCGAAGTCGCAGAACGGCAGCCGGTTGGGGAAGGCGCTGGTGTTGTCGGCGTCGAAGGCGCCCCAGGCGCCGTTCCTCGACTGCATCCCCAGGGTCCAGTTGCCGGCGCGGGCGATCGCCGCCTCGATCCGGGACGGGTCCGGGTGCTTCACCCGGCGCAGGGCCAGGATCACCTCGGCCGTGTCGTCGATGTCGGGGTAGTTGTCGTTGTGGAACTCGAAGGCCCAGCCGCCGGGGGCGAGTCGCGGCCTGCGCACGGCCCAGTCACCGGGCTTGACGATCTCCTCGCCGAGCATCCAGTCGGCTGCCCTGACCAGGGCCGAGTGGTCCGCGGGCACTCCGGCGTCGGCGAGCGCGATGGTGGCGAGGCAGGTGTCCCACACCGGTGACTGGCACGCCTCGATCATCCGGGCGCCGTCGTCGCGCCAGACGGTGTACCGGTCCAGCGAGTCCAGGCCGGCGCGCATCACGGGGTGCTGGAGGTCGTAGCCGAGCAGATGCAGGGCGATCACCGAGTAGACGGCCGGCGGCTGGATCCCGCCCCAGCAGCCGTCGTTCTCCTGCCGCTCGATGATCCAGCGGGCCGCGCTGTTCATGGCCGCGCGGCGCAGCGGGCGCAGGGCGATCCCGTGGTAGCGGTGCAGCAGCTTGTCGAGGCGCTGGAACACGCCGTCCCAACTCGCCGCCGGGGCAAGGGGCGTGGGCGGGTTGGGGTTGTGGCGGTCCGTGTGCAGCTCGTCGAGCGGGAACGGGGCGGGTCGCACCGGCCGCATCGCGGAGACGATCGTGAGCGGCACGATGGTCTGCCGCGCCCAGCAGCCGAAGTCGTAGATGTTGAGCGGGAACCAGGAGGGCAGATAGATGAGTTCGGGCGGCAGTTCGGGCAGGTCCTCCCACTTCCACCAGCCGAACAGCGCGAGCCAGATGCGGGTGAAGACGCGGCTCGCGGCGATGCCTCCCTGCCCCCGGATCCAGGCGGCGGCGCGGTCCATGTGCGGATCGTCGGGCCGGTCGCCGGCGAGGCGCAGGGCGACATAGGCCTCGACGGTGGCGGAGAGCTCTCCGGGGCCGCCGTGGAAGGTGGCCCAGGTGCCGTCGTCGCGCTGCTCTCCGCGGATGAACAGAGCGGCGGCCTGGGTGGTCTTCTCGTCCTGGACGCCCAGGAACTGACGGAGCAGCAGGTCCTCGGCGTCCATGGTGACGTTGGTCTCCAGGTCGCCCTTCCACCAGCCCTGGGCGTCCTGCCTGCCGAGCAGGTACTCGACGGATCGCTGCGCCGCCAGCCCGGCGGCCACGTGCGTGTCACCCGGAACGGTACGGTCGTCGGTCGTTTCGCTGGCCGCGGTTGCGCGGGGGCCCGGGGCCCCTGGGCTTCCGTCGGTCGTCGCTGTCATGGCTTCCCCTTCGTGCAGTCGGATGTGCTGCTTTTCGGGTCTGCCGTCGGCCGGTGCCCGGAGCGGCACCGGCCGGCGACTGCGAACTCATATGCGATTGATCGTGATCATCTCCGTCGCGTGATCCGTCCGGGGACCGGTGATCATCTCTTGCGTACGACGACGAAGTCGGCGAGCGCGACGAGCTGGGCGCGCACGCGCTCGGGCATGTCGACGCGGTCCAGTGCCTCGACCGCCGTTCCATGCTGCCTGCGGGCCTCCTGCGAGGTCCATTCACGCCCGCCCGCCTCCTCGATGAGGGCCGCCCGGGTGGCGAACTCCTCCTCGGAGAAGCTGTCGAAGTCATTGCTCTTCGCGTCGGCCGCGAGCAGTTCCCCGAGCCGCTGCGAGGCCGGGCCGCCCGCGGCGAGCGCCGCGACGACGGGCAGGGACTTCTTGCGCTGGCGCAGATCGCTCCAGGTCTGCTTGCCCGTCGACTCGGGGTCGCCCCAGATGCCGAGGAGGTCGTCGACGGCCTGGAAGGCGAGGCCGAGGTGGTAGCCGTACGCCTCCAGCGTGTCGGCCGTGCGGTCGTCGGCGCCGCCGAGGACCGCGCCGATGGAGACGGCGCAGGCCAGCAGCGCGCCGGTCTTGTTGCCCTCCATCTCCAGGCACTCCTCGACGGTGACCCGCTCGCGGTGCTCGTAGGAGATGTCCTGCGCCTGGCCGTCGATCAGCTTGCGGGTGGCGGTGGTCAGCCGGCGCGTCGCTCGGCCGGCCTCCACGGTGCCGAGCTCCAGCAGGATCTCGTTGGCGAGCGCGAAGAGGGCGTCGCCGACGAGGATCGCCTGCGCGGGGCCGTGCACCTTCCATACGGTGTCGCGGTGCCGTCGCTGTTCGTCACCGTCCATCAGATCGTCGTGGAGCAGCGAGAAGTTGTGGACCAGCTCGACCGCGACGGCACCGGGGACGCCGACCTCGGGCGCGGCCCCGGCCACCTCGGCGGACAGCAGAGCCAGCGCCGGACGCACGGCCTTGCCGCCGTCACCGTCCGCGGGGCGGCCGTGGGCGTCGATCCAGCCGAAGTGGTAGGCGGCGACGGTGTCCATGGGCGGCGCGAGCCGGTCCACGGCAGCACGCAGCACCGGGGTGGACATGGTCCGCCCGCGCTCGAGCAGCGCGGTGACGGCCGCGGTGTCGACAGCCGGGTTCGCCGAAGGCGCAGTCGGCACTTTCTCTCCTCTGGTTCCAGACCTGGGTCTCATGCCGCCTCCTTGAGCGGATGTTCATGGGGGCGGCCGAGGGTGGTGAGCGCGGCGGATGCGGCGCTGAACCCGCTGCGCACGGCGCCCTCCATGGTGGCGGGCCAGCCGGTGGCGGTCCACGATCCGGCCAGATACAGGCCGGGAGCTCGGGTGCGCGCGGCGGGCCTGAGCCTGCCGACGCCGGGGGCGGGGGCGAATGTGGCGGTGCGCTCCCGGGTGACGAAGAAGTCCCGTACCTCCGCGCCGCGGGTCGCGGGCAGCAGCCGTTCCAGCTCGGGGAGATAGCGCTCACGCAGTGCGGAGACGGGGGTGTCGATCTCGTCCTCGGCGGCGGACTGGGACAGCGCCAGATACTGTCCGCCGCGCAGACCGGAGGCGTGGGTGCGGTCGAAGACCCACTGGACGGGGGTGCCGAGCGCGGCGAAGAAGGGCCGGCGCAGCACCGTGCGGTCGTAGATCACATGGATGTTGAGGATCGGCGCGGTGCCGATGTCGAGCAGCCGGTCGGGGTTGTCGAGGGCGCCTTCGGGCAGCAGGGCGTGCGTCTCGCGCTGCGGTACGGCGAGGACGACGGCGTCCGCGTCGAGCCGCTCGGCGCCTGCCGTGACGTTCCAGCGGCCGTCGGCGGTGCGGGTGAGAGCGCTGACACGGGTGCGCAGTTCGGTGCGCACTCCGGCGGAGTCGAGGGCCTTGCGGGCGAGGGTGTCGTGGATCTCTCCGAGCGGGACGTGCGCCCACCCGATGTCGGCCGCGCCGGGCTCGGAGAGCAGTCCGGTCTTGAACACCATCGCGGCCAGGCCCATCGAGGCGTTCGGCGCGACGGCGTTGAGGGTGGCGACGCCGACGAGGTCCCAGAGGGCCTCGATCGTGCGGCCCGACTGGCCGTGGCGGCCGAGCCAGGTGGCGAAGTCGACGCCGTCCAGGGCGGGATCGGCCGGGTCGAGTCCCTTGAGGGCGAGCGCCGCCCGCCCGACGGCGGCGCGCTCGGCGAGGGAGAGGTGGGGGTACGTCGCGAGGCTCGCCGCGAGATGCAGCGGCACGGGCAGGGCGGTGCGGCGCAGCCGTCCGAGCCTCGGGCCGCCGGGGTGGGCGACGTCGAGGACGGGTACGTCGAGGCGGTGCTGGAGCGGGGCGAGGCGGGCGCCGTCGACCCGGTCGAGGAACCAGCGGTAGGCGGTGCAGCAGCGCAGATAGACGTGCTGGCCGTTGTCCACGGTCAGCTCGCCGCGCCGGAAGGAGAACGCGAGACCGCCGAGGCGCGGCCGGTTCTCCAGGAGCGTGACCCGCAGGCCGGCATCGGCCAGCCGCAGCGCGGCGGTGACCCCGGCGAGTCCGCCTCCGACGACGACGGCGTGCCGCGCGGAGGTCGTGTCCTCGTACGTCATGCCCCCTCCCCTCGGGCCGCCGTCGCAGTCAGGGACGCGGCGACGACGTGAGGGGTTGCCCGCGAACGGCGGGAGGGCCGGGCGGCCCGTCCGGACGTGCGGGAACAGGACGAGGCGGCCGGCACCGACCGCGCCACCGCGCTGACGGGTCCGGCCGCCGTACGCACAGCGGGGCGCGAGCCGGGGGACGTCGCCGGCGGAAGGTCCTGAATCGCCGTCAGGCGGGGCGTCACGCGCGCCTCCTGACGGCCTGGCGGGAGATGTGCCGGGCGTCGAGACCGGAGAGGCCGCGGACGGCGACGTAGGCCTTCTCCCGGCCGGGGAGCGAGACACGGCCGCGCAGGACGGCCTCCGGGTCGCGCTCGATGCGGTCGAGGAGCCGGCGGTAGATCCCGGCCATGGCGGCGACACAGGCGCCGCTGCGCCGGTCGAGCATGGGCAGGAGCCGGTAGCCCTCGGCGAACAGGCCCCGGGCGCGCCGCACTTCGAAGTGGACCAGGCCGCTGAAGTCGGCGCCGGGCGGCGGGGTGGTGCGGTGGAAGCCCGCGGAGCAGCCGAACTTGGCGAGGTCGTCGGTGGGCAGGTACGTCCGGCCGTTGGCGGCGTCCTCGCGGACGTCACGGAGGATGTTGGTGAGCTGGAGTGCGAGCCCGAGCGTGTCGGCGTACTCGGGGGCGCGCTCGGCGCCGTGCGCGCCGGGCAGGGTGCCGAACACGCCGAGCGAGAGCCTGCCGATGGCGCCCGCGACACACCGGCAGTAGACCTTGAGGTCGTCCCAGGTCTCGTACGTCTCGCCCCGGACGTCCGCGAGGACGCCGTCGATGAGCTCGTCGAGCCCGTCGAGCGGGATCGGGAAGCGGTGCGCGGCGTCCGCGAGGGCCACCGCGACCGGGTCGGTGTCGTCCTCGCCCACCTTGCCGTCGCGGATCCTGCCGAGCAGCTCGCGGGTCGCCTCGAGCCGGTCCCGCTTGGCGCTCTCGCCGAGCGATCCGTCGCCGATGTCGTCGACCCGCCGGGAGAAGGCGTACAGCGCGGACATGGCCTGCCGCTTGTCGGCGGGCAGAAGCCTGATGCCGTAGGCGAAGTTGCGTGCCTGCGTCCCCGTGACGGCCTCGCAGTAGCTGTACGCGGCCTGGACCGGCGCGGACATGTGTGTGTACTCCTCCATGCTCCGGCTCACCCCTCTCTACGCGCTCTACGCAAGACGGTTCCCACTTCACGCATCAGTCGGGGCTTGGTGGCTCTGGGCGGTCCGGGGAGCACGTCGTGTCCGACGGCCTCGATCGCGGCGAGGGTGGCGCGTCCCCCGGCCACGAATCCGGCGAGCAGCAGTCTGAGCCTGCCGTGGACGCTGCCGACCAGCGGGGTGCCCTCGTCCAGCAGCCGCCCCGCGCGCTCGGCCTCGTACGCGACCAGGGCGCGCACCGGCGCGCCCGCCGTCGGCGCCGCCAGGTCCGCCTCGGTGACCTGGAACCGCTTCATGTCCTCGGCCGGGAGGTAGACGCGGTCGGCGGCCAGGTCCTCGGCGATGTCCTGGAGGTGCTCGACGATCTGCAGCGCGGTGCAGATGGCGTCGGAGTGGCGGATCCGCTCGGGGGTGGCGGTGCCGGTGATGCCCAGAACGAGACGGCCGACGGGGTTGGCGGAGAGCTCGCAGTAGGCGGCGAGGTCGTCGTACGTGCCGTAGCGGTGCACGAGCTGGTCCCGGCGGTTCGCCTCGATGAGGCCGAGGAACGGCTCGAGGGTGAGCGAGCAGCGGCGCACGGTGGGCACCAGGGCGCGCAGCAGCGGATGGCGCGGGTCCTCGCCGGCGGCGAAGACGCGCCGCAGGTCGGCCTCGAAGGCGTCGAGCATCGCGAGGCGGTCGTCGCTCTGCGCGGGGTCGAGGCCGAGGTGCCGCGCGTCGGCCCCGCCGGGGGCGAGGTCGCCGTCGCCGATGTCGTCGACCAGGCGGGCGTAGCCGTAGACGGCCATGAGGTCGTTGCGCCAGGCGCGGGGCAGGAAGAAGGGCGCCACGGGGAAGTTCTCGTCCGCGGCCTTGTCGAGCGTGGTGCGCGTGGAGGCGTCGAGGCGCACCTGCCGGGTACCTGTCACTGCGGACTGCCCGGTGCGGGGACGGCGCTGCCCTCGCGGAGCTGGAGATTTTCCGTCATGGCCGTCACATCTCCCGTTCTACACTGCTGACCCAATACATCCTATTTCGGACACGCCGCCGGTCCCCACGAGGGGTTTCGCCGCCCGGCCAGCGGGATTCTTCAGGGTGTATCGCCCCACTTGCCATGAATCAGCACCGGTACAGCTTACGTTGTACAACGTCCCGGACCCCTCCGGGGTGCTGTGTGCGTGACGAGAACCGGGCGATCCGGGGCCAACGTTCCGAAGGAACACAGGACTTGACGGATGCTTGACGGGGTACGGACCACCGCTCGACCCGGAATCCGCGCCTCGCGCACGGGCCGGTGGGACCGGCCCGCGTGCGAGGGCCCCCGCCGGAGCACTCCGGCGGGGGCCCTTCCGCGTGGCGCGCCTCGCGAGCGGGACCTACTTCCCGGTCTCCTTCTCGTACGCCCTGATGACCTCGTCGGTCGGGCCGTCCATCAGCAGCTCGCCCTTCTCCAGCCACAGGACGCGGTCGCAGGTGTCACGGATCGACTTGTTGCTGTGACTGACCAGGAAGACCGTACCGGCCTCCTTGCGCAGCTCCCGGATGCGCTCCTCGGAGCGGATCTGGAACCTCCGGTCACCGGTGGCGAGCGCCTCGTCGATCATCAGCACGTCGTGGTTCTTCGCCGCGGCGATCGCGAAGCGGAGCCTGGCGCCCATACCGGACGAGTACGTGCGCATCGGCAGGGTGATGAAGTCGCCCTTCTCGTTGATGCCGGAGAAGTCGACGATGCCCTGGTAGCGCGTGCGGATCTCCTCGCGCGACATGCCCATGGCCAGACCGCCGAGGATGACGTTCCGCTCACCGGTCAGATCGCCCATGAGGGCCGCGTTGACACCCAGCAGCGACGGCTGGCCGTCGGTGTAGACCTTGCCGCTCTCGGTCGGCAGCAGGCCGGCGATGGCCCGCAGCAGGGTCGACTTCCCGGAGCCGTTGGTGCCGATCAGGCCGATGGCCTCGCCCCGGTAGGCGGTGAAGGAGACACCGCGCACGGCGTGGACCTTGCGGACACCGCGGGACTCGCCGCGGTCGCGCCGGAGTATGCGGCTCAGCGCGGCGGTCGCGCTGCCCTTGCCGCCGCTGCCGCCGTTGACGCGGTACACGATGTGCACCTCGTCGGCGATGACGGTGGGCACCCGGGCGTCGCGCGGGTCTTCGAGGTGCTCAGCCACGGCCATAGCGCTCCTCCGCCTTCCAGAAGTACACGAAGCCGGCGACACCGAGGAGCACCGCCCAGATCACTCCGGCCAGCCACACGTGCGAGGGCAGGTTCGACGAGTCGTAGCCGTCGATCAGGGCGAAGCGGATCAGGTCCATGTAGATCGCCGCGGGGTTGTACATCAGGACCTCGGCGATCCAGGCCGGCTTGTCCGCGAGCATCACCTTGATCGAGAACATGACGCCGGAGCCGTACATCCATGTACGCATGATGAACGGCATCAGCTGGGCGAGGTCGGGCGTCTTGCTGCCCATGCGGGCCATGATCAGCGCGAGGCCGATGTTGAAGACGAACTGCAGCGCCAGCGCGGGGACCACCAGCAGCCAGCTGAGCGACGGGTAGCTGCCGAACGCCACCACGATCAGCACGAGCACGATCATCGAGAACAGCAGCTGCTGGAGCTGCTGCAGCGCGAAGGAGATGGGCAGCGACGCGCGTGGGAAGTGCAGCGCCCGTACCAGGCCCAGATTGCCCGAGATCGCCCGCACACCGGCCATCACCGAGGTCTGCGTGAACGTGAAGACGAACACGCCCGCCACCAGGAACGGGATGTAGACCTCCTTCGACATCCCGCGTCCGGCGCCGAGGATGAGCCCGAAGATCAGGTAGTAGACCAGCGCGTTCAGCAGCGGCGTCGCCACCTGCCACAGCTGGCCGAGCTTGGCCTGGCTGTACTGGGCCGTGAGCTTCGCGGAGGAGAACGCCAGGATGAAGTGCCGGCGGCCCCAGAGCTGCCTGACGTACTCGATGAGCCCAGGTCGGGCACCGCTCACCGACAGGCCGTACTTGGCGGCCAGCTCCGCCGGCGTCAGACCGTCGTCGGGAGACGGCCGAGCGCTCATGGCGATCGCACCGTCATGGGTTGTGTCACTCACAAGTTGAAACTTTCGTGTTCAAGATGCGCGTCAATCGGGCCTCAGGTGGCGGCCAGGTCCCGGAGTACGCCCGATGCTCTCAGATCCCGGCCGGTCACACGACAGGCGGTCGGCCCAGTCGCGTCAGTCGCCACACGGTACGCCACTTCATGGGACGGCGCGGACCGCACGGGGTCGTCCATCCCTCCCTGAAACCGGCGAACCATGCCTTGAGCGCCTGGGCGGTGGGCCGCCTGAGGAGTGTGAGCACGATCCACACTCCGAGATAGACGGGCACCAGCGGCGCGGGCAGATTGCGACGTGCCAGCCACACCCGGTTACGGGCCACCATGCGGTGGTAGACCGCGTGCCGGGACGGCGGCATCGTCGGATGGAACAGCACCATGTCGGAGCGGTAGTCGATCATCCAGCCCGCGTCCAGGGCCCGCCAGGCGAGGTCGGTCTCCTCGTGCGCGTAGAAGAACTCGTCCGGCAGCGCGCCGACCTGGGCCAGGACCTTCGTGCGGACGGCGTTGGCGCCGCCGAGGAAGGTCGTCACGCGTGAGGAGCGCATCGGGTCGGAGGCGCGCAGCCGCGGGACGTGCCTGCGCTGGGTGAGCCCGGTCTCCGGGTCGGCGATCCGGAAGCTGACGATCCCGAGGCCGGGGTCCTCCGAGAAGGCCCGGCGGATCAGTTCGGCGGTGTCCGTGTTGGGCAGCAGCCCGTCGTCGTCGAGGAAGAGCAGGACGTCGACGTCGCCGCCGGCGGGGCCGAAGGCCTCGATGCCGACGTTGCGGCCGCCCGGGATGCCCAGGTTCTCCGGGAGGTCGACCGTGCGGACGCCGTCGGGCACTCCGGTGACGGGAGCGCCGTTGCCGACGACGACCACGTCGACCGGGTCGCCCTGCTGCTTGGCGACCGAGTCGAGCAGGGCACGCAGATCGTCGGGCCGGTTGCCCATGGTGATGATGACGGCGCCGAGCTTCACGGTGCTCACCTCAGCCTGCTGGAGACGAGGATGGACACCAGGTGCAGCACGGTCTGCAGCATCGCGATGCCGGCCAGCACGGCGACGCCCAGGCGGGAGAAGAACAGGTCGCCCTGGACCTGGTCGAGGACCGCCAGCACCAGGATGAGCAGGGACGCCTCGATGCCGAGGACCAGCCGGTGGAACTTGAGCCCGGCGGCGGCCCGGCGGGCGAGCGCCATGCCGGACGAGCGAGGCTCCGCCGCCGCGTCCTTGACCGGCTCCATCCCGGCCTGGTGCCGGGCGACGCCGACCAGGTCGGTCTCGGCCTTGATCAGGATCGCACCGAGCGCCGCGAGGGTGCCCAGGAAGGCCCACAGCCAGTCGATCCGGCCCCCGCCCCACAGGTCGGAGGCGCGCAGGCCGAAGCCCACCAGGACCGCCGCGTCGCACAGATAGGCGCCGACCCGGTCCAGGTACACGCCGGAGAGGGAGTACTGCTTCTTCCAGCGGGCGACCTCGCCGTCGACACAGTCGAGCAGCAGATAGAGCTGCACCATCACCACGGCGAGGACGGCGCCCCAGATGCCCGGCACCAGCAGGGCCGGCAGGGCCAGGACACCGGCCAGGGTCATCAGGTAGGTCAGCTGGTTCGGCGTGACCTTGGTGGTGACCAGGACGCGGGTGATGCGCAGGGAGATCTCGCGCATGTAGAGGCGGCCGCCCCAGTGCTCGCCACTGCGCCGGTCCTTGACTCCCGCCGGGTGAACGACCGGTCGGAGTTCAGCTACGGATGGTCTTGGCATAGTCGGCGTACGCGTCCCTGATCTGGTCGGTGGACAGGTCGAGGTGCTCGAGGATCGTGAAACGTCCGGGGCGGGTCTGCGGTGCGTACTCCACGGCCCTGACGAACTCGTCCACGGAGAAGCCGATCTCCTCGGGGAGGACCGGCAGGCCGTGCTTGCGGAGGACTCCGGCGAAGAGCCCGGACTCCTCGTGGGCGCCGCGCAGATGCATCGCGAAGGCGGCACCCAGTCCGACCTGCTCGCCGTGGAGCGCGCAGCGCTTGGGGTAGAGCAGGTCGAAGGCGTGGCTGATCTCGTGGCAGGCGCCGGACGAGGGCCGGGTGTCGCCGCTGATCGACATGGAGATGCCGGTCAGGACCAGTCCCTCGGCCAGCACGGTGAGGAAGCCGTCGTCCCCGACGCCACCGGGGTGGCGCAGCACGGACTCGCCGGCGGTACGGGCCATGGCGGCCGCCAGTCCGTCGACCGGCTCGCCGGTGATCCGGTGGGACAGCTCCCAGTCGGCGATCGCGGAGATGTTGGAGATCGCGTCGCCGATGCCCGCCCGGACGAACCGGACGGGGGCGTCACGGATCACGTCGAGGTCGATGACCACGGCGATCGGGGTGGGGACGCCGTACGAACCGCGCCCGTTGTCGTTGTCGAGCGTCGCGACCGGGGAGCAGAGTCCGTCGTGCGCGAGGTTGGTGGCGACGGCGACCAGCGGCAGCCCGACCCGGGCGGCGGCGTACTTGGCCACGTCGATGATCTTGCCGCCGCCGAGGCCGACGACCGCGTCGTACCGCTTGCCCTTGATGTCGTCGGCGAGCCTGACGGCGGAGTCGATGGTGCCGTCCGCGACCTCGCACCAGTCGGCGTCGGGCAGCACCGGCGCCAGCTTCTCGCGCAGGGCCTGCCCGGAGCCGTTGCTTATGGCGAACGCCAGCTTGCCGGAGGCGGAGATCCGCTGGTCGGCGAGGAGGCCGGGCAGATCGTCCAGGGCGCCCGGGCGGATGTCGACGACGACCGGGGAGGGGATGAGGCGGGTCAGTACAGGCACGCGATCTCCCGTCCCTTGGCGAGGTCGTCGTGGTTGTCGATCTCGACCCACTTGACGTCACCGATCGGTGCCACGTCGATCTGGAAGCCCCGGTTCACCAGCTCCTGGTAGCCGTCCTCGTAGTAGAGGTCGGGGTCGCGCTCGAAGGTGGCCTTCAGCGCGTCGGCCAGCTCCTCGGCGGCCTCGGGCTCGATGAGGGTGACGCCGATGTACTCACCGGTGGCGGTGGCGGGGTCCATCAGCTTGGTGATCCTCCGTACGCCCTGGCCGTCGGCGGTGATCACCTTCATCTCCTCGTCGGCGAGCTGCTTCACCGTGTCGAGGGCGAGGATGATCTTCTGGCCGTTGCCGCGGGCGGCGAGGAGGGTCCGCTCGACGGAGACCGGGTGCACGGTGTCGCCGTTGGCGAGGATCACGCCCTGCTTCAGGACGTCACGGGCGCACCACAGGGAGTAGGCGTTGTTCCACTCCTCGGCCTTGTCGTTGTCGATCAGGGTGAGCTTCAGGCCGTACGTGGCCTCGAACTCCTCCTTGCGCGCGTACACGGCCTCCTTGCGGTAGCCGACGACGACGGCGACCTCGGTGAGGCCGATCTCATGGAAGTTCTTCAGCGTGAGGTCGAGGACCGAGAGGTCCCCGTCGACCGGCACGAGGGCCTTCGGAAGCGTGTCGGTGTAAGGACGCAGACGCCGTCCGGCACCGGCTGCCAGTACGAGGCCGATCATGCGGGTTCTCCTTCGTCGTGTACGGCGGGTGCTCCGGAGGAGACCCAGAAGCGGATGGACTCCGCGACCACCACGACCGCCACGGCGACCGCGAGGACCGTCAGCGCGATCGTGAACTGCGGGGCGCCGAGCAGGGTGGCCAGGAGAGCGACCGCCAGGGTCCGCCCCTCGTGCCCGCCGACCGCACGGACGAGCCAGTGCGGGGGCGCGCCGGTGCCGCCGCGGATGCGGTACACCGTGTCGTAGTGATGGTAGGCGACGGCGGCCACCAGGCCGAAAGCCGCGGGAAGGGCTCCGTTCACGTCCGCCTTGGCGGCAAGCAGCAGGATCGTGCCGTACTCCGCGGCCCGGAAGACCGGGGGGACGAGCCAGTCGAGGGCCCCCTTGAGGGGGCGGGCGACGGCGATGCCGGAGGTCAGGGCGTAGCCGACGGCGGCGACGACCGGCCAGGGGCTGCCGTACGGCGTGAGCCACGCGGTGGCCGTGACGGCGGCGGCGCCCAGCACCGCGATCGCCAGGGGTGCCATGGCGGGGAGCCGGGAGGCGAGGCCCTTGGCGGCGTGCGCGACGCTCTCGGCGAGCGGGCCGGAGTCGGCGAGATCGGCGAGGGCCCGGGCGGCGCGGTCGGTCCTGTGCGCCCGGCGCGTGAGGGAGCGCAGCACCCGGCCCGCGGTGGTGTACGTGGCGGCGAAGGCGCAGCCGATGAGCAGTGCGTAGAAGACGATGCGCGGGGTGGCCACGGCGGTCAGCACGGCGATCATGGCCCAGCGCTCGCCGATCGGCAGCACGATCATGCGGCGCACCCAGACCGTCCAGCCGACGCTGTCGAGACGGTCGGAGAGGGCGGCGGTGGGCGAGGTGTTGGCGGTGGCGTCGTGGTTCGCCTCGTTGAAGGAGAAGTCCACGACGTGCCGGCAGGTCTGCAGCACCATGGCGCCGAGGGCGAGGGCCCAGACGTCGTCCCCGCCGCGCGCGGCACCGAGGGCGAGGCCGGCGTAGTAGGCGTACTCCTTGGCGCGGTCGAAGGTGGCGTCGAGCCAGGCGCCCATCGTCGAGTACTGCAGGGAGTAGCGGGCGAGCTGTCCGTCGGTGCAGTCCAGCACGAAGGAGACGAGGAGCAGCACTCCGGCGGCGACGAAGCCGGCGCGGGTGCCGGTGGCGGCGGAGCCGGCCGCTATGAGCGCGGTGATCAGCGAGGCGGTGGTGACCTGGTTCGGGGTCAGTCCGCGGTTCGCGCACCAGCGGGCGAGGTAGCGCGAGTACGGGCTGATGCAGAAGGTCGTGAAGAACCCGTCGCGCGCCTTCACGGCGGAGCGCAGCCGTACGGCCTCGTCGTCGACGGCGGCGACGGCCTGGCGGGCCTCGTTGCGGCCCTGCGGGTCGTCGGGCACGGTCGCGACCAGCGTCCCGAGCTCGGGACGGTGCGCGGTGGCGCCCTCCGCTTCGAGGGCGTCGGCGACACGGTCGGCGAGTACCCCGGCGGCCACCGGGGCTCCACCGGCGGACGGTGCGGCGTCCGTGCTCGCGTGCAGCGCGGCGAGCAGCGCCGTACGGGCCTCGGGCTGTGCCGTGACGGCGCCCGGGACCGTGGCCGCGGGGAAGCGCGGGTCCGTCAGTCCGAGGCGCAGGGCGTGGACGTGTCCGACGAAGCGGGGGTCGACGAGGGCGACGCGCTCGGCGGCGGGTACCGCCGTGAGCAGGTCTGCGGCCTCGGCGGCGCCCGAGGCGACCCGTACGTCGAAGCCCAGCGACCGGAGATCGCCTTCGAGCGGCGATCCGGGTACCGGCGGACCGGTGAGGATTGCGGTCGACAGACGGACTCACTCCTTGGCGCTGATCATGGGTGGGCACGACGACTCGGCCCGGGACCGGGCGGCGGCATGTCGGCTGAGGCTATCGGATGAACGGAAGCGCGAGTTCACCGAGGTTTCCCGGTGAGGACACTCCCGCTCACCCCGCCGGTCTCCTGCCGGGCCGGGCGTCCCTGCCGCGGCCACGGCCGGCCGGCGGTGCCGCGGCCGAGATCATCATCGTCGATCGGCGGCTCACGTCACAAACCGCGCCGGGGACGGCTCAGGGGTGTGCGGTGGTCCGGGCCGGATCAGCGTCGCGGGCCCGGCAAGAGCCGCCCGGCACGGCCTAGGGTGGCGGGCATGACATGGCTGATCACAGGCGGGGCGGGGTACATCGGGGCGCATGTGGCCCGTGCGATGACGGAGGCCGGCGAGCGGGTCGTCGTACTCGACGACGCCTCGACGGGGCGTCCGGGGCGGCTGCCCGAAGGCATGCCGCTGGTGCGGGGCTCGCTGCTGGACCGGGAGCTGCTGGATCGCACGCTCACCGCCCACTCGGTCACGGGTGTGGTGCATCTCGCGGCGAAGAAGCAGGTCGGCGAGTCCGTGGAGCAGCCCCTGCGCTACTACCGGGAGAACGTGCACGGGCTGACGGTGCTGCTGGAGGCCGTCGTCGCGGCGGACGTCAAGCGGTTCCTCTTCTCGTCGTCGGCGGCCGTGTACGGGATGGCCGACGCGGACCTGATCACGGAGGACACCCCCGCCGTGCCGATCAATCCGTACGGCGAGACCAAGCTCACCGGCGAGTGGCTGGTGCGGGCGGCGGGCCGGGCGCACGGCATCGCCACCGCCTGTCTGCGCTACTTCAACGTCGCGGGCGCGGCCCGGCCGGAGCTCGCGGACACCGGGGTGTTCAACGTCATCCCGATGTTCTTCGACCGGATCACCCGCGGTGAAGCGCCGCGGATCTTCGGGGACGACTACCCGACGCCCGACGGCACCTGCGTCCGCGACTACATCCACGTCGCCGATCTCGCCGACGCCCATCTGGCCGTGGCCCGCCGGCTGGCCGGCCAGGACGGCGCCGGGGATCTCACGGTGAACGTCGGCCGCGGCGAGGGCGTCTCCGTGCGCACGCTCGCCCGTCTCGTCGCCGAGGTGACGGGTCACGGCACCCCCGCGATCGTCGAGCCGCGCCGGCCCGGGGACGCGGCACGGGCCGTGGCGTCGGTCGACCGGATCGGCAAGGAGCTGGGCTGGAGCGCCTCGCTCGGGGTGCGCGAGATGGTCGAGTCGGCCTGGGAGGGCTGGCTGCTGCACCATCCCGAGGCCGCTCCCCGCTGAGCTCCGCAACCGCCCGCCGAGGCTCTGACCTGCTGTCGTAACCGCAGGTCAGAGCATATGACAACGGTGTTCAGCGTCGTGTTGCCCCATACCCCCTGCCCGTAGTTCACTGGCCACTCGGACAGATCATTCGCACGAGCCGGGAGGCGTCTCGCATGGGGGCTGGGCACGACCACGGGCATACGCACGGCGGTCCGCCGCCGACGGGTACCGCGGCCGCCGCCTATCGCGGACGGCTGCGGATCGCCCTGGGGATCACGCTGGGCGTGATGGTCCTGGAGATCGTCGGCGGCATCCTGGCGGACTCGCTGGCCCTGATCGCGGACGCCGCGCACATGGCGACGGACGCGCTCGGCCTCGCCATGGCGCTGCTGGCGATCCACTTCGCGGGCCGCCCCGCCGACACGAACCGCACCTTCGGATTCGCCCGGGCCGAGATCCTCGCCGCGCTCGCGAACTGTGTGCTGCTGCTCGGCGTCGGCGGCTTCCTGCTGTACGAGGCGGTGCAGCGCTTCATCACCCCGGCCGAGACCAGGGGCGGGGTGGCGATCGTCTTCGCCCTGGTCGGTCTTGCCGCCAACATGGTGTCGCTGTCCCTGCTCGTGCGCGGGCAGAAGGAGAGCCTCAACGTACGCGGCGCCTATCTGGAGGTCCTCGCGGACGCGTTGGGCTCGGTGATGGTGCTGATCTCGGCCGCCGTGATCCTGACCACCGGCTGGCAGGCGGCCGACCCGATCGCCTCGCTCGCCATCGGCGTGATGATCGTGCCCCGCACGGTCAAGCTGCTGCGGGAGACGCTGAACGTGCTGCTGGAGGCGGCGCCGAAGGGCGTCGACATGGCCGAGGTGCGCGAGCACATACGGGCCCTGCCGGGCGTCGAGGACGTCCACGATCTGCACGCCTGGACCATCACCTCCGGGATGCCGGTGCTCTCCGCGCACGTGGTGGTCGCCCAGGACGTCCTGGACGCGGTCGGCCACGAGAAGTTGCTGCACGATCTGCAGGGCTGTCTCGGGTCCCACTTCGACGTCGAGCACTGCACGTTCCAGCTGGAGCCCAGCGGCCATGCCGAGCACGAGGCCGGGTACTGCCACTGAGGGCGGGCACGTCACCTTCGGCTGCTACATTTGCGCGAAGCCGTGATCTTGAGGGGAGCTGAGGTCGATGACCGTCGTACGAGCTGCCGAGCGCAGCACCGCCCGGTCCTTCATCGATCTCCGGGCTCACCGGCCTGCCTGATCCGTACGCCGACCGACCGCGTACGCCGGCCGGGGCCCGCTCCTTCCAAGGGGTTCCCACGTTGTCCGACAACGCCGAACTGTACGAAGCGTTCTTCTCCCTCCACCACGGCCTGCCCCGGCAGAGTCCCGGTTCCGACGCCAGCACGCGCCGGCTGCTCTCCCTCGCGGGCGTGCTGCCGTCCCGTCCGCGGGTGCTCGATCTGGGCTGCGGCCCCGGCCGTGCCGCGCTGCTGCTGGCCGCCGAGGCCGGCGCCGACGTCACGGCCGTCGATCTGCACGAGCCGTTCCTCGACGAGTTGCGGCGGGCCGCCGCCGCGCGCGGGCTCTCCAGTCGTATCCGCACCGTCAACGCCGACATGGGCGCACTGCCGTCCCCGGACTTCCCGGACGGGTCGTTCGATCTGGTCTGGGCCGAGGGCTCGGCGTACTCGATCGGATTCGACACGGCGCTGCGCGACTGGCGCCGGCTGCTGGCGCCGGGCGGCACGCTCGTCGTCACCGAATGCGAGTGGACCCGCGACGAGCCGAGCCCGGAGGCCCGTGCCTTCTGGGACGAGCACTACCCCCTGCGTACTGCGGCGCGGAACGCGGCGGCGGCGGCCGCGGCCGGCTACGACGTGCTCGGCGTCCACCGGCAGCCCGACAGCGACTGGCAGGAGTACTACGGGCCGCTCGGAGCGCGGGCCGATGCCGCCGACCCCACCGCTCCGGGAATGGCCGCCGTGCTCGACGCGACACGGGCCGAGATCGCCATGCGCCGCGACCACGGCTCGGAGTACGGCTACACGGGCTATGTGCTGCGGTATGCCGACGGCGGCTGACGCACCGTTCCCCCGGCCGCCCGGGCGTGGGTGCGGGGTGAGCGGTCCGCCGTGGCGCTGGTTCATCCGGAGTACTGCCCCCGGTCCGGTTCCGGGCCCGCTTCGAAGCCCGGCATCCGGCCGGGCCCCGACGCACCGGGCGAGGCGGTGAAGGCGCTGGTCCCCGACGGTTCCCCGGTGTTCCCGCAGGGAACGATCATCTATCCGGAGGCCTGCGGGGTCTGATCTGCCGTCCGTGCCTGTCGCGCTCCTCGCGCGGCGGGCACGGACATGCCCAGGGTGACGAAGTGCGGACAAGCCGCTTTTGTACGGCAGACTGAGGGAGCCCCGCCGGGCCGAGGACCGATGCGAAGGATGGCCATGCCGACCACACCCGCCACCGCGGCGAACAGCTCGCCGAACGGCACCATGCAGCCGATCTTGCTCGAACTTGTCGACGAGAGCGGCCATACCATCGGCACCGCGGAGAAGCTCTCCGCCCATCAGGCACCCGGGCAGCTGCACCGGGCGTTCTCCGTGTTCCTCTTCGACGAGCAGGGGCGGCTGCTGCTGCAGCGCCGGGCGCTCGGGAAGTACCACTCCCCCGGTGTCTGGTCGAACACCTGCTGCGGGCACCCGTATCCGGGTGAGGCCCCCTTCACGGCGGCGGCCCGTCGTACGCACGAGGAGCTGGGGGTCTCGCCGTCGCTGATGGCGGAGGCGGGCACCGTGCGCTACAACCATCCGGACCCGGCCTCGGGCCTGGTCGAGCAGGAGTTCAACCACCTCTTCGTGGGCATGGTGCAGTCCTCGCTGCGCCCGGACCCGGAGGAGGTCGGCGAGACGGCGTTCGTGACGGCCGCGGAGCTGGCCGAGCGGCACGCACGGGACACGTTCTCCGCCTGGTTCATGACGGTCCTGGACGCGGCGCGTCCGGCGATCAAGGAACTGACGGGTCCGGCCGGCGGCTGGTGACGGCTCCGGCCGCGCTGTGGTGAGGTGCCCTTCGCTGTGGTGAGGCGCCCTACAGGGGCGCCGCGCCGCTCAGCGGAACGAGCGGCAGTGCGGCCCAGACGATCTTTCCGCCGCTCGCCGTGTGCTCCACGTCGCATTCGCCGCCCGCCTCCCTGGTGATCTCCTTGACCAGGAGCAGGCCGCGCCCGCCGGTCTTCGCGGAGTCGGTCTCCAGAGCCTTGGGCCGGTAGGGGTGGTTGTCCTCGACGGCCACCCGGATCCACTCCGGGCCGACCGCGACCTCGACGGCGACCTGGGGCGAGAGCAGGGCCGCGTGCCGTACGGCGTTGGTGACCAGTTCGGACACGATCAGCAGCAGTCCCTGGAGCACGTCGTCGTGGACGGGGACGCCCTGGCGGTGGATCAGATCGCGGACTGCGTGCCGTGCCTGCGGTACGGACACGTCGAGCGCGGGGGCGGTGAACCGCCAGACACCTTCGTACGACAGCGGCCGGGCCGGGACGCTCCCCGGGCTCTCCATACTCCCGCACCCACCCTCGTGAAACGTTGCTGGGAACTGTTGAGTACCGAGTGTTGGGAATGCACTGGTCCACACCGGGCCGCTGAACAGAAATCAGCTGCTATCGACTGCATCCGACCAGGTAAGTACGCCAGGGTCAGCCTTTCGACCGATCCTGATCTTCTTCTGTCGGCTTCTCGGACGCGGTGATACCGGCGGTGTCGTCGGCGTCCTCGACCATGTCCACGATCCGGCGGCCGCCGAACCCGATCGCGATCAGTCCCAGCCCGTCGAAGAGCAGTGCCAGCGAGAAGAACGTCCCGATGACGTAGCGGCTGCTCTCCGGCCAGTTCACGAGCACCAGGATGCCCAGCAGCAGCCCGAACGCGCCCTGGAGCAGCGTCCAGCCGAACTGCGGCCCGCGCACGACGAGGCTCCCCACCAGACGGAACAGCCCACCGGTCAGGAACAGCAACGCTGCGAACATGGTCAGCGCCTCCGCGCTGCCCTCCGGGTGGCGGATGACGACCACGCCGGCCGCGATGTTGAGCGCGGCGACGACCACCCCGAGCCAGAAGTAGTTGCTGCCGCGCGACTCGATCGCCTGGAGCAGTCCGACGAGACCGCCGATCAGCAGCAGCCAGCCGAAGAGCAGCATCGAGGTCAGGGTGGCGACGCCGACGTAGACGAGCCCGACGACACCTGCGACGACGAGAATCACCCCGAGTGCCGCGAGCCAGCCGAAGCTGCGGCGGAGCTTTCTGCCCTCGTGGGCGGGACCGGCCATCGGTGCCTCCTCGTCGCGCCCCCTTCTTGATCATAGGTACGGGCCCGGCGGATAGCATCCGGCGCATGGACCGGATGAACCGCACGGAGCCGGAGCTGCGCCACTCCGTCTCGGACGGCGTCGCGACCGTCGTCATCAGCCACGCCGCCAAGCGCAACGCGATGACGGCCGCGATGTGGCGCGCGCTGCCGGGCCTGCTGGACGGCCTCGCGCACGATCCGGGGGTGCGGGTGCTGGTGCTGACCGGCGAGGGCGGCACCTTCTGCGCGGGCGCCGACATCTCCTCGCTGAGCGAGCCGCCCGTACCCGGCGAGACGCCGCAGGACCTGGCCGTACGGGCCGAGGAGGCGCTCGCGGCGTTCCCCAAACCGACCCTGGCCGCCGTACGCGGCTACTGCGTGGGCGGTGGCTGCCAGCTGGCGGCGGCCTGCGATCTGCGGTTCGCCGAGGACGGCGCCTCCTTCGGGATCACCCCGGCCAAGCTGGGCATCGTGTACCCGTCGTCCTCGACCCGGCGGCTGGTGTCGCTGGTGGGGCCCGCGGCCGCGAAGTACCTGCTGTTCTCAGGCGAGTTGATCGGGACGCAACGGGCGCTGCGCACCGGTCTGGTCGACGAGGTGCTTCCCGAGGGCGAACTGGGCAAGCGGGTCGCCGAGTTCGCCCGGGTGCTGACCTCCCGCTCGCAGCTGACCCAGGCCGCGGCGAAGGAGTTCGCCTCGGGCCGCACCGACCGGGACGAGCACTGGGCCGGGCAGGCGCGCGGCAGCGGCGACACCGCGGAGGGTGTCGCCGCGTTCCTGGAGCGAAGGCGGCCGCGCTTCACCTGGAGCGTGTGAGGGTCAGCCGTTCGCCGTGGAGACCTCGTCCGCCAGCGTGCGCGAGAACGCGACGACCTGCTCCGGTGCCTTCTCCGGCGAGCCCGCGTCGTACGGCGGCTGCGGGTCGTACTCGGTCATCAGCTGAACCGTCCGGGCGACGTCGTCGCCCGCGATCCGGCCGAGCAGGTGCAGGGCCATGTCGATCCCGGACGAGACCCCGGCGGCGGTGACGTACTTCCCGTCGAAGACCACGCGCTCCCCCGTCGGTTCGGCGCCGTGCGGCACCAGGTCGTCCAGGGCGAGCCAGTGGGAGGTGGCACGGCGGCCGTCGAGCAGTCCCGCGCCGGCCAGCACCAGCGAGCCGGTGCACACGGACGTGGTCCAGGTGCTGGTGGCGTCGGCCGCGCGGAGCCAGTCGAGGAGCGTCTCGTCGTGCATGGCCTGGCGTGCGCCGGGGCCGCCGGGCACGACGACGATGTCGGGAGCCGTCACCTCGGTGATGGCGCGGTCGGCGACGAGCGCGAGGTTGCCCTGGTCGTTGCGCACCGGACCCGGCTGTTTCGACACGAACACGGTTTCGGCGCCCGGCAGCCGGCTGAGCAGTTCGAACGGGCCGACGGCGTCCAGGCTGGTGAAGCGGTCGTAGAGCAGGATGGCGATCTGCATGACGGTCCCTCTCGGTCTCGGTGTACGCGGGTTCCGGTGGAGACGGGTTCCTCCTGTAACGGGGGTCTCAGCGGACGGGTGCGTGGAAGCGGCGGCGGTACTCGGCCGGGGCCGCGCCGAGGGCCTTCACGAAGGCGCGGCGCATCGCCTCGGGCGTGCCGTAACCGCAGGCCCGGGATATCTCCTCGATGCCGTCGCCGGTGTCCTCCAGGAGCCGCCGGGCGTGCTCCAGACGGACCCGGTCGACGTACTTGCCCGGAGTGGTCCCCGTCTCGGCGAGGAAGGCACGGGCGAACTGACGGGGCGACAGCCGGGCCCGGCCGGCCAGGGCCTCGACGCCGAGATCGCCGTCGGGGTGGTCGGTGATGTACTGCTGGACCTCCCGCAGCGGTTCGCGCCGGGCGGTCTGCGCGGCGAGTTGGACGCTGAACTGCGCCTGGTTGCCGGGACGGCGCAGGAAGACCACCAGATGGCGGGCGATGGTCAGCGCCGTCGTGCGGCCCAGGTCCTCCTCGACCAGCGCGAGGGCCAGGTCGATGCCCGCGGTGACCCCGGCCGAGGTGGAGAGCCGCCCGTCCCTGACGAAGATCGGCTCGGGGTCGACGTCGACCCGCGGGTAGGTGCGGGCGAGATGGTCGCAGACGGACCAGTGCGTGGTCGCGCGGTGGCCGTCGAGCAGCCCGGCCTCCGCCAGCAGCAGCGCGCCGGTGCACACGGAGACGAGGCGCTCGGCCCCGGTGGCGTGCGCGCGCAGCCAGTCGATCAGCGCGGGATCCGGGCATCGGGTGCCCTCGCCGCCCGGGACGATCAGCGTGTGCGGCGGGCCCCCGTCACCGAGTCGGCCGTCCGGGACGAGGGTCAGCCCGCTGGAGGTGCGGACGGGCCCGCCGTCGAGCGAGGCGGTGCGGATGCGGTACCCGAACGCGGCGGACGGGGCCTTGCCGGCGCCCGAGAAGACCTCGAGCGGGCCGGTCACATCAAGGCTCTGCACCCCGTCGAAGAGCACGACGAGCACGGTTCGCTCTGGCATGCCTCCATGGTCGGCGCCGCGGCCGCACGACCGCAATGACGAGATCCCCACCTTTCCTGCCATGGACTCGCCCTGGTGTCCCGCCCCTGCCCTTACGGTCGTACCGACCAGTCGGTAACCTGCTGGCATGACCTCTCTGCCTCCGCGCGCGGGACGCCGCTGCCACAACGCCGTCAACCCGCTCCACTCCACCGTGTACTTCTCGCCCGACTACGCGAAGGAGCTCGCCGGGATCGGCGTCGAGGACGCGAGCGCCGCCTACTTCGCCGGGCGGGCCGCCGCGATGGGCGCCGTCGGCCCGGGTACGGTCGCGGCGACCTTCTACAACTTCAACCACGAGCTGATCGCCCGGCATCTCCCCGCGGTGTGGGAGACGGCGCCGCCCGCCACGGTGCTGGCGGCCCGGCTGCGCGGCGTGGACGCGACACTGCGCCGGCTGCTCGGTGACGACGCCGTCGCCTCGGACGAGATGGCGGAGGCGGCCCGGCTGGCGCTGCGCGCCGCGGAGGCCTGCACCCGGCACGCCCGCCCGCTCTACGCGGCCCATGCGGACCTGCCCGTCCCCGAGGAGCCGCACCTCGCCTACTGGCACGCCGCCACGCTGCTGCGGGAGCACCGCGGCGACGGTCATCTGACCGCGCTGCTCTCCGCCGGGCTCGACCCGCTGGAGGCCCTGGTCAGCCACACCGCGACCGGCAAGGGCATGTCGCCGCGCTGGATCCTCGCCAGCCGCGGCTGGCGGCGCACCGACTGGGACGCCGCCTCCGGCCGGCTGCGCGAGCGCGGGCTGCTGGCCGAGGACGGCGAGTTGACAGAGGCGGGCACGGCCCTGCGCGCGGAGCTGGAGGAGCACACCGACCGGCTCGATCTCGCGCCGTACGAGCACCTCGGCGCGGCGGACGTCGAACGCCTCACCGAGCTGGCCCGTGGTTTCCTCATGACGGCCGCCGCGGCCGGGGCGTTCCCGGCGGACCTGACCGGCAAGGGCTGACGTCCGGCGACCCGCCGCGCGGCGACCGGCGGGGAGCATACGGCGTAGCCGGTGACAGAGCCGGCGACGTGGCCGGTCAGGGGCCACCCCTGGTTCCCCCGGCGGCGGGCGACGTACGCGCCGCGCACAGGGGGGACGCGCGACACGGCCCCCGGCCACCCGGCAGAATGCAGGCGAAGGGACCTCGCGGGCACCCGTCCGCGCGGCCTCCACAGCACAGCCAGCATCAGAAGGCGAGTCGGGGAACCGTGACGACGTCCATCGAAGGCAGGATCGCCGAGGAGCTCGGCGTACGCGAGCGGCAGGTGAAGGCGGCCGTCGAGCTGCTCGACGGCGGGTCGACCGTGCCGTTCATCGCTCGCTACCGCAAGGAAGCGACCGAGATGCTCGACGACGCGCAGCTGCGCACGCTCGAGGAGCGGCTGCGGTATCTGCGGGAGCTGGAGGAGCGGCGGACCGCGATCCTGGAATCCGTCCGTGAGCAGGACAAGCTCACCGACGAGCTCGAGGCGCAGATCCGGGCGGCCGACACCAAGGCCCGCCTGGAGGACATCTATCTGCCCTTCAAGCCCAAGCGGCGCACCAAGGCGCAGATCGCGCGCGAGGCCGGGCTGGAGCCCCTCGCCCAGGGGCTGCTCGGCGACCCGTCCGTCGAACCGCTCGCGGCCGCGGCGGCGTTCGTCGACGCCGACAAGGGCGTCGCGGACCCGGCAGCCGCGCTGGAGGGCGCGCGGGCGATCCTGACCGAGCAGTTCTCGGAGGACGCCGACCTCATCGGCGAGCTGCGCGAGCGGATGTGGACGCGCGGCCGGCTCGCCGCGAAGGTGCGGGAGGGCAAGGAGGAGGCCGGCGCGAAGTTCGCCGACTACTTCGACTTCGCCGAGCCGTTCACCGAGCTGCCCTCGCACCGCGTCCTCGCGATGCTCCGCGGTGAGAAGGAGGACGTCCTCTCCCTGGACCTGGAGCCCGAGGAGGCGACGGACGGCCCGTCCACGTACGAGGGCCTCGTCGCCCGCCGCTTCGACATCGCCGACCGGGGCCGCCCGGGCGACAAGTGGCTGGCGGACACGGTGCGCTGGGCCTGGCGGACCCGGATCCTCGTCCACCTCGGGATCGATCTGCGGCTGCGGCTGCGGACGGCGGCGGAGGACGAGGCGGTACGGGTCTTCGCGGCGAACCTGCGCGATCTGCTGCTCGCCGCGCCGGCCGGTACGCGCGCGACGCTGGGCCTCGACCCCGGCTTCCGTACGGGCGTGAAGGTGGCCGTCGTCGACGCGACCGGCAAGGTCGTCGCCACCGACACGATCTATCCGCACGTACCGGCGAACAAGTGGGACGAGTCGCTGGCGAAGCTGGCGCGCATCGCCAAGGAGCACGCGGTCGAGCTGGTGGCCATCGGCAACGGCACGGCGTCGCGCGAGACGGACAAGCTGGCCGGCGATCTCATCACCAGGCACCCGGAGCTGAAGCTCACGAAGGTGATGGTGTCCGAGGCGGGCGCGTCGGTGTACTCGGCGTCGGCGTTCGCCTCGCAGGAACTGCCGGAACTGGACGTGTCGCTGCGCGGCGCGGTGTCGATCGCACGCCGGCTCCAGGACCCGCTCGCCGAGCTGGTCAAGATCGATCCGAAGTCGATCGGCGTCGGCCAGTACCAGCACGACCTGTCCGAAGTGAAGCTGTCGCGCTCGCTGGACGCGGTCGTCGAGGACTGTGTGAACGGTGTCGGCGTCGACGTCAACACGGCGTCCGCGCCGCTGCTGTCGCGGGTGTCGGGCATCGGCTCGGGGCTCGCCGAGAACATCGTGGCGCACCGCGACGCGAACGGTCCCTTCCGGTCCCGGAAGGAACTCAAGGGCGTGGCGCGGCTCGGGCCGAAGGCGTACGAGCAGTGCGCGGGCTTCCTGCGCATCCGCGGCGGCGACGACCCCCTCGACTCGTCCAGCGTGCACCCCGAGGCGTATCCGGTGGTGCGGCGGATGGTGAAGACGAGCGGCAGCGAGGTGGCGTCGCTCATCGGCAACACCGGGGTGCTGCGGTCGCTGCGTGCGGACGACTTCGTCGACGAGACCTTCGGTCTGCCGACGGTCACGGACATCCTGCGGGAGCTGGAGAAGCCCGGCCGCGACCCACGGCCCGCGTTCAAGACGGCGACCTTCAAGGACGGCGTCGAGAAGATCTCCGACCTGGCGTCGGGCATGGTGCTGGAGGGTGTCGTCACGAACGTGGCGGCGTTCGGCGCGTTCGTCGACGTCGGTGTCCACCAGGACGGGCTCGTCCACGTCTCCGCGATGTCCCGCACGTTCGTCAAGGACCCGCGGGACGTGGTGAAGCCGGGTGACGTCGTCAAGGTGAAGGTCCTCGACATCGACATCCCGCGCAAGCGGATCTCGCTGACGCTGCGGCTGGACGACGAGGCGGCGCCGCAGGCGTCCGGCGGCGGGGCTCAGGGCGGCCGCCGCGAGCGCGACCAGGGCGGGCGCCCGCCCCAGCAGCGACGCGGTGGTGCCCCTCGCGGCGGCGGCGCGGGCACGAGCCGCCAGGCCCCGCCCCCGGCGAACAGCGCGATGGCGGACGCCCTGCGCAAGGCGGGCCTGCTGGACCCCAAGCAGGGCGGCCGCCGCGGCTGATCCGCCCGGGGCTTGCGGCCCCTGTTCGCCACTGGAGCCCCGTCCCGCCTCGCGGGCCGGGGCTCCCCGGCTCCGGGTGAGCGGTGTGCCGGACCTCGAACGCCGCACGGGCCCGAGAGCCACGCCCGGCATCGGCCGCTCGCCCCGAGGGCCGGCCACGCGTGCCCGGCCGGGTGGCCGGGCCCTGGGGTCGAACGGGGCCGCTCAGTCCGGGAGGAAGTGGAGCGCCCACTCGGCGCGGGCGCGGACCGCCTGGTCCTCGGAGTGGGTCAGGGGGGTCAGGAGAGCGCGGGCGGCCGGCGGGTCGGTGTGGACCAGGTCGACGATCTCCGCTGCGAGGGCGTCCTGGTCGTCACCGAGGTCGACGGCCGAGGCGCTCAGCAGCACCGGCAGTGCGCCGGTGCCGCCGATCGCCGCGATCACGCCGCCGAGCAGTTCGCGGGCGTAGGAGTTCCGTTCGGCGAGGGAGCGGTCCAGCCCGGCCTCCAGGCGCGGCAGCAGACCGCGGTCACCGGATGCCGCGACCTCGTCGGCCAGGTCGATCGTCTCGTCGACGTCGGCGTCCAGGTCGTCGAGGAGGGCGAACAGCCTGGTCGTGGGGTCGTCGGCCGTCACAGCTCGGTCACCTTGCCGTCCGCGACCTCGACGCGCCGGGTCGTACGGACCGCCTCCAGCATCCGCCGGTCGTGCGTGACGAGGAGCAGCGTGCCGTCGTACGAGCCGAGCGCGGACTCCAGCTGTTCGATGGCCGGCAGGTCGAGATGGTTCGTCGGCTCGTCGAGGACGAGCAGGTTGACGCCCCGGCCCTGCAGCAGTGCGAGCGCGGCGCGGGTCCGTTCGCCCGGGGAGAGGGTGACGGCGGGGCGCAGCACGTGGCCGGCCTTGAGGCCGAACTTGGCGAGGAGGGTGCGGACCTCGGCGGGCTCGGTGTCGGGAACGGCCGCGCAGAAGGCGTCCAGCAGCGAGTCGGTGCCGTGGAAGAGCTTGCGGGCCTGGTCGACCTCGCCGACGACGACACCGGAGCCGAGCGCGGCGTGGCCCCCGTCCAGCGGCAGGCGGCCGAGGAGAGCGGCGAGAAGGGTCGACTTTCCGGCGCCGTTGGCGCCGGTGATCGCGACGCGGTCGGCCCAGTCGATCTGCAGCGACACCGGCCCGAAGCGGAAGTCGCCCCGCCGGACCTCCGCTTCGCGCAGGGTCGCCACCACCGAGCCGGAGCGCGGCGCGGAGGCGATCTCCATGTGCAGCTCCCACTCCTTGCGGGGCTCTTCGACGGTGTCCAGCCGTTCGATCATCCGCTGGGTCTGGCGGGCCTTGGCCGCCTGCTTCTCGCTCGCCTCGCTGCGGAGCTTGCGGCCGATCTTGTCGCTGTCGGTGGCCTTGCGCCGGGCGTTCCTGACGCCCTTGTCCATCCAGGAGCGCTGCATCTGGGCGCGGCCCTCGAGCGCCGCCTTCTTGTCGGCGTACTCCTCGTACTCCTCGCGCGCGTGCCGGCGGGCGGTCGCCCGCTCCTCCAGGTAGGCCTCGTAGCCGCCGCCGTACAGGGTGATCTGCTGCTGGGCGAGATCGAGTTCGAGCACCTTGGTGACCGTACGGGCCAGGAACTCGCGGTCGTGGCTGACGACGAGCGTGCCGGCGCGCAGGCCCTGGACGAAGGTCTCCAGCCGCTCCAGCCCGTCCAGGTCGAGGTCGTTGGTGGGCTCGTCGAGGAGGAAGAGGTCGTAGCGGGACAGCAGCAGGGACGCGAGCCCGGCACGGGCGGCCTGGCCGCCGGACAGCGAGGTCATGGGCTGGTCGAGGCCGATGGTCAGGCCGAGCGTGCCGGCGACCTCCTCGGCGCGCTCGTCCAGGTCGGCGCCGCCGAGGGCCAGCCAGCGCTCCAGGCTCATGGCGTACGCGTCGTCGGCCCCGGGGGTCCCGTCGACGAGCCCCTGGGTGGCCTCGTCCATCGCGGCCTGCGCGGCGGCGACCCCGGTACGGCGGGCGAGGAACTGTCGTACGGTCTCTCCCTCGCGCCGCTCCGGCTCCTGCGGGAGATGGCCCACGGCGGCGCTGGGCGGCGAGATCCGCAGCTCACCGTGCTCCGGCGTGTCCAGCCCCGCGAGCAGCCGGAGCAGGGTGGACTTCCCGGCTCCGTTCACGCCCACGAGGCCGATGACGTCGCCGGGCGCGACGACGAGGTCGAGCCCGGAGAAGAGCGAGCGGTCGCCGTGTCCGGCGGCGAGGTCCTTGGCGACGAGGGTTGCAGTCATCAGGGGGACGATCCTAGGTCAGAGCAGGCCGGCGAGTTTGTACAGGGCGAGCGATCCGGCGACGGCCACGTTCAGACTGGCGCCCGTGCCGATCATCGGGATCTCCACGCACGCGTCGAGGAGGTCGAGGGCCTCGGGCGGGATGCCCGTCTGCTCGTGGCCGAGGACCATGACCGTGGGCTCCCGCGCGGGCGGGAGATCGGCGAGACGCACCGCCTCGTCGGCGAGCTCCACACCCACGATCCGCAGGCCGCGTCCGCGCTGCTTCTCCAGCCAGGCGAGGGGATCACCCGTCCAGTGCGTGCAGAGCGGTTGACGCAGGGTGTTGCCGCGGGCGAGGGCCTCGGGGACCCAGGGGAAGCGGGGCACGGTCAGACACGCGCCGACCGCGTCACAGGTGCGGGCGAGGGTCCCGAGGTTGGCGCCGTGCAGTGGCCACAGCGGCGCGGCGTAGAGGTGGTCCCAGCAGGAGTGGGCCCGTGGTCTTCGTACGCGGCGCAGTTCGGCGCGGGTGCGGGTACGGATCGCGGGTCCGTTCCTCCGGGCGCTCATCGGCGCGGGGAGGCGGACCTCCGGTTCGGTCGCCGCACGGCCTCTCGGCGGTGCATGGCGACGTGGCTCTGCGCGTGGTGTCGGCACTGCATGTGGTGTTGGCACTGCTCGTGGCGTGGGCTCTGCGCGTGGTGTCGGCACTGCTCGTGGTGTCGGCACTGCATGGGGTGCTGGCGCTGCATGGCGTCTTGGCGATTCGACGGCTCGCCCGGGCCTCTCTGCCGGTCATCGCACCACGGGTGCGACCAGCACGCCCCCGGTGGCGCGTGCCACTACGAAGGATTGCCCCTTCACCGCCCGCCCGTCCAGCGGAATTCGGTGCGTGCCGGGCTCCAGCATCCCGTCGAACACATGCCGGGTGTGGGTGCGGTGGAGTCTGTCCAGGCGGTACGCGAGCAGCTGGACGCGGCAGGCGGAGGTGACGGTGACGGACGCCTCGTCCCCCGTCGCCGTCAGTCCGGTCAGCCGGCGGCGTTCCACGGGACCGCGGTCGAGGGCGTGCTCGACCTGGGCGACCAGGAGCGGGATGACCGGGGGGAGGCCGTCGATGTACGCGACGTCCACTCCGGCCGAGGCGAAGGCCGCCCGGACCGCGGCGCGTTCGGGTACGCCGATCGCAGGGCCGAAGGCGACGGCCCCGTACGCACGGAGCTCGTCGGCCGGGACCGTGGAGGCGTCGTGGGTGATGTCGGCGCCGATGCCGATGGTGCGCAGCGCGGCGGCGAGTCTGGCGAGGACGGCGACACGGGCGCCGATGAGCAGGACGCGGCGGCGCGGCCGGCCGTCCCCGCCGTCGAGGAGCCGTTCCAGCTCCGTGCGGTACTGGTGGGCGCGGAAACGGAACGGGCCTGTCCCGTGGTAGCCGTTGAGCTCGAGATCGGCGGTCTCGTCCGTCTGCCAGGCGAAGTCCCGCCAGACGATGTCGTCGCCGTCGCGCTCGATGACGGCGGTGACGGCACCGCAGCCGAGGCCCTCGCACTCGGGGCAGCCGTAGATGACGTAGCGTCCGCCGGGCAGCGGGGCCTCGGCGTCCAGCAGCAGGGCGCGCACCTGGCGGGTGAAGATCGCGAGCGGGATGTCGGAGGCGAGCGGGGAGACCGCGTCGAGGTCGGAGAGCTGGAACAGCAGCGGGCGGCCGTCGACGATGAAGTCCATGAAGTCCCGGTGGACGCAGTACCCGCCATCGGCGAGGACTCCCCCGGCCCGTATCGCCGGAGCCAGTGCGAAGGTCGCGTACTCGGCAGACATGTCTGGAGTATCCCCAGTCACCACGCGATGTGAGCGCGTCATCACGGATTCGGCTACGGTCCCGCCATGAGCGGCGACGTGATCGTGGTGGGGAGCGGGGTCATCGGGCTGACGACGGCCGTCGTGCTCGCGGAGGAGGGCCGCCGGGTGCGGGTGTGGACCCGCGAGCCGGCGCAGGCGTCCACGTCCGCGGTCGCGGGGGCGCTGTGGTGGCCGTACCGGATCGAGCCGGCGGCACTGGCGGGCGAGTGGTCACTGGCCTCGCTGCGGGTGTACGAGGAGCTGGCGAAGCGTCCGGAGGAGACCGGGGTGCGGCTCGTGGCCGGGGTGCACTCCGGGGTGCGGCAGGCTGATCTGGGCCCGTGGGCTGGGCAGTTGGCGGGCAGGGTGCGGGAACCGGTGCCCGGCGAACTGCCGGACGGTGTCACGTCCGCGCTGTGGGCCCGGTTGCCGCTGATCGACATGCCCGTCCATCTGGACTGGCTCCGGGCGCGGTTCGAGGCGGCGGGAGGGACCGTGGAGACCCGAGGAGTCGGCTCGCTGGACGAAGCGGCCGCCGAGGCGAAGGCTGTCGTCAACTGCACGGGGCTCGGGTCGCGCGACCTCGTGCCCGACCCGGGGATGACGCCGGTCCGGGGGCAGTTGGTGCTGGTGGAGAACCCCGGGATCGACACCTGGTTCACGGCCGCGGACGAGGCGTCGAGCGAGCTGACGTACTTCTTCCCGCAGCCGGGACGGCTGATCCTCGGCGGCACGGCGGGTGAGCACTCCTGGTCCCTGGAACCGGATCCGGCGACCGCAACGGCCATCGTGGAGCGCTGTGCCCGCATCCGCCCGGAGATCGCCAGCGCCAGGGTCCTCGGCCACCGGGTCGGCCTGCGTCCCTCCAGGGCCGGCGGTGTCCGTCTCTCCGCCGCCCCCGGCTCCCACGACTCGCGCCTGATCCACAACTACGGGCACGGCGGCGCCGGCGTCACCGTGGCCTGGGGCTGCGCCCACGCCGCCGCCGCGCTCGCCCGCTGAGGCCGTCGCCCGCTGAGGAGCTCCGGGCCGGAATCCCCGGCCTCATCTCTCCGGTGGCGTCGGACCGATGCGGAGTTCGAACTCGCCGTCGTACTTCTCGTGGCCGGCGATGACGGCGGATTCGACGGCTTCCTCGCCGCGTTCGCCGCGGACGATGATCGGGTCGTGGCGGAGGTCGCGCATGAGGGCGAAGCACATGCCGATCATCACGACGACGAACGGCGCGGCGACCAGGATCGTCAGGTTCTGGAGGCCGGCGAGGGCGTCGCCCTGGCCACCGCCGATGAGGAGCATCACGGCCGCGACGGCACCGGTGACCGCGCCCCAGAAGACGACGACGAACCGGCCGGGCTCCAGGGCGCCCTTCTGGGAGAGCGTTCCCATGACGAGGGACGCGGCGTCCGCGCCCGAGACGAAGAAGATCCCGACGAGGATCATCACGAGGAGGCTCATCACCGTGGCGAGGGGGAACTGCTGGAGCACGGCGAAGAGCTGGCCCTCCGGCGTCGCTTCCTCACCGAGCCGGCCGCGGTCCTGCAGGGTCATCGCCGTACCGCCGAAGACGGCGAACCAGCAGAGGCTGACCGTGCTCGGCACGAGGATCACTCCGCCGACGAACTGACGGATCGTCCGTCCCCGGCTGATCCGGGCGATGAACATGCCGACGAACGGCGTCCAGGAGATCCACCAGGCCCAGTAGAAGACCGTCCAGGTGCCCAGCCAGTCGGCGACCCCCGCGCCGCTGGAGGCCTCGGTGCGCCCGGCGAGCTGCGGCAGATCGCCGAAGTAGCCCGCGATCGAGGTCGGCAGCAGGTCGAGCACGATGATGGTCGGTCCGGCGACGAAGACGAACAGGACGAGGATCAGCGCCAGCACCATGTTGGTGTTGGACAGCCACTGGATGCCCTTCTCGATGCCGGAGACGGCCGAGAGGACGAACGCGAGCGTCAGCACGGCGATGATGGCGACCAACAGCGCCGTGCTGACACCGGTCATCCAGCCCAGTTCCCGGACGCCGCTGCCGATCTGGAGGGCGCCGAGTCCGAGGGAGGCGGCAGACCCGAACAGGGTGGCGAAGATGGCGAGGATGTCGATGATCCGGCCGCCGGTTCCGTACGCGTGCTTCTTGCCGATGAGGGGTTCGAAGACTGCGCTGATGGTCTGGCGGCGTCGCCGCCGGAAGGTGCTGTACGCGATGGCCAGTCCGACCACGGCGTAGATCGCCCACGGGTGCAGGGTCCAGTGGAAGAGGGTCGTGGCCATGGCGGTCTCCATGGCCTGCGCGGCGTCGGCCGGGTCGGTGCCGGGCGGCGGCTCGGTGAAGTGCGCGAGGGGTTCGCTGACGCCGTAGAACATCAGGCCGATGCCCATGCCCGCGCTGAACATCATCGCGACCCAGGAGACGGTGCGGAACTCGGGTTCCTCGTCCTCGCCACCCAGCGGGATCCTTCCGTAGCGGCTGATGGCGAGCCACAGCGCGAAGATCACGAAGCCGGAGGCGGCCAGGACGAACGCCCAGCCGCCGTTGTGGATGAGGCCGGACAGCATGCTGCCGGAGATGCGCTCCAGGGAGTCCGTGGCGAGCGAGCCCCAGACCACGAAGGCGACCGTGAGGCCGGCGGTGACCCCGAAGACCACGCGGTCGGTGGCGCGGTGCCGGGTGTCACGGGACGGGCCGGGGAGGTCCGCCGTCTGCGCCGGACCTCCCCGGTCGCCCTCTCGCTGTTCGTCATGCGACTCGTCACGCGACTCGTCGTGCGGCACGGAAGCCACCTTTCGCAGGCTTGCGGAGCCCGGATTCGCTCTCCGTAAGCCCTCCTACCACAGGTGCCGCGGGTCCACTCGTATCAACAAGCGGTCACGGGCCGTCCTGATGTGAGGTGGTAGGCGGCACGCTCGTCGAGCAGCAGGGGTACGAGCGCTCGCCCGGACTGCCGCAGTGGTACGTACGCACCGCCGCCCACGGGCTTCGACACGATGCCGTGCAGGACGAGTTCGTCCTTCACGTCGGCGTACTGGGCGGCGGTGAGGCGGTAGCCGCACGGCGGGTCCTGGAGGGTGTCCTCGGGGCCGGCCGGGTCGTTGTCGGCGCCGCCGGTCCAGACCGGGCCGCGGTCGGCGAACCCCTTGAGACGGGCGAGCGTGGTCGCGGCCTCGATCCTGCTCCTGCGTTCGTCGACGAAGTCGAAAGCACCGTCGAGAGCGACGAGTTGGGTGGCGACCCTGCGGCGGTTGTTGAGAGCCGGGTCGGCCTTCTCCTCGTCCGTGAGGGGATCGACGCGGGTCTCGACCAGCAGCCCTACGGAGTGCTTGAGACCGGCGGTGTTGCGCAGGATGCGCTCCTGGCCGTCGCCCGCGACCTGCTTGACGGGCTCACCGGTGACGGGGTCGGTCCAGATGCCGTAGATGCCGCTGCTGAACCCGGCGTCGTGGGCGGCGGGACGCACATAGGTCTCGGAGAGGGTGTGCGCCTCCTCGTGGACCTTCGGGTCGGTGTTGAGGTTGCGCGGCCAGAGGGAGAGCAGTTCCTTGTCGTAGTAGCCGGGCGTGGCGCCGTACTCGTGCAAGTCGTAGATCACGTCGGGGCGTTGATCACGGATGACGGCGGCCGTCGCGCGGCCCTCGGCGGTCGCCAGGGCGATGTGGTCCCGGTTGATGTCGATGCCGTCGGCGTTGCCCCGGGTGTCGGCCGCACGGCCGTCGGGGTTGGCGGTCGGGATGACCAGGACGGTCGTACGGTCCAGGAAGCGGCGGGTCGCGGCGTCCCTGGCGTGGGCGAGGTCGCGGACCGTGGTGAGGCAGGCCTCGCGGCCGGACGGCTCGTCGCCGTGCTGACTGCAGATCAGCAGCATGGTGTTCGCGGTGGGCCGGTCGCCGCCGATGCGGACGAGCTGGAGCGGTCGGCCCTGCCCGGTCGTGCCGATGGTGCGCAGCGACGTCCGGTCGCTCGCCCGGTCGACGGCGGCGAGGAACGACTGTTCCTCCGGCTGACTGGTCCAGCGCGCTCCGCCGGACGTCTCGAATCCGGTGCGCGGCGGACCGGCGTCGGCGGCGGCCGGACGGACGGGCGCGGTCACGACGGCGGCCGCGAGCGCGCAGGCCGCCACGACGATGGTGCGGATACGGCGTTGCATCAGTTGCCGCCTCCCGGGAGGGGTCGGAGGGTACGTGGTCCGTCGACGCCGTCGAGCCGGGCACCTCGCGGGGCCGCGACCGACGGGGCGGTGCCCGTGGTGGCCCGCAGGAACGCTGCGGCGCCGCCGTCGAGGGGCAGCCGCGCCGCGGTGCGGGACAGATCGAGGGTCAGTCCCGGCCTGGTGGCCGGGGGGTCGATGAGGTCCTTGTCGGTGCCGCCGATGACGAGGGCGAGGCGGTGCCCGGCCGGGACGACGTGGTCGGTGGCGTGCAGATCGAGGGTGATGGTGTACGGCCTGCCGGGCGTGAGCGGGCGGCCGCTGTCCGCCGAGGCGTGGTTGCCGAGATCGGCCCAGCCGCGGCTGACCACGGTGTACTCGACGGCGGTGGTGCGTGCCTCGGTCTCCTTGAAGCAGGAGCTGTCACCGCTGGTGCTCGCGCCCCAGCAGGTGCGTTCGGGGAGGGTGGTGATGCCTTCGCCGGCGCCGGCGTAGTCGCGGATGGTGTCGGGTCCGAGGTCGACGAGGACCGCCGTCAGATGCGCGCTGGTGGTCGTCGGGGTGGCGGTGACGGTGACCGTGGAGGAGCCGGCCAGGCGCAGCGGGCGGCTGAGCGGCCGGGTGGAGAACCCGGCCTTGGCCGGCGTGGCGCGGTCGATGTCGGCGGCCCAGTCGCTCTCGCCGAGTGACGGGTCGTCGGTGAAGGTCTCCGTGGCGCCGGGCCCGGCCGGCTTCAGGCCGAGCGTGCCGACGCCGGGCACGGCGCCGCCCGCGGGGCGGACGGTGGTGGTGGCGGTGGAACGGGGCGGCCAGACCCGGTCGGTGGACCACCGTCCCGGGGCGCGTTCGATGTCGGCCATGGGTTCGCGGTCGACGCCGTTGTCGTAGCCGAGGAGGTAGTGGTCGAACCAGCGGTGCAGGGTGGCGACCCAGTCCGCGCGGCGGAAGTCGAAGGGGTCGACGTGTCCGGTCTGCGACAGCCAGACCTTGCGTTCCACACCGTTCGCGGCGAGGGCGTCCCACCACTGGCCGAGGTGCTTCGGACGTACGTTGAGGTCCTGCATGCCGTGGACGGCGAAGACGCTGGCCCGGACGCGGGACGCGTCGGGGACGTAGTCGCGTTCGCTCCACAGCCGGGTCCGGTCCCCGGTGCGCGGGGCCCCGTCGACGAGCCGCTGCTGCACGGCCTGGCAGCGGGCGCGGGCCTCGGGGCTGTTGACGTAGTCGGACAGCCAGTCGGGACCGGAGTCGTAGAGCGGGGCCCCCTTGGCGAAGTAGTAGTCGTACCAGGAGGAGATCGCCGCGATCGGGACGACGGTCTTCAGACCCTCGACCCCGGTGGCGGCGACACCGTTGGCGATGGTGCCGTCCCAGCTCTTGCCGATCATGCCGACGTCGCCGGTGGTCCAGCGGGCCGCGGCGCGCTCGGTGCCGGTGCGAGTGGTGTAGGCGCGGGCACGACCGTTCAGCCAGTCGACGACGGCCTTGGCGGAGTGGATGTCGGAGCGTCCGCCGACGTCGACACAGCCGTCGGAGCGATTGGTCCCGGCGAGGTCGACGGCGACGAAGGCATAGCCGCGCGGAACGAAGTAGTTGTCGTAGTAGAGCGGGAACTGCACCGGGTTCCCGTTCGCGTCGTACGTCTTCTTCTGGCTTTCGTTGCCGCGCCCGCAGCAGGAGTAATACGGGCTGGCATCCATGATGACGGGTACTTTCCGGCCATGTTGCCCCGGTTCTCGCGGCCGGACGATGTCGACGGCGACACGGTCCGTTCTGCCGTCCCCGTCGCCGTCGAGCCTGGTGTCGACCCAGACGGATTCGCGGATCGCGTCGTCGTAGGAGTAGACGGGTCTGCTCTCCCGGGGCGCGGCGCTCTGTGCGCTGCCCGGCGGGACGAGAAGGGTGATCAGGGCGGTCGTGGCCGCGACGGCGATCGTTCTGCCGGCAAGTCGGATGCGCTGCACACGTATCGGCATGGGCGGACGGTACTCCGGTCAACTCCGGTGCAACAGAGGGCAGTAGTGGGCCACGTGAGGACAGGAGCGACGGATGGGACAGCGTGCGTCGTGTCGGCCGAATGGCGATCGCGTGACAGCAGGGGCCATGGACACGACGGAGCGCCGGCCGCGTGAATAGGGTCCGAAGAAATCATCCTCCCCGACTTCTTGGAGCATTCGTGCACCGCAGAATCCTCGTTCCGAGTGCGCTCGCGGCTTCGCTCGTGCTGGCGGTCCCGGCATCGGCCGCGGACTTCACCGCCGGGGCCCCGGGAATTGGCGACCCCTACTACCCGGCCGCCGGAAACGGCGGCTACGACGTCGCGCATTACGACCTGCGGCTGAAATACCAGCCGGCGACCGATCTGCTGGAGGGCACGGCGACGATCGTCGCCACCACCAAGCAGGACCTCTCCCGTTTCAATCTCGATTTCGGCCTTGCGGTCGGTGAGGTGCGCGTCAACGGCAGGAAAGCGGCGTTCGCGAAGAGCGGCGACCAGGAACTGGAGATCACCCCGGCCGCACCGCTGGAGAAGGGCCGGGCGGTCTCGGTGGTCGTCCGGTACGCCGGGAAGCCCTCCGAGCTGAAGATCGGCGGCTGGACCGCCTGGCACCGCACCCCGGACGGCGGTGTCGCCGCGCAGGAACCGGACTCGGCCGTGTGGTGGTTCCCCTCCAACGACCATCCGCTGGACAAGGCGACGTACGACGTCTCCGTGTCCGTGCCGGACGGCACCCAGGCCATCAGCAACGGTGTGCTGCAGTCGCAGTCGTCGCGGCTCGGCTGGACCCGCTTCAACTGGCGGTCGAACAAGCCGCAGGCGTCGTACCTCGCCACGCTCGCGGTCGGCAAGTTCGACATCACGACCGACAAGACCGCGAAGGGCCTGCCCGTCCTCAACGCGTACAGCAGGGATCTGGGCGACAACGCGGGCGCGGCGCGCGCGAGCGTCGAGCGGACGACCGAGGTCGCCGAGTGGCTGGAGGAGGTGTTCGGCCCGTACCCGTTCAACGCGCTCGGCGGCTACGTCCCGAATGTCACCAGCGGCTACGCCCTGGAGACGCAGACCCGCCCGTTCTACAGCCCGCGGCAGTTCGCGAACGGGGCGAACGTCTCGGTGGTCGTCCATGAGCTGGCCCACCAGTGGTACGGGGACAGCGTCTCCGTCAAGGGCTGGAAGGACATCTGGGTCAACGAGGGCTTCGCCCGCTACAGCCAGTGGCTGTGGTCGGAGAAGGAGGGCGAGGGCACGGCGCAGGAGCTGGCCGACCACGTCTACGCCCTGCACCCGGCCGACGACCCGTTCTGGACGGTGAAGCCGGGCGACCCCGGACCTGACAAGCAGTTCGACATCGCCGTGTACGACCGTGGCGCGCTCGCCCTCCAGGCGCTGCGCAACGAGGTCGGCGACGAGGACTTCTTCTCGATCCTCAAGGGCTGGCCGACGGTGCACGCCCACGGCAACGCGAACGTCGGGGACTTCGTGACGTACGCGGAGAAGGTCTCCGGCAAGCCGCTCTCGGAGCTCTTCGACACCTGGCTGTACGAGCCCTCGAAGCCGGCCGGGGCGACGGCGGCACCGGCCGGAGCGGCAGCCGCCGCGCGCACGGGTGTCCGGCCCGCAGAGCCCACGTCGTACCGGAAGATCGCCGCGACGAACTCGGTGCACGACCACGGTCACGACCACCACCGCTCGGACGGTCACTGACCTGTGGCTCCCGGCGCCGCCGCGCCACTCCTGGGCGGCGGCGCCTGCGGTTACCCTGGCCCCTCATGACCCGTGTCCCCCGTACGGACACCGCCGGTGAGGAGCATCCCGTGCCCGATCGGAGCAGTGGGGCCAGGGCGACATCCCCCAGACCGACCCTGGAGGCCGTCGCCGCACGGGCCGGGGTCTCCCGGGCCACGGTGTCCCGGGTCGTCAACGGCGGGGCCGGGGTCCGCGCCCCGCTGGCGGACCGGGTGCGGGCGGCGGTGGCGGAGCTGGGATACGTACCCAACCAGGCGGCGCGGAGCCTGGTCACCCGGCGCAGCGGCGCGGTGGCCGTGATCATCGCCGAGCCGGAGTTCCGGGTCTTCTCCGACCCGTTCTTCGAGCGTCAGGTGCGCGGCATCAGCCGTGAGCTGGTCGTCCATGACTCCCAGTTGGTGCTGCTGTGGGTCGAGGGCCCCGACGACCACGACCGGATCGCCCGCTACCTCGGCGGTGGCCATGTCGACGGCGCGCTCGCCTTCTCTCTCCACGACAGCGACGAACTTCCCTCGGTGGTCACGGAGTCGGGGGTGCCGGTGGTGTTCGGAGGCAGGCCCGGCGGGCCGGGGGCCGGTTCCGAATACGCGGTGCCGTACGTCGACTGCGACAACCGCGGCGGCGCCCGCGAGGCGGTGCGTCATCTCGTCGGCCTCGGCCGTACCCGGATCGCGCACATAGCGGGGCCGCGCGACCAGACCTCGGCGCTGGACCGGCTCGACGGCTACCGGGACGTACTGCCCGGGGCGGGGCCGGAGTTGACGGCCCAGGGCGACTTCACGGTGGAGAGCGGGGCGCGGGCGATGGCCGAACTGCTCGACCGGGGGCCGGCCGCCCCCGACGCGGTGTTCGCCTCGAACGATCTGATGGCCACGGGGGCGCTGCGGGTCCTGCACGGGCGTGGTCTGCGGGTGCCGCACGATATCGCCCTGGTCGGCTTCGACGACATGACGTCGATCGCCGAGGCCACGGACCCGCCGCTCACGACGGTCCGTCAGGACATCGAGGGCAACGGGCGGCTGATGGTGCGTCTGCTGATGCGCCTGCTGAACGGGAGCGACCCGGAGGCCGGGACGCCGGCCTCGGTGATCACTGCGACGACCCTGGTGCGCCGGGCTTCGGCATGACCGGTGCGGCTAGTGCTGTGACCGGAAAGGTTTGCCGAGTCGCTCGCGGCGTCCGGTGCGGTGCATCGCCAGGCGGTGGGGGTACCCCCGGCCGAAGGCTGGGGGAGATCGCCCTCGTACCGGGCGTACTCGGGCGACTCCCACAACGCCGCGTGGGGGCACCTCCCGTGCCCAAAGGGCTACGGGGGAGTGCCGTGCCGGGCGTCGCGAGCCGGTGAACCTTTCCGGTCACAGCACTAGGCGGGCCTGCCGGGCCGCACGGGCCAGGGGCAGGTAGCGCAGGCGTTCGGGGAGGACGGGGACCACGGCCCGTACGACGCGGCCGAGGCGCCTGAGTCGTCGTTCCTCCCCGGCCGTCCAGGGCAGCCCGATGGCCTCGCGCGCCTCGGGCGGCATGAGGCCGATGGTGAGGAAGCGCCTGATGCGGAGGAACCTCGGCAGGATCACCGGCCAGAGGGCACGGAGCAGCAGCCTGAGCGGCAGGGGTCCGCGGTCCGGCGGCGGGACGTCGCCGTCGGTCGCGGTGAGGTCCTGGACGACGGCGGTGGGCTCCAGCTCGTCGGCGAGGACCTTGCGGTAGTACGGCCAGAACTCCTCGACGGTCTGCGGCATGTCGCGGTCGTGGATGCCGAGGACCCGGCCGACCCGCAGCCACTCCGCGTACAGCCTGCGCTCCTGCGCCTCGGTGAACGGGCGGTACAGATAGCGGGCGGCGTGCCGGTAGACGGGAAAGCCGGTGGCGTGGACCCACGCGTAGTACTCGGGGGTGAGCGCGTGGTAGCGGCGGCCCCGGGTGTCGGTCCCCTGGATCGTCCGGTGCAGCCTGCGCAGCCGGCGGCCCTCCTCGGCCGCGGCCTCCCCGCCATACACCCACAGCTGCAGCGAGCGCAGGGAGCGTTCGCCACGGCCCCAGGGGTCGGTGCGGAAGACGGAGTGCTCGTCGACCCCGGCGCCGACGGCGGGGTGCGCGACCTGCATCGTGAGGGCGGCGGGCAGCATCAGCAGCCCCCGGATGTCGCCCGCGAGGCTCCACAGCACACCGCCCGGCGGAGGCGGTACGGGGTCCTGCGGCGCGGATCCGGCTTCCTGCGGCCTGCTCATGTGTGCACTCCCGGCAGCGTGCGGGCGCGGGACGGTGCGCCCGGTCTCCATGTGGTCCAGTATGCGATCACGACCGCGGCCGGGGTGCGGCGGTACCCGTGACCTGCTCCGGAGGGCCCATGACACACCTCGGCGTGCTCGCGCACAGCGTGGAGGGCGCGGCGCTCTGCTTCCGTGAGTTCTGCCGTGAGGGCTTCCGTGAGCTGGGGCCGCACGACCATCCGGAGGTGACGCTGGACTGCATTCCGCTGGCGCGCAGCATCCCCGCGTGGGACGCCGGGGACCTCGCCGCGATCCGGGCCACGCTCGCCGAGAGCGTACGGCGGCTCGCCGCGGCCGGTGCGGACTTCTTCGTGTGCCCGGACAACACCGCCCATGAGGCGCTCGAGCTTGCCGGTGAGCCGTTCGCGCTGCCCGGGCTGCACATCGCCGAGGTGGTCGCCGACCGTGCGATGCGTGAGGGGCGGGGACGCGTCGGGGTGCTCGGCACCCGCTTCCTGATGGACGGTCCGGTCTACCGGCGGGCCTTCGGCAGCCGCGGGATCGGCTCCGAGGTGCCGGAGCCGGCGGAGCGTGCCGTCGTCGACCGGATCATCTTCGAGGAGCTGGTGAACGGGGAGTTCAGGACGGCTTCGCGTGCGGCGTACGTCCGCGTCATCGAGCGGCTGGCGGAGCGCGGCTGCGACGCGGTCGCGCTGGTCTGCACCGAGATCCCGCTGCTGGTGGCACCGGACGACTCGCCGCTGCCCACGCTGGACTCGACGCGGCTGCTGGCGCACGCGGCGTTCGAGGCGGCGGTCGGCAGGCGGCCGTTGCCGGTGTGGCGGGGCGGGCCCGTGTGAGGTGTCCGTGCGGGCCGTCCGTGCGGGCCGCCCGTGCGAGTTGGCAAGTTGTCCGTACAAGTTCCGGGGATGGTGAACCCCTGGACAGAAACTGGGCACCTGGCGGTTACCCCAAGGTAACTCCCGCTGCTTTGATGTGCGCGCCGGGCATTACCCCCCATCAGAAACGGGAGTTCCAGTGCCGCACTCCGCGCTCCGCCGTCTCTCCGGCGCAGCCCTCTCCACGGCTCTCGCCGCCGCCACCCTGGCGGCTGCCGCGCCGTCGGCAACCGCCGCGCCCGCCGCAGCGACGCCGTCGCTGAAGGTGCTGACGTACAACGTCTTCCTCTTCAGCAAGACCCTGTACCCCAACTGGGGCCAGGACCACCGCGCCACCGAGATCCCCAGGACCTCCTTCTTCCAGGGCAACGACGTCGTCGTGCTCCAGGAGGCGTTCGACAACTCCTCCTCCGACGCGCTGCAGCAGAACGCCCGGGCCCAGTACCCGTACCAGACCCCGGTGGTGGGCCGCAGCAAGAGCGGCTGGGACGCGACCGGCGGGGCCTACTCGGCGACGACCCCGGAGGACGGCGGCGTCACCATCCTCAGCAAGTGGCCGATCGTGCGCAAGGAACAGCACGTCTACAAGGACGCGTGCGGCTCCGACTGGTGGTCCAACAAGGGCTTCGCGTACGTCGTGCTGGACGTCAACGGCGCCAGGGTGCATGTGGTGGGCACCCACGCGCAGTCGACCGACCCGGGCTGTTCCGCGGGTGAGGCGGCACAGATGCGCAGCCGCCAGTTCAAGGCGATCGACGCCTTCCTGGACGCCAAGAACATCCCGGCGTCCGAGCAGGTCCTGGTCGCGGGCGACTTCAACGTGGACTCGCACACGCCCGAGTACGCGACGATGCTCGCCGACGGCGGGCTGACCGGAGCCGACACCCGCACCGGCCACCCGTACTCCTTCGACACCCAGGACAACTCGATCGCGGCCGACCGCTACCCGGACGACCCGCGCGAGGACCTCGACTACGTCCTCCACCGGGCGGGCCACGCCAAGCCGGCGGGCTGGAAGAACGAGGTCATCAAGGAGCAGAGCGCGCCGTGGACCGTGAGCAGCTGGGGCACGGACTACACGTACACCAACCTGTCGGACCACTACCCGGTCGCCGCGTCCGGGCAGTAGCCGCCGGGTCGTAGTCGCGAGCGTCTCGCAGCTGGTCGGGGGCCGCTTTTCGGCAGTGGCTGCAATGCTCTCCGGCTGCCATGGTGGTGTCCATGGCGGGTCATGGACACGGGCACGGTCATGGACACGGTCACGAGCACGGTCGTGGACACGGGCACGGTCGTGGGCACCACCATCACCATCACGGCGAGCGCCTCGACGCCGCTCTCGAAGGCTCGGCCGAGGGGCTTCGTACGCTCTGGTTCTCGTTCGGGATCCTGACCGCGACGACCGTGGTGCAGGCGGTCATCGCCGCGCTGTCGGGGTCCGTCGCGCTGCTGGGCGACACCGTCCACAACGCGACCGACGCGCTGACCGCCCTGCCGCTCGCCCTCGCGTTCGTGCTGGGCAGGCGGGCCGCCACCCGCCGCTACACCTACGGCTTCGGCCGGGCCGAGGACCTGGCCGCGGTCTTCGTGGTGCTGGTGATCGCCTCGTCCGCCGCCTTCGCGGGGTACGAGGCGGTCCGGCGGCTGCTGGACCCGCAGGTCGTCACGCACCTCCCGGCCGTCGCAGCGGCCGGGATCGTCGGCTTCGCCGGCAACGAGTGGGTGGCCAGGGCCCGTATCCGTACCGGCCGTCGCATCGGCTCGGCCGCGCTCGTCGCCGACGGACTGCACGCCCGCACCGACGGATTCACCTCACTCGCCGTGCTGCTCGGCGCGGCCGGTTCGGCGCTCGGCTGGCGCTACGCGGACCCGCTGATCGGTCTCGTCATCACCGGCGCGATCCTCCTCGTGCTGCGCGGTGCGGCGCGCGAGATCTGGCACCGGCTGATGGACGCCGTGGACCCGCGCCTGGTCGACGAGGCCGAGCACGCGCTGTCCCATGTAGAGGGCGTACGGGCGGTGGGCGCCGTTCGCATGCGCTGGCTCGGGCACGCCCTGCGCGCCGAGACGTCCGTCGAGGTGGACCCCGAACTGACGGTCGTCCAGGCCCATTCGGTGGCGGTCGCCGCCGAACACGCGCTGCTGCACGCAGTGCCACGGCTGGCGGGCGCGACCGTCCACATCGACCACGGGCACGCGACGGACCAGGACCCGCATGCCGCACTGGCCCATCACTTCGCGTAACGCGTCGGTCAGGTGCGCCTGAGCCTGCCTTCCGGATCGCGCCTGTTCCGTGGCCCCGGGATCTTGCCGGGTCCGGTGACGGGTGGAAGGCTTCGGGGCTCCGGCACCGGCCGGGGCGGCTAGCGGTAGGCGGCGGACATGCTGTACGCGTAGAGGGCGACGAGTGCGACCACGCAGACGATGACCGCCCAGGACCCGAAGCTCGTGTGCCGTCCGGTGCGTCCGGACCGTCCGGGTCTCCGGGGTCTCCCGGAACTCCTGGGTCCCTTGGGCTGCTTGGACCGCTTGGCCGTGCGACCGGACCGGGACGCGCCACCCGTCGGCATCGCACCGGCCATGGCGTCCGCGGCCGCTTCGGCCAGCAGTCGGCGGCAGACCGCGGCGAGTTCACTCGTGCCCGCGGCGAGGCTCACGACCGCCTCCGCACGCGCCGGGGCGGTGGTGCCGCCGTCGAGGATACGGCCCGCGCGAACCAGGATCTCGTCCCTGCCGCCGCTCGGCGCCAGGCTGATCCAGCGCTGCACATGCTCTCCCCGGATGACCACGCCCCCCGCGCGGTCCCGGTACACGGTGTGCTCACGCCACAGTACTTCCGCCAACTCCGTGGCGGTTTCCCTCAGCTGCGCGCTCATGCCCCTCCCCGTCCCCCGATGCGCTCACTCGAACAAGCACCGCACTCTAGCGTCAGGTACACACCAAACCGCACCGGGGCTACGACCCGTGGTCGTACACCGTCACGGGAACGCCACGCGCAGCCAGCCGCGCCTCTATCAGCGGCTCCACCCGCGACCATGTACCACCCGCCAGCCCGCAGCCGATGCGCGGCATATGGACCGACCCGCCGAGCTCCACGGCTTTGTCGGCGACCGCGCCCAGCGCCGCGTCGATCGCCTCGTACCGCACGGGCGGCACACCTCTGCCGCCGGTACGCATCCCCCGCTGCCCCACCATGTTCGCCACCCACACATACCGGCCGACCTGGACGAACTGGACCGCGCCCAGCCCGAAGTCGTTGCGCGCCCGCTCGCGGTGCCAGCGCCGGTACGCCGCCTCAGGCTCCGGCCATCGTCGGGATATCGCGACCACGAAGCCCTTGCCCCAGCCGCCCAGGTCGTTGCAGACATGCGCGATCAGCTTGACGCCCTTGGCCTGCGGCGCGGTGGCGTCCCCCCGTATGTACGTGATCCCCGTCATGCGCTCACCGTACGGGGCGCCTCCGACAATCGATGCGCCGCGACGGCATGCCGACCGGAATGCCGTCGCGGCGCCGTTCGCGGCAGGACGGCGGGCCGGGAGGGGGCGTGTCAGCCGTTGGCCGGGACGCCCTGGAGGCTCGACGGTGACGACGTGTCACTCCGGCCCGGGCCGTCGTCCGGTCGTTCGCGCAGGAACAGCGCGGCGACGAAGGAGACCGCGCCGGCCGCGGTCATGTACCACGCGATCGCGGGCCAGTCGCCGGTCCGGTCGAGCAGGTACGCGGCGATGATGGGCGCGAACCCGCCGCCCAGGACCGTGCCCAGTGTGTAGCCGGCCGACATGCCGGTGTAGCGCACGTCGACGGGGAAGACGTGGGCGAAGAACGTCGGCATCGCCCCGTAGGCCACCGAGAAGGCCAGGAACAGCAGCAGGAACCCGGCGAGCATCAGCAGCGTGTTCCCGCTGTGGAGCAGGCTGAACCAGGCGAAGGGGAGGGCGGCCATCGCGGCGATGCCCGCGAGCAGGACCCTCCGGCGGTCGAGGCGGTCGGAGAGCAGACCGAAGTACGGGACGGCGACGATGGTGAGTGCCGTGCCGCCGAGGACGAGGCCGAGCATCGTGCTCTTGTCCACGCCGACCTGGTCCTCCCCGTAGGCCAGCGAGAAGACGGAGAGCACGTAGAAGGTGGCGCCCGTGGAGACGTAGGCCAGGCACATGAGCACGACGAGGCCGGGGCTCTTGCGCATCACTTCGACCACCGGGCGCCTGCGCACCTCTCCGGACTCCTTCACCGCCTGGAAGTCCGGGCTCTCCGCGACCTTGAGCCGGATGAACAGGCCGAGGCCGACCAGGACGGCGCTGAGCAGGAACGGAACGCGCCAGCCCCAGGTGCGGAAGGCGTCGTCCGGGAGTTGGGTGACGATCAGGAACAGCAGGTTGGCCAGGAGGAGCCCCCAGCCCACGCCGGTGTTGACGACGGCTCCGTACAGTCCCTTCCGCCGCTGGTCGGCGTGTTCGACGCTCATCAGCACCGCCCCGCCGTACTCCCCGCCGAGCGAGAGGCCCTGCACCAGGCGGACCAGGACGAGCAGGACGGGCGCGGCCACGCCGACCTGGTCGTAGGTGGGCAGCAGGCCGAGCGCGAACGTGGCGGCGCCCATGAGCGTCAGCGTGAGCACGAGCATCGACTTGCGGCCGAGCCGGTCGCCGAAGTGGCCGAAGAGCACACCGCCGACCGGCCGGGCGATGAACGCGATCGCGAAGGTGGACAGGGAGAGCAGCGTGCCCACCAGCGGGTCGAACTCCGGGAAGAACAGATCACCGAAGACGAGCGAGGCCGCCGTGCCGTAGATGAAGAACTCGTACCACTCGACGGTGCTGCCGATCAGGCTCGACAGCAGGACTTTGCGGGCCACTCGGCGGTCGTGCCGTTCGGGCGCTGCGCTGGTCATGGGGCCTCCCATGGCGTGGAGTCGGGGGCGAGGGGTCCGCAACGTACCATGTAACATTGCACAGATGAAGGGTTCGCCGTCTTCGATGGAGGTCGCCATGACCGACCGCACCACCCCCGTCATCGCAGCCGGTGAGGTGCGCTCCGCCCTCCCGATGCGCGTCGCCGTCGCCGCGGTGCAGGAGGCGCTGCGGGACGGACTCGACCCCGAGACCGACCCGGCGCGTACCGCGGTGCCGGTCGGCGCCGGACAACTCCTGCTCATGCCGGCCCAGTCGAGCCGGTACGCCGGGGTGAAGATCGCCTCGGTCGCACCGGACAACCCCGCCCGGGGACTCCCCCGCATCCAGGGCGCCTATCTGCTGCTCGACGCGGTCACCCTCACGCCGCTGGCCATCCTCGACGCCGTCGAACTGACCGCGATCCGCACCGCGGCCGTCTCCGCCGCCGCCGCAGACCTCCTCGCCGAGCCGGACGCGGCACGCCTCGTCGTCTTCGGAACCGGTCCGCAGGCCCACAGCCATGTCGAGGCACTGCGATCCGTCCGCCCGCTCCGCCATGTCGCGGTGATCGCGCGCGACGAACAGCGGCGGGAGGAGTTCCTCCGGCGCTACGAGGACTCCGGCCTCGTCGTCGAGGCCGGGGACCTCGGCGCGGTGTCCGGCGCCGACCTGGTCGCCTGCTGCACCACCGCCCGCACCCCGCTCTTCGACGGCTCCCGTCTCGCCGACCACGCCACGGTGGTCGCCGTCGGCTCGCACGAGCCCGACGCCCGCGAGGTCGACGAGGTGACCGTGCGCCGCTCGACGGTCGTGGTGGAGGCGCGATCCGCCGCCCTGCGCGAGGCGGGCGACATCGTCCAGCCGGTGCTGGCGGGGAAGTTGAGCCCCGATGAGCTGTTCACGCTCGCCGAACTCGTGCGCGGCGGCGTTCCGGCCGACCGGGACCGCCCCCGCCTTTTCAAGAGCGTCGGCATGGCATGGGAGGATCTTGTCCTCGCGGGCGCCGCCTACGAGGCGACCATGAGGGGATGACCCATATGACGACGGATGACGGTGCCCTCCCGGCGTTGCCCTCGTTCTCCGCCCGGCGCAGCCTGCGCGGAGAGATCACCGAGACGCTGCGCGGCGCGGTGATCTCGGGCGAACTCCGGCCCGGCGTCGTCTACTCGGCACCCAGCCTGGCGGCCCGGCTCGGCGCGTCCGCGACACCTGTGCGCGAGGCGATGCTCGAACTCGCCAAGGAAGGGCTCATCGAGCCCCTGCGCAACAAGGGCTTCCGCGTCGTCGAACTGTCCGACGAGGAACTCGACGAGATCGCCGAGCTACGGGCGCTCATCGAGGTGCCCACGGTCCGCCGCATCGCCGCGTCCGGCCCGTTCCCCGACGTGATCGAGCGGTTGCGCCCCCTGGCGGCCGCCATCGAGGACGCCGCCGTCCGGGGCGATCTCATCGCGCATGTCACGCACGACATGGACTTCCACCTCACGCTCCTCACGCTCGCCGGCAACGCGAACCTGGTGGAGACGGTGCGCTCGCTGCGTACCCGATCTCGCATCTACGGTCTGCGGGCCCTCGCCGACCGGGACGAGCTGATCGACTCCGCCCGGGAGCACGCCGCGCTTCTGGACCTGGTGGCGGCAGGGGACGCCGACGGCGCCGAGGCGCTGATGCACCGCCACATCCGCCATGTGCGCGGCATCTGGGCCGAAGGCTCCGGCACCGTCGCGGACTAGCGGTGTCCGGCCGGCCATGACGACGGTCGGTCGGCGCGTCCGTCAGTGAGCTCGGAAGGCCGCTTGCCGACGACGTCGGATCTGTTCGGTGATCCGGATCGGTGCGGTTCTGAGGTGTCCGCTGGTTCACGCGGCGTCTTCCCGCAGCGAGTTCCGCAAGCGCAGCAACTCACGGCGACGAGCCTGGGCCCGTACCAGCAGCAGTCCCGCGGCCGCGACGAGGACGCCGGATCCGAGCCCGGTGGTCAGGGCCTCGGCCGTGGTGCCGCGGATGACCGCCAGTGCCGTGCCCGCCGCCCCGGTCACGGAGGTGGCCGCGAGCGCGAGCCGGGCGCCGAGCACCCGGTCCCGGGCGAACAGCGGTCGGCGCCTGCTCAGGACCCACGCGGCGAAGGCGGCCCAGGCAAGGCCGAGGGCGATCAGTGCGGCGAAGGCGGCCTGGGTGCGCGCGGGGAGCGAGTGGGGTTCGGTCGCCCACAGCACCGCGATCAGGGCCGCGCCGCACCCTCCCGCGAGGCCCACGGCCACATGCCGCATGCGGGCACGCAGCGAGACTTCCGCGGCGAGCGCGCGCTCCAGTTCCTTCGGTACACCCCGGCCTGCCGTGTCGTCGTGCTCGCTCATGCCTCGTATCCCCTCTCCACCAGGACGTCCCGCAACATGCGACGGGCGCGATGCAGCCTGCTCTTGACCGTGCCGGGCGGTACGCCGAGCACGTCGGCGCAGTCGGCCAGCGGGAGATCCTGCAGGTGGAACAGGATCAGCACCTCGCGTTCCAGCGGCGGCAGCCCCCCGAGTCCCGCTTCGATCTCCAGCGTGGTCAGGACACCGCCGAGACCGCCGCTGTCATCGGCGACGGCCTCCGTCACTTCCTCCGCGGTCTCCGGAGTCCGGTACGCCTGCCGCAGGTGGTCGGTCACCGTGCGCCGGGCGATGGTGAACAACCACGGTGCGAACCGCTCCGGCTCCCGCAGCCGCGGCAGCCCGCGCACCACCGCGACCCACGTCTCCTGAGCGACGTCGTCCGCGACGTGCGGGGCTCCCACCATTCCCCGCACGTAGCGCCACAGCGGGTCGTGCCAGATCCGCACCAGATCGTGAAACGCCTCCCGCTCCCCGAGCCGGCAGCGCACCACCAGCAGACTCACGCGCCTGTCGTCGCTCACCACGTCTCCCTGCCTCGCCTCACGCGTTACCAGGACAGTCGGTGTCCGGGACGGAAAGGTTCACGGGGCGGTGCGGCGACCTCGTGAGCGGGCCGCCGCCGCCCTACGGGTGGTAGAGCGCCCGGGCGCGAGCGGAGTCGACGGGCCCGCCCTCGTCCAGCTGCAGGAAGTGGTCCACCTGCCATGCCTGCGCACTGCCGGCCTGGCGGTTGGTGGTCGTCACCCACGGCGGGTAGACGCGGAAGGCCCGCTTACCCCCTGAACCGTTCACTGATACGACCCGGCGCCGGCGGAGCGCCTCCATGGGAAAGACGAACTGGCCGAAGTGCTGGTGGTCACGGCTGCTGATGACGAAGAGGTCGACGGGGTCCGCGGCGTCGAAGGGCTGGATGGGCCCGCCGGGTGACCTCTTCCACACGGTGACGAACTGACCGACCTTGGTGGGGGTCGTCCTGGCTGCGCGGAACCGGACGGAGAGACCGTCGAGGGTGAACGCGTGGGCGGCGTACTCGGCGCTCTCGGCTTCGGGAACCGGCTGCGAGCAGGTGAATCCGCAAGGGTCGTAGACGCGCGCCTTCGCGGCCAGGAGGTCGCTGTGTGCCGGGGTGGTGTCCGACCACGGTCCGGGTGCGGTCGAGTGCGAAGCGGAGGAGTACTCGTGGTGCGCCGTCATTCGTCCACCCTGTCACAGGGGTGTGTACAGGCTCCGGCCCGGCACGTGCGGGCCGTGCCTTCGGGCTGCGGGCGACCGGTCGCGCCCTCGGTCCGGGATTCCCCGCGCTTTCACAACACTGGTGAGACAGCAATACTGTTGCACTCGAGGGGAGCACGCACGGAGCGAGGGAGACCATGGCGACCGAGACCGAGGAGCTGACGCTGACCGTCGACGAGCTGGCCGCGCGTGCGGGTGTCACCGTCCGGACGATCCGGTTCTACAGCACCCGCGGGCTGCTGCCGCCGCCGGTGATCGGCCCGCGCCGGGTCGGGCACTACGGTGCGGACCATCTCTCCCGGCTGGCGCTGATCGAGGAGTTGCAGCACCAGGGCATGACGCTCGCGGCGATCGAACGCTACCTGGAGCAGCTGCCGCCCGGCCTCAGCGCCCACGATCTGGCGATCCACCGGGCCCTGGTGGCTTCCTGGGCGCCGGAGTCGGCAGAGGAGACGGGACGTCAAGAGCTGGAGCGCCGGGCGGGGCGGCCGCTGTCGGACGAGGACATCGACCGGCTCGCGGCGATGGGCGTGCTGGACCGCACCGGAGTCCCGGACGTGTTCCGGCTCGACGGCGGACTGCTGCGGCTCGGCGTCGAGCTGCTCGACGTACCGATCGCGCACGAGACGATCCTCGCTTCCCGGACGGTCCTGCTGGAGCACGCCCGCGCGGCCGCGCACGAGCTGACCCGGCTGTTCCGGGACGAGGTCTGGGGCCCGTACCGGGAGCGCGAGTCGGACCCGGATCATGTCGCCGCCATGAAGTCCCTGTCGGCTCATATGCAGCCGATGGTCATCCAGGCGCTCGTGACGGCCTTCCAGCGCTCGCTGCGGGAGGAGTTGCGCGCGGCGTTCGGCACGGACGGCGAGACACCCGACGCGCGGCGGACCGGTGGGGAACCGACTGTCGGTGGCGACATCTAGTCTCGGGGAACACGAGCGGGATCGACGGCCGGCGACCACACCGGCCTGGGGGGGACCCATGAGATTCGCGGAGCTGAGACCCGGCGGGCTCTACGTCAAGCGCGTCCACGGGAGACCGGGCTGGGAGCTGACCCTGATCCGGGTCAGCCAGTCCCGTCGTCTGTGGCGGTGGAACCAGAAGCGCTGGTCCTACGAAGTGGCCGAGGACGTGCGGCGTGCGTCCCTGAAGCACGGCATCGGCTATCTGGCCGTGGTGCCGCCGGCCGCCTGGCCCGAGACCGAGGGCACCGGCGGCGCACTGCGGCGCGGCATCCAGCGATGGGCGAGGCCGATGGCCGCGCTGCCCACTCCCCTGCCGGACCCCTCGGTGCAGCGACTGCCCTGGCACGCCGTTCCCGCGCGGGAGCAGGACAGCCGGCTGTCCTGGACGATCTTCGAGCCGAAGGACGTCGTGTGCGCCTACACGTCGCCGGAGGAGCTCCAGGAGCGCATACTCCGCCGGATGACGGCGCTCGGCGCGGCCCCGGAGCCGGTGTTCGAGGCCCCGCCCCCGGACCGGATCGCGGCCGCCGACGTCCACCGCGTCTCGCTGCGGCTCGACGTCCTCGCCGAACTGCTGGAGCGGATACCCGACCCGGAGGCGCCGACGGGCTCCGCCGCCGGGTAACCGCGGCCGGCACCCGAGACCCGCGCCCGCCGCAGCGTGACCGCGGCCGAGCGCACCCGGCTCTTCCGCCGGGGAACCACGGCCGAGAGGGCGGGCCCGCGCCTGAGACGGGCCCGCCCTCCATCCCACGAGGCGGTCGGGATCAGGCGTCCGTGAAGACCTCGCCGCGCTCGGCCTTGGCCACCAGCAGCGCCGGCGGTGCGAAGCGTTCGCCGTACGCCTCCGCCAGCTCGCGCGCCCGGGCGACGAAGCCGGGCAGGCCGCCGTCGTACCCGTTGATGTACTGCAGCACGCCGCCCGTCCACGCCGGGAAGCCGATGCCCATGATGGAGCCGATGTTGGCGTCGGCGACCGACGTCAGCACGCCCTCCTCCAGGCAGCGGACGGTATCCAGTGCCTCGGAGAAGAGCATCCGCTCCTTCATGTCCTCGAACGGGACGTGCACGTCGGGCTTGCCGAAGTGCTCGCGCAGGCCCGGCCACAGCCCGGCCCGCTTGCCGTCCACGTAGTCGTAGAAGCCGGCGCCTCCGCTGCGGCCCGTGCGCCCGAAGTCGTCGACCAGGCGGTCGATGACCGCGTCCGCCGGGTGCGGGGTCCAGGTGCCGCCGGCCTCCTCCACCGCCCGCCTCGTCTCGTCGCGGATCTTGCGCGGGAGGGTGAGGGTCAGCTCGTCCATCAGGGAGAGGACCTTCGCGGGGTAGCCGGCCTGGGCCGCGGCCTGCTCGACGGAGGTGGGCTCGACGCCCTCGCCGACCATCGCGACGCCCTCGTTGATGAACTGGCCGATGACGCGCGAAGTGAAGAAGCCGCGCGAGTCGTTGACGACGATCGGCGTCTTGTTGATCCGCCGGACCAGGTCGAAGGCGCGCGCCAGCGCCTCCTCGCCGGTCTGCTCGCCCTTGATGATCTCGACGAGCGGCATCTTGTCGACGGGCGAGAAGAAGTGCAGCCCGATGAAGTCGACGGGCCGGTCGACGCCCTCGGCGAGCAGGGTGATCGGGAGGGTCGAGGTGTTGGAGCACAGCAGTGCGTCCGGCTCGATGACGCCCTGGATCTCCTGGAACACCTTGTGCTTGAGCGCCGGGTCCTCGAAGACCGCCTCGATGACGGCGTCGCAGCCCGCCAGATCGGCGGGGTCGGCGGTCGGCGTGATGCGGGCGAGCAGCTCGGCGCGCTTGGCCTCGGTCGTACGGCCCCGGCTGAGCGCCTTGTCCAGCAGCTTCTCCGAGTACGCCTTGCCTCGCTCGGCGGCGTCGGCGTTGACGTCCTTGAGGACGACCTCGATACCGGCCTTCGCGCAGGAGTACGCGATGCCCGCACCCATCATTCCGGCGCCGAGGACGGCGACCTTGCGCACCTCGCGCGGCTCGATGCCCTTGGGCCGGTTCGCACCGGAGTTGACGGCCTGGAGGTCGAAGAAGAACGCCTGGATCATGTTCTTGGCGGTCTGGCCGGTGAGCAGCTCGGTGAAGTACCGCGCCTCGATGATCTGCGCGGTCTCGAAGTCGACCTGGGAGCCCTCGACGGCGGCCGCGAGGATGTTGCGCGGAGCCGGGTACGGGGCGCCGTTGAGCTGCTTCTTCAGGCTGGCCGGGAAGGCCGGCAGGTTGGCGGCGAACTTCGGGTTGGACGGCGTGCCGCCGGGGATCTTGTAGCCCTTGACGTCCCAGGGCTGCTGCGACTCGGGGTGCGCCTCGATGAAGGCGCGTGCCTTGGCGAGCATCTCCTCACGGGTGGCGGCCACTTCGTGGATCAGGCCGTTCTCCAGGGCACGCTGCGGGGAGTACTGGGTGCCCTGCAGGAGCACCTTGAGCAGCGCGTCGGCGATGCCCATGAGGCGTACGGTGCGGGTCACGCCGCCGCCGGCCGGCAGCAGGCCGAGGGTGACCTCGGGCAGGCCGATCTTGGAGCCGGGCGCGTCGAGGGCGATGCGGTGGTGGCAGGCGAGGGCGATCTCGTAACCGCCGCCGAGGGCCGCGCCGTTGACGGCGGCGACGACGGGCTTGCCGAGGGTCTCGATGCGGCGCAGTGCGCGCTTGATGCCCATGCCCATGTCGAAGGCCTGCTGGGCGTGCTCGGGACCGACCTGGATCATGTCCTTGAGGTCGCCGCCCGCGAAGAAGGTCTTCTTGGCGGAGGTGAAGATGATGCCGCGGATGGAGTCCTTCTCGGCCTCGGCGCGGTCGGCGATCGCCGCGATCGACTCCCGGAAGGCCTGGTTCATGGTGTTGGCGGACTGGTCGGGGTCGTCGAGGACGAGGGTGACGATCCCGGTCTCGTCCTGCTCCCAGCGGATGGTGGAACTCGCCGGCGTTGCGGTCATTGCTGCTTCTCCGTACGGGGGAAGGGGAGGGAGGGACGGGAGGGTCAGAGACGCTCGACGATGGTGGCGATGCCCATGCCGCCGCCGACGCAGAGCGTGGCGAGGCCGTACCGCTTGTCCTGGCGCTCCAGCTCGTCGATGAGCGTGCCGAGGATCATGGCGCCGGTGGCGCCGAGCGGGTGGCCGAGCGCGATGGCGCCGCCGTTGACGTTGACCTTGTCGAGGGAGAGCCCCATGTCCCGCACGAAGCGCAGGACGACGGCGGCGAACGCCTCGTTGATCTCGACGAGGTCGATGTCGTCGATGGTCAGTCCGGCCTTGGCGAGCGCCTTGCGGGTGGCGGGCGCGGGGCCGGTGAGCATGATGGTGGGCTCGGAGCCGGAGACGGCCGCCGAGACGATCCTGGCGCGGGGCCTGAGTCCGTACCGCTCGCCGATCTCCTTGGAGCCGACGGCGACGAGCGAGGCTCCGTCGACGATGCCGGAGGAGTTGCCGGCGTGGTGGACGTGGTCGATCTGCTCCACCCAGTGGTACGTCTGCAGGGCGACGGCGTCGAAGCCGCCCATGTCGCCGATGCCCGCGAACGACGGCTTGAGGGCGGCCAGCGAGTCCGCGGTCGTGCCGGGGCGCAGGTGCTCGTCGTGGTCCAGGACGACGAGTCCGTTGCGGTCCTTCACCGGGACGACGGAACGGTCGAAGCGGCCGTCCTTCCAGGCCGCGGCCGCCCGCTCCTGCGACAGTGCGGCGTACTCGTCGACGTCACGGCGCGAGAAGCCCTCGATGGTGGCGATCAGGTCGGCGCCGATGCCCTGTGGCACGAAGCGGGTGTCGAAGTTCGTCATCGGGTCGGCGAACCAGGCGCCGCCGTCGGAGGCCATCGGCACCCGCGACATCGACTCGACGCCGCCCGCGAGGACGAGGTCCTCCCAGCCGGAGCGGACCTTCATCGCCGCCATGTTGACGGCCTCCAGGCCAGAGGCACAGAAGCGGTTCTCCTGGACGCCGGCGACCGTGTCGGGCAGTCCGGCCGCGATGGCGGAGATCCGGGCGATGTCGGAGCCCTGGTCGCCGACGGGGCCCACGACGCCGAGCACGATGTCGTCGATCGCGGCCGGGTCGAGGCCGGGGTAGCGGGAGCGGATCTCGTGGATCAGACCGACGACGAGGTCGATGGGCTTGGTGCCGTGCAGGGCGCCATTGGCCTTGCCGCGGCCGCGCGGGGTGCGGATCGCGTCGTACACAAACGCTTCGGTACTCACAACAGAACCTTTCGCATCACAGCAGCTTCGGTGTTGAGGGTCAGGAGAGGAGCGAGCGGCCGATGATCTCCTTCATGATCTCGGTCGTGCCGCCGTAGATCGTCTGGATACGGCCGTCCGTGAACGCCTTGGCGACCCGGTACTCCGTCATGTAGCCGTAGCCGCCGTGCAGCTGCAGACAGCGGTCGGCGACCCGCTTCTGCAGTTCCGTGGCCCACCACTTGGCCATCGAGGCGTGCACGGCGTCCAGCTCGCCGTCGGAGTGGTCGACGATGCAGCGGTCGAGGAAGGTGCGGGTGACGGCGCACTCGGTGGCCATCTCGGCGATCTCGAAGCGGATGTGCTGCAGCTTCGCCAGCGGGCGCCCGAACGCCTCGCGTTCCTTCACGTACCGGGTCGTGATCTCCAGCAGATACTCGGCCGCGGCGATCCCGGCGACGGCTATGTTCAGTCGCTCCTGGGCGAGATTGGTCATCAGATGGATGAACGCGCCGTTCAGCTCGCCGAGCAGGTTCTCCTTCGGGACCTGTACGTCGTTGAAGAACAGCTCGGCCGTGTCCTGCGCCTTCTGGCCGATCTTGTCGAGGTTGCGGCCCCGCTCGAAGCCCTCCGTGCCGCGCTCGACGACCAGCAGGGACAGCCCCTTCGCGCCGCCCTCGGGAGTGGTCTTCGCGACGACGATCACCAGGTCGGCCAGGATGCCGTTGGAGATGAACGTCTTGGAGCCGTTGAGCAGCCAGTGGTCGCCGCGGTCCTCGGCCGTGGTGCGGATGCCCTGGAGGTCGGAGCCCGCGCCCGGCTCGGTCATCGCGATGGCCGTGATGATCTCGCCGCTGCAGAAGCCGGGCAGCCAGCGCCGCTTCTGCTCCTCGGTCGCGAGCGAGGTGAGATACGGCCCGATGATGTCGTTGTGCAGGCCGACCGCGAGCCCGGCGGCGCCGGCCCGGGTGAATTCCTCGGCCAGGACGGCGCTGTAGCGGAAGTCGGTGTTCCCGCCGCCGCCGTACTCCTCGGGGACGGCGAGCCCGAGCAGCCCCTGCCTGCCCGCCGCCAGCCAGGCGTCGCGCGAGACGATGCCGTCCAGCTCCCACTGCTCGTAGTGCGGGAGCACCTCCTTGCTGAGGAAGGTGCGGACGGTCTCGCGGAACGCCTCGTGCTCCGGTCCGAAGATCTGCCGTTTCATCGCCATTACCGCTCCCCGCCCTGCTGCCTGATCCGGATGCTCGGTACGTCCCAGTCGCGTGCGACCGCTTCGGTGTCCGCACCCGGCTGGGCCGGCGGGCGGTACACGGCCCCGGGGGTCGCGGAGAACCGGGGCGCGGGGGCGGGCTGGGTGATCCCGCCGTGGTCGGTGAAGGTTCCGCGGGCGGCCAGATGCGGGTGGGCCGGGGCCTCCCGCAGCGACAGTACGGGGGCCACACACGCGTCGGAGCCTTCGAAGACCGCCGTCCACTCGTCCCGCGTCCTCGTACGGAAGCGGTCGGCCACGGCGGCGCGTAGTTCGTCCCAGCGGGCGAAGTCCTTGCGGGCCGGCGCCTCGTCCCCGAGGCCGAGCAGCTCGATGAACTCGTTGTAGAACTGCTGCTCGAGGGCGCCGACCGCCATGTACTGCCCGTCGGCGGTCTCGTAGGTCCCGTAGAACGGGCAGCCGCCGTCGAGGAGGTTCGCGCCGCGGCTGTCCCGCCAGCCGCCCGCGGCCATCATTCCGTGGATCATCGTGGCGAGGTGCGCGGCGCCGTCGACGATGGCGGCGTCCACGACCTGGCCGGCGCCGCCGGTGGTACGGGCGTGCTGCAGTGCGGCCAGCACGCCGATGACGAGGTAGAGCGAGCCGCCCGCGTAGTCGCCGACGAGGTTGGCGGGCACGGCGGGCGGTTCGTCCGGTTTGCCGATCATGCCAAGGGTGCCGGTGATCGCGATGTACGCGATGTCATGGCCGGCGCGCTGGGCGAGCGGGCCCTCCTGGCCCCAGCCGGTCATCCGGCCGTAGACCAGCCGGGGATTCCGGGCGTGGCATTCCTTGGGTCCGACACCGAGCCGCTCGGCCACCCCGGGGCGGTAGCCCTCGATGAGCACATCGGCGCGTTCGACCAGGTCGAGGACCTGTTCGGCACCGCCGTCGGCCTTCAGGTCGATCAGTACGGACCTTTTGTTGCGGTTGGTCAGGTCGTACGCCGGGTCGATCGCGAGCCCGGAGCCGCCGGGGCGGTCGATCCGTACGACATCGGCGCCGAGGTCGGCGAGCAGCATGGCGGCGAACGGGCCGGGCCCGATGCCCGCCAGCTCGACCACGCGCACCCCGGCCAGCGGACCGCCCGGCGGACCGTTCCCTGTCGCTGCCATCAAGCCCCCAGCACTGTGACACAACTGATGTAACATCAGTGATGTTAAGAACGCGTTCCACTTCGCACAAGCCCTTGAGGCGAGCAAGCGCTTGGTTTTTCTCTCCGTGACGGTAGGGTCCTGCGGCCGGATCCAGGAAACGGAGACTCCATGCGTATACCCCGCCCCGTCCGCGTCGCAGCGCTCGTCGCACTTCCGGCGGCACTGCTGATCTCCTGCTCCGCCACGGGCGGCGGTCAGCCGGACACCGGGGGTACGCACACGACGGCCGCCGCCGGGACACAGCCCGCCGCCGGCGAGGCGCAGCCCCCTGCCGGCACACGGTCCAGCGTGCCACCCGCACCCGGGCCGGAGCTGGTCCGCGACGCCTTCGCCGGACTCCAGGCCACCCTCGGCGACGGCTGCACGGGCGGCGACGGCCAGTGCGCGTACTTCCTCGGGCGGGTCCACGACGAGCTGGAGCGGCTGGACAAGGCGATGAAGGCCGACCCCAAGGGCCCCGGGCATTTCCCCGAGCCGATCGAGTGGATCGCGGAACTGCGCAAGACCCTCGGCCAGGACAGGTCGTACGAGAACCTCAAGACGCACCAGAAGGAACTCGTGGGGACCCGTGACCGGATCAACGTGTGGATGCAGGACCATCCGGACGACTACCGCTGACGGCAGGGCGGACACCGGCACCCCGCTGGTCGACCCGCGGGTGCGGGTCGACCAGCGGGGTGCCGGCGGAGGGCAGCGCGTCAGCGGGCCTCGAGTTCGGCGATCAGCTTCTTCGTGGCGATCGTCCGGTAGCTCTCCTCGACCCAGTCGCAGAGCACCTCTGCCGCCGGGGCGCCCCTGACGGCCAGCGGGATCTGCACCCAGCCCGCCTTGCCGAGGCCGTAGCCCGACGGCTCAGCGCCCGGGCAGGACAGGGCGTGCGCGTGCATCGCCTCGTCCTTGAGCTTGACGCCGATGCCCAGGGGGTAGCTGCCGTCGTCGACACCCAGGAAGACGAAGATCTTCTTGTTGACCTTGACGACGGTCTCCCCCCAGGGAAACTCCTCGGTGGCACCCGGCAGGCCCAGGGCAAAGGACCGCACCTTCTCCCATTTCGCCAGGGCGCCTTTCGGTGGAGCAGCCATCCCGTCCCTCCCGGTCGCACGTACTGTCCCGGCTCACGCTAGCCTCGGCCGGCAGCATCGGCACGGAGCATGACCCACAGCGGGCGGAGGGGCCAGTGAACAGGCAGCACGGACCGGAGCGGCCGTACGACATCGTGCTCTTCGGGGCGACGGGCTTCGTCGGCACGCTCACCGCCGAGTATCTCGCCGCACATGCGCCCGAGGGGTGCCGGTGGGCCGTCGCCGGACGCAGCGCGGCACGGCTGGAGCGGCTGCGCGAACGGCTCACCGCGATCAACCCCGCGTGTGCCGGGCTGCCCCTGGTCGTCGCCGACGCCGCGGACCCGGACTCGCTGCGCGCGCTCGCCGAGTCCACGCGCGTCGTGGCGACGACGGTCGGACCGTACGTCTGGTACGGCGAGCCGCTGGTGGCGGCGTGCGCGGAGGCCGGTACGGACTACGCCGACCTCACCGGTGAGCCCGAGTTCGTGGACACGGTGTTCCTACGGCACGACGCTCGGGCCCGTGAGACCGGCGCCCGGCTGGTGCACGCGTGCGGCTTCGACTCGGTGCCGCACGACCTGGGCGCGTACTTCACGGTCCAGCAGCTGCCGCAGGACGTACCACTGCGCGTCGACGGCTTCGTGCGCGCCGGCGGCATCTTCTCGGGCGGCACGTTCGCCTCCGCGATCACGGCGATGGGGCGGCAGCGGCAGACCGTCCGCGCGGCGCGGGAGCGCAAGCTGCACGAGCCGCGGCTCGTGGGCCGCCGTGCCAGGGCGCAGCTCGGGGCGCCCCGCTTCAGCAGCGAGACCGGCGCCTGGGCGCTGCCGCTGCCCACGCTCGACCCGCGGATCGTGGCACGCTCGGCCGCGGGCCTCAAGCGCTACGGCCCCGACTTCCAGTACCGCCACTACGCCTCGGTCAAGACGCTCCCGATGGCGCTCGGCGGCCCCGCCGCGCTCGGGGCGCTGGCCGCGCTGGCGCAGCTTCCGCCCGCCCGCAAGTGGCTGATGGACCGTTACGAACCGGGCCGTGGCCCGAGCGCCGAGCAGCGCGAACGCAGCTGGTTCCGGATCCGCTTCGTCGGTGAGGGCGGTGGCCGGCGGGTCTTCACCGAGGTCTCGGGCGGCGACCCGGGCTACGGCGAGACGGCGAAGATGCTCGCCGAGTCGGTGCTCGCTCTCGCGCTGGACGAACTCCCGGACACCGCGGGCCAGGTCACCACGGCCGTCGCGATGGGCGACGCGCTCCTGGAGCGCCTGCGCGCCGCCGGGATCACCTTCAGGGTCGCCGACGTGCGCTGAACGGCGCACGGCCCGCTCAGCCGCCCGGCGCGGGGCGGCGTGCGCGGAACGACGCACGGCCTGGGCCATCGTCTACCGCGGGCCGGCGTGCGGGCCTGCCGGAGGCCACGAAGGCGCTGCCGCCCCCGGCGGCCGGCGTCACCGCGCGTTGCCGCAGCCGTCGCCTGCCCGATGCCTGCCGGCCGCCGTCTCCCGGCCGGGTCAGGCGGTCGCCTCGCGCAGCGCCCGGCGGCAGAGCGCGTCCGCCCGGCGGGTGGACTCGGGCAGGCGGAAGTGCCGGGCGAGCGCGAGCGTGTGGGCGCAGGCGTTGTCGAGGGAGATCCGGTGGCCGACGGAGACGAAGACCGGTTTGACCCCATGTTGGGTGCGAAGCGCCCGGCCGACCTCCTCGCCGTCGTCCGCGACGAGCGGTGAGGAGTCCCCGCGGCGATCGCCCGGCGGATCGTACGAGAACGTGAACGGGTTCTTCGCGACGCCGAGCACCGGCAGACCCGTGAGCACCCCGAGGTGGCCGGCGAGTCCGAAGCGGCGTGGATGGGCGCGGCCGTAGCCGTCGCAGACGACGAGCCCGGGGTCGTTCTCCAGCGACTCCAGCGCGCTCAGCACGGTCGGGATCTCGCGGAAGGCGAGCAGGCCCGGTATGTAGGGGAAGGTGACCCGGCCGGCCGCGGTGGTCTCCTCGACGACCGCGAGCGTCGCGGCGTCGAGGACGACTGCGGCGGCGACCACGACGTCGCGCTCGTCGTCGTAGGCCACGTCGACCCCGGTGACCAGGCCGGTGCCGGGCGGGGGGCCGGGCTCGTCCAGCACGACGCGGGCGCGCAGTTCGTCCTGTACGGCACGGGCCTCGGCCTCGTCGGCGGGTGTCCTGATGGTGGTCATGATGAGCCCCACCCTAGACACCCGGCTAACCTGACGATCATGTTCGTGATGGAATTGACCTACACCGCACCGATCGAGCGCGTCGACGAACTGGCCGCGGCTCATGTGGCCTGGCTGGACGCCCTGTACGAGGAGGGCGTCGTCCTCGCCTCGGGCCGCAAGAACCCGCGCGACGGCGGTGTCCTGATCGTCGTCGGCGACGATCGTGCACGCATCGAGGAGATCGCGGCGACCGATCCGTACGCGGTGGGCGGAGTGTGCGAGTACCGGATCACGGAGTTCGTGGCGACGAAGACGACGCCCGCGCTGGAGCGGTACAAGCAGCAGCCCCTCGCCTAGGGCAGGCGCGGCCGGCGAGCGCGCCCGGTGGCGAGGGCACCCGCCCTCGCCACCGTTCTCAGTGCCCGTCACCGTGCTCGGCGCTCGGCACCGCTTCGTCACCGCTCCAGTCGTGCCACGCGTCCCTTCTCGCCCGCCGCCCAGCAGCCGAAGTCCGGTGTGCAGTCGACGGTGTCGTACGAGCCGGTGTCCACGGTGCGCCAGGTGCGGCCGGCGTCGGTCGTCAGGTCCGTGCCGGTGGGTCCGACGGCGAGCGCGGCCGACCGGCTGTGGGGCAGCCAGGCGACGCCCGAGCGGTAGGCGGGCGGCGGGGTCGCCGACTGCCGCCAGCTGCGGCCGCCGTCCCGGGTGACCGCGCCGGCCCGCGGGGAGGCCTCCCCGGTCCGGTAGTCGCCGCCGACCGCGAGACCGTGCGCGCGGTCCCGGAAGGCGAGCGCGAAGACGCCCCGGGCCGGATCTCCCGCCGGGATCGACGACTCGGCGGCGGTCCAGTGCAGCCCGCGGTCGGCGGAGTGCAGGACGCGCGCGGTGGCGCCACCTCCCGTGGCCAGCCAGACGTCCTTCGGGCCGGAACTCACCAGGCACTGGCCGCTCGCCGCGAAACCCGCCTCGCCCGGCTGCGCGTCCGGCATTCCGGCGTCGGGCAGCACCTTCCACGACCTCCCGCCGTCGCCCGTCGACAGGATGCGGAACTTGCCGTCGACCGGGTCGCTCATGGCGAGGCCGTGACGCGGGTCGAAGAAGGTGATGCAGTCGTAGAAGGCCCGGGGATCGGTGTTGCGGAAGGCCTCGGTCCAGGTCGCTCCCCCGTCCTCGGTGCGCAGCACGCGCGACGCCTCGCCCTCACCGATGGCCAGCACGACCGCCCTGCGGGCGTCGAAGGCCTCGACGTCGCGGAACTCCAACTCGCCCGCTCCCGGCGGCGAGACGTTCCGCCAGCCGCGGCCGCCGTCCGTGGTGCGGAGCACGGTGCCCTTGGAGCCCGCGGCCCACGCGGTCGTACGGCTGACGGCGGCGAGGCCGCGGAACCGTACGTCCGTACCGGTCTGCTTGAGCTCCCAGTGCGGTGTCCCACCCGCCGCGTCCCGGGTGTCCGCCTGCGCGGGCACCGCCAGGGCCGCTCCCAGCACCGCGGCCAGCGCCACCCCGCACAGCCCCGCCGACACCGTCCGTCTCGACTTCCCCTTGGGTCTCATGGCGCGCGAACGTAGCCGACCCCCGGCACGCGGTCCAGAGCGCCTCCCGCGGTGACGCATGTCACGCTCCCCACCGATGCACGGATTCCGTCGTTCCCCCGTCTACTTCTGTGCCAGAAACATGTCGGCCGAGCCGCAGCGAAGTGAGGGAGCGGGCCTTGTCCAGTGTCATCGAGCAGGCCGTACAGGCCCGTCTGGTCGCCTCCGCGCCACAGATGGAATCCGTACCCGCGACCCTGCGCTACGACCGCCATGATCCGTTCGCGGTCAGCATGGCGTTCCCGCCGCCGGCGACGCTGGAGGGCACCGAGGTGTCCTGGGCGTTCTCGCGGGAGCTGCTCGCGCAGGGCATGGAGGAGCCGGCCGGAGTGGGTGACGTACGCGTGCGGCCGTACGGGTACGACCGCACCGTCCTGGAGTTCCACGCGCCCGAGGGCATCGCGATGGTGCACATCCGCACCTCCGAGCTGCGCCGCTTCCTCAAGCGGGTGCAGGGGCTCGTCCCGGCCGGCCGCGAGCACCTCTTTCTCGATCTCGACGCGGATCTGGCCGAGCTGATCCGCGACGCCTACTGAGGCACGCTCATCAGCGCGTTCATCTCCCCGTACGTGGAGCCGTCCGCGAGCCTTTCGCAGGTCCCCTCGGTGAGCAGTTCCCGGGCCGCGTCGCGCACCAGGCCGTGGGCGGCCTGCGCGATCGATGAGCCCGCGCTGATCCGTGCGACCCCGAGCCCCGCCAGTTCCGCCACAGCCGGCGCGCCATGGCCCACCAGCACGTTCAGCGGTGCGTCCACGCCCTTGACCAGGGCGCTCACGATCTCCGGGACCAGGACACCGGGGACGAACACGCCGTCCGCGCCCGCCGCCAGACAGTCGGCCGCGCGCTTCAGCGACTCCTCGAGGCGGCCCGCCCGGTCGCCCAGACCGGCGAGATAGGTGTCGATCCGGGCGTTGATGAAGAGCGGCACCCCTTCGGCGTCGGCGGCGGCGCGGGCGGCGCCGATACGCCGGACGTGCTCGGCGGGCGATCGGGTCCCGTCCTCGATGTTGATGCCGACGGCACCGGCGGCGAGTACCGCGCGGACCGTGCCGGCGACACCGTCCTCGTCGCTCTCGAACCCGCCTTCGACATCGGCGGTGACGGGCAGGTCCACGGCGGCGGCGATGGCGGCGACCTGACCGACGGCGGAGGCGCGGTCGAGCCGGTCGCCGTCCGCGGCGCCGAGGGCCCAGGCGACCCCGGCGCTGGTGGTGGCCATGGCCGACGCCCCGGCGGCGGCGATGATCCGTGCGCTGGCGACGTCCCAGGCGTTGGGCAGGACCAGCGGGCGGCCGGGAACGTGCAGGGAGCGGAAGTGGCGGGCGCGGTCGTGGAGGCTCGTCATGGCGATCACTCAACCAGCCCCGCGGCGCGCCTGTCCGGCGAGTTTCCGACATCGACGTCCGGCATCCGAGGCCTGCCGTCTTGAATGCCGTGTGGCGTGTGCCGTGTGGCGTGTGGCCTGTGCCATGTACCGCGTGCCAATGTGCCGCGTGGCCGCCTGCCGCCCGGCATCCGCTCCGCCGGGAGCCCGTCGAGCGGGAACGCGGTAAATCGATTGCCCGGCCGCCAGGTCCGGGCGTAGCGTCGTATCCGGCCCTGTTGTCGTCGATCGGAGTAGGACGTTGCTCGTCTGAGGTCCTGAGACACCGTGTCACGCGGCTTTCCGCCCGCGTGCCCGTGTGCGACCTCGGCGTACGAGCCGTCCCGTTCCCGGACCAGGGCCTTTGTGCCGTCCGACCGGTGTCTCACCCGTTGCCCCTTCACTTCTCACGCAACAGGGAGACCCGTATGTCTACCTTCCCCACCTATGTCACCTGCTCCTCGCTGTCCTTCTCCTGGCCGGACGGCAGCCCGGTGCTGGAGGACTTCCAGCTCGCCGTCGGACCCGGCAGGACCGGTCTGATCGGTCTCAACGGCTCCGGGAAGTCGACACTGCTGCGGCTGATCGCCGGCGAACTCACGCCCGTCGACGGCAGCGTGCGAGTGGCCGGCGACGTCGGCTATCTGCCGCAGAACGTCGTGCTCGACACGTCGGTGCGCGTCGACGCGGCCCTCGGAATCGCCGAGGCCCGTGCCGGGCTGCACGCGATCGAGGCCGGTGACGTACGCGAGGAGAACTTCACCGCGGTCGGCGACGACTGGGACGTGGAGGAACGGGCACGCGCGACACTCGATCAGCTCGGCCTCGCACACATCGGCCTCGACCGGACCATCGGCGAGATGTCGGGCGGCGAATGCGTGCTGCTGAGGCTCGCGGCGCTGCTGCTGGCCCGTCCTGATGTCCTCCTGCTCGACGAGCCGACCAACAATCTCGATCTGTACGCGCGCGGCAGGCTGTACGACGCGGTGGAGGCCTGGTCCGGAGTGATGATCGTGGTCAGCCACGACCGCGAACTGCTGGAGAGGGTCGACCAGATCGCCGATCTCCGCGACGGCGAGGTGACCTGGTACGGCGGCGCGTTCTCGGCGTACGAGGAGGCGCTGGCCGTCGAGCAGGAGGCCGCGGAACGCATGGTCCGTGTCGCCGAGGCCGATGTGCAGCGGCAGAAGCGCGAGCTGACGGAGGCCCAGGTCAAACTGGCCCGCCGCAAGCGCTACGGGCAGAAGATGTTCGAGCAGAAGCGCGAGCCCAAGATCGTGATGGGAGCGCGCAAACGTCAGGCGCAGGTGTCGGCGGGCAAGCACCGCATCATGCACACGGAGAAGCTGAGCGAGGCGAAGGAACGGCTGGCGGAAGCCGTGGAGGCGGTGCGCGACGACGACGAGATCCGGGTCGAGCTTCCGTACACCAAGGTGCATCCGGGCCGTGGTGTCCTGCGGCTCTCCGGGGTCGAGCTGCGTTACGGGGCTCGCGTCGAGGGCGAGTTCGAGCTTCGCGGCCCGGAGCGGATCGCGCTCGTCGGGCGCAACGGGGCCGGGAAGACCACCCTGTTGCGCACGATCGCCGGCGAACTGGAGCCGGTCGCGGGCGAGGTGGCGGCAGAGGTGCCGCTGCGTTTCCTTCCCCAGCGGCTGGACGTGCTCGACGACGGGCTGAGCGTGGTCGAGAACGTCGCGCGGTTCGCGCCCGAGGCGACGGACAACACGATCCGGGCGCGGCTGGCCCGCTTCCTCTTCCGTGGAGCGCGGGCGGAGCAGTTGGCCGGCACCCTCTCCGGCGGCGAGCGGTTCCGGGCCGCGCTGGCGGCGCTGCTGCTCGCCGAACCGGCGCCGCAGCTGCTGATGCTGGACGAGCCGACGAACAACCTGGACATGGCGAGTGTGCGGGGGCTGACCGAGGCGCTCGAGGCGTACGAGGGAGCGCTGATCGTGGCGAGCCACGACGTGACGTTCCTGGAGTCCCTCGGGATCACCCGCTGGCTGCTGCTCGACGGAGAGCTGCGGCCCACGACGGCGGAGGAGGTGCGGGAGGCGTATCCACGAGGCTGAGGCGGACACAGGGCTGAGGCGGACACGGGGTTGAGGCGGACCCAGGGCCGAGCCCGTGCGGCGCTCAAGAGCCCGTGTGGTCTTTACGGAACGGGGCAGATGGGGCTAGTGATGGCCCCGTCACCCCCCGATCGGCCCCTGGAGAGCCCGTGCCGAGCAGAAGAGCCCTGATCCGACGCCCGAGCCCACGCCTGGCGGAGGGCCTGGTCACCCATGTGGAGCGCCGTCCCGTCGACGTGGGGGCGGCGCTCGCCCAGTGGGAGGCGTACGGCGACGCCCTGCGCGCGCACGGCTGGGACACGGTCGAGGCCGACCCGGCCGACGACTGTCCGGACGGCGTCTTCGTCGAGGACACCGTCGTGATGTTCCGGAACGTGGCCCTCATCGCCCGGTCCGGGGCCGCGTCGCGCCGCCCCGAGACGGACGGTGTCGAGGAGGCCCTGGCGCGGCTGGGCTGCTCGGTGAACTGGGTCTGGGAGCCGGGCACGCTCGACGGGGGCGATGTCCTCAAGATCGGCGACACGATCTACGTGGGGCGGGGCGGCCGGACCAACGCGGCCGGTGTGCAGCAGCTGCGGGCGGCCTTCGCGCCGCTGGGGGCGCGCGTCGTCCCCGTACCGCTGTCGCGTGTACTCCATCTGAAGTCGGCGGTGACCGCCCTGCCGGACGGGACCGTGATCGGCTACGAGCCGCTCGTCGAGCAGCCTTCGCTGTTCCCGCGCTTCCTCGCCGTCCCCGAGGAGGCCGGGGCGCACGTGGTGCTGCTCGGCGGAGGAAAGCTGCTGATGGCGACGAGTGCCCCCAAGACCGCGGAGCTGTTCATGGATCTTGGATATGCACCCGTTCCGGTCGACATCAGCGAGTTCGAGAAGCTCGAAGGCTGCGTGACCTGTCTCTCGGTACGCCTACGGGACCTGCACGCATAACGACGCGTAGGCAGACATCACGGTCACGGGCTTGGACGATGGCTTACCCCGCCTTTAACCTACGGTTTCGTAACCTACGAAGCCGTAGGTAGTCGCATGCCCTCATCCGGCCGGCGCGCTGCCACGGCGACGTTCGTTCCGCTCGTCTCCCCGTTCCGTCCCCCGTCCTCATCCCCGCCCCCAGGAGTACCCGTGACGATCACCTCTCCCCACCTCGGCAGTTCGGAAGCGTGGACCGACGCCCGGCTGCTGTACGCGCTGGAGGAAGTGGTCGAGAAGGAACTCAACCGGCACATGAAGGTCGCCAAGGACTGGATGCCGCACGAGTACGTGCCCTGGTCGGACGGGCGGAACTTCCCCGGGCTGTTCGAGGACGGCGAGGCGTGGGAGTCCGGCCAGTCCAAGGTCACGGACATCGGCAGGACGGCCCTCATCGTCAACCTGCTGACCGAGGACAACCTGCCCAGCTACCACCACGAGATCGCGTCTCTCTTCGGCCGCGACGGGGCCTGGGGCACCTGGGTGCACCGCTGGACCGCCGAGGAGGGCCGGCACGGCATCGTGATGCGCGACTACCTGCTCACCTCGCGCGCCGTCGACCCGGACAAGCTGGAGCAGTTCCGTATGTCGCACATGTCGGAGGGCTTCGAGTCCGACAACCGCCACTCGATGCTGCACTCGGTCGCGTACGTCTCGTTCCAGGAGCTCGCGACCCGTATCTCCCACCGCAACACCGGCCACCAGTCGGGCGACCCGGTCTGCGACCGGATGCTGTCGCGCATCGCCACCGACGAGAACCTCCACATGGTCTTCTACCGCAACCTCCTCGGTGCGGCCTTCGAGATCGCACCGGACCTGACCATGCAGGCCGTGCGCGACGTCGTGGTGAACTTCCGGATGCCCGGGCACGGGATACCGGGATTCGAGCGCGCGGCGGCGCAGATGGCGATCGGTGAGATCTACAACATGCGGATCCACCACGACGACGTGCTGCAGCCGGTGCTGCGCTTCCTGAAGGTCATGGAGATCGACGGCCTCGGCCCGGAGGGCCTCAAGGCACAGGAGGAGCTTGGTCTGTACATGGGCGGGCTGGACTCGGAGGCCCGCAAGTTCGACGAGAAGCTCGCGGCCCGCAAGGCCCGCCTGGCGGCTCGCGCCGCGGGCTGAGCGACGCCCGAGCCGGGCTGGACGGGCTGACCCGGGCTGGTCGGAGCTGAGCCTGGGCCTCGCCTGGGTGCCCCGGGCAGGCCCGGGACCCTGTTCGAAGGCACCGGCCCTGGGCCGTGACCGGTCGGGGCGTCGCCTGAATGCCCGGGCAAGCCCGGGACTGAGCCCGCGAGCACCCGGGTCCGCCCGGAGCCGCGTGCAATGGCCTCGGCAGTGGGCCATGACCGGCCCGGACCGCGCACGACCGTCCTGTGACAGGCCAGAGCGTCGCCTGGGTACCCGGGCAAGCCCGGGACTGAGCCGGGGGCACCCGAGTCCGCCCGGGAACGCGTCCCATGGCCCTGGACCGTGACCGGCCAGGCGTCGCCTGAGTGCCCGGGCAGGCCCGGGACTGAGCCGGGGAGCACCCCGGTCCGCCCGGGACCGCGTGCAATGGCCTCGGCCGTGGGCCATGACCGGCCCGCACCGCGCCTGACCGCCCTGGACCGTGACCGGCCGGGGCCTCGCCTGAGTGCCCGGACAGGCCCGGGTCTGCGCCGGCGAGCACTCGGACCTGCCCGGGAACCGCGTCCGACGGCGCGAGCACTGGACCGCGACCCGCCGGGACCGCGCCTGGGCGCCCTGGACCGTGACCGGCCCGGACCGCGCCCGCACGCGCGCCGAGCCGGGACCTCGGCCGGTAGTCAGTCGGAAGGCGCGCGGTGGCCGTCTGCCGGCATCGTGGGCCACCCGCAGGGCACAGGTTTGCGCCCGGGCGTTCTGTGCCGGTGACGCGGACCGTACTCTGTGCGGCGTGAAACCCGTGACCCGCATCGTTCTCATCGGCGCACCGGCCGCCGCCGCCGTGTCCCTCGTCCTCGGCGTCGGCCTCGGCGGGGAGGACGAGGTGCCCCTCGCCGACCGGCCGCAGGCGGTGCGGCAGGCGGCCACTCCCGCGCCGAATCCGCTCAAGGCGGGCTCGGCGGCGGAGCAGCGGGCGCTGGACGAGCGGATCGACACCTTGCCGCCGGGGCTCGCCGACCCTGCGAAGAAGGAGATCGCCGCGCGGCTCGTGGCCAGCGCCGAGCACTCCACGCTCAACTGGCGCGGCCGGTACGGCGCCATCGAGGACCTCGGCGACGGCAACGGCTACACCGCGGGGATCATCGGCTTCTGCTCCGGCACCAACGACATGCTGCAGCTCGTCGAGGCGTACACCGCGGCCCACCCGGACAACGGCCTCGCCCGGTACCTCCCCGCCCTCAGGCAGGTCGACGGCACCGATTCCCACGAGGGTCTGGATCCCGGCTTCGCCGGGGCCTGGGTCGCCGAGGCCCGGAAGCAGGCCTTCCGCGACGCCCAGGACGCGGCGCGCGACCGGATCTACTTCGACCCGGCCGTCCGGCTGGCCAAGATGGACGGCCTCGGCACGCTCGGCCAGTTCATCTACTACGACGCGATGCTGCTCCACGGCCCCGGCCTGGACGAGCACGGCTTCTACGGCATCCGGCGGGCGGCCATGAAGCAGGCGGGGACGGCCGCCGAGGGCGGCGACGAGAAGGCGTATCTGAACGCCGTCCTCGACGCGAGCCGTTCGGTCATGAAGACCAGGCTCAGCACGGCCCAGCGCGACACCTCCCGCATCGACACCGCGCAACGGGTGTTCCTGCGGGACGGCAACCTGGACCTGACGGCCCCGCTGGAGTGGCAGGTGTACGGGGAGACGTTCCGCATCCCGGCGGCCTGACGGACGGACCCCGGTGCCGTGACCGGAAAGGTTCACCGGCTCGCGAGGCCCGGCACACCATTCCGGTCACAGCACTTAGCCGCGCCGCCGGAGCTGGGAGCGTCGCAGCCTGCCCCGTTCCTTCTCGGACATCCCGCCCCACACACCGAACCGCTCGTCGTTCGCGAGCGCGTACTCCAGGCATGCCACCCGCCCCTCGCACGCGCCGCACAGTTGCTTCGCCTCGCGGGTGGAGGAGCCGGGGGCCGGGAAGAAGAATTCGGGGCCGGCCTGGGCGCACAGGGCCGTTTCCTGCCAGGAGAGTTCGTGCTCGGGTGTGGTGTTGATCGGCATGATGGACAGGCTGCCCGGCGGCGATAAACACCGTGTCAATGAACGCTCAACGGTCCGCTCGGCCCGGCCGCGTCACGTCTCCCGCGTCACGTCTCCCGCGCCACGCTCGTGATCACGGCGAAGCGCGCTCCGTACGGGTCCGCGAGCTTCGCGATGCGCCCCACGTCCTCCAGGTCGATCGGCTCCGTGCGGACCGTGCCGCCGAGCCGTGTCGCGCTCGCCGCCACCGCGTCCGTGTCCGTGACCTCGAAGTACGGGAGCCAGTACGGTCCTTCCGCCGCCTCGGCCGGGTCTGCCTCCAGGGGAACGAGGCCGGCGAACATCGCGTCCTCGCCCGCGCCCGCGGGGTTGACCGTCGTATAGCTGTCGCCGCCCGGGAGGGGTACAGCGAACTCGTCCCAGCCGAAGACCGACCGGTAGAAGCGCATCGCCGCGTCCGTCTCCGGCGTGTAGAGCTCGGCCCAGCACAGCGCGCCCGTCTCGTTCACCAGGTCCAGGCCCTTGTTGGTGCCCGGCTGCCAGGTGGCGAAGCCGGCGCCCGCCGGGTCGGTGAAGTGCGCCATACGGCCCAGGTCCCAGACGTCCGACGGCTCGTGCTCGACCGCTCCGCCGCCGTCCCTCACCCGTTTGGCCGTGTCATCGGCGCTGGTGGACTGGAAGTACAGGGTCCAGGCGGTGCCGGCCCGCTCCGCGGGGACCGTCATGCCTCCGGCGGCGGTCTTGCCGTCCAGCTGGAACATTCCGTAACCGCCGGCTTCGGGCCCCGCCGACTGGAAGGCCCATCCGAACAGGCCGCCGTAGAACGCCGCCGCGCCCTGGAGGTCGGGGGTGCCGAGGTCGAGCCAGTTCGGGGAGCCGGTGAGATAGCGGGTGGTGAGCATGGCGCGTCGCTCCTTCGTGGGCGGCCGGGATCGGCCCCGTGGTCGTGGCTCGCCCCCTTGACGAGTCTGCTACCGATCCCGCCCCGCCGCACGCAGTGCCGCACGTGCCGCGTGGTGCGCGCACGTGCCGTGGACCCGCGTGCCGGGTGTGGTGACCCGGGGCCGTACAGCGTACGAGGCACCGGCCGAGGTGATCACGGCTTGACGAGGCTTGCCGTATCAACGACCGACGTCGCCATGGGTCCCGCCCGATCACTCGTCATGGTGGGTCCGCCCGTGTGCCGTCGCTCCGCGGGGCCGCGCTGCGGCAGGGTGGGCGGATGCACCCCCGGATCAGGCCCCTCGCCCTTGCCGTACTTCTCACCGCGACGACCGGCTGTGTCTCGGTGTCCGCCGTGCCTGCGCAACCGCCGGCGGCCGGACTCGCCCCGGCGGCCGACCGGTCGGCGGCACCGGCCGGGCCGGAGCGGCCCGCACAGCCGACGGCGGACGGCGAACTCGCCTCGACCGGGCCGCAGAAGCCACCACTGCCACGGATCGCGGACGAGAGGAAGGCCGAGGTACCCCCGCGGCGCGAGACCCCGGCGCAGACACCGGCGAAGCGGCCCCGGGGCGAGCGTCCCGACGCGGCGCCGGCGGATCAGCCGGAGCGCACGGAGCAGGCCAGGTCGCGGCAGCCGCGCAAGACGCGTTCCGGTGTGCACCCGCCCCGGCCGCGGACCCACTACGACATGGACGATCTGTGCCGTGCGTCGAACGGTGTCGCCGACCCGTCCTTCGTCGCGCTGTGCCGGGCGAACTACGGCCGTTGAGGCCGCCGGACCACTCAGTGCGCGTGCTCCGCGGACGCTCCCGGCGCCCCGGACTCCCCGGACTCCCGGGCCGCCGCCGGATGGTGCGGCTCGTGGCCCGGGATCGTCCCGTCCGGCTTCGCCACCAGGAACAGGCCCGCCATTCCCATGTCCGAATGGCTCTGCACATGGCAGTGGTACATCCACGCACCCGCGCCCACGTGTTCACCCGCGATGATCTGGAAGCCGAAGGAGTCCGCCGGCCCGGTGATCTTGTTGTCGATGACGCGTGACGGGTCGTCCGGGCCGGTCAGCAGGCCGGTCCTGTTGTCCGCCCAGCGGTGACCGTGCATATGGAACGTGTGGTAGTACTCGCCGTGCGTGATCATCACGATCTCGACCCGGTCGCCCACCGTGGCCTGGAAGTTCGGGCTCTGGTGTGCGGGCTTGTTGTTGATCGTCATGTCGTTGAAGACGATCGTGAACTGTTTGTCGGGGAGGATGTCGCCCTTCCTGCGCACCACCACCGGGCCGTAGAGGCCCTTCCTGATACCGCCCGTGCCGTGGTCGGTGCCCACCACGTGGTCGTGGTAGTGCCAGTAGCCCGCGCTGCCGGGACGCCAGGTGCCGTCCGCGCGCTTGCCCGGGGTGTGGGTGCGCCAGGTGTACGTCCGGGTGCCGCCGGGTTCGACATGGCTCTTGCTCATCCGGGTGCCGTCGCTGGCGATGTCGTAGTCGACCCCGTGGACATGGAGACTGGCCGCCACGTCCATCGTGTTCTCGAACTCGATGTGCAGCGTGTCCCCTTCGACGATCTCGATCAATGGTCCCGGGACCGTCGCCTTGCCCTTCTCCAGGCCGTAGCCCATCTGCCCGTCCGGCAACTTCTCGGCGTACAGCTTGAGATGGCGTACCCGGCCGCCGGCCGGGGCAGTCTTCGGTGCGCCCTCCGCGGATGTCGCGGCGGGAGCGATGGCGAGAGACAACGATGTCACGCCTGTCGCGGCGACCGCTCCACCCGCCAGCAGGCGCCGGCTGAAGCTCCTTCTGTCCATACGAACTCCCCAGTGCCGTCGGGAAATCGGGTTGGGCCGGGCACACGCTAGTCGGGTGATCTTCGTTTCTCCACACCCAGGACAAAGTTCGTCGGATTGCGGCCATACCTATTGGCGGGTCGCCCAAAGAGGTCTAGTTTCACGGCTGTTGCTGTGACCAATGAGGGGTGGGTGACCACATGCACCGTGCACCACATCACCGGTCGAGATCCCGGCGCGGGGCGGCGGCGGCGCTGCTGGCCGCTTCGATGGCCGCGTCGCTGCTCGGCGGGACCGCGGCCACGGCCCGGCCCGCTCCCGATCCGTCGTCGCCCAGGGCGACAACGTTGTCCCTGCCCTCGCCGCCGGGCGGGGCGAACGTCCGGGTGCTCGTCTTCCACGCCTCGGCCACCGAGGAGTCGCCGACCGTCGACGCCGGAATCGCGGCCATCGAGCAGATCGGGCTGACCGGACCCGCCGCCGGCCGGTTCCGTACCGAGGCCACCGACGACGCCTCGGTCTTCACCAATGCCACGAAGCTCGGCAAGTACAACGCGGTCGTCTTCCTGACCGGCGGCGGCGATGTGCTCGACCCGGAGCAGGAGGCCGGTCTCGAGGCCTACATGGAGGCGGGCGGCGGCTTCGTCGGCGTCCATGACGCGGCACGCACCGAGCCCTACTCGGACTGGTTCACCGGTCTGGTGGGCGCCCGGCCGACCACCTCCCCGGCCACCGTCCAGCGCGCGGTCGTCGAGGTCGGCGACCGGCAGCACCCGGCCACCAAGGGCCTGCCGCTGAACTGGAAGCGCCCCGACAAGTGGTTCAACTGGGCCGTCAACCCGTCCGGTTCCGTCCACACGGTCGCCCGGCTCAAGGAGAGCTCGTACCAGCCGGGCCAGGGCGCGAACGGCTGGGACCACCCCGTCTCCTGGTGCCGTGATTACGACGGCGGCCGCTCCTTCTACACCGGCATGGGCGGTACGGCCGACTCGTACGCCGAGACCGACTTCCGCGACCATCTGCGCGGCGCGCTTGCGTGGACCTCCCGGACGTCCCGCGCCGACTGCAAGGCCACCATCACCGCCAACTACACGGCGGAGCGCGTCACCCAGCCCAACCAGCCCGGGCAGAACGACCAGATCGGCGAGCCGCACGGCCTGATCACGGCCCCCGACGGACGGATCCTCTACATCGGGCGCGGCGGCGCCGACTCCTCCCGGCCCGTGGTCACCGACTGGAACAACCCCGACATCGGCAAGGGCCGGGGCGAGATCCACGTCTACGACCCGAAGACGAAGAAGGTGACCCTCGCGGGCGCGCTGACCGTCTTCGGCAACAAGGGCGGCGGCGACGAACTCACCAAGGTCGAGGAGGGGCTGCTCGGCATCGAGCTGGACCCGGACTTCATGGCCAACGGCTGGGTGTATCTGCACTACACACCGCACTCGCGGATCAACCGCGACACGCACATGGCCGAGCGGTACGTCTCGCGCTTCACCCTCGACCCCGCCACCGACACGCTGGATCTGGCGAGCGAGAAGGTCCTGCTGAAGTGGCCCGTGCAGATCCACAGCTGCTGCCACGCGGGCGGCGGGATGGCCTTCGACTCCAAGGGCAACCTGTACGTCGCGACGGGTGACAACAACTCGTCCGGCTTCAGCGGCGGTTACTCCGGCAACAACCCGCAGCCGAACTTCAAGGGCGTCTCGTTCGCGGACGCGCGCCGCACCGCCGGCAACACCAACAACCTCAACGGCAAGATCCTCCGGATCCACCCGGAGGACGACGGCACCTACACGCTCCCCGAGGGGAACCTCTTCACCGGCCGGGAGCCGGACGAGGGCGGCGGCAAGACCCGCGGCGAGATCTATGTGATGGGGGTGCGCAACCCGGCGCGCATCTTCGTCGACCGGACGACGGACATCCTCTACGCGGGCTGGGTCGGCCCGGACGCCGGTTCGCCGTCGACCACCTGGGGCCCGGCGAAGTACGACACGTTCGCCGCGATCACCAAGGCGGGCAACCACGGCTGGCCGTACTGCATGGGCAACAAGCAGCCCTACCGCGACCGCAACCTCCCGGACCCGAACACGCCGCTGGGCTGGTACGACTGCGACGCGCCGAAGAACGAGTCGCCGAACAACGACGGTCTGGTGAATCTGCCGCCGATCACGGCCAACACCATCTGGTACTCACCACAGGGCGGCGGCCCCGACTACCCGCGCGACGCCGCCGGCATCCCCAGCTACAAGGTGGAGGAGCAGAAGCTGCTGCTGCCGTGGCTCAAGGGCGGCGGCCAGGCGACGATGAACGGCCCGGTGTACCGGTACGACGCCGGGAAGAGCGACCCGGCCGTGCGCTGGCCGTCGTACTGGGACGGCAAGTGGTTCGTCGGTGACTTCTACGACGGCGACCAGCCCAGGCACGCGGTGCTGACCGACCCGAAGACCGTCGGCAAGGGCGGTGTCCCCGTCCACGCCGAGACCCTGAAGAAGATCATCCCGGTCGGGACGGACGGCATCCGCAATCTCATGGACTGGAAGTTCGCGCCGGACGGTTCGCTGTACGTCCTCGACTACGGGCGCGGCTTCTTCACCTCCGATTCCAGGTCCGCGCTGTGGCGCGTGACCTACAAGGGCGGCGAGCCGACCCCGGCCGCCGGTCAGCTCGCGAGGAAGGCGGCTGCCCAGTGAGACACGTACGACACCGACAACTGCGTCTGTGGACGGCCCTGCTGGGCGCGCTGGCCATGGTGCTCGGGCTGACGTCGACCGTCGCGTACGGGCGGGTCGCCGAGCGGGAGGCCGACGTCCCGGCGGCCGCCCAGGTCCTGACCTGGACCGCGGGCGACGCGATCGACCGCTACGCGTCCTTCCCGACGACAGCGGTCGCGGGGGCGACGACGATCGTCTTCGAGAACAGCACGGCGACCGGCAACACGACCGGGATGCCGCACACGCTGACCTTCGACGTCTCCGACCCGGAGTACAACCACGACGTCCCGCTGAACATCCTGGCCAATCCCAACGACGACCAGGGCGGGAAGCATTCGGTCGAGGTCACCCTGACGCCCGGCCGCTACCGCTTCCACTGCACGATCCCCGGTCACGGCCAGATGCAGGGCATCCTGACGGTGACCGACCCGGGCGGCGAGGACACGACCGCGCCGGAGACCTCGGCGAAGGTGGAGGGCGAGAAGAACGCCGACGGCGCGTTCATCGGCCATGCCACGGTGACCGTGTCGGCGACCGACGCCGGCTCGGGCGTGGACAAGGTGGAGTACGCGGTGGGGGCCGACGGTCCCTGGCAGCCGTACACCGCGCCGGTGATGGTCCATGAGACCGGCACCCACAAGATCCGCTACCGCGCCACCGACAAGGCGGGCAACGCCGCAGCGGAGAAGGCCGTGGACTTCACCGTCGTCGCCCCGCCGACGGACGACAGGACCCCGCCGGAGACCTCGGCGACGGTGACCGGGGAGAAGGACGAGCAGGGCCGGTACCTGGGCATGGCCACGATCACCGTCACCGCCTCGGACACCGGCTCCGGGGTCAACACCATCGAGTACGCGGTGGGGGCCGACGGCGCCTGGCAGCCGTACACCGCGCCGGTGATGGTCCATGAGACCGGCACCCACAAGATCCGCTACCGCGCCACCGACAAGGCGGGCAACGCCGCAGCGGAGAAGGCCGTTGACTTCACCGTCGTCGCCCCGCCGACCGAGGACAAGACCCCGCCGGAGACCTCTGCGACGGTGACCGGGACCAAGAACTCGGACGGCGCGTTCATCACGAGCGCCACGGTGACGCTGACGGCGACGGACGCCGGCTCCGGGGTGGAGAAGGCCGAGTACTCGCTCGACGGCGGCCCCTACCTCGCCTACACCACACCGGTGATCGTCGACCGGGTCGGCTTCCACTCCGTGCAGCACCGGGCGACCGACAAGGCCGGCAACACCTCGGAGGCGAAGAAGGTGTCCTTCACCGTCGCCGAGAGCGGCGGGGTGCCCGCCCCGAACTGCCCCGAGTTCGACGAGCGGCTGACCGTGATCGTCGGCACGGTCGACACGGGCGTACCCAACCGGGTCACCGGCTCCCGCTGCACCGTCAACGAGCTGATCGAGGACGAGAAGGACTGGGCGTCCCACGCGCTCTTCCTCAAGCACGTCGACAAGGTGCTCGACCAGCTCCTCGCCGACGGGGTCATCGACCAGCGCGAGCACAAGAAGATCTACCGGGCGGCCAAGCAGTCCGGCATCGGCAAGCCCGGCCAGACCAGCGGCTACCGCGATCTGTTCGACGGCACGGCCGCCTCGTTCGCCAAGTGGCAGCACGTGGGCGGCGGTTCGTTCGGGCTCAACGCCGACGGGTCGATGACGAGCGGCACCACCAAGGGCGGCCTGGGCATGCTGTGGTTCCCCCAGCGGCAGTACGGCGACTTCTCGCTGAAGCTCCGGTGGCGGGACGACGCGCCGGGCACCGGCAACGCCAACAGCGGGGTCTTCGTGCGCTTCCCGTACGTCCACGACAACCCGGAGGAGCCGCGGCCCGAGTGGGTCGCCATCAAGTACGGCCATGAGGTGCAGGTCCTGGACCGGCCCGACGGCGACATGTACAAGACCGGCTCGGTCTACGGCTTCGACCGCGTCGGCCTCGGCGGCGCCGGGGTCACCCCGAAGGGCACCTGGAACGACTACGAGATCCGGGTGGAGGGCCAGCACTACTCGGTCTTCCGCAACGGTGTCCTGATCAACGAGTTCGACAACACCGGCGGCCAGGAGTTCGTTCCGCCGCGTGGTGACGACCCGGGCACGGACGGACGGCGCTACGCACAGGGCTACGTCGGCCTCCAGGTGCACGGCACGACGGATGTGATCTCCTACCGCGACATCCGGATCAAGGAGCTGTAGACCTCCAGGGTCCGCACCGGTGCCCCACCGCCTCCCCGGGCGGTGGGGCACCGGCATGTCCACAGGGCCATCCGCGCGGCTACTCACCCCGTGGCCAGGGGAATTGAGCCGGTGTACTCAGGCCGCGGGATCATCGCGCTGAAAGCATCGCCACATGGTCAGACAGACGAGCGATCCGCGACCGCGGGTCGGAATCACCGCCGTCGGAAGTGCGCTGCCGGACGCGGTCGTGACATCGGGGAGCCTCCAGCGCGAGGCGACACGCGGCATCGGCAAGGCCCTGCCCGGGACGCTGCTCGCCCAGGCCACCGGGATCCGAACGCGCCGCGTCGCCGCCGACGACGAGTACGCGTCGACCCTCGCCGTGCGCGCCGCGCGCCAGGCGCTCGCGGCCGCCTCGCTCGATCCGTACGACATCGACCTGCTGCTCTTCGCCTCCGCGTCGCGCGACATGGTCGAGCCCGCCACGGCCCACATGGTGCAGGCCGAACTCGGCACCAGGGCCCATGCGCTCGATGTCACCAACGCCTGCAACAGCTTCGTCAACGGCATCGACCTCGCCCGGACCATGATCCAGGCCGGCCGTGCCCGGCGCGCCCTGGTCGTCACCGGTGAGACCCCGTCCCGCGCGGTCCGCCGCGCACCCGCAGACTTCGCCGCGTTCCGGGACGGGTTCGCCGGCTACACCTTCGGCGACGCGGGGGCGGCGGTCGTCCTGGAGGAGGTCACGCGCGGCGGCATCGTCGACGTGGACACCGAGACGCGCTCGGAGCACTGGGACGTGGGCGGGATACCCGGCGGCGGCTCCCGGCACCCGCGCGGCGACCAGTACACCTACTTCCGCGGCGACGGACACGAACTGCGGGGTGTCTTCGAGAAGACGGGCACGTCGGTCGTCGAGCGGACGCTGGACCGCGCCGGCCTCGGCTGGGACGACTTCGCCCGGGTGCTGGTGCACCAGGTCACGGTGCCCTACCTGGAGCGGTTCGCCGAACTGACCGGCGTGCCGCCGCAGAAGCTGGTCGTCACCGTCCCCGAGCTGGGCAACGTCGCCAGCGCGAGCATCGGTGTGCAGCTGCACCGGGTGTTCGGGGAACTGGTGCCGGGCGACCGCGTGCTGTTCGTGGGGCTCGGCGGCGGCATCAGCATCATGACGATGATCTGGGAGAAGTCATGACGAGCGCGGCTGCCGGGGGCGGCGGTGGCGGTGGCGGTCCGATGTGGGTGGTCGTGCCCGCCCACCAGGAGGAGAGGCGGCTCGCCGGAACGCTACGGGCCCTGGCCGCCCAGCGGGACCGCGACTTCACCCTGCTCGTGGTGGACAACGGCTCCCGCGACCGCACCGGCGCCATCGCCCGGGACTTCGCCGAAGGCGCGCCCTTCGCCGTCGAGGTGCTGGTCGAGCCGGAGAAGGGCGTGGGCTGCGCCGTGGACACCGGGTTCCGGTACGCGATCGGGCGGGGCGCGGCACTGCTGGCGCGCACGGACGCCGACTGTCTGCCGCGGGCCGGCTGGACGGCCGCCGCCCGCGCCGCGCTGACGTCGCCGGGCCCGGGGCCCGGTTCGCGGATGGTGTGCGGCCGGATCGTGGCCCGGCGCGACGAGCACGGTCCGCTGGGCCGGGCCGGTTTCGCGGTGCTGGTGCGGCTCGCCGCCCTGTTCGGCCGGCTCCGGCCCGCCCACGCCCGCAGGAACGGCTACCTGGCGCCGTACCGCATGCACGCCGGGAACAACATGGCCATCACCGCCGAGCTGTATCTGGCCTGCGGCGGCATGCCTCGCCGTCCTTCGCCGACCGACCGGCTGTTCCTCAACCGGGTGCGCCGGCGGACGGACCGGATCGTCCACTCGCGCGCCATGGTCGTGGAGAACTCCACTCGACGGCTGCAGGCCTACGGCATCCGGGGCACGGCCCGCTGGTATCTGGACCGCGGCAGCGCCGGTCGCGACGACGACCCACGCTGACCGCCACGCGGGCCGCCCGGCTCGCCGCCCGCGTCCGGCTCCGGCGTGGCCCGCCCACACTGACCGCCGCATCGGCCCGGTCCGCCACCCGCGTCCGGCTCCGACGTGGCCCGCCCACGCTCACCGCCGCGCGGGCCGCCCGGTCCGCCGCCCGCGTCCGGCTCCGGCATGGCCCGGGCGCGCTCCCGCCCCACTCACACACGCGCCCGCCGACACGGCGACCCGAGGCTCGCCTTTCGGCCCGGAGCGGGCCGGAAGCCGGCTCGGCCGGAGCGGCCCCGGCTCCACCGGCCGAAGCCGACACGGCGGCCGGAGGACGCCTTCGGCCGTGTCCCGGCAGTGCCGGGTCCGGCCCGGCAGGGCCGCCCGTACGTGCGCCTGTCGGCAGGGGCCGGCACTCGCGTCCCGGCCGGGTCCCGACCGGACCGGACCGGACCGGGACGCGGGTGCCCCGTCCGTCGTACACCTCCCACCTGAAGGGGCCACCGATGCTCGACCGACTCGACCATGCGCTGCGTTCCGCACCGGAGCGCCCTGCCGTGCTCGGTGCCACCGCCACCGGGCGCCTGCGGGTGAGGGCCACCCGGGGCGAACTCGCGGGGCTCGCCGACGTGTACGCCTCCTCGCTGTACGCGCGCGGACTCCGCCCGGGGGACACCGTGGGCGTCGCCGTACGCCCCGGGCCGCTCGCGCTGGCCGTCATGCTCGCCCTGTGGCGGCTCGGGCTGCGCGGCGCCGTTCTGGATCCGGGCGCGGGCCCCGACGTGCTGCGCGCCCGGCTCGCCCTCGCGCGCCCCGCGCTCGTGCTGGCGGACGCCACGGCACAGGCCGTGGCCGGCTGGGCCCGGCCCCTGGCCGGGCGTGTCCGTCTGGCGCTGCCCGACCTGGCCGCGCTCGGTCCCGTCGTGACCGTCGGACGCAGGCTCCCCGGCTGCGCGCCCGCGCTCGGGGCGGCCGGGGCCCGGGTACCGGCCATGGACCACGGCGACGGCGACGCCGTCATCGTCTTCACGTCCGGCACCACGTCGAGCCCGAAGGCCGTGGTGCACAGCCGCTCCAGTCTGTCCGCCGGTATGGACAGCGTCTCGGCCCTGTTCCGCGCACGCCCGGACGAACCCGTGCTCGGGGGGACGTTCTTCGTGCTCGTTCCTTCGCTCGCGCAGGGCGCCCCGGTCGCGCTCCCGGCGCGTACGCCGCGGGCCCTGGCCCGGCAGCTGCACCGGCTGCGGCCCCGCGACACCTATCTGACGCCGCCTCAGCTGCGGGACGCGCTGCGGGTCGGCGCCCGCTTCACGGGCCGGGTGTGGACCGGGTCGGCGCCCGCGAGCGCCGGACTGCTGGGCCGCGTACGGGACGCGGGGGCGGCCGAGGCCTGGGGCGTGTACGCGCTCACCGAACTCTTCCCCGCCGCCGCGGTCGAATCGCGCGCCAAGGCCGCGTACGACGGCGAGGGCGATCTCGTCGGCGCCCCGCTGCCGGGCGTCGGGACCAGGCGGGACGCCGGTGGTGAACTGCTGCTCACCGGCCCCGCGGCCAGGCACCGCTATCTCGGCGAGGAGCCCGACCCCTGGGTGCGCACCGGCGACCGGGCGCACCTGGACGCGCAAGGCCGTGTCGTCCTGGAGGGCCGCTGCAAGGACATGGTGCTGCGCCGGGCCGAGAACATCTACCCCGGCCTGTACGAGCCGCTGTTGCAGGTGCGGGGCGTGGAACTCGCCGTACTCGTGGGCGTTCCTACGGGCGACGGCGACGAACGGCTCGTCGCCGTGGTGCAGAAGGCGGCCGGCGCCACGGAGGGCCGGCTGCGTGCCGCGCTCGCCGGGCCGCTGCGCCGGATGGGGTCGGCGCGGCCCGACGCGTTGCTGTTCGCGGACGTGCCGCTGGCCGGCCGCTCCCGCAAGCCGGACCGGGCCGCGACGGCGCGGCTCGCGCACGCACGGCTGACCGGCGCACGGCTCGGGTCGCACGCGTGAGCGGGTCCGTCGCACGGGCCCGGCGCCGGGACCGCCGGGTCTATGTGCGCAGCCACCCCGTCCTGTTCGCCCTCCTCGCCGCCACCCGGCGATGGCCCGTGCTGAGGATCGGACGGACGCTGCTCGTCAACGACGCCGGGGCGTACCGAGAGGTGCTCACCCGTCTGCCACTGGACCGGACGGCGCCCGGAACCACGGGAGGTGCGGCCCGCTCGGCGCTGGATGCCACGGGGCACCGCGACGGCGGTGTCCTGTTCGACCAGGAGGGAACCGGGCACCGTGCGGGACGGCGGGACCTGGCCCGGAGCCTCGGCACGGACGGGGTGGAGCAGCTGCGCACGATGTGGCGGCCGTTGCTCGCCCGGCGGCTCGAACCGCTGGCCGCGGGCGGCGAGGTGGACCTCGTCGGGCTCACCCGGGAGCTGTCGGGCACGGTCGTCCGCGCCCTGCTCGGCACCGCTGCGTCCGCCTCCCCCGCCGCCGTGGCCGAGGCCGCCGCGCACGTCGCCGCCGCCTCGGTCCGCGGCGAGCTGCCGGGACCGCGCCGCCGGGGAGCCCGGGCGGCGGTGGCGCGGTCCACGGCCCGGCTGCGGGAACTGCTCGGCACCGGGGACGACGCTCTCCCGGCGATGGTGGCGGTCGCCGCCGTGAACACGACGGTGGCGGCGGTGCCGCGGGCCGTCGCCTGGTGCGCGGACGCAGGACTGTGGGAACAGGCCGCGGACGACGTGCTGCGCGGTCCGCTGACCGACGAGTTGCTGCGCGTCACGGTCGCTTCGCCGCTGCTGCCCCGGGTCGCCGCGGCGGACGGCACGGCCGGCGGCTGCCCCGTTCGGGCGGGTGACCGGCTGATGCTCATCGCCCGCCATGCGGTCGACGCCCATCACGGCGCCCCCGACGCCCTGCGTCCTGCCGCGCCCGAACTGGCTCGTCTCGTCTTCGGCGCCGGGCCGCACACCTGTCCGGGCGCCCGGCTCGCGCGGACCCTGCTGGCCGACGTGCTGGAGGCAGTGGCGCCGTACCGGCCCGTCGTCGTACGGGCCGTCGTCGACCGCGGGGCCGCCCTTCCCGGCTGGCGGACCCTCACCGTACGCCGCGGCCCGGCCCACTCCCTCTCGGAGGCCTCCCGATGACCGCACCGCCGCGGATCGCCGTCACCGGCGCCTCGGGCTTCTGCGGCGGGCAGGTCGCCCGGACCGCCGCGGCCCTCGGGGCACAGGTCGTGTGTGTGGGCCGCAGGCCGGGGCCGCGCGGCGTGTCGCGCTACTGGGACGCCGCCCGGGAGGTCCCGGATCTGTCGGGCACCGACGTCGTCGTGCACTGCGCGGCCGCCGTCGGCGACCCCTCCCCCGGTTCCCGGGCCGAGGCCCTGATGCACGCGGTCAACGTCGAGGGCACCGCGCGGCTGCTCCGGGCGGCGGGCTCCCGTCCCGTGGTCTGGGTGAGCAGCGCCAGCGTCTACGATCCGCGCCCGGGGCGGGACCTGGTCGGCGAGGACCATCCGCGCGCCGGGCACCTCAACGCCTACGGGCGCAGCAAGGCGGCGGGGGAGGCACTCGCCCTGGACGCCGGTGCCGTGGTGCTCCGCCCGCGTGCCGTCTACGGTCCCGGCGACACCCAGTTGCTCCCCCGGCTGCTGTCCCGGGTCCGGGCAGGCACGCTCCTGCTGCCGGGACCGGATGTGCGGCTCAGCCTGACCGCCGTGGAGAACCTCGCCGATGCCTGTCTGGCAGCGGCGAACTGGCCCCCGGGCGCGTACAACATCGCCGACCCCGAGCCCTATTCGCGTGACACCGCCGTGGAGGAGGTCCTGCGCGCCCACGGTGTCACCGCCCGGATCCGGCATCTGCCGCCGGCGGCCGCACGCGCCGCGGCGCGCATGGCCGAGGCCGTCGCCCGGCTCGGGCGGGGCGAGCCCGTCCTGAGCCGCTACGCGGTGGACCAGCTGGCGCACACGGTCGTCCTCGATGTGACCCGGGCGCTGGCTCAGGGGTGGGTTCCTCGTCGTACGCTGGCCGATCATCTCGCGGATGTACGCGGCCCGGGGCGGTCCTGAGGACGAAGGCGTTCCTGAAGGGCGGCGCTGGACGGGGCCTGGACGATGCGGCCCTGAACAGTGGTCAGGCGGACTCGTCCTTGGGCTTCTTCGCCCGGCTCGGCTGGACCCGCTTCGGCTCGCCCGGCATCTTCGGGTACTCCGGCGGGTACGGAAGGTCGCCGAGCCCGTGCTCCGCCTCGTCGCGGCGGGCGAGCTCCAGCAGGCTCTCCAGGCTGAACCGGTGCTCGTCCATGTCGGCGTGGACGTCACCGGCGTCGGCGTACCGGACCGGCATCGACTTGATGTCGAAGTCCTCCGGAACGGCGTCGTCGATCTCTTCCCAGCGCAGCGGCGCGGAGACCGGTGCGTGCGGGCGCGGCCGGACGGAGTAGGCGGAGGCGATCGTGCGGTCGCGGGCCGTCTGGTTGTAGTCGACGAAGATCCGCTCGCCGCGCTCCTCCTTCCACCACTTGATGGTGACGTGGTCCGGCATCCGGCGCTCCAGCTGCCGTCCGCAGGCGATCGCGGCGCGCCGGACCTGGGTGAAGGTCCAGCGCGGCTCGATGGGGACGAAGACGTGGATGCCGCGTCCGCCGGAGGTCTTCGGCCAGCCGCGCAGACCGGCCTCGTCGAGGACCGCGCGCAGTTCGTGGGCGGCCCGGACGGCGTCGGCGTAGTCGGTGCCGGGCTGCGGGTCCAGGTCGATGCGCAGTTCGTCGGGGTGGTCGGTGTCGTCGCGGCGGACCGGCCACGGGTGGAAGGTGACGGCTCCGAGATTGGCCGCCCACAGCACGGCGGCGGGTTCCGTCGGGCACATCTCGTCCGCGGACCGGCCGCTGGGGAAGGTGATGTGGGCGGTGGGAATCCAGTCGGGGAGGTACTTCGGGGCGCGCTTCTGGAAGAAGGACTCCCCGGTCACCCCGTCGGGGTAGCGCTCCAGCGTGGTGGGCCGCTCGCGCAGGGCGCGGGTGATGCCGTCGCCGACGGCGAGGTAGTACTGGACCATGTCCATCTTGGTGTAGCCGCGCTCGGGGAAGTACACCTTGTCGGGATTGGACACGCGTACGGTCCGCTCGCCCACTTCGAGTTCCACCGCTGCGGCCATGCCCGTCAGCGTAGGCCGTGCCAGGACTCCCCGCATACCGGACAATCGCCGTATGGATCTGCCGGTGATGCCGCCCGTGAAACCGATGCTCGCCAAGTCCGTGGCGAAGATCCCGCCCGGGATGCAGTACGAGGCCAAGTGGGACGGCTTTCGCGCCATCGTCCACCGGGACGGTGACGAGGTGGTGATCGGCAGCCGCACCGGCAAGCCGCTCACCCGCTACTTTCCCGAGCTGGTGGTCTCCCTCCGCGACAATCTGCCGGAGCGCTGTGTCGTCGACGGCGAGATCGTGATCGCGCATGAGGGGCGGCTGGACTTCGACCGGCTCACCGAACGCATCCATCCGGCGGACTCACGGGTGCGGATGCTGGCCGAGCGGACCCCGGCGAGTTTCGTCGCGTTCGACCTGCTGGCACTCGGGGACGAGGCTCTGCTCGAGACGCCGCTGGCCGAGCGGCGCGCGGTGCTGGCCGAGGCGCTGAGCGGGGCCCGCGAGCCGGTGCACCTGGCACCGGCCACGACGGACACCGCCGTCGCCCAGGAGTGGTTCGAGCGGTACGAGGGTGCCGGGCTCGACGGGGTGATCGCCAAGCCGCTGGATCTTCCGTACCGGCCCGATGCCCGGCTGATGTACAAGATCAAGCACGAGCGGACCGCGGATGTCGTCGTCGCCGGCTTCCGCTTCCACAAGAGCGGGCCGGTCGTCGGTTCGCTGCTGCTCGGCCTGTTCGACGCCGGGGGCGCCCTGCAGCACGTCGGCGTCTGTGCGGCGTTCTCGATGAAGCGCCGTGAGGAGCTGGTGGCGGAGCTGGAGCCGCTGCGCCTCGCGGATGTGTCGGAGCATCCCTGGGCGCGCTGGGCCGAGGAGGAGGCGCACGAGTCGGCCCGGCTGCCGGGGGCGCCGAGCCGCTGGTCCGGCAAGAAGGACCTGTCGTGGGTGGCGCTGCGGCCCGAGCGCGTGGTGGAGGTCGCCTACGACCACATGGAGGGTGACCGGTTCCGGCACACCGCCCAGTTCCGGCGGTGGCGGCCCGACCGCACCCCCGACAGCTGCACGTACACCCAGCTGGAGGAGCCGGTGAGCTACGACCTGTCGCAGGTGCTCTCGCAGCGGCCTTCCGGGTGAGATCCGGGCGGGCCGAGGCGGAATCCGGGCGGAGCGCGGCGGGTCAGCCGGCGGGCGACGGGCAGGGGTCCGCCGGTGTCGGCACGGGCGACGGCGACTCGCCGCCGGACGAGGGGTCGGGCGACGGGGTCGGACTCGGGCTCGGACAGGCCGTGTCCGAGGGGGTGGGGGCGGGGTCCGACGGGGTGGGGCCGGGATCGGACGGAGTGGGGCTCGGATCGGGGGACGGGGACGGTGTGGGGGACGCCGTCGGGGTCGGGGTCGGCACCGGGGGTACGCCGGGCGTGGGAGCGGGCGGGACCGGCGGCCGGCCGGGCAGCGGGTTCGTGCCGGCGGGGCTCGACGGCCGCGGACCGATGACGATGTCGCCTCCCGAGCCGGGTTCGGGGGTGCCGCGCCCGCCGACCGGACGCTTCGCCGGGGTCTTGCCGCCCGCTCCGGGGCCGGCGGGCAGCACGCCGGTGCCGTCGGGAACCTCGTGCACGCCCTTGCGGTAGAACTCCAGCCAGGCCAGCACGGTCCGCAGGTACTCCTGCGAGTAGTTGTAGCTGAGCACCGCCCGGTCCAGATCCGCCCGCACCGACAGGTTCCGGTTCCCCGCGCACAGGTAGTGACCGGCGGCCAGGGCGGCGTCATGGATGTTGTCGGGGTCGGCCCTGCCGTCGGCGTTGCCGTCCGCTCCCCAGTTGGCCCAGGTGGAGGGGATGAACTGCATGGGGCCGACGGCCCGGTCGTAGGTCGTGTCGCCGTCGTAGGCGCCGTTGTCGGTGTCGGTGATCCTCGCGAAACCGGCGCCGTCGAGGACGGGACCCAGGATCGGGGAGAGCGTGGTGCCGTTGGCGTCGACACGGCCGCCGCGCGCCTGGCCGGACTCGACCTTGCCGATCGCGGCGAGCAGTTGCCAGGGCAGCCGGCAGCCGGGGTCGGTCCGTGCGACGCTGCGTTCCGCCGCCCGGTAGGCGGCGAGGACGGACGCCGGGATGCCCGACTGGCCCCATACCGCCTGCCGGCCGGGGCCGGCGCCGGTCGACGGGCCGGTGGGGCCGCCGGGCGGCACGGGTGAGGGCAGTGGAGGCAGTTCGGTGTGGTAGGAGTCGTCGTCGGGCGGTGGTCCGGCCCAAGTCGTCGGCTCCGTGGGCGGCTTCTCGTCCTTCACCGGCTCCTCGCCCATGAGGCCCGGGGCCTGCGAGGCGGTCAGCGCCGCCATCGCGGCCACGGCCGCGGCGGTGCCGCCGAGACCCCGCCGCATCCGGCGGCTGCCGAACCGTGCGCCGATCGGCCTCATGTACCCGCCCCAAACGTCTCGATACCGGCGATCCGCCACGTCGCACCCTTCCGTGTCAGGTCCACGGCGAACATCGCGGCGGCGTATGTCGTTCCGCCCAACGACGCGGTACTTGCGTTGCTCTGATCGGCAAAGATCAGGACACGTGCCCGGTCGTCCTCGATCAGTTCCACCCCGCTCTCCGTGACGGTCGTGGTCAGCACGAGCTTCTTGGCGGCCGCCTGTGCGCGAACCGTCGCGAGCATGTCGTGGTGCTGGGCGACGGCCGGGCCGGTGAGATGAGCCTTCACGGCCGCGTCGGCGGTGCCGGTCGCGGCGTAGTTGTAGGAGAAGACGGTGTTGACCGCCCTGGCGACCTGGCCCTTGAGCTCGCTGGTGCGGGCGAGGTCGGTGAGCGCGGTGTTCCGTGCCGAGGGGTCCTCGTACAGTTGCAGCGAAACCCCTTACCAGGCCGTACTTTGAAGTCGTCCGCCCAGCGGATCGCTTGGAGATCTTGTCCGGAAGTGAGCGCTCCGGCGCCGCGGCCCGCAGTTTCCCGTGTCCCGACCGGTGCGCCCGCCACCGCACTGGTCTATGTTCGGCATCCACGAAGCTCCACACCGTGGTCACAGCTGTCGGGCAGTGGGAGCGCTTTCCGTCCCTCACTTCACCACCCCCACCGGACGCCCGGAGCGCGAGGGGAGAAACACACGCATGCCGAGAACCACTCAGCCTTGGGACGCGGGTGAGCCGCTTGGCTCATTGGAGGTGCGGGCGCAGAGCGTCGAGCAGACGGAGACGCTGCGCCGGCGACTGCTCCATCTCGCGCTGGCCGGTCCCCCCGTGCCCCGTACCGCGGTCGCCGAGCTCGCCGAGCAGACCGGCTGGTCCCTGCCGGAGCGGGTGACCATGGTGGCGCTACGGGCCCCCGCCACGCCGGACCTGGCCGAACTGGACAACGATGTCCTCGCCGACCTCGGCGAACCGCAGCCGCATCTGCTGTTCCCGGGGCCGCTCGACGAGGCCCGAAGACGGATGCTCCAGGCCGCTCTCACCGGCACCCACGCGGCCGCGGGGCTCACCGTCCCGCTCGCCACCGCGGCCGACTCCCTGCGCTGGGCGCGCAGGCTCCTCGACCTCGTCGACGCCGACATCGTCGAGGACGGCCCGCTGGTCCTGTGCGACGACCACCTGGTCACGCTGTGGCTGCTGTCCGACCCGGCGCTCCTCGACCAGCTCACGGAACGGGAGTTGGCCCCCGTCTCCACGCTCACCCCCACCCGCCGCGACCGCCTCATCGAGACCCTGCGCATCTGGCTGGACACCCGCGGCACGGCCGCGCAGATGGGCGAACTGCTCGACGTCCACCCGCAGACCGTGCGCTACCGGCTGCGCAGTCTGGAGTCCATCTTCGGTGGCCGGCTCACCGACCCGGAAAGCCGTTTCGCCACCGAGATCGTGCTGCGCGCCGGGCATCTGCGCGCACGCGCGGCCCGGGTCCGGCGCGAGGCGCCGGGACGGCCCGGGTCCCGTGAGACCGCGACGAACTGACAGCCGACTCCGACTCCGGCTCCGGTTCCGTGCCGCCCCGCTCCCGCCTCTCCGCACTCGGTCAGCCGTACAGCGCGTCGATCTCAGCGGCGTACGCGGCCGCCACCGCATGGCGTCTGACCTTCAGGGACGGGGTGAGCATGCCGTTCTCCTCGGTGAAGCCGTCCGGGACGATGCGGAACGCGCGGATGGACTCGGCCCGGGAGACGGCCCGGTTGGCGTGGTCGACCGCCCGCTGGATGGCGGCTGTCATCTCCGGGTCCTCGCACAGCTCGGTGAGCGGTGTGCCGGCGGGGCGTCCCCGGACCGCGAGCCAGTGCGGGAGCGCCTCCGGGTCGAGTGTCACGAGCGCGGCGACGAACGGCCGGTTGTCGCCGACGACGACGCACTGGCCGACGGGCGGGCGGCTGCGCAGGCGGTCCTCCAGGACCGCGGGTGAGACGTTCTTGCCGCCGGAGGTGACGAGGATGTCCTTCTTCCGGCCGGTGATGGTGAGATGGCCCTCTTCGTCGAGGCTGCCGAGGTCACCGGTGGCGAACCAGTCGTCGTGCAGCACCTCCGCGGTGGCCGCCGGGTTGTTCCAGTACGAGCCGAAGACGATGCCGCCCCTCACGAGGACCTCGCCGTCGTCGGCGATCCGGACGGCCGTGCCGGGCACCGGGAGGCCGACGGTGCCGGGCCGGGGGCTGAGCGGCGGGGTGATCGTGGCGGCCGCGGTGGTCTCGGTGAGGCCGTAGCCCTCGTAGACGATGATCCCGGCGGCGTAGAAGAAGAGGTTGAGCCGGCGATCCAGCGGGGAGCCTCCGCTGATGGCGTAGCGCAGCCTGCCGCCGAGTTCCTTGCGGATGCGCCGGTAGACGAGCAGGTCGTACAGCGCCCAGGCGAGGTACAGGCCCGGCCCCGGGCCCTTCGCCCGGCCGAGCAACTTCGCGAGGCAGGCCTCGGCGAACCGCACGGCGATCCGGTCTGCCCGCTCGAAGGACGCGCCGCGTCCGATCTTCTCCGCGGTGGCCCGTCCCGTGTCATGGATCTTCTCGAAGAGATACGGCACACCGACGACGAAGGTCGGCCTGAACAACCTGAGTTCGGGGCGGAGTTCGTCGGGCTTGATGCTCGGGCAGTGGCCGAGCTCGATACGCGCCAGCAGGCAGGCGAGCTGGATCGTCCGCCCGAGGATGTGCGCGAGCGGGAGGAAGAGGAGGGTCGACGCGGTCTGGCCGGTGACCTCCTTGAACACGGGGTGGAGCAGTTCCACGGTGTTGGCGGCCTCGGCGTGCAGATTGCCGTGGGTGAGCACACAGCCCTTGGGGCGGCCGGTGGTCCCCGAGGTGTAGCAGAGGGTGGCGATGGTGTCGGGGGTGAGTGCGGCCCGCCGTTCGGTGATCTCCTCCTCGGATATGCCACGGCCGAGCCCGTCCAGTTCGTCCAGCGCGCCGCCGTCGATCACCCAGCTGCGGGGCGGCTCGGGCAGGGACCGTGCGGCCTCCGTCACGGTCGAGGCGTTCTCGTCGCTCTCCACGACGACGAACCGGGCTCCGGAGTCGTGCAGGATCCAGGCGATCTGTTCGGCCGACGAGGTGGCGTAGACGGGCACGGACTGTCCGCCCGCCGCCCACACCGCGAAGTCGAGGACGGTCCATTCGTAGCGTGTGCGGGACATCACCGCGACCCGCCCGCCGGGCTCCAGGCCTGCGGCGACGAGCCCCTTGGCGACGGCGGTCACCTCCCGGTGGAACGCGGCCGCGGTGACGGACCGCCATCCGGTGGCGTCCCGGCGCCTGAGGACCACCGCGTCGGGTGCTTCCACGGCGTTCACGAAGGGGATGTCGGCGACGGACCCGGCGGCGGCGGGCGCGACGAGCGGCGCGGCGCGCACCTCGCGCACGGCGCCGCCCTCCCTGATCAGTTCGACGGCGGCCCGCCCGGCCAGGTCGGCGCGGCGCCTGGCCCGCCCGAGATCCTTGCGTACGCCCATGGCCGGCTCCCCTTCACGGTGCGACAGCGGACTTACCGGGGGTTACAGGCAGGCCAACTTACTCCCGCGTAAGGAGAAATCAACGGCCGCGACCTAACGGTTTCCCCATAGAGACGTCCCGGGCGACGAACCGTGAAGCGCATCAGGTACGTATAGAGGAGAACACCACCCATGCCCGGCGTCCCCGGAGCAACATCAGCAAAGGACTCACCGTGACCGCGTCGAACCTCGTCCCCGTCCCGATTCCCGACGGCGTCGCCGCCCTGATCGGGTCCTGCATGCCGCTCGGCGTCCTGCAGGCGGAGATCGACGCCGAGTGCGCGGCGCGCGACGCACTGCGGTTCCGGGCGCCCTTCTGCAGCGAGGACCAGGCGGACCGCGAGCACGCCCTCGCGACGCTGGCCAGGGCGAACAAGGTGCTGGCCGCGTACAACCCGGGACTGGTGGTACGGCCGGGCGCACGGCGCTAGGCACGAAGGGCGGAGTCGGCCCCGGCCCGGTGATCCTCGACAGGAGACCGCCACGGCCGGAGACCACCACGGCAGACCGCCACGGCCGGAGGCCTCCTACGGCCGGGTGCCGCGGAAAGCCCGTCGGTAGGCGTGCGGGCTGGTGCCCACCTGGCGCTTGAAGCGGTCGCGGAAGGCCGTCGGCGAACCGAAGCCGACCTGCGCGGCGATCCTGTCGACCGGATGTGCCGTGGTCTCCAGCAGATGCTGCGCCTGGCGGATCCGGGCGCGATGGAGCCACTGCAGCGGGGTCGTACCGGTCTGCTCGCGGAAGCGGCGGTTCACCGTACGGGGGCTCATGCCGGCCCGGCCCGCGATGTCGGCCAGGGTCAGCTCCCGCCGGGCGTTCTCCTCCATCCAGCGCAGCAGGGGCTCCAGGGTCGCACCGGCCGGCGCGGGCGGATGGTCGTGGACGATGAACTGCGCCTGGCCGCCCTCGCGTTCGAGCGGCATCACCGAGAGCCGGGCCGCGTCGGCGGCGACGGCCGAACCGTAGTCGCGGCGGATCATGTGCAGACACAGGTCGAGTCCGGCGGCCGAACCCGCCGAGGTGAGGAACTGACCGTTGTCGACGTAGAGCACGTCCGGATCCACGTCGATCCGCGGGTACATACGGGCGAGGTCCTCGGTGCCGAGCCAGTGCGTGGTGGCCCGGAGCCCGTCGAGCAGCCCGGTCGCGGCGAGGACGAAGGAGCCCACGCAGACGGAGGCGATCCTGGTGCCGTCCGCGGCCGCCCGCCGCAGGATGTCGATCACCTCGGGGGACACTGCCGCCGCGGGGTCGGCGCAGCCGGGCAGGATGATCGTGTCCGCGTCGGCGAGCACTTCGAGGCCCCAGGGCGCCCGCAGGGTGAAGTAGCCCGCGTCGATCTCGGCGGCCGGGGCGCAGACCTTGACCCGGTAGGCGGCCCGCCCGTCGGGCAGCCGGGCGCGGCCGAAGGCGTCGACGGGTGTCGACAGATCGAAGGGGATGACTCCGTCGAGGGCGAGTACGGCCACCGTGTGCATGGCCATAACGTACGCCGTCGGCTCCTTTCGGCCAACGCCGGTGAGCTGCCGGGCCAGGGCGCGGAGCCGCTGTCGAGGCCCTGGCGAGAATCCGTGGGAACGTGGCATTACCGCCACTGTCCCTGGCCGGCGGGCACCGTTAGCGTCGGCCCGTGACCAAGATCCTCCTCATCGTCCATGTCCTGGCCGCGATCATCGCCGTCGGTCCGGTGACCGTGGCGGCCAGCATGTTCCCCGCGGCTGCCCGCCATGTGCTCGCCGACCCGGCCGACGAACGGGCGCGCGCCGTGCTCCGCAACCTCCACCGCGTCTGCCGGGTGTACGCGCTCGTCGGCGTCACCGTCCCCGTCTTCGGCATCGCGACCGCCAACAGCCTCCATGTCCTCGGCGACACCTGGCTGATCGTCTCGATGGTCCTCACCGCCGTCGCGGCCGCCGTCCTCGCCGCGCTGGTGCTGCCTCGCCAGAGCGCGGTCCTGGAAGGCCCCGCCGGGATCGCGGACACCAAGCGGCTCGCGATGTACACGGGGATCTTCAACCTGCTGTGGGCGACGGTCACCGTACTGATGATCGTGCGCCCGGGATCGACGACGAGCGTCTGAACCGGCCCGTTCCCGGCCCCGTCGGCCCGGTCCGTTCCCGCAGCCTCCCGCTCACTCCATGAACGTGCCGCTCACGTACACCCAGGCACCGTCGTGCCGCTCGAAATGGCTGCGCTCGTGGAGCCGTCCGGACTCCCCCGCCCGGGTGTAGCGGGCGACGAAGGTGACCGTGCCGGTGGAGTGGAACATGCTGCCCTCGGTCGTTGCGGCGATCTCCAGACCGGTCCAGCGCGTTCCGGGGTCGAAGTCGACGGAGCTCGGCCGGTTGTCCGGATGCCAGGTGCGCAGGAGATAGGTCTCGTCGCGGACCACGAAGGCGCTGTAGCGGGACCGCATCAGCAGCTCCGCGGTCGGGGCGGTGGCCTGTCCGGTGTGGAACCTGCCGCAGCAGGCGCCGTAGGTGGCGGGGAGTCCACAGGGACAGGGGGATCCGTCGGTGACGGCGGGCTGTGGGGGGCGGGTGGTACGTCGGGCCATGGGGCCATTGTGTCGCCCGCGGCGTCGCGCTGGGTGACTGGGCCCGCGCACGCCTTCCGGGTCGGGGGAGCCGTCCGTAAGCTCCTGCGCCGGACCTGGCAGTTACCGTCGAGTAGGGGTTGGGCATGGATCACCTGGACACGGACCGGCAGGGAGCGACACGGCGCACCGTCCTCGCGGGAGCCGCGGCGGCCGGCTCCGCCGCGGCACTCACCACGGCGGCGAGCGGACGGGCGTCGGCCGCGCCACGCGAAGCCCCCGGACCCGGGCCTTCGGTCGCGGTCCTGGGCGGCGGCGTCGCCGGCCTCACCGCCGCTCATGAACTCGCCGAGCGCGGCTTACGCGTGACCGTCTACGAACGCAGAGCGCTCGGCGGCAAGGCCCGCAGCATGGACGTACCCGGCAGCGGGAAGGGCGGCCGCAGGCCGCTGCCCGCCGAGCACGGCTTCCGCTTCATCCCGGGCATCTATCACAATCTGCCGGACACGATGCGGCGCATCCCCTTCCCCGGCAACCCGCGCGGCGTCTGGGACAACCTCGTCGCCCTGCCGGAGATGTCCTTCGCCCGCACCGGGGCGGAGGATCTGCGCATCCCGCTCCCCTGGCCCGGCCAGCGGCCGCCCGGCCTCACGCTCGACGAGATCCGCCGGGCGCTGACCGCGTTCATCGACACGGCCCTCGGCATACCGCTGCACGAGAGCGCGTACTTCGTGAACCGCGGACTGGTCTTCCTCACCAGCTGCGACGAACGGCGCGACGAGGCCTGGGAACGCACCCCCTGGTGGGACTTCATCCGGGCCGAGGAGATGTCGTACGACTACCAGCGCATCCTCGCCGTCGGCCTGACCCGCAACATCGTGGCGACCAAGGCCGAGGAGGCCAGCACCAGGACGGTCGCCACCCTGCTGGAGGCGTTCGTCTTCAACGCGCTGGGCCGTGGCGCCGACGGTCCCCTCGACCGCGTCCTGAACGCCCCCACCAACGAGGCCTGGATCGATCCGTGGGTGACTCATCTGCGCTCGCTGGGCGTGGAGTTCAGAATCGGCTGGACGCTGCGGGAGCTGGTGTACGGTTCCGGCCGCATCACCGGGGCGCTCATGGAGGACCCGGACGGCGCCCGCCGGACCGTCACCGCCGACCACTACGTCTCGGCCGTTCCCGTGGAGCACGCCCGGCGCACCTGGGGTGCGGCACTGCGGGCGGCCGACCCCCAGCTCGGCCGCTGCGACCGGCTGGAGACGGACTGGATGACGGGCATCCAGTTCTATCTGACGGAGAAGGCGCCCCTGCTGCACGGACACCTCAACTGCATCGACTCCCCCTGGTCCCTGACGGCGATTCAGCAGGCCGGGCACTGGCCGCACCGCGACTTCCCGCGGGACTACGGCGACGGGATCGCGGTCGACTGCCTTTCGGTGGACATCTCCGAGTGGGACAGGCCGGGAATCCTCTACGGGAGGACGGCCAAGCAGTGCACCCGCGAACAGGTGGCCCGCGAGGTGTGGGCGCAGCTCAAGGCCGCTCTCAACGACACGGGGCGCCCGGTCCTCAAGGACACCGCCCTGCACTCCTGGTTCCTGGACCCGGGCGTGGACGGGCTCGGCACCCCGCACCCCACGAACGAGGACGAACTGCTCATCCACCCGGTGGGCACCTTCCACAACCGGCCGTCCGCGGCGTCCAGGGTCCCGAACCTCTTCCTCTCCGGTGACTACGTCGCCGTCGACATCGACCTGGCGACGATGGAGGGCGCCAACGCGTCCGCGCGTGCCGCGGTCAACGCCCTGCTGGACCGCATCGGTTCACCGGCGCCGCGCTGCACGATCGAGCCGCTGTTCCGGGCGCCGGAGCTGGACCACCTCAAGCGACACGACCGCACGCGCTACCGGCTGGGGCTGCGGAACGTGTTCGACCTCGGCTGAGGGCGCCCCGGCGGGCGCCCTCGCTACAGGGTCCGGATGCTCCACGTCCAGCGGTGCGTCCCCGGGGCGATCAGATACGGCGGCAGGGTGTCCGGCCCGCAGGAGGCGGTGCCGAGGCCCCGGTGGGCCGCGTCGACATGGACCACGCACCCGGCGCGCGGGGTGAGTTCGTCATGGTGGGCGGCGGCGGCGAGATCGGCGGCCCGATGGCGGGTGACGGAGACCTGGCGGGGCAGGTCCAGCCGTACGGCGAGACCGGTCCCGTCGCCGCGGGTGAGGGAGAAGGCGCGTACGCCGTTGCGCCCGCCGCTCTCCTGGGGCCGCAGATAGGGCGTGAACAGGTCGTCCACCCTTGCCCTGTGGTGGGCCACGGTGCCGCCGGCGCACCGGTCCGGGTAGCTCTCCCAGGGACCGAGCCCGTACCACTCGAACGTGTCCGGTCCCGCGGCGGTCTCCAGTACGGAGCCGACACGGGCGACGTCGTGGAGCCCGGCCGGGAGGGTGGCGCTCTCCTCGACGAGCACCGAGCCGTCGGCGAGCGCGGTGAGGACCTGCTCATGGACCACGGTGCCGGCGGCGGTGGGGTATTCGGCGACGGCGGTGACCCGGCCGTTTCCGTCGCGGGTCACGGACACGGGCTTGCGTACGAGCGCGTCCAGTCCCCAGTCGCGCCAGCGTCCGGCCGCGCCGCCGAGCAGGTCGTTGTCGGTGGGGGCGCGCCACAGGCTCAGCACCGGCGGGGAGGTGAGCAACGGGTGGACGAGCAGGCCTTCGGAGTCGGTCTCGACTGCTCCGCCGGCCCGGACACCGGTGAACACGGCGGGGCGTTCGCGCAGCCGGATCCGCGGGGTGCAGATCTCGGTGCCCGCGGGGGCCCAGGGCAGGTCGTCCGCCGTGGTCACGCGCAGGGTCAGCCACAGTTCGCCGGTGCCCCCGGGCAGTTCCGGCGGCAGCGCGAGCGGCGCGCGGGCGCCCGGGGGTACGTCGGGCAGGGGCACGGGAACGACGCGGGTCCCGGTGTCCTCGGCGCCGATCAGCCATGCGGCGCGCAGCCCGGCCAGGCCGGTCACGTACTGCCGGTTGTGCACGGTGACGCCGGTGCCGTCGTACGACAGCCGTACGGGTGCGGCGAGTTCGCGGTGCTCGTACATCGCGGGCTTCGGGGTGCGGTCGGGGAAGACCATGCCGTCCGCGCAGAAGGCGCCGTCGTTCGGGGTGTCGCCGAAGTCGCCGCCGTAGGCCCAGCGGTAGCCGGGCGCGGTGGTCCCGTTCGTGTACCCGCCGGTGGCGCCGGGGCCGGCCGGGAGTCCGTCGGCGGTGCGCTGGAGGATGCCGTGGTCCCAGAACTCCCAGATGAAGCCGCCCTGGAGGCCGGGCGTGGTCTCGATCTCGGCCCAGTGGTCGGCGAGGGTGCCGTTGCTGTTTCCCATGGCGTGCGAGTACTCGCACAGGATCAGCGGTTTGGTCTGTTCGCCGGAGCGGGCGTGCGCGGTGATCTCCTCCAGTGAGGCGTACATGGGGCAGACGATGTCGCTCGCGATGTCGGTGGAGGACCAGTCGGTCTTGGCGGCGCCCTCGTACTGGACGGGCCGCGTCGGGTCGTGGCGGCGCACCCAGGCGGCCGCGGCGTCGTGGTGGGCGCCGTAGTCGCTCTCGTTGCCGAGCGACCAGGCGATGACGGACGGATGGTTCTTGTCGCGCAGCACCATCCGGGACACGCGCTCGACGAAGGCGGGCAGATAGCGGGGGTCGTCGGCGATCTCGTGGGCGTGGTCGTGGCTCTCGATGTCGGCCTCGTCGACGACGTACAGGCCGAGTTCGTCGGCGAGGGCGAGCAGCGCCGGGTCGTTCGGGTAGTGCGAGGTGCGCACGGCGTTGAAGCCGAAGCACTTCATGGTCACCAGGTCGGCGCGCAGGTCGTCCTCGGTGACGACCCGGCCGGTCAGCGGATGGAAGTCGTGCCGGTTGACGCCGCGGACGAACACACGGTCGCCGTTGATCAGCAGGTCCCGGCCCCGGATCTCGACCGTGCGGAAGCCGATGCGGTGGTGCGAGGTGTCGGCGACGGAGCCGTCCGCCCGGTGCAGCCGGACGGTCAGTGCGTACAGCACGGGCGACTCGGCCGACCAGGGGCGTACGTCGGCCACCGTGGTGGACAGCCGGGCCTCGCCGAGGAAGTCCGAGACCCGGCCGAGCGCGCGGTTCGCGGCGTCGTGGGCGGTGTCCCGGGTGAGGTTCCCGTACCCCTCCAGCTCTCCGCTGACGGTCCAGCCGTCGGTGAGCGGTCCGCGCACCCGGCAGTCGACGCGCAGGGTCCCGTCCTGCTGCGCGCGGACGGCGACGTCGTCGAGGTACAGCGCGTCGGTCGAGTGGAGCCGTACGGAACGGGTGATGCCGCCGTGCCACCACTGGTCCTGGTCCTCGATGTGCGAGGCGTCGGACCATTTGACGACCGTGAGGCGCAGGGTGTGGCGCTGCCCCGGGGTGACGGCGCCCGTGATGTCGAACTCGCTCGCCAGGTGGGAGTCCTTGCCGATGCCGATCTGCCGTCCGTCGATCTCGGCGATCAGGACGCTCTCCGCGGCGCCGACGTGGAGGACGGTGCGGCGCCCGGCCCACTCGGCCGGGATCTCGATGTCCCGCTCGTACACACCGGTCGGATTGTCGTCGGGGACGAACGGCGGGTGGTGCGGGAACGGCATCCGCACATTGGTGTAGTGCGGCAGGTCGCTCGGGTCGTGCATGGTCCAGCAGCCGGGCACGGGCGCCTCGCCCCACTCCTCGCCGAGGGGTGCGCCGGGCGCGGGCAGCAGTTGGAAGCGCCACGTGCCGTCCAGGGCGACGCTGCCTTCGCGGCGGTCCACGGCGCTCATCGGCAGCCGTCGCCAGCTGGTGAGTTCGGGCGATTCCCAGGGTCGTACGGCATTGCTGAAGCTCACAGGGTCCCCCAGGGCCGGCGTCGTTCATGGACGCCGACAGTATTCAACAGATTCCGACACTTTCCAACGGTCGAGTGGTCCGGTTTCTCCTCGGGCCCGGGTTCTCGCGGGAACGTCACGAAGGTGACAGCGTGGGGCAGGAGAAACGGCGTGGGTCACGGCACGAGGAGGGCACGGGCGGAATGAGGCTGACGATTCTCGGCGGCGGAGGCTTCCGTGTGCCGCTGGTGTACGGCGCGCTGCTCGGCGACCACGCCGAGGGCCGGGTCACCCGCGTCACCCTCCACGACCTGGACCCGGCCCGCCTCGGCGCCGTCGCCACCGTGCTCGCCGAGCAGGCCGCCGGCATCCCGGACGCGCCGGAGGTCAGCGTCACCACCGACCTCGACGAAGCGCTGCACGGGGCCGACTTCGTCTTCTCCGCGATCCGCGTCGGCGGCCTGGCGGGCCGTGCCGCCGACGAACGGGTCGCCCTCGCCGAAGGCGTGCTGGGCCAGGAGACGGTCGGCGCGGGCGGCATCGCGTACGGACTGAGGACCGTACCGGTCGCCATGGACATCGCCCGGCGCATCGCCGCGCTCGCGCCCGGCGCCTGGGTCATCAACTTCACCAATCCGGCCGGGCTGGTCACCGAGGCCATGTCCCGGGTGCTCGGCGACCGCGTCATCGGGATCTGCGACTCGCCGGTCGGGCTCGGCCGGCGCGCCGCCCGGGCCCTCGGCGCCGACCCGGACACGGCGTGGCTCGACTACGTCGGGCTCAACCACCTCGGCTGGCTGCGCGGACTGCACGTGGCGGGCCGGGACGAACTGCCGCGGCTGCTCCAGGACCCCGGCGCGCTCGGCTCCCTGGAGGAGGGCAGGCTCTTCGGCGCCGACTGGCTGCGCTCGCTCGGCGCGATCCCCAACGAGTACCTGCACTACTACTACTTCAACCGTGAGACCGTGCGGGCGTACCGGAGCGCCGGGAGGACCCGCGGCGCCTTCCTGCTCGACCAGCAGGCGGGCTTCTACGCGGAGCCGTCGCTGAGACGCTGGGAGCTGACCCGAGCCGAGCGGGAGGCCACGTACATGGCGGACAACCGCGAGGCCTCAGGGGCGGGCGAGCGGGCCGCCGACGACCTCGAAACGGGCGGCTACGAGCAGGTCGCGCTCGCCCTGATGCGGGCCGTCGCCCGCGACGAGCGCACCACGCTCGTCCTCAACGTCCGCAACCGCACGGCCCTTTCCGTGCTCGACGCGGACGCCGTGATCGAGGTGCCGTGCCTCGTCGGCGCCAACGGCGCCCGTCCGTACGCCGTCGACCCGCTGCCGTACCACGCGACCGCGTTGGTGACCGCGGTGAAGGCCGTCGAACGGGAGGTCCTGACCGCGGCGGACAGCGGATCGCGGGCCGCCGCCGTCAAGGCCTTCGCCCTGCATCCCCTGGTCGACTCCGTCACCGTCGCCCGCCGGCTCCTCGACGGGTACACCGCCGTACACCCCGGTCTCGCCTATCTCAACCGGAAGTAGGTGCAACGAGATGCACGACGAACGGCACAGGATCGAGCAGCGCGTCGAGCGCGTACTGGAGCAGCGCATCCGGCCGGTGATCCACGCGGATTCCGTGCCGCTGGTGGTGGAGGCCTGGCAGGTCCCGGACGAGCCCGTGCCGTTCGCCGAGGCGCAGGCCGCCGACTACGAGCCGTTCGCGATGGGCACCCCGTGGGGACCGCCGTGGGGCACCACCTGGTTCCGGGTCCGCGGCGAGGTGCCCGCCCGGTGGGCGGGCCTGCGCGTGGAGGCCTGGTTCGACCTGGGCTTCGTCAGCAGCTGGCCGGGCAACCAGGCCGAGGCGCTCGTCCATCTGCCCGACGGCACCCCGGTCAAGGCGGTCAACCCGCAGAACCAGTACGTGCCCATCGCCTCCCCGGCCGCGGGCGGTGAACAGGTCGCGTTCCTCATCGAGGCAGCGTCCAACCCCGACATCCTCAAGGACCACTTCCGCTCCCCCACCCCGATGGGTGACAAACACACCGCGGGCCGCGCCCCGCTGTACACCTTCGCACGCGCCGATCTCGCCGTGCTCGACGAGGACGTCTGGCATCTGTCCCTCGACATGCAGGTGCTCAAGGAACTGATGCTGGAACTCGGCGAGCAGGACCCGCGCCGCCACGAGATCCTCCACACCCTGGACCGGGCGCTGGACGCGCTCGACCTCGACGATGTCCCGGGGACCGCCGCCCGGGCCCGTACCGTCCTCGCCGGCGCCCTCGCGCGGCCCGCGCACGCCAGCGCCCACACCCTGTCGGCGGTCGGTCACGCGCACATCGACAGCGCCTGGCTGTGGCCCATCCGTGAGACCAAGCGCAAGACGGCCCGCACGTTCTCCAACGTCACCGCCCTGGCGAAGGAGTACCCCGAGTTCGTCTTCGCCTGCTCGCAGGCGCAGCAGTACGCGTGGGTGCGGGACAACCACCCGCAGGTGTGGGCCGGGATCAAGGAGGCCGTCCGCAACGGGCAGTGGGCGCCGGTCGGCGGCATGTGGGTGGAGGCCGACGGCAACCTCCCGGGAGGTGAGGCGCTGGCCCGCCAGCTCGTCCACGGGAAGCGCTTCTTCCTCGACGAGTTCGGCATCGAGACGGAAGGGGTGTGGCTGCCGGACTCGTTCGGGTACACGGCGGCCTATCCTCAGCTGGCGAAACTCGCGGGGATGACGTGGTTCCTCACCCAGAAGCTGTCCTGGAACCAGACCAACAAGCTGCCCCACCACACCTTCTGGTGGGAGGGCATCGACGGCTCCCGGGTCTTCACCCACTTCCCGCCCGTCGACACCTACAACGTGGTCTTCTCCGGGCGGGAGATGGCGCACGCGGTGCGCAACTACCAGGACAAGGGGCGCGGTACGCGATCGCTGGCGCCCTTCGGTCACGGCGACGGCGGGGGCGGCCCGAACCGGGAGATGCTGGAGCGGGCGCGGCGGCTGGCCGATCTGGAGGGATCGGCGAAGGTCGTCGTCGAACATCCCGACGCGTTCTTCGCGGCCGCGCGGGCCGAGTACGCGCGGCACCCGGACGCCCCGGTGTGGTCCGGCGAGCTCTACCTGGAGCTGCACCGGGCCACGTACACCTCGCAGGCCCGCACCAAGCAGGGCAACCGGCGCAGTGAACACGCCTTGCGCGAGACCGAGTTGTGGGCGACGGCGGCGGCACTGCACGTACCGGGGTACGCCTATCCGTACGCGGAGCTGGACCAGCTGTGGAAGACGGTGCTGCTGCACCAGTTCCACGACATCCTGCCGGGCTCGTCGATCGCCTGGGTCCACCGGGAGGCGGAGGCGGAGTACGCGCGGGTCGCGAAGGAACTGGAAGCGCTGACCGCGCAGGCCCTGGAGGCGGTGAGCGGGGCCGGTCCGGTGGAGCCGTGGGTGTACAACGCGGGGCCTCGCGACCGGGCGGAGGTCGTGCGCGTCCCGGCGACGCTCGCCGACGTCCTCGACCCGGGGCTGCCGAGGCTCTCGGACGGATCTGCCGCCGTGTTCGTGGAGGTCCCCGCGTCCGGCAGCGCGCGCGTCGCACCCCGCGCGCCGTCCCCCGACCGGGCGCACCCGCCGGTCACCGTCACCAACCGCGCCCTCGACAACGGTCTCGTACGCGTCGAACTCGCTGACGACGGCACCTTCGCGTCCGTACGCGACCTGGTCGCCGGCCGCGAGGTCCTGGCGCCCGGCGGCAAGGGCAACCTGCTGCGGCTGCACAGCGATCTGCCCAACTACTGGGACGCCTGGGACATCGACAAGCAATATCTCGCCCGCTACACCGACCTGCTGGAGGGCGCGACCATCAGGATCGCCGAGGACGGGATCCTGCTGGGCGCCCTGCGCGTGGAGCGGAGCTTCGGCCGCGGGTCGCGGATCGTGCAGACCGTCACCGTGCGGGCCGCAAGCCGCCGCATCGACATCGACACCGAGATCGACTGGCACGAGGCGGAGAAGATCCTCAAGGCCGGCTTTCCGCTCGACGTCCACGCGGACCGGTCCACCGCCGAGATCCAGTTCGGTCACGTCCACCGCCCCACCCACACCAACACCAGCTGGGAGGCGGCCCGGTTCGAGGTGTACGGACACCGCTGGGTGCACGTCGGCGAGCCCGGCTACGGCGTGGCGGTGATCAACGACTCGACGTACGGCCACGACGTGTCCCGCACCACCCGCGAGCACGACGGCGGGACGACGACGACCGTCCGCCTCAGCCTGGTCCGCGCGCCCCGCATCCCCGACCCCGAGGCCGACCAGGGCATGCACCGCCTCACCTACGCGCTGCTGCCGGGCGCGACGGTCGAGGACGCGGTGGCGGCGGGCTACGCGCTGAATCTGCCGCTGCGGGTCGGCCCCGGCGGCGCCGATCTGCCGCCGGTGGTGACCACGGACGGTCCGGCCGTCGTGGTGGAGGCGGTGAAGCTCGCCGACGACGGCTCGGGCGACGTGGTCGTACGGCTCTACGAATCACTCGGCGGCCGGGCGACGACCGTGGTCCGCACGGGCTTCCGGCCGGCCGGGGCGGTCCTGACGGATCTGCTGGAGCGACCGCTGGCCGGGCCGGCGCCCACCGTCCAGGAGACGGGGGTGACGTTGTCGCTGCGGCCGTTCCAGATCGTGACGCTGCGGCTGACCCGGGGGTAGTCCTTACGGACCTGTGACGCGTTGGCGTGTGGCGGGTGCGGATCGTGATCCGCGCCGTAGCGTCGTCGCCATGCGAGTACTTGTCACCGGAGGCGCGGGTTTCATCGGGTCCGAGGTCGTGGCCGCGCTCGTCGCGCGCGGCCACGAGACGGTCGTCCTCGACGTCCGGGAGTCCTCCGGCGAGTCGGTCGCCGGGGACGTCCGCGACCGCGAGAGCGTCGCCGCGGCCCTGCGCGGCGTGGACGCGGTCTGCCACCAGGCGGCCATGGTCGGCCTCGGCACGGACTTCGCCGACGCCCCCGCGTACGTCTCCTGCAACGACCTCGGCACGGCCGTGCTGCTCGCGGCGATGGTGGACGCCGGGATCCGCGATCTGGTGCTGGCCGGATCGATGGTCGTGTACGGCGAGGGCCGCTACGACTGCCCCGTCCACGGCGCGGTCCGGCCCGGGCCCCGGCCGGTCGCGGCGCTCGAGGCGGGCCGCTTCGAACCCGAATGCCCCCGCTGCGGCCGCGAACTCACCCCCGGCCTGGTGAGCGAGGACGCGCCCGCCGACCCGCGCAACGTGTACGCCACGACCAAGCTCGCGCAGGAGCACCTCGCGGCCTCCTGGGCCCGCGCCACGGACGGCCGGGCCGTGGCGCTGCGCTACCACAACGTGTACGGGCCCGGGATGCCGCGCGACACCCCCTACGCGGGGGTGGCCTCCTTCTTCCGCTCTGCACTGGAACGCGGCGAGGCACCACGCGTCTTCGAGGACGGGCGCCAGCGGCGGGACTTCGTGCACGTACGGGACGTCGCGCACGCCAACGCCCTGGCCCTGGAGGCGGTGGGCGACCGGGCGCCGGGCGCGCTCACCCCGTACAACACCGGCAGCGGCACTGCGCACACCGTGGGCGAGATGGCCGGGGAACTGGCCGCGGCACACGGCGGCCCCGCCCCTGTGGTGACCGGTGAGTTCCGGCTCGGCGACGTCCGCCATGTCACGGCCGACTCGGGCCGGCTGAAGGCCGAACTGGGCTGGAAACCGGAGGTCGGCTTCGCCGAGGGCATGGCGGAGTTCGCCGCGGCGGGGCTGCGGGGTGCCGGCGCGTGAACGCCACCGTGGACGTGGTCCTGCCCTGCCTCGACGAGGCCGAGGCACTCCCCTGGGTCCTCGAGCGGATCCCGGCCGGCTGGCGGGCCGTCGTCGTCGACAACGGCTCTGCCGACGGCTCACCGGAGCTCGCCCGCTCGCTCGGCGCGACCGTGGTCCACGAGCCACGACGCGGCTTCGGCGCGGCCTGTCACGCGGGGCTGCTGGCCGCCGAGGCGGACTACGTCTGCTTCTGCGACTGCGACGCCTCGCTCGACCCGGGGCTGCTGCCGGACTTCGTACGCCGCGTCGCGGACGGTGAGGCCGACCTGGTCCTCGGCCGGCGCCGCCCGCGGACCCGCGACGCCTGGCCACTGCACGCCCGCGCCGGGAATCTCGCCCTCGCCCGGATGATCCGGCACCGCACCGGCCTGCCGCTGCACGACCTCGGCCCGCTGCGCGCGGCCCGCCGCAAGGACCTCCTCGGCCTCGCCCTGACCGACCGCCGCAGCGGCTATCCCCTGCAGATGGTCGTCCGCGCGTCGGACGCGGGCTGGCGGGTGAGCGAACTGGACGTGCCGTATCTGCCCCGGGCAGGCCGGTCCAAGGTCACGGGCACGTGGCGGGGGACGTGGCAGGCGGTACGCGACATGCGGGCGGTACTCCGTGAATGACCCCGACCGGACCGCGAACGACCCCGGCCGGTCTGTGAACGACCCCGGCCGGTCCGCGTCCCCGCCCCGTGTGCGGCGGGCCCCGGACACCACGCACACACGCGGGGCACCAGCAGCCCGGCACACACAACACCCGCCGAAGAAGGGCGACATGAGCACCCTGCTCGTCATCGCGAAGGAACCCGTGCCGGGGAGGGTCAAGACCCGGCTCACCACGCGGTACACCCCCACGGAGGCGGCCGTGCTCGCCGAGGCGGCGCTGGCCGACACGCTCCAGGCCGTGCGGGACACACCCGCGGCCCGGCGGGTCCTCGTGCTCGACGGGACGCCGGGGGCCTGGCTGCCGCCCGGTGTCGAGGTCGTGCCGCAGACACGTGGCGGACTGGACGAGCGGCTCGCCGCCGCGTTCGCGGGCTGCTCCGGACCCGCGCTGCTGATCGGGATGGACACCCCGCAGGTGACCCCCGCGCTTCTCGCCCAGGGCCTGGAACTCGCCACGGGCGAGGCGTCGTTCGGGCCCGCCGAGGACGGTGGATTCTGGGCGCTGGGGCTCGCGGAGCCCGATCCGGCGCTGCTGTGCGGGGTGCCCATGTCCGTACCGGAGACGGGCACCGTGCAGCGGCGGCGGCTGGTCGACGCCGGGCTGACGGTGAGTGACCTCCCGCTGTTGCGCGACGTCGACACGCCCGAGGACGCACGGCTGGTCGCGGCCGCCGCCCCGGGCAGCCGGTTCGCCTCGGCGATGGCGCGGCTGGCGCGCGCCGGGGCCCGATGACGACGGCAGCGGCGTGGCGGGCCGATCCGTACACCGTCGCCCTGCGCACCGGGCGCGGCCCGCTGTTCCTGCGCCGGCCGGACGGCCGGCTGCTGCCGCTGGAGGTGGAACGCTGGTGCGCGGATCCGGACGTGGCCGATGTGACCGTGCTGGACCGCTGCCGGGGGCCGGTCCTGGACATCGGCTGCGGCCCCGGCCGGCTGGTGGCCGCGCTGGCCCGGCGGGGCCGGCCGACCCTGGGCGTCGACGTCAGCCCGGTGGCGGTCGCCCGCACGGTCGGCTCGGGCGGCACCGCGCTGTGCCGTTCCGTGTTCGACCGGCTCCCGAGGGAGGGCCGTTGGGGCACGGCGCTGCTGATCGACGGCAACATCGGCATAGGGGGCGATCCACGGGCGCTGCTCGCCCGGGTCGCCGAACTCGTCGCCACGGACGGTCTGCTCATCGCCGAGGCGGCCCCGGTGGACGTGGACGAGCGCACCGACGTGCGGGTGGCCGGGCCCGACGGCACGCTGGGCCCGCCGTTCCCGTGGGCCCGGGTGGGTGCGCGGGCCCTGCTGGACCACGCGGGCGCGACCGGCTGGAGCCGTGCGGTTGCGTGGAAGTCCGCCGGGCGGAGCTTCGTGTGCCTGTCCCGCGACGGGGCGCGCGTGTCGGACCCCGACGCGCGCAACGCGCGGGGTTCACTCGCCGTATGAACTCCGCAGAAGTACTGGCCGATGCCTTCGGGCGCATCCAGGAGGTCGTGCACGAGGCGGTCGAGGGCCTTTCCGTGGAGGATCTCCACGCCCGCCTCGACCCCGGCGCCAACTCCGTCGCCTGGCTGGTGTGGCACCTCACCCGGATCCAGGACGACCATGTGGCGGACGCGGCGGGCCGTGAGCAGGTGTGGCTGTCCCAGGACTGGGCGGGCCGCTTCGGGCTGCCCTTTCCCGAGGACGCGACCGGCTACGGCCAGTCCCGCGCGCAGGTGGCGAAGGTCCGGGTGGACTCCGGCGAGGTGCTGCTCGGCTACCACGACGCGGTCCACGAGGAGACGCTGGCCTTCGTCCGGGGCCTGAAGAGCACGGCGCTGAACCGGATCGTGGACGACTCGTGGGACCCGCCGGTGAGCCTCGGCGTCCGGCTGGTCAGCGTGATCGCCGACGATCTCCAGCACGCCGGCCAGGCCGCGTTCGTCCGGGGCGTGCTGGAACGCCGCTGATCCTCGGCGGACACGGGTGGCCGGGCGGCGGACATGGGTGGCGGGGCGGCGGACACCGACGTTCCCGGGCGGCCACCGGCCGGGTGCGGGCCGCGAGGACGAAGATGGTGGTCATGACGTCACACAGCCGCGCCCCTCAGCCCGCGCCCCTCGGCAACTGGCCGACCCCGCTCGAAGCCGCGCCACGGCTCGCCCGGTCCCTCGGCCTCGGCGCGGACGACCTGTGGATCAAGCGCGACGACCTCACCGGCCTGGGCGGCGGCGGAAACAAGATCCGCAAACTCGAGTGGATCTGCGGCAGCGCGCTCGCCGACGGCGCCACGCATCTGGTGACGACCGGCGCCGCGCAGAGCAACCACGCCCGGCTGACCGCAGCCGCGGGCGCCCGCCTGGGGCTCGGCGTCGTGCTCGTCCTCGCGGGGACACCCGGATCGTCGGCGGCCGGAAACCTCGCGCTGGACGGGCTGTTCGGCGCCACCGTCGTCTGGGCGGGCGGCGTCCACGGCGCGGCGCTCGGCGCCGTCGCGGAGGAGGTGACCGGGCGGCTGCGGGACCGCGGCGCCGTCCCGGCGCTGGTCCCGTTCGGCGGTTCCAGCGTGCTCGGCGCGCGCGGCTACGCCCAGTGCGGGCGCGAACTGCTCGTCCAGGCACCCGGCCTGGCCACCGTCGTCGTCGCGGCAGGCTCCGGCGGCACGATGGCGGGCCTCGTCGACGCGCTCGGTCCCGCGCGTGTCCTCGGCGTGCACTGCGGCGCCGTCGCCGACCCCGCGGGGACCGTGGCCGCGCTCGCCTCCGGCCTGTCGGACACCGCCGTCGAGCCCGGGTCGCTGAGGCTGCGGCTCGACCAGGTGGGCGAGGGCTACGGCGCGCTGACCGACCCGGTCATGGCCGCGCTGACGCGTACGGCCCGCACGGAGGGCATCGTGCTCGACCCGGTGTACACCGGCCGCGCCATGGCCGGTCTGATCGCGGCGGTCGAGGACGGCGACATCGTTCCGGGGCAGCGGACGGTCTTCCTGCACACGGGCGGTCTGCCGGGGCTCTTCGGCCACCCGGCGGCCCTCGCCGCGGCGGAGGCGGAACTCACCGTCGGGGAGTGAGTGCGTACCCTCCCGTCCGCCGCGGCCTGAAGTGACGCCCCGCGAGGTGTGGGCGGGGTGCTGTGCGCGCCCTCACGAGGCGTGGGGTCATCCACGCACCCGACCGACCCTACGAGGATTGACCTCGCCACCAGGCCGGCACACCTCCCCGGCGCCCGCTCGGGCTCGGGCGCCGGGCCGCCGGGCGGGCGCGCCGGGCGGCAGAGGCCGGAGCTGACGCTCCGTAACCGGTGCGCTGTCGCGCCCCCACCGGCCTACGGCCCCCCGGCGGGCGTCTCGTCGTAGTGACCCGCCCCGGGGACTTGCGCCCCGGGCGGACCTGCGGCCACGCGCTACGCCCCCGCATCCGTGTCCGCCCGGTCCGCGTCCTCGCGGGCTTTCGCTTCGCGACGCGCCCGGCGCCTGGCCCGCCCGGCCGACAGTGTCCGCCCCGCCCTCGGCAGCAGCAGCGCCGCGGCGGTCAGCGCGACGACGACGGCCAGCGTCAGCAGCCAGTTGCGGAGGTAGTCCAGCGGCAGGGCCGTCGGGTTCGTCGGGGCTCCGGGCCGCAGCAGGGGCGGCAGGGCGATCAGGGTCAGCGCACCGCACACGACGAGTGCCGCCCGGAGCACGCCGCGGGCGGGCAGGGCTGCCAGCAGGAGCCCCACGGCGAGGACGGCGGGGGCGATGAGGCCGTCGTGCAGGAGGACGGCTCCGGCGAGCCAGATCACGACGCCCCACGGGTCGCGTACCCCGCCGTCGCCGAACAGCAGCCACGCCCCGTAGCCCATCAGGCCGACGCCTGCCGCACCTGCCGCGAACCGCATCACAGCACCTCCAGCCGGCTGACCCATTTGGTCTGCAGCACACCGGGCCGGTTCGGGGCGATGACGCGCGCGGGGAACCCGTGGTCGATGGACAGCACCTCGCCGTTCAGCCGCAGCGCGAGCAGGGTCAGCGGGTCACGCGCGTACCCCTGGCCCATCTCCATCACCCGGTACGCGCCACGCCGCTCCAGTGAGACCACCCGCAGGACCGCGCCGGGCGGGGCGCCCGCCCGGTCGAGCAGGTCCCGGATCCGTACGCCGGTCCACTCGGCCGACTTGCTCCAGCCCTCGACGCAGGCGATCGGCAGGGTGACGGTGTGCTGGCGCATGGCCCGCAGCTCGGCGAGCGAGAGCTCGTACGGGCGCGGCCCGGCCACCGTCAGCCGCCAGCGGCCCGCGGACAGCCCGGTGACGCGTGCCGCGGCCGCGGTGCGGTTGACGGGCAGGCCCTGCAGGCCGTGGTCGGGGTGGCGGGGCGCCAGCAGGTCGAGGCGTTTGAGCGGGGTGGCCGACTGGCCGACGGTGACCAGCGTGACCGCGCCGACGGCCGCCGCGACGCCCGCCAGGAACGACCGCCGGTCCGGTGCGTCCTCGGCCGGGAGCTCCAGCGTCCCCGACGAACGGCGGGTCCAGTGCGCCCTGATCTCGGGCGCCTTGACCGCCAGGTGCAGCAGCAGCGCGCCCACCAGCACCCAGGCCACGGCGTAGTGCACGGGTACGAAGGAGAACGGCCACGGGTACCACTGCACGATGTTGAGCAGTCCGCTGAAGAGCTGAAAGACGGCCGCCGCCACCAGCACCGCCACCGACAGGCGCTCCAGGGCGTGTCGCAGGGACCTGACCGGCGGCCACACGAACAGCCGCGGGTACACCGTCCACAGCTTCGCCATGAGCAGCGGGATCGCGGCGATTCCGCTCGCCACGTGCAGTCCCTGGGTCAGCCGGTACCCCCAGACGGGCCGGGGCGGCAGCAGCGGCACGAGCCAGCCCGGCGGCTTCTGGAGGAAGTGGCTGATCAGTCCGGTCAGGAAGCAGACGGCGATCATGACGGCGAGCCAGCGGCCGATGGCCGTGGCGGTCCGCGGGTCGTGCAGCCGGCCCTTGAAGGACGGCAGCGGCGGCCGCTTCGGCAGCCGTGGGGCGGCCCGTCGCAGGGCGGACAGTCGCACGGCGGGCAGTCGTGGGGCCGGTGGTCGGAACCTCATGTCTCCATCAGACCCCCCGAGGCGCCGTCCGGCACGGCTCCGGCACCTTACGGATCTCTGACGTCACCGGGCGGTGCGCCGTCCACGTCGGGCCGGGCTGCCAGGCTGAACGCGTGATCGCACCCCGCACCCTCGGCACCGGACTCCTTCTCTGCGCGCTCACCACCGCGCTCGCGCTGACCGTCCGCAAGGACGGCTACTCCACCGATCCCGTCGGCCTGGCCTGGTGGTACGGGGCGTGCTGGGTGCTGTTCGCCGCGGCGGTGTGGTGTCTGCGGAAGGTCCCGGTGCGTCACGCCGCGGCGCTGGTCCTCGGCGGCAGCGTCGTCGTCGCGGCGACAGGGCTGCTCGCTCCTCCGCGTACGAGCAGCGACGCGTACCGCTACGCCTGGGACGGGCGGGTGCAGGCGGCCGGGATCTCTCCGTACGACCACGCGCCCGCCGATCCCGCGCTCGTGGCACTGCGCGATCCCTGGCTCTTCCCGACGGGCGCGGACTGCCGGGGTCCGGAGCGCGCGCGCATCCCCGGGCCCGACGGCGTGATCCACTGCACCCGGCTCAACCGGCCCGCGGTCCACACCATCTACCCGCCGGTCGCGGAGGGCTATTTCCTGCTGGTCCACTCGCTCTCCCCGGACGGCGCCCGGCACAAGCCGCTCCAGACCGGCGGCGCTCTGCTGTCGTTCGCGGTGACGGGCGCACTGCTGCTGGTGCTGCGCCGCCGCGGAGGCGGGAGCGGCGACGCCGGCACAGACGTAGGCGGAGAAGGAAAGGGAGACGGAAGCGACGGGGTGCGCGGGGCCGCGTACTGGGCCTGGTGTCCGGCGGTCCCGCTGGAAGCGGTCAACAACGCCCACGCCGATGTCCTCGGTGTGCTGCTGGGAGTGGCCGGTCTCGGTGTCGTCGTCCGGCACCGCGCGGCGGGCGGCGCGCTCCTCGGGGCCGCCACCGCCACCAAGCTGCTGCCCGCGGTCCTGCTGCCCGGCGCTCTGTCGGGGGTCCGCAGATGGCGTGACGCGGCCGCCGTGGTGCTGCCCGCCGTGGCCGTCGTCCTGCTGACGTACCTGCCGTACGTGCTGGTGTCCGAGGGCTCGGTGCTCGGCTATCTGACCGGTTACGTGGAGGAGGAGGGGTACGGCGACGCCTCGGCCCGCAGCCGTTACGCCCTGCTGCGGCTGGTGCTTCCCGACGCGTGGGCGGCCCCGGCGGTCGCCGCCCTGATGCTGTGCGCCGTCGCGTACGTCGTGCTCCGCGGCGACCCCCGACGACCGTGGCGCGGCGCGCTGCTGGTGACGGGCACCGCGTTCCTGCTGCTGACGCCCGGCTACTCCTGGTACGCGCTGCTGCTCGTCGCGCTCGTGGCGCTTGACGGCCGCTGGGAGTGGCTGGGGGTGGCCATGGCCGGGGCCGCGAAGTACGTCACCGGCCGCTCCGGTGGCGATCCGTACGTCATCACGGCGACGGCGTACGCCATCGCGGCGGCTGCCGTGCTCGCGGGCTGTGCCCTGCGGCGGGTGCGGCGCTCCGCCGGCCATCAGGGGGCAGCCGCGCACGCGAGCGGCCCGGCCGGTCCGGTCGCGGACGTTCCGACCAGGGACCGGCGCCGCTAGCTGTATGCCCCGGGGACGGCCCCGGGGCAGCCCGCCCCTGGGTCACGACGGCCGGGGCAGCAGATCCGGCGGCCAACTCTGCTGTCTTTACGGCTCGTTGGGCCCGGACCTACGCTCCCGCCCCATGGACACCTCCGGCATAAGCCTTCCCAGAGCAGCCCTGGCGCTCGCCACCGCGGGCGCCCTGCTCCTCACCGGTCTCCTCGGCACGGCGTCGTCCGCGTCGGCCGTGGCCGTGGCCGCACAGGATCCGCCGAAGCCTCCGGCGTCTCAGGGGCAGCTGACCGAGAGCGCCACCGTCGTGCCCGTGCAGACCACGGGCCCGGCGGACAAGCGGTTCAATCTCGTCGTGCTCGGCGACGGCTACACCGCCGCCGGCATGGACGAGTTCCGGCAGGACGTGGACAAGCACCTCAATGTGCTGTGGAGCATCGAGCCGTTCGCGTCGTACCGCTCCTACGTCAATGTGTGGGCGGTCGAGGTGCCGTCACCGGAATCGGGCGTCGACTGCGATCCTTCGCTGGACGCCCCGCGCCGCGACACCCCGCTGAACATGGGCTTCTGGGGCGGTTGCAACCCGGCCAGTGTGCAGCGGCTGCTGACGGTCGACAGCGGAGCGGCGACGGCGCTCGCCGATCTCGTCGGCGGCACGACGAGCGCCAACCGCCAGATCGTGGCGCTCGCGAACAGCGAGACCTACGGCGGCGCGGGCGGCACGTACGCCACCGCCTCCGGCAAGAACGCCCTGTCCTCCCTCATCACCCCGCACGAGATCGGCCACTCCCTGGGCAAGCTCCAGGACGAGTACGACTACTACGGGCGCGGAGTGCCCGGCGCCGCGTACACCGGGGGCGAGCCGGCCTCCGCCCATCACACGCTGCTGAGCGAGCGGGAGATGCGGGAGCAGCGGGCGAAGTGGTGGCGCTGGCTGGGCGAGAAGAGCGAGTCCGGCGGGACGATCGCCCGCCACGAGGGCGGGATGTACAGCACCAAGGGTGTCTGGCGGCCCAGCAAGCACTCGATCATGAAGACGCTCGGCTACGCCTTCGACCAGGTGGAGCGCGAGGTGATGGTCGGCGCCATCTCGGCCAAGGTGAATCTCGTCCAGGGACACACGCCCAACGCCGCGCCGATCGGGGACGACCGGACGGTGTGGGTAGAGACGCTGCATCCGGTCGGCGGGGAACTCGACGTCGTCTGGCGGCTCAACGGCCGCCCGCTGCGGCACACCGACGGCTCCCGGGCGCTCGATCTGCGCCGGCTGGGTCTCGGCCGGGGTACCCACACGCTCACCGCGACGGTCACCGACCCGACGCCGTTCGTCCGCGACCCGGCGCTGCGTGCCTCGGCCGCACTGACGCGTACGGTCGGCTGGACGGTCGACACCTCCGTACGGACGCCCCACCCGCCCGTGGCCGCGGACTTCACGGGCCACACCGCCACCGACGGCCCGGTGGGGGCGGATTCCGTCGTGTACGCCGACACCACGCATCCCACGGACCGTACGTACGCCGTCCGCTGGTCCCTCGACGGCCGTCCGCTGACGAATCCGGGCAACGACCGAGACCTGGACCTCGGCGCGCTGCGGCTCCGTCCGGGGACGCACACGCTCAGCGCCCGGATCGCCGGTACGGACACGGTGCTGCGCTGGACGGTGGACGCGGCCCCGGCGGCCGGCTCGTACGAGCTGTCGGAGCCGCTGCGGACGGTGAGCCGGCCCGGCCGGCCGACGGAGTACGTGTACGACGGCCCGTTCACCATGCGGCTGACCGCACGCGACGACCGACCGGGCACGGTCGTCTCCCAGTTCCGGGTGGACGGCGACGGCTGGTACACGTACTACGGCTGGCCGACGGACGCCGAGGCGCCGTTCCGCTTCACCCCGGGCGGCACCGTCATCGACGACCTCGTCTACGGCAAGCTCGGCACACCGCGCGCCGTGCCGTGGGACGACGCCACGCCCGAGTACGGCACCCACACCGTCGAGCACCGGACGATCGACGCGGCGGGGAACGTCAGCAGGGCGACGCGCTTCCACGTCACCCTGCTGCCGGGGAGCTGAGCCGTCAGCCGACGCGGGCGACGCCCGCGTAGCCGGGAATGGGGCCGTCGCCGAGGACGTCGATGGCCTCACCGAGCTCGGGGTGCCACTCGGCGGTCAGTGACACCCCGGGCTCGACGAGCTCGAGGCCGTCGAAGAAACGGGTGAACTCCTCGCGGGAGCGCGGGCGCAGCGTGAGCCCGCGCGCCTTGTACATGGCGCGGGCCTCCGCGGCCTTCTCCGGGTCGAAGTCGCCGGTGGTGTGCGACAGCACGAGGTAGCTGCCGGGTGCGAGCTGCCGGACCAGCCGGTCGACCAGCTCGTACGCGCCGTCCTCGTCGTCCACGAAGTGCAGCAGCGCGAGCAGCGACAGGGCGACGGGCCGGGTGAAGTCGAGGACCTTGCCGGCCGCGTCCAGGATCGCCTCGGGGTCGCGGGCGTCGGCCTGGATGTACTCGGTGGCACCCTCGGGCGTGCTGCGCAGCAGTGCCTCGGCGTGCGCGAGGACGATCGGGTCGTTGTCGCAGTAGACGACGCGGGACTCGGGGGCGACCTGCTGGGCTATCTGGTGGAGATTGGGCTCGGTGGGGATGCCGGTGCCGATGTCGAGGTACTGGCGGATCCCGCTGCCGCCGAGCCAGCGGGTGGCGCGGTGCATGTAGGCCCGGTTGACCCGGGCCATGTCCCGTCCGCGCGCGTCGAGGGTGAGGAGCTGCCTGGCCATCTCCTCGTCGACCGGGTAGTTGTCCTTGCCGCCGAGGAACCAGTCGTACATGCGGGCCGGGTGCGGCTTGCTGGTGTCGATGCGTACGGCGGCGGAGTCTTGCCCGGTCATCTGGCGTCTCCAGGGGTGTGTGGGTGTGCGACGGATGGACGAACGGAACTGCCCGTGCCTCGGGGCCGGTTCAGGTCAGGAGGAAGTCTGCCTTACCCGACTTGGCGCCCTGGATGAAGGCGGCGATCTCGCCGTGGGTGTAGATGAGCGCGGGACCGTCGGGGTCGGCGGACTGGCGCACCGCGACCCTGCCGTCGGCCAGCTTCATGGCCTCGATGCAGTTGCCGCCGTTGCCGCCGCTCCACGGCTTGTGCCAGCCCTCGGTGCCGAGCTCCCGGGCAGGCATGCCGTTGTATATGCGATCCATTCACAGCTCCTTGCGGACGCCCCGGAGGAGGTCCTTCGTGCGTTGTGCGGTGGCGGCCTGGGCCGCCATGCGGTCCATGACCTCCAGGTGCGAGGCCACCTCGGGGCGCGCGTCGAGGTAGACCGCGCCGGTCAGGTACTCGCTGTAGACCATGTCGGGGAGTTCGGGCACCGCGAACCGGAAGATGACGAACGGCCCGTAGGTGCCGGGATGGGGGCCTTTCGCGAACTCGGCGACCTGGAGCGTGACGCCGGGCATCTCGGCCGCTTCGAGCAGCCGGTCGATCTGGGCCCGCATCACCTTCGGGCCGCCCACCGGACGGCGCAGGGCGGTCTCTTCCATGATCACCCAGAATCTCGGCGCGTCGGGCCGCGAGAGCAGGCCCTGGCGCTCCATCCGCAGCGCGACATGCCGCTCGATGTCCTCGGTGCTGGTCGCGCCGAGGGCTCCACTGCGCATCACGCCGCGGGCGTAGTCCTCGGTCTGGAGGAGGCCGGGGACGAAGTGGGGCTCGTAGGCGCGGATGAGGGCGGCCGCGCCCTCCAGGCTGACGTACATGCTGAACCAGCCGGGCAGGACGTCGTGGAAGCGCTGCCACCAGCCGGGCCTGTTGGCGTCCTCGGCGAGCTGGACGAAGCCGTCGGCCTCGTCGTCCGCGACTCCGTACGCCCTGAGCAGCAGCTGAACGTAGGGGATCTTCAGCGCGACCTCGGCCGTTTCCATCCGGCGGATGGTGGCGGGCGCCACGTGGAGGACCTTGGCGGCCTCCTCGCGCTTCAGGCCGGCTCGCTCCCGCAGATCCTGCAGTCGCTTGCCCAGGACGACCTGCCCCACAGTGGGGGCGGACCGCGGCTCGCTCACTACAGACCTCCCCAGCGCCCTGTTCACGGATTCACGACTCGGTGTCACGACTCGGTGACACACGGCGTCACGACGGGATGTCACGACTCGGTGCCGGGACGAGTGTGCCATGCCACCGCCACCGAGAACCCGGCACTCTGCATTTTCCAGAGTGCCTCTTGCCAAGTGTCGTCTTCGGGTGGAGAGTGACTCGGTGAACCAGTTCACGAGGCTGCCGCACTCTGCCCGGGGAGAGGCACGTACGGCACCGCTACCCCACCGTTAAGGATTGGTCGTGGCTCCTGGCAACGCGCTCAGACCCCTTCTCGTCGGCCAGTACCAGCCGGCGTCCGTGCCGGCGATACGGCGCTTCGGGTTCGAGCTGCCCGGCCGGACCGATTCGGTGGCGCGGGCCAGGCGTCTGATCCGGGAGCGGATGCAGCGCTGGGGCCTCGGGGAGGACCTTTTCGACACGGTGGCGCTGGTCGCCTCCGAACTGTTCACCAACGCCGTCGTGCACACCGCGAGCGAGCGCGTCCTGTGCGAACTGCACGACGTACCGGGGCAGTTGCGCATAGCGGTGCAGGACCAGGGCTGCCCGCCCGGCGAGCCCCGGCTGCGCCAGGTCTCCGCGGAGGAGCGCGGGCGCGGGTTGCTGCTGGTGGACGCCGTGAGCAGCGCCTGGGGAGCGCATGACGCCCATCCGGGACCGGGTCGCGTCGTCTGGGCCGAGCTGGCGCTCGGCCCCGTCCGACCGGCCGGAGGAGACCCGGGCACGGGGCGGCCATGCTGAGGACGATGGCCGGTCTGCTCTCCCGCGGGCGGGACCGCTCCCCCGAACAGCTGCGTCTCGACGTCCCCCCGGGACTCACCGCCACGCTGGGTTACGACGCGGTCGGCGTACCCGCACGGCACGGGTTCCGGCTGCTGTCCAGGCTGCCGCACACGGGCTGTGTCTACGCGGACACGGACTGGATGTGGTGGATCGTCCCGGCCGGCTCCGACCAGGAGCTGACCTGGCCGCTTCCCTCCTACTACTCCCGCGGTGCGTACGTACCGGCGTCGGCCCCCCGGCTGGTCCACTGGCCCGAGGACTCCAGCCCGTACACCCCGCCGATCCCGCTGTACCTGATGGTCTGCCAGATCACCGGCATCGCACCCGCCTGGGCACGCTACGGACTCAGGGGCGCACCGGCGGTCTGAGCAACGGGGTGGCGAAGGCGGCCGGCCGCCCCCGTGGTGGGAGGATCGTCACGATGTCCCAGCAGGCGGTCCGTCCACGGGGGTTGTGATGTCTCTGCTCGCCATCAGCGATCTGCACGTCAACCATCCGGAGAACCGCAAGCACGCGGACGGTCTGCGGCCGGGCTCCGACGACGACTGGCTGCTGGTCGCGGGCGACGTCGGGGACCAGGTGTCCGACATCGAGTGGACGCTGTCGCTGCTGAGTGAACGCTTCGCCAGGGTCGTGTGGGCGCCCGGGAACCATGAGCTGTGGACCGTCTCCGCCGACGCCGTCCAGGCACGGGGTGTACGGCGCTACGAGCTGCTGGTGGAGCTGTGCCGAAGCCTCGGCGTGATCACTCCGGAGGACCCGTACCCGGTGTGGACCGGCGAGGACGGACGGTCCGTCGCGGTCGCACCGCTGTTCCTGCTGTACGACTACACCTTCCGCCCGGAGGGCACCGCCACCCAGGAGGAGGCGCTCGCCCAGGCCCACCGCGCGCACGTCGTCTGCACCGACGAGCATCTGCTGCACCCGGACCCGTACCCGAGCCGCGAGGCCTGGTGCCGGGCACGTCTGGAACTCACCGAGACCCGGCTCGCCGCCGTCCCCGGGGACCTGCAGACGGTTCTCGTGAACCACTATCCGCTGGTGCGTGAGCCGACGCGGGTGTTGCGCTACCCCGAGTTCGCCCTGTGGTGCGGCACCGAGCACACCGCGGACTGGCACATCCGCCACCGGGCCCGGGCGATGGTGTACGGGCACCTGCACATCCCCCGTACGACCCGGCACGACGGGGTCCCGTTCCACGAGGTGTCCGTCGGCTATCCGCGCGAGTGGCGGCCGCGGAGCGGTGTGCCCGCACAGCCGACGCTGATCCTGCGCTGAGCCGAGGCTCGTCGAGGACCGGTCAAGAAGGACGACACCCGTGTCGATCTCAAGGCTCTGGCCGCTGAGTGGGGTGTGGGCCGGCTGCCCTTCGTCCGTCCCGAGGTCCTCGCGGACGTCCTCGGCGTGACATCCGGAGCGGTATCCCGTTCGCCCTGATGAACGCCGCCCCGGGAACCGTCCGGGTCGTCGTCGATGCCCGGTTGGCTCGGCAGAAGCTTCTGCTTCTCCATCCGCTGCGCAACGACGCGACGACCGCGGTGTCCCCGGAAGGCCTGCTCGTCCTTCTCCGGGCCTGCGGTCACGAGCCCGAGATCCGCGCTCTCGGCGACACCGGGCGGACGGCGGGACCGCGCGTCACGTAGGGGCGCTGCCGCATGCGTCCCGTCGCCGGGCCGTGCCGGGTACTTCACTGCGGCTATTCGAAACCCCATACGATCCCACCCATGGTGACTCCCTCCGCGAACCCCGCTCCCGCCGAGCGCCCCGCACGCGCGTTCCCCGTCCCCAACGGCGTGGTCGGCGTCGGAATGATCGTCGTCGACCCGGCCGGCCGGATCCTCCTCGGGCTCGCGCCGGGCGGCCGCTGGGAGCTTCCCGGCGGCAAGGTCGATCCGGGTGAGAGCTTCGAGCGGGCGGGGGCCAGGGAGCTGGGCGAGGAGACGTCGCTGCGGGTCCGGGAGGAGGACGTGACGATCGTCGCCGTGGTCGTCGACGGCGAGCGGGGCGTGACCCGGGTCTCGGCCGCGGGTCTGGTCACGGGCGTGGAAGGCGAACCCGAGGTCACGGAGCCGGACAAGATCCTGCGCTGGCAGTGGCACCGGCCCGAATCCGTACCGGGCGAACTGTTCGAGCCGTCCGCGGCGGTGCTGCGCGCATGGCGGTCCGATCTAACAATTTCGGCGGTTCGTGCGTACTCCTATCCGATTTCCGTTATCGGAGCGGAGGCAGGGCGTCTCCCCTTCGTCGGAGGAGACACGCCCCAGCCAAGGAAGAGAGTGGACACAGCGTGAGCAGCGAACGCGAAGCCGCGGTGATCATGGCGGCACAGGCCGGTGACCAGCAGGCGCAGGACCGGCTCGTCGCCGAGTACCTTCCGCTGGTCTACAACATCGTGGGCCGGGCCCTGAACGGCCACGCCGATGTGGACGACGTGGTGCAGGAGACCATGCTGCGCGTCCTCGGCGGCCTGGACGGGCTGCGCAGCCCGGACAACTTCCGCAGCTGGCTGGTCGCCATCACGATGAATCAGATACGCGGCCACTGGCGAGAGCGCCGTACCGGGGCGATACCCGGCGGCGGCGCCCTGGACGACGCGTACGACGTCGTCGATCCCGGCGCGGACTTCGTGGACCTCACCATCACCCGCCTCGGGCTCTCCGGCCAGCGCCGCGAGACCGCCGAAGCCACCCGCTGGCTGGACGAGGACGACCGCGCGCTGCTGTCCCTGTGGTGGCTGGAGGCCGCCGGGCAGCTGTCACGGGCGGAGGTCGCCACCGCGCTGGAACTGTCCCCGCAGCACACGGCGGTACGGGTGCAGCGGATGAAGGCCCAACTGGAGACGGCCCGTGTGGTGGTCCGCGCCCTCTCCGCCGACCCTCGCTGCGTACTCCTGGAGCCGATCGTCGCCGGCTGGGACGGCATGCCCTCGGCCCTCTGGCGCAAGCGCCTGGCCCGCCACGCCCGCGGCTGCACGGTGTGCGCGGGGCACTGGTCGGGGCTGGTGCCCGCCGAGGGACTTCTCGTGGGCCTCGCCCTCGTGCCGTTGGCGGCGTCGCTCAGCGCGTTCGGCACGGCACCGGACATGGTCGCCGCGGCCCACGGCCACGCGCCGGGGTCCGGCGGCGCCCCTCGGTCCGGTCACGGCTCGGGGCCGGGCCACGCGCCGGGAGCCGGCTCACGTACCCAGGCCCGGCTGGACCGGGCGCGCCGGCGCCGCCGTACCGCGGCCGTGGCGGCCGCGGTCGCCGTGCTCGTCACCGGCGGTGGCGCGGCCCATCTCCTCATCGGCCCCTCGGAGTCCGAGGAGCCGCCCTCCACCGCCGCGGCCCCGGCCTCCCCGCTGCTCCCCTCGCCCTCGGGGTCCACGTCCCCCTCCCCGTCGCTCTCCGCCTCCCCCTCGCCCTCCCCCAGTCCCACACCGAGCGCGAGCAAGACGGCCAAGCCGAAGCCCAAGCCGAGCACGGCGAAGCCCAGGCCGAAGCCGAAGCCGACTCCCGAGCAGCCCGATCCGGAGCCGGTGCTGCCGAGCGGCGACGCCGAGCAGGTGCTCGCCCTGGTCAACGCGGAGCGTTCCAAGGCGGGATGCGGCCCGCTGCGCGGCAACGACAAGCTCGCGACGGCGGCGCAGCGCCACTCGGCGGACATGGCGGCCCGCGGCTTCTTCGACCACACCAGCCCGGACGGGACCGACCCGGGCGACCGGATCACCGCGGCCGGCTACCGGTGGAGCACGTACGGGGAGAACATCGCCAGGGGCCAGCAGAGTCCGGCGTCGGTGATGGACTCGTGGATGAACAGCCCGGGCCACCGCGCGAACATCCTCAACTGCTCCTTCAAGGAGCTCGGCGTGGGCATCCACGACGCCTCCGGCGGACCGTGGTGGACGCAGGCGTTCGGTACGGCGATGTGACGGCGTGCGGACGGTCGCAGGACCGGCCGCGGCGCCCGCGCCCCCGACCGGAACAGAGTCTTCCGCAAACCTGCACACCGAACACTCAACCGATGCACAGCGGCTGACCGGGGCTCAGTGCGCACCGCGGGGTTGGCGGCTTGGCAGTCCATTGGGGCCGGAGTGTCCGATTCCGCTCCGCCGTGCCGCTCCACCCGAACGGAATTGAGCAGGTGAAGTTTGTGAAGGAGTCGGCACCTATACGTGGACGCGCCTGCACCTGAACTTAATTACATGACGGAGCAGGCGCCGACCGGGCGTCCTCGGATTGGCTGAGCGGTGCGTCGGCGTGCTTTGATCCTGCGCACTGCGGGAGTTGCGCCGAGGGTCCTCGATTTATTGGGGACCCGCACTCCCGCCGACGCGGCCGGATCGTTTTCCGGCGGGGCCGGCCGTGACCTTTGAGATATATCCACATGAAGGGAAGCTTCATCATGAACTTCACCCCCCAGGTCGAGACCGCTGAGATCTCCGACGCCGACCTCGACAACGTCTCCGGCGGTCTGAGCAGCGCCATTGCCGCTGGCGCGGTGTCCGGCCTGACCTCCACCGTTGACGGCATCGTCCCGGTCTCCGGCATCGTCGGCACGGCCGTCGGCACCGTCGAGGGCGCCACCGGCCTGAACACCGGCGCGGTCACCGGTCTCGTCGCCGGTCTCTGAGCACCACCCGTGTGAGCCCCGGAACCTTCCCCGTTCCGGGGCTCATCGCTCTTTTCACCCCCTGACCCGGACATATGCAGTCGAGGGAAGAGTTACGTGCAGTTCCGCCAGAAGGCCCTTTCCAAGCTGCAATCGCCCGAAGAAATAGATCTGCCGGTGCGATTCGCCCGCCCGCAGGGCTGGCTCGTCCTCACGGTCACCGTGGTCGCGATGGCAGCGGCTGCTTTGTGGGCGGTCAATGGATCCGTTTCGTCCACTGTTCGCGCACCCGGCATTCTTACGCACGCACAGGGCAGTTATGTCCTGCAGAGTCCGGTCGCGGGGCAGGTGACCGAAGTGCTCGCGGAAGAGGGCAAACGCCTCCCTGCGGGTGCTCCGCTGCTGAAGGTGCGTAGCGCCGGGGCACAGGGCGGGAGCGGCGCGGACTCCGGCACCGAGTCCGACACCGACGCCGGTACGGACACAGGCGGCGGCAGCGGCGACAGCGAGGGGGAGAGCGGGAGCCGCAGCGCCGACAAGGACGCCACCGTCGTCCGCACCATCGCCCCGGGCCGTGTCACCGCCCTCGTCGCCACCATCGGCGCCGTCGTCACCACAGGAGCGAACGTCGCGGTCCTGGAACGCGTCGACGACGCCCGCGCACCGCTGATGGCGATGCTCTACCTTCCGGCCGACAACGGCTCGGCCGTTCCCGTCGGCGCCCGCGTCGACCTCACCGTGCAGTCCGTGCCGTCGCAGCAGTACGGAGTGCTGCGCGGCCGTGTGAAGGCCGTCGGCCGCACCTCCCAGACACGGCAGCAGATCACCGGGTTCCTCGGTGACGGCCAGCTCGCCGACCAGTTCTCCCGGCAGGGCCGGCCGCTGCCGGTCCTGGTCGAGCTGGAACGCTCGTCCGGTACGAAGTCGGGTTACGCCTGGTCGTCTTCGGAGGGGCCGCCGTACGCGGTCGGCTCCATGACCCTGGCCACCGGCGCCGTCCATCTCGCCGACCAGCGTCCGATCGATTGGCTGCTGCCGTGAGCGCCCCGACCCCCACCCGGCACCGCGCCCGCGCCCCCCAGTCGAACCCGAGGCGCGCGCCGAAGCCGCGGAAGCCCGCGAAGCGCAAGAGCGTCCGCACTCCCACCGTGCTCCAGATGGAGGCCGTGGAGTGCGGCGCCGCCGCGCTCGCCATGGTCCTCGCCCACCACGGCAGGCACGTGCCCCTCGAAGAGCTGCGCATCGCCTGCGGCGTCTCCCGTGACGGCTCCCGGGCCAGCAACATCCTCAAGGCGGCCCGGAGCTACGGCCTGCAGGCCAAGGGCATGCAGATGGAACCGGCAGCGCTCGCCGGGGTCCAGGCCCCGGCCATCCTGTTCTGGGAGTTCAACCACTACGTCGTGTACGACGGCATGGGGCGCCGCCTCGGCCGCCGCGGCGTGCACATCAACGACCCCGACAAGGGCCGGCGTTTCGTGTCGGCGGAGGACTTCGACACGAGCTTCACCGGTGTGGTCCTGGTCTTCGAGCCGGGCGACGGGTTCACCACCGGCGGCCGCAGGCCCGGCGTCCTGCGCTCCGTGCCCGCCCGGTTGCGCGGCACCACCGGGACGATGCTCGCCGCGCTGCTCGCGAGCCTGCTGCTCGTCGCTGTCGGCGCGGCGCTGCCGGCGCTGAGCCGCACGTACATCGACATGTTCCTGGTCGGCCGTCAGACCTCGCTGCTCGGGGTCCTCTTCGCCTCGATGGCCGCGATGGTGGCGCTGACGGCCGTGCTGACCGGGCTGCAACAGGCGAACCTGCTGCGCGGCCGGATCATCTCGTCCACGCTGAGCAGCGCCCGCTTCTTCCGGCATCTGCTCAGGCTGCCGGTGACGTTCTTCGCCCAGCGCAGCCCGGCCGACCTGGTCCAGCGGCTGCAGTCGAACGACGCGGTGGCCGAGACCCTCGCCCGCGATCTCACCGCCTTCGGAGTGGACGGGATCGTCGTGCTCCTCTACGCGCTGCTGCTGTGGACGTACGATCCGCAGCTCACCGTGATCGGGGTGCTGATCGCGCTGCTGAACGTGGTCGCGATGCGGGTCGTGGTGCGGCTGCGGGCGACCCGTACGCAGAAGCTGCGCGCCGACAACGCCCGGCTGACGAACACCTCGTACACCGGTATCCAGCTGATCGAGACCATGAAGGCCACCGGCGGGGAGAACGGCTACTTCCGCCGCTGGGCCGGACAGCACGCCACCACGCTGGAGGAGCAGCAGCGCCTCGGGGTGCCGAGCGCGGCGCTCGCGGTCGTGGCGCCCACCCTGGCCACGCTCAACAGCGCGCTGATTCTGTGGATCGGCGGGCTGCGGGCCGTCGAGGGCCATATCTCGATCGGTCTGCTCGTCGCCTTCCAGGCCCTGGTGACCCGCTTCACCGCACCCATCACCCGGCTCAACGGCATGGCGTCCCGCATCCAGGACTTCGCCGCCGACGTGGCACGGCTCAAGGACGTCGAGAACTTCCCCGCGGACGGGCTGTACACGCGCACCGAACCGCCGGCCAGCACCCGCAGGCTCATGGGCCACATCACCCTGGAGGACATCACCTTCGGGTACAGCCCGCTCGACAAGCCGCTGCTCACCGGCTTCTCGCTGTCGGTCGGCCCGGGCCGCCAGGTCGCGCTCGTCGGCGGCTCAGGCAGCGGCAAGTCCACCGTCTCCCGGCTGATCGCGGGCCTCTACAGCCCTTGGGAGGGCACGATCCGCATCGACGGGCAGCGCCTCGACGAGATCCCGCGCGGCGCGCTCGCCGCCTCGGTCTCCTTCGTCGACCAGGACGTGTTCCTCTTCGAGGGCACCGTGCGGGACAACGTGGCGCTGTGGGACCCCTCGATCCCGGACGACGCCGTCGTCGACGCGCTCAAGGACGCGGCGCTGTACGAGGTGATCGCCCGGCGTCCCGGGGGCATCCACGGCCGCGTGGAGCAGGACGGCCGCAACTTCTCCGGCGGGCAGCGGCAGCGGCTGGAGATCGCTCGGGCGCTGGTGCGCCGGCCCAGCGTGCTGGTCCTCGACGAGGTGACCAGCGCGCTGGACGCGGAGACCGAGCAGCTCATCATCGACAATCTGCGGCGGCGCGGCTGCGCCTGTGTGGTCATCGCCCACCGGCTGAGCACCGTGCGCGACAGTGACGAGATCGTGGTCCTCGACCACGGCACGGTCGTGGAGCGTGGGCGGCACGAGGAACTGGTCGCGCGCGGGGGCGCGTACGCCGAACTGGTCAAGGAGCACTGAGGTGATCCCCGTACAGCCCGGTCATCAGGCCGGCCACCAGCCCGGCCACCTTCCGGGACAGCAACCCGGGCACCTCCCGGGACAACAGCCCGGGCACCTTCCAGGACAGCCGTCCGGCCAGCAGCCGGGCCACCCGGGCCACCAGCCCGGTCAGCACCCCGGGCATCACCCGGGTCAGCAGGCCGGCGACCGCGGACCCGGTCCGGGGACGGCCGCGCACCCCGACGACACGGTCCTCGCCGCGCTCAGCGGCCTGGGACAGTACGTCGACTGCTCCGGGCTGCGCAGTCTGTCGCTGGAGGGGCCGCAGGTGCTGTGGCTGGTCGTGGGCGGCGCGCTCGACCTCTTCGCGGTCGACGCCGTCCAGCAGGGCCACTGGCACTTCCTCGGCCGGCTGGAGACGGGCACCCTGCTGCTCGGCCCGGTCGAGGGTCCTCAGCACACGCTGGTCGGCAGGCCGTTGCAGGGCTGTGTACTGCGCCGTATCCCGCTGCGGGAGCTCCACCAGCCGGCCGGGTACGGCGACCCGTGGTCGTACCAGACGCCCTACCAGAGCCAGTACGACAGCCAGGACGGCACCCTCAGCCTGCTGGAGCACGCCTTCGCGCTCGGCGTCGGACGCGGCCAGCGCGTGCTGTTCGAGGCGCCGCTCGACGGACGGACGACCGACGAGGAGACGGTCACCGACGAGGACATCCTGTGGCTGCCCGTCTTCCCCGGCAGTGTCCAGTACGGCGCCGCGTTCAGCGCGGACGCCGCGGCCGACCTGCTGGTCGACGGTGCGCTGTGGCAGCAGATGGTCAACCAGCAGTACCGGCTGCTCTCGGGGCTCGACCGATGGATCGAGCGGCTTGAGCGGGCTCACGAGGACCGGGCGGCCGCCGGGATCAAGGCCGGTGAGGCGGTGCGCGCGGGCGCCGACCAGGCGCTGCTGGCCTCCATCGGCCGCTCCCGCAGGACTCCCGCGGCCCGTACGGCGGGCGTGGTCTCCGACGACGCCGCCTACGCCGTGTGCCGGCTCGTCGCCTCCGCCGCGGGGATCACGCTCGCGGAACCCGCGCAGGGCGGACCGGTCGACGAACGGGTCGGCCCGGTCGAGCGCATCACGCTCGCCTCCCGTGTCCGTACCCGCGCGGTCCGGCTCGACGGCACCTGGTGGCGGGAGAACACCGGCCCGCTGGTGGGCCACCGTGCCAAGTCCGGTGCTCCGGTGGCGCTGTTGTGGCGGCGCGGCGGCTACCAGGCGGTCAATCCGGCCACCGGCAGCCGGATCGCCGTCGACGACGACAACGCGGAGGAGTTCGAACCGCGGGCCGTCATGTTCTACCGGCCGCTGCCGGAACGGCCGATGAGCCTGTGGCGGCTGATGCGCTTCAGCCTCCACGGCAGCCGTCCGGATCTGCGCAGTCTCGCGATCGCCGGCCTCGTCACGGTCGCCCTCGGCGCGCTGGTGCCGATCGCCACCGGCAAGGTGCTCGGGGTGTTCGTGCCGAACGCCGAGACCAGCCTGATCGTGCAGGTGTCGGTGGCCGTGATGGTCGCCGGCGTCGTCTCGGCCGCCTTCATGCTGCTGCAGAACCTCACCATCCTGCGGATGGAGGGCCGGATCGAGAGCACGCTGCAGCCCGCCGTGTGGGACCGGCTGCTGAGGCTGCCCACGAAGTTCTTCGCCGAGCGCTCCACCGGAGAGCTGGCGAGCGCGGCGATGGGCATCAGCTCGATCCGGCGGCTGCTGTCCGGCGTGGGACCGGTGGTCGTCCAGGCGAGCACGGTCGGGACGATGAACCTGCTCCTGCTGCTCGCCTACAGCGTCCCCCTCGCCCTGGCGGCGCTCGGGATGCTCGCCGTCATCGGTACCGTCTTCCTCGGCATGGGGCTGTGGCAGCTGCGCTGGCAGCGTCGGCTCGTGGAACTCGGGAACAAGCTCAACAACCAGGCGTTCCAGACCCTTCGGGGCCTGCCGAAGCTACGGGTGGCGGCGGCGGAGAGCTTCGCGTACGCGGCGTGGGCGAAGCAGTTCGCGCGCAGCCGGGAGCTGCACCGCCGGGCGGGCCGGATCCGCAATCTGACGACGGTCCTCGACGCGGTCTATCTGCCGCTCTGCGCGCTCATCATGTTCATGTTGCTGGCGGGTCCGGCCCGCGGGAGTCTGACGGCTGGTGAGTTCCTGACCTTCCACACCGCGGTGACGATGATGCTGGCGTCGGTGACACAGCTGACCGGCGCACTGGTCTCGGCCGCCGCCGTCCTGCCGATGTTCGAACAGATCAAGCCGGTGCTGGACGAGGCTCCCGAGGTACGGGGGGCCAGCACGCAGCCGGGCGAGCTGTCGGGGGCGATCGAGGCACGCAAGGTGTCCTTCCGGTACACGGACGACGGTCCGCTGGTCCTCGACGACGTGTCCCTGGCGGTGCGGCCCGGCGAGTTCGTCGCGGTCGTCGGGCCCAGCGGCTGCGGCAAGTCGACCCTGCTGCGGATGCTCATCGGCTTCGACAGGCCCGGCTCGGGCAGTGTCCTGTACGACGGCCAGGACCTCGCCGCCCTCGACCAGGCGGCCGTGCGGCGCCAGTGCGGAGTCGTCCTGCAGAACGCGCAGCCGTTCACCGGATCGATCCTGGACTGCATCTGCGGTGCGGAACCGTTCACCCAGGACGAGGCCTGGGAGGCCGCCGAGATGGCCGGTCTCGCCGAGGACATCCGTCGCATGCCCATGGGCATGCAGACCATGATCTCCGGCGGCGGGGCGATCTCCGGCGGGCAGCGGCAGCGACTGATGATCGCCCAGGCGCTGGTCCGCCGGCCGCGGGTGCTGTTCTTCGACGAGGCGACGAGTGCCCTCGACAACGCGACCCAGCGGATCGTGACCGAGAGCACCCGCGCGCTGAGGGCGACCCGCGTGGTCATCGCACACCGGCTGTCGACGGTGATGGACGCCGACCGCGTGATCGTCATGGCGGAGGGGCGTGTCGTACAGCAGGGCCCGCCCGCGCAGTTGCTGGCGGACACGGGCGGGCGGCTGCACGAACTGGTGCGGCGGCAGATGCTGTGACGCCTGGTGACGGGCGGGCCGACCCCGGCGCTCGGTCGGGGACGGCCCGGCCTCTGCGCTCCGTCGGGGACGGCCCGGGCCCTTGCGCTCGGCCGAGGCCGGCCCGGGCCTCTGCTCTCCGTCGATGCCGGCCCGGTCACCCGCGGTCCGTCACAACGGTTCCACCGGAGCGTCGGGGACGGCGAAGCCGCCCGCCAGCTCGATCAGCGTGATCAAGACCTCCTTCCCCGACTCACGCTCCCGCGCGTCGCACAGCACCACCGGCGTTCCCGGGTCCAGATCGAGGGCCGACGCCACTTCCCGCGCGGTGTACTCGCGGTCGCCGTCGAAGCAGTTGACGGCCACGACGAACGGAAGCCGGCGCCGCTCGAAGTAGTCGACCGCCGGGAAACAGTCCCGCAGCCGCCGGGTGTCCGCGAGCACCACCGCGCCCAGGGCGCCCCGGGCGAGCTCGTCCCACAGGAACCAGAACCGGTCCTGGCCCGGGGTTCCGAAGACGTACAGCGCGAGGTCGTCGCCGATCGTGATCCGGCCGAAGTCCAGCGCCACGGTCGTGGTGCGCTTGTCGGCGACCCCGTCCAGGCTGTCGTCCGACCGGCCCGCCTCCGTCAGGACTTCCTCCGTGTTCAGCGGCCGGATCTCGCTGACCGCACCGACGAACGTCGTCTTGCCGACCCCGAAACCCCCCGCCACGAGGATCTTGAGGGCGAGGAAGGGCGCGTGCGCGTCAGAGGGCTCGGAGTCCATCAATCACTCTCCTGAGGATGCGTGCGTCGGGGAGTTGGGCCGGCGGTACCGGAGGAGTGGCCCGGATCAGGCCCGCCTCCAGCAGATCGCCGAGAAGTACCCGTACGACGGCCAACGGCAGTCCTGAGTCGGACGCGATGTCGGCCACCGGGTGCGGCCTGGGGCGGCACAGCCGGAGGATCGCCGTCTGCTCGGGCGGGAGCACGGGGTCGGGGCCGGTCTGCGGCAGGGCATGGATGACGGTCATCAGATCGAGGCGTTCGCCGCTGGGGCGCGCCCGGCCGGTGGTCACCGCGTAGAGGCGCACCAGCGGGCCCGCCTCCTCGTCGTACCAGCGGCTGTCGGGGTCAGTCATCGATATGTGACATCACTCCGGCCACCTCACGGGCCGGGGTGCCGAGATGCGCACCGACCCGCTTGACCAGTCGCGCCATCTCGTAGGCGACCAGACCGACATCGGCGTCGGCGTCGCTGAACACGGCGAGACAGGACCCCTCGCCCGCCGCGACGACGAACAGGAAGCCGTCCTCCAACTCGACGAGGGTCTGGATGACCCGGCCCGCGCGGAAGTGCCGCCCCGTGCCCTTGGCGAGACTGTGGAAGCCGGAGGCGATCGCGGCGAACCGCTCTCCGTCGTCCCGGCTCAGCGCCTTCGACGTGCCGACCGGCAGTCCGTCGCCGGACAGCACGATCGCGTGCCTGATCTCGGTGACCTGGGTGACCAGCTCTTCCAGAAGCCAGCTGAGGTCACCGGAACGCTGCGGGTTGCCGTTCATCGGCTCTCTCCTTCGCCTGCGGTGTCGTTGTTGCTCTCCCCCTGCTGCGGCGCCGTCCCGGCGGCCTGGCCGCGGCTCCATCCCGAGCGGAACGACGCCATGGCGGCGCGGGCCTGCTCGGGGGTCCTCCCGGCGCGACGCTCCCGCACCGGCGCGCGGCGGTCGGACGCGTCGGACGGCGGGTACGGGCCGTGCGGGTCGTACGGGACTTCCTCGTCGGCGTGTTCGGGCATCGGTCCCGCCTGGCGCACCCGGCGGGGCAGTTCGGCCCGTCCGGCGGACGCCGGGTGGTCTTCGCCGACGGACGCACGCCCGGCCGCCCGTGTGTGGTCCCCCGGGTGCGGCGGCCGCGGTGCGGGAGCCGTGGCCGGCAGGGCGCCGGGCGCTGCCGCCGTTCCCTGCGTGGTGCCCGTGCGAGCCGGGTCCTGCGCCGCGCGGAGCGGCGCCGGAGCGGCGGGAGCCGCGTGCACCGGATCAGCAGCGCCGTGCACCGGAGCGGCGGCGGCAGCGTGCACCGCTGCGGCGGCGGGAGCCGGAGCGGCCGGGCCGGTGGCGCGGGCCGCCGGGGCGTCCTCGGGCGGCAGTGCCGCTCGAGGGCGTGCGGCGGCACGGCGAGGCAGACCCGAGGTGGTCTCCACGGCCGGCTCCGGCTCGCCGGGGACGGCCTCCTCGATCGGATCGCCGGCCAGTTGGCCCGGCAGCAGGACCACGGCCACGACACCGCCGTACACCGAGCGGCGCAGTGCCACACGTACGTCCAGGCGGTGCGCGAGCCGGTTGACGACGAACAGTCCCAGCTGGCCGCTGTCGAGCAGGTCGACCCGTTCGGTGTCCTCGATACGCCGGTTGGCCTCGGCGAGCGCGGCCCGGTCCAGGCCCAGCCCGCGGTCCTCGATCTCCAGGGCGATGCCCGATCCGACGCGTTCCGCCGACACCCCCACCTTGGTGTGCGGGGGTGAGAACGCCGTGGCGTTCTCGATGAGTTCGGCCAGGAGGTGCGTCAGGTCCGCGACCGCCGCGCCGGGCAGCAGGACCGTCGGGAGGTCCAGGATCTGCACCCGGTCGTAGTCCTCGACTTCGGCCACCGCCGCCCGTACGACGTCCATGAGGGGCACGGGCCGGCGCCAGGCACGCCCCGGCACGGCACCGGACAGGATGATGAGGCTCTCCGCGTGACGGCGCATACGGGTGGTCAGGTGGTCGAGCCGGAACAGGTCCTCCAGCTCGGCCGGGTCCTCATTGCGTCGTTCCATCGTGTCCAGCAGTGCCAGCTGACGGTGCAGGAGGGCCTGGCTGCGGCGGGCGAGGTTCACATAGACACCGGAGATGCCGTGCAGGACCTCGGCCCGCTCCGCCGCGGCCGTGACCGCGGCGCGGTGGACGGCGACCAGCGCGGCCCCCACCTGCCCCACCTCGTCGTCGCGATGCGCCCGCAGGGGTGCCACCGCGTCGATGTCGACGGGTTTGCCGGCGTGCAGTCTCGCGATGGTGTCCGGCAGTTCACGGCCGGCCAGCCTGAGGGCGGAGTTGCGCAGGCCGACGAGCTCGACGACCAGGCCGCGCCCGATCCTGACCGAGATCACGAGCGACAGCACCACGCCGACGAGTCCGAGGACGACCGCGACGCCCGAGCCGCCGAGGACGGCGAACGACAGGGGATCGGCGGCGCCGGCGGCCACGGTGGTCGCGTTGCGCTGTGCCTGCGCGAGGTCCTGCAGAACGTTCCGGGCAGGAGTGCTCCAGCGGGCGGCCGTGGCGAGGGGCCCGGCGGCATCGGCCCCACCGGCATCGCGTATCGCGTCCTCGATCGCCCGCAGGTCGCGCAGCCCGGCCCCGGCGAGGACCTTGCGGTACGCGGCCGCGTCGGCGGGCCGCAGATCGTCCACGGAGGCGGCGAGGAGCTGCCGTTGGGTGTGGGCGGTCCCGATGAACTCCTGGAACTGCGCGCGGGTCATACGTCCGGCCACCTGCGCGGCACCCATGAGGGCGTCCTCGCGGGCGATCATCTCGCGGGCGCGGGCCAGTTCGAGGACGACCCGTGCCGCGGAGGGCGTGTCCGGACCGCGCATTCCGGCCAGAGTCGCCTGCAGGGCGAAGGCCCGGGCGACGGTGCCGTTGTAGGCGTCGTACGCCTCACGCCACCCCGCGTCGTCCCCGCGCAGCTTGGTGCGCAGCCCCCGCAGGCCTTCGAGGCCGGCCACCAGACGGTCGGCGCGTCCGGTGAAGTCCGCCCCCACGGCACCGGCGTCCAGACTGCTGGCCCGGATGCCGCGGCGGAGCGCCGCGACGGCGGCGTCGGTGGACCTCTCGCGGTCCGTGAGGGACTCGGACCGTTCGCGGCTGGGCGCGGCGATGCGGCGCAGGGCCGCTGAGCGCTCGGACTGCACGGCGGCGACGAGCGAGTCCACGGGTTCGTGGAGCGTGGAGTTGGCTTGTTTGTACTGGTTGAGTTCCGAGACGCTGCGCGCCGTCGTGACGGTCGCGAAGGCCCACAGCGCCATCAGGGAGACCGCCGGCACCATCAGCAGGCAGACGATCTTCGCCCGGATGGACCGTGGCACCAGGAGTGTTCTCATCACTTCCTCGAGCAGTCGGGGGCAGGGGGATTCGGGGGGTGCGGGGCGTCGGGGGTGCGGGGCTCAGCCGGCGTGCGCACCGGCGGCGGCGCGAGGGTCGGCACCGGCGGCGGTGCCGGCCCGGGCGTCGGTGTCGGTGTCGGTGTCGGTGTCGGTGTCGGCGAGCAGTGAGGCCGCGGCGGCTTCGGCGCTCTCCGCGTCCTCGCGTGCCGTGGGAGACAGGGCCACGTAGGCGGACGCAAGGAAGAGGAACGAGCCGAGGAGCACCGCGAGAGGGAAGACGAACTCCATGGCGGTCGCTCCGTCCAGCACGCCCTGGCCCGGTCCGAGTCGGATGCGTACGGCGGCCATGCCGGTGTAGTGCATGCTGCACACCGCGGCTCCCATGACGAGGGCCGCGACCACCGCGCCCGCGGCGCCGCGGACCACCAGCGCGGCCCAGAGCGCGGCGGTCGCCGCGGCGACCGCGATGCCCAGCGAGGCGGCGACCATCGGCAGGTCGTAGCCGACGCTGCCGTGCAGCCGCAGCGCGGCCATCCCGAGGTAGTGCATGGCCCCGACACCGAGGCCCGTACCGAGTCCGCCGAGGAGCAGCGAGCGCCCGCGGTGGCGTCCGTAGCCGACGGTGAAGACGCCCGCTCCGACGACGGCCATGGCCACCAGCAGGCTGAGCAGGGTGAGCGGAACGTCGTAGCGGATCGCCGTTCCCTCGACTCCGAACCCGAGCATGGCGATGAAGTGCATCGTCCAGATGCCCGAGCCGATCGCGACCGATGCCGTCACGAGCCAGTTGCGCCGGGATCGTCCTTCCGCCGCCAAGGCCCTTACGGTGCAGCGCAGTCCGAGCGCGGCTCCCGTGCAGGCCATGGCGTACGCAAGGACAGGCGACAGCCATCCGGCGCTGAAGTGGTGCAGATGCGCCACGAGTCCCTCCGTTCGAGGTTCAACTTCAAGGCCGTGGACGCTAACACTCCACTTCTGCACAGAACTTTGGAGGAAGGTCCATATGTGGAGCACGAACACACAACCGCTTACCGCGCGCTGCCCTACCCGCGAGTTGAGTGATCATCAATGCGCGTCACACGGACACTTCGACACCCCGGCGACGACACCCCCTCGACCGGGCAGTGGCACAGATCACGGTAATGACTTGGCGAAAGCACTTGCAGGATCCATGCGGACTTGACGCACCTTCGGAGCCGACCCACCCACGAGGAGTTGCCGGAGCCACGAAAGGGCGGCGCGGCGACCTCCACCGCGAGGGCGCGAGAGCGCTCTCATCCGTGGCATTGACAGGGACGCATCAACGGCGCTTCACTGCCGAAGACAGGTCTGGACCAACGCCCCCACACCCCCCACACCTAAACCGAGTTCCACGGTCCCTTTCCTGGTCGACGTCACCGCGCGACCGGCACCCCCCTCCCCCAGAGACCGAGGCGAGTCATATGCCCCTTCGGACACGACCACACTTCCTCCGCGGCGTCGCCCTCGCTGCCGCGGCCCTGACGGCCGCGCTGAGCTGGGCACCCGGCTCCGCGGCCGCGCCGCGCCCCACAGCCGCACCCGCCGCATCCGCCGCCGCGATTCAGGCAGTGAACTTCGAGGACAACTTCGACGGCCCCGCCGGATCCGCCGTCGACGGCGGCAAGTGGCAGATCGAAACCGGCGACAACGTTGCCAACCACGAGCGTCAGTACTACACAGGGGGCAACGCCAACGCCTCGCTCAACGGCCAGGGCCAACTGGTCATCACGGCCCGGCGCGAGAACCCGGGCAACTACCAGTGCTGGTACGGCCGGTGCGAGTACACCTCCGCGCGCCTGAACACCGCGGGCCGCTTCACCCAGACGTACGGGCACGTCGAGGCCCGGATGAAGGTGCCGCGCGGCCAGGGCATGTGGCCCGCGTTCTGGATGCTCGGCAACGACATCGGTGATGTCGGCTGGCCGGCCAGCGGCGAGATCGACGTCATGGAGAACGTCGGCTTCGAGCCGAGCACCGTGCACGGCACCCTCCACGGCCCTGGCTACTCCGGCAGCGGCGGCATCGGCGCCGCGTACTCCCTGCCCGGCGGCCAGGCGTTCGCCGACGCCTTCCACACCTTCGCCGTCGACTGGTCACCCGACTCCATCACCTGGTCCGTCGACGGCAACGTCTACCAGCGCCGCACGCCCGCGGACCTCGGCGGCCGCCAGTGGGTCTTCAACAAGCCCTTCTTCCTCATCCTCAACCTCGCGGTCGGCGGCTACTGGCCCGGTGACCCGGACGGCTCGACCGTCTTCCCGCAACAGCTGGTCGTGGACCACGTCCGCGTCACCACCTCCGACACCGGAGGTTCCGGCGGCACTCTCCGGGGCCTCTCGGGCAAATGCCTGGACGTGGCGGCCGCCAACACCGCCAACGGCACACCCGTCCAGCTCTACGGCTGCAACGGCTCGGCGGCACAACGCTGGACGGTGGGAACCGACGGCACGGTCCGCGCCCTCGGCAAGTGCCTCGACGCCGCCTCCGCGGGCACGGCGGACGGCACCCGCGTCCAGCTGTGGGACTGCAACGGCACGGGCGCCCAGCGCTGGTCGTACAACGCCGCGACCGACGACCTGGTCAACATCCCGGCGAACAAGTGCCTCGACGTCCTCGACAACAACCCGGCGGACGGCACCCCGACCCAGCTCTGGACCTGCACGGGCAGCGCGAACCAGAAGTGGTCCCTGGTGTCCTGACCCGGCTTCGACATCCGGCATCGGCCGGGCGCTCAAGGGCGGTCCCGCCCGCACGGGACGCCCAAGCCCCGGCCGGTGCGTCTGGTGAGGCAGAAGCGGATCACAGCCAAAATCGGTATGCGGCTACGCGACAACAACCGATCATGTGGGTATGACCGATCAGCCGACGATCAGTACCTTGACTTTGCGGCACAGGATTCCGGACGACTGGGCAGCGGATCCCTGGGCCGAGGTGCGGCCTCTGATCGGCGGCGTAGACGTCCTGAAGGAGGTCCACCCGGAAGGGCTGGCACTCAGTTGCCGACATTGGAGGGGGCGGGCCGAGAGCTGGCCGCTGGCGGTCAAGGAGGAACCCCGCCGGGTCATGATCACCGAGCCGACCTGCACGGCCGGCTGCTGCGGCGCCCTGTACGTCACCATACGCCGCGAACGCGATCGGGTGATCTGGGACGCCTGGGAGAACACCAGCAACATTGTCGCCGTGCCGCCGGACTTCCACTTCGATGCCTCCCAGTACGAGGCTGAACTCGCGCGGGCAGCGGCGGACCGCAGTTGGGAAGAGCCGGTGGACACAGTTGCCCGGCTGCTCGAGCAAACCCTCACGGACAGCGGCTGGTTCGAGCAGTGGGGATGCGTCCTCACGAGTGTCTCGCCACGACGTGAGGAGCCCGGCGTCCCCGAGGAGCTCACGAGCCCCGAGGGCGTTGACGTCCAATTCCACCAGGCCCGGGGACCGGGCGAGCGCACAGACTCTTACGGATACGAGTTGTTCGTTACCCGCGACCAGTCTGTGGAAGAGCAGGTACGGCGGCTCGCGACCCACATTCTGGCGCACGACCCCCGGAAGACTGCTGAGATCCACTGAGATCCACTGAGATCCACGAATGCCGCCGACCGGAGCCGCCCTTGTCCTGCTGTGCGGCTCAGCGCGTGGCCGCCGCCCAAGCCGTCAGTTCGTCACGCGCACCGCGCAGAAGGTCTTCGGGTGGCGACGTGGCGCCGTTGGTGATCAGGGCGTAGTGCACGCCGCCGGTCTGCGGTGCCGTGAGGAGCAGGCGGCGGCTGCCCGTTCCTCCGGGCTCGGGGGCGACGGCGATCGGGGTCCCGTTGTCGTACGACGGAGGTCCGTGGACCGTACCGAGGTCCGAGACCACCGTGGTCCGCGCCGGGTCGAACGAGGCGGGGAGGTGGAGCTCCGTCGGGGCCGGCGTGTCGTCCGAGCGCCACAGCAGCAGTCCGTACTGACCGCTGCCGACGAGTTCACGGACCCGCGGCAGGGACGGCGGTACCGGGTTCCACGTGAGAGTGGTCGAGCCGTCGCGCGAACGGTCCTCGTAGGTGAAGGCCAGGACGCGGCCGGCCGTGGCACTCGGATAGAGGCGGTCCAGGAGGCGGGCGTCCTGGCGGAGGACCGGTGTGCCCGCGTCGTCGAGGCGTACGGACGACAGGTCCTCGTCGTTCCATGCGTCGGCGGCGGTCAGGACCTTGTCGGGGTTGCCGTTCATGGGTTCGTGGTGGCGGCCGTGGTAGATGTCCCACTGCCACTGGGTGCCGGACAGGACGGGGCCCGAGTCCTCCGGGCGCGACCACCACGTCGCCCCGGGGAGACGGGAGTCGAGGGCCTGGTACATCGCCTTGCCGACGGTCGGGGCCTTGTCGGCGACGGTTCCGCCGAGTGGATGGCCGAACTCGCTGACGACGGCCGCCGTTCGCGTTGCGGACGCCCGGTCGCGGACGGTGCCGAAGTCGCCCGCGTACTGGCCGTCCTTCGCCTTGCCCCACATGAAGACGCCCGAGATGGCCTTCTGGTCGTAGAAGTGCGTGTTGAAGACGTACCTCGGACCGAGCGGGCCGGCGTCGAGGAGGCCGCCCTCCTGCTTCTGGAAGTCCAGGTTGGCGTTCCAGAAGAGGTTCGGCTCCACGAAGGCGGGTTTGTCGCGCCAGCCCGCCGCGTCCATGCGGGCACGGAACCTCTCGTAGAAGGGCCAGAGGATGTCGCGCTCCCAGGCACGGCTGGTCTGACCGGGGTCGTAGGAGCCCGCGTGCGGTTCGTTGTACGGGTCGAAGCCGACGACGCCGGCGAACTCGGCGGCGGTGAGATGTTCGGCGAGGTGGGCCATGGTGGTCTGCGCGGTCGTGAGGAACGCGTCCTGGATGCCGCCCTTGTTGTGCCAGAAGTCGTACGTCGCTCTCGTCACGGCCTGGTTCTGGGTGATGTTCTGTCCCCAGAAGAGGCAGATCCCGCACGATTCACGCGGGTAACCCCCGGCGTCGACGACCCACTTGGGGGCTCCGTCCCCCGTGTACCAGCTGTCCTCGTGGAACAGGTGCCGGGAGAACAGGTCCTGGTGGAAGTCCGGATAGACGCGGATCCCGGCCGTGAGGAACGCCCTCATCTGCGCGGTGGCGGCCGTCAGGTAGGCGTGGTCGACCTGGCCGCGTACGGGTTCGGCATGCGCCCATGACAGCAGAAAGCGCACGGCGTTGCCGCCGCCGAGCGTGCGCAGCGCCTCCGCCGACTTCTCGGCGTCGGCGACGGAGGCGAAGGGCAGGCCGCCGTTCTCCGCCAGCTTGGTCTCGCCCGAGACGTTGTATCCGCGCAGGACGACCTCGCGCCCCGCTCCGTCCACGAACCGGCCGTCCTCGACGGTGAAGGAGGTGGCCGCCCGTTCGTCGAACCAGTGCGATCCCGGCTCCGGCCCGCTCCTGTGCCCGGGCTCGGTTCCGGCCGCCACGGGTCCGGCCACCACGGGTCCGGGCCCGGTCACGACGGGTACGGGTACGACGGGTACGGGTACGGCGGCCGCGGGAGCGGCGGCCGTGGGCACGCCCGCCATGGCCAGGGACACGGTGCAGAGGAACAGGACACCCATGAGACGCCTGCGCATCGTCGGCATGTGCCCCACGTTCCTGACGATGCGTCAGCTTGTCAATGCCCCTGGCGCTGCCTCAGGCCCCGTCGCGAATCGCCGACAGCAGCCGGGCGCACCGTGCGCTCATGTCGTGCGCGGACAGTTCGGGCTGGGACACCCACCAGCCGACCAGGGCGCTGACCGTGCCCGTCCACACCTGCTTGAGCGCGTCCGCGTCGAGTGCGTCGTCATTGCCCTGGCCGCGCAGGAGCGCGCCCGTGCCGGCGGCCGCGAGAGCGTCGATGGCCTCACGGTGGCGGTGGGCGGCGCGCCACGGTTCGGAGCCGGGCGGCAGGGTCCGGTCGTACAGCACGAACCAGGCGTAGCGCTGGGCCTCCAGCGCGTCGAAGATCGCGGCGAGGACGGCCTGGGGCAGCCGGTCCCTGGACGGACTCGTCGCCATGGCCGTCTCGATCGCCGCAAGGAGGCGGGGGCCGATGTGTTCGAGACAGGCGGCGTAGAGGCCGTCCTTGGAGCCGAAGTACGTGTACAGCATCGGCTTGGTGACGCCGACGCGCCGGGCGATCGCGGCCATCGACGCGGCGGCGTGGCCGCGCCGGCCGAACTCCTCCAGGGCCGCGGTCACGATCTGCTCCTCGCGGCGGGCACGCGGGACGCCCTTGGTGCCGGCGCCACGGCTCCGCGACGGCGTTCCCTGCCGGGCACCGGCGTACTCGTCACCGGGCTGCCGGACGCCGGGCTGCCCGCCCCCGGACCGCCGGACACCGGTCCGCTCGTCGCCGCTCCGCTCGCCGTTGGCCTGCTCGTCGCCGGTCCGCTCGTCGCCGTCGGCCGACGCCACGGAGGCCGGATCCGGTGCCGCCGAAGCTCTTGCAGTGGTCATGGAGAAGACTATACGTTGCGGTAACTTACCAAGAGGTAAATTACCGAGGGGTCGAATCGCGTGACCGACAGCACCAGCACTCCGTCCGCCTCCCCCGCCGCCCGCTCCTGGTGGGGCTGGGGCGCCGCGGCGCAGGCACTGCCCGATGCCGAATGCACGGCGCTCGGCGCCCTGGTACCGGGCTCGGCGTCCACCCCCCTGCCGGTGCCCGACATCGCCCACCTCGAACTGCCCAAGGTGCGCGTCGAACCGCCCCCGGCCCTCGCCCCACTGATGTCCGCCGCTCCGGAGGACCGGGCCGCGCACACCTATGGCAAGGCGTACCGCGACGTGGTCCGCGCCCTGCACGGCGACCTCTCGGCGGCGCCCGACCATGTCGCCCATCCTCGTACCGAACAGGATGTGGTCGACATCCTCGACTGGGCGGCGGACGAGAACGTCGCCGTCGTGCCGTACGGTGCGGGCAGTTCGGTCGTCGGCGGGGTCGAGTACCGCGAGGACCGGCACCGTGGCGTGGTGTCGCTGGATCTCTCCGGACTGGACCGGGTGCTGGAGATCGACCGGGTCAGCCGGGCCGCCCGGATCCAGGCCGGCGCCCTGGGCCCCGCACTCGAAGCACAACTGCGCCCGCACGGACTCACCCTGCGCCACTTCCCCCAGAGCTTCGAGTTCTCCACCCTCGGCGGATGGCTGGCCACCCGGGCCGGCGGACACTACGCCACGCTGTACACGCACATCGACGACCTGGTGGAATCGCTGCGCGTGGTGACGCCGGTCGGGATCAACGAGTCGCTGCGGCTGCCCGGTTCGGGCGCCGGCCCCTCCCCCGACCGGCTGTTCCTGGGGTCCGAGGGCACGCTCGGCGTCATCACCGAAGCGTGGATGCGGCTGCAGGACCGCCCACGACACAAGGCCTCGGCCACGGTGCTGTTCGGCGATGTCCACGCCGCGATGAACGCCGTACGCGCCATCGCACAGTCGGGTCTGCACCCGGCCAACTGCCGGCTGCTGGACCCCGGCGAGGCCGCTCTGGCAGGGGTGGCGCGGGACGGCGAGAGCGTGCTCGTCCTCGGCGTGGAGTCGGCCCACTCCCCCGTCGGCGAGCGCCTCGCCGAACTCGTCACCCTCGCCCGCGACCACGGCGGCTCACCCACGCCGACCGGCCCGGGCACCGAGGACGCCGCAGCCGGCACCTGGCGCTCGGCGTTCCTGCGGATGCCCTACCTCCGCGATGCGCTCGCCCGGATGAGCGTGGTCACCGAGACCTTCGAGACGGCTTGCACCTGGGACCGTGCGCCCGATCTGTACGAGACGGTGCGCCGCCGGCTGGGGGACGTCGTACGGGAGGTGACGGGCACCACGGGCACCGTCAACTGCCGCTTCACCCACGTCTATCCGGACGGGCCCGCGCCGTACTTCACCGTCATCGCCCCGGGGCGGCGCGGTGACGAGGTCGCGATGTGGGACGAGATCAAGTCCGAGGCCATGCGGATCCTCACCGATCACGGCGCGACCGTCACCCATCACCACGCCGTCGGCCGCGATCACCGGCCGGGATACGACCGCCAGCGTCCGGAGCCGTTCGCACACGCGCTCCGAGCGGTGAAGCAGGCACTCGACCCCGCAGGCATCCTCAACCCGGGCGTGCTCGTCGATCCGGCCGCCGCCTGCTGAGTCCCCGGACGAGGCCGGGACGTCCCGCAGATCCCGGCCGTCAGGCGGCGCGCTCAGAACGTCCGGATCGAGACAGACGGCACACTCCGTTCGCCCCGGCCGTACGTCCCCGCCGCGAGCCCCGCCCGTACGTCGCCGCCGTCCCGGCAGTACGTCCGCCCGTACGTCGCCGCCGAATTGGGCCGGGGTCCCCACCCTCACTATGATCCGGCGATGATCATAAGAAAGCGACTGGCAGCCGCGCTGTGCGGCGCGCTGCTGGTCACCTTGACCGGCGGTCTCGTACCCGCCGCCGCCTTCGCCGACTCGGGCGACGACCCGGCCGCGAAGCAACCCCCCAAGGTCCAACTCGTCCTGGACGTCAGCGGTTCGATGCGGGCCCGCGACATCGACGGCCAGTCGCGGATGTCCGCGGCCAAACAGGCGTTCAACGAGGTGCTGGACGCGGTACCGGAAGAGGTCAGGCTCGGCATCCGCACGCTCGGCGCCGACTACCCCGGCAAGGACCGCAAGCAGGGCTGCAAGGACACCCGGCAGCTCTACCCGGTCGGCGAACTCGACCGGACCGAGGCGAAGACGGCCGTCGCCACCCTGACCCCGACCGGCTGGACCCCGATCGGACCGGCGCTGCTGGGTGCCGCGGACGATCTGGAGGGCGGCAGCGCCACCCGCCGGATCGTGCTCATCACGGACGGCGAGGACACCTGCGCCCCGCTCGACCCGTGCGAAGTGGCGCGTGAGATCGCGGCCAAGGGCATCAACATCACCATCGACACGCTCGGCCTCGTCCCGAACGCCAAGATGCGTGCCCAGCTGATGTGCATCGCCGAGGCCACGGGCGGTACGTACACCTCCGTGCAGCACAAGGACGAACTCTCCGACCGTGTCAGCCAGTTGGTCGACCGTGCGGCCGAACCCGTCGTCACTCCGGTCGCCACGCAGGGCACCGACCGCTGCGAGGACGCGCCGCGGCTCAAGGCCGGCCTCTACGCCGACCGCGAGGCCATCGGCCAGCACCGCTGGTACCGGCTGGACCTGCTGCCCGGGCAGGAACTGCGGGCCTCGGTGAGCATCGCCGCCGACCGTGCCGTCAACCGCGACTACGGTGTGCTGCTCCGCGCCTCGACCCTGAGCGGACGGGAGATCGTACGCGGCGAGGCCGCGGGAGACGGGCGTACGGACGTCATCTCCACAGGGCTGCGCCATTCCAAGCCCGAGACCGAGGAGGCGGACGCCGATGACGTCGGCGACACCGAGCCCGCCGCCGAGACGGTCTGCCTGCGCGTGAGCAACTCCTTCTCCTCGCCGGCATCCGCGTCCGCGTCCGACAAGACCGCTCCCGGTCTGCCCGTCGAGCTCACCCTCGAAGTGGTGGACGGCCCCCGCGACGCCGGCGACGTGGCCTTCCTCGGCCTCGGCCAGGGCTGGTGGCTGATCGGTCTGCTCACGGTCGTGGGCTTCGCGGCCGGTCTGCTGTGGGGCTGGATCTCGCGCTGGCGCATCGCCGTCTGGAGGACCAACTGATGCGTACCGTACGCACGTTCACCGGAGCGCTGCTCGCCGCCGCCGCGCTGTTCACGTTCCCGGGCGCCGCGGCCGCCGAGACGTCCACTCCCAGCCCGGGAACGGCTTCGGAATCGGCTTCGGAGGAGGCCTCGGAGTCGGCCTCCGCTCCGACCGAGGCCGGCACGTCGTTCCGTACCGCCACCGTCGTACGACCCGGACAACGGGCCACGGCACAGGCCTCGACCGGTGACTACCTGTACTGGCAGTTCCCGGCCGATGCCGGACAGCGGGCCACGGTACGGGCCACGGTGAAGCTGCCCGGATCCGAGGCCCGGCACGGCGCCCACACCTGGCGGCTCGACGTGTACGACGGGCTGCGGCGCCGTCAGGCCTGTCGCTACGGCAGCGACGTGAGGACGGCCCAGGCGCAGGCGGCGTCGGTCGAGCTGTCCTGTGCGCTGCGCACCGTCCGGGCGTGGTCGGAGGAGTGGGCCAACGACCCGCTGCCCGGCGTGTACTACGTACGTCTGACGGTCGTCGACGCGCCCGCCGAGGACCTGGGCGAGCCCGTCGACGCCGCACTGGAGATCGTGTCCGCCGACTCCGGGGGCGCCGCCGCCGTGGACGGCACGCTCTCCGCACCACTGGTGCCCGCCTCCGGACCCGAGGTCGAGCCCGACGGCGGCTGGGCCGCCGGCTGGTGGTCGTCCCGCGTGCTGTGGACGGCGGCCGGTGCGGTGCTCGCCTCACTGGCCGGTATCTGGGGCTACCGCCTCACCCGTGGCAACGGCCGCCCCGTGCACACGCCGCCGGGGGCCTGACCTCGTCACGGCGCGCCGCTCACTCCGGGTTGCCCGACCCCGGGGTGGGCGGCGCGCCACGATGACCGCGGTCGCGAGCCCCCCATGCGGGGCGCGGTCACGAGCCCCCCATGCGGGCAGCCGACCATGCCAGGGTGCGGCCCCCGCTGTCGCCCGAGCTCGTCCCGGCTGAGCCCGGACAGCCGCGCGACCGAGGGGAGCTTCCCCATGGCCACGGCCGACCGGCGAGGGAACCGTGCCCGCGCTCCCGAGCGGAAGAGAGGGAGGATGGCCGGCATGAGCCACTCGTTCCGCCTCATCCCCGGTGCCGTCGAATCCCCCGTGATCCTGCACGTCCCGCACTCCTCGCGGGCGATCCCCGAGCCGGTGCGCCGCGGCATCCGGTTGGACGACCAGGAGTTGCGGCGCGAGCTCGACCACATCACGGACGCGCACACCGCCGAACTGGCCGCCGCCGCTGCCGATGTGGCCGGTGTCAGGCCGTGGCGGTTCGTCAACTCGCTCTCGCGCCTCGTGGTCGATCCCGAGCGGTTCCCCGACGAGCGGGAGGAGATGCTGGCCGTCGGCATGGGCGCGGTGTACACCCGGACGACACACCGCGAAGCACTCCGCCCGGCGGACGCCGACCCACAGCCGCTGATCGAGCGCTACTTCCACCCGTACGCGGACGCGATGACGGCCGCCGTGTCCGGCCGCCTCGACGCGGTCGGAAGAGCCGTCGTCATCGACGTCCACTCGTATCCCACGCGGTCGCTCCCCTACGAGCTGCACCGCGACGGACCCCGGCCACCGATCTGCCTGGGGACCGACGCCTTCCACACCCCGCCCGGGCTTCTCGCCGCCGCCGAGCGGGCGTTCGCGGGCTTCGGCGGCACCGGGCTCGACAGCCCCTTCGCCGGCACGTACGTACCGCTGGAGTTCTATGGCAAGGACCCGCGGGTCAGCGCCCTGATGATCGAGATCCGGCGGGACGTCTACATGGAGGAGCCCGGCGGACCCGCGGGCCCCGGGCTCGTCCGACTCGCCGCCGCGCTCGGGGAGTTGGCCGACGCCATCTGACGCCGTCCGCACGTCGCTGGCCGTTGAACAGGACCGGTGGGGCGAGTTCCTCGGTCCACGACACCCTCTAAGCCACGACAGCGGCACCTGCGGTGTGGGGCTCGTCCGTCTCCGGCTCCTGCGGCGGGTCCGTGAACTGCTCGCGCAGATAGTTCCAGACCACCGCGATCATCGCGGCCACCGGCACCGCGAGCAGGCTGCCCACGATGCCGGCCAGGCTGCCGCCCAACGTCACCGCCAGCAGGACCACCGCCGCATGAAGGCCGAGGCCGCGACTCTGGATCATCGGCTGCAGCACATTGCCCTCGAGCTGCTGCACCACGACGATGATCGCCAGCACGAACAGCGCGTCCGTCGGCCCGTTCGACACCAACGCGATGAGGACCGCGACGAAGCCGGCGAACAGGGCACCCACGATCGGTACGAACGCGGAGACGAAGGTCAGCACGGCCAGGGGGAGCACCAGTGGCACCCCAAGGACCCACAGGCCGAGGCCGATGAGGACGGCGTCGATCAGGCCGACGAACGCCCGGGAACGTACGAACGCGCCGAGCGTGTTCCAGCTGCGCGCGACCACCACCGGGACGTGGGTGGCGAGCGAACCGGGCAGCTGACGTGTGAGCCAGGGCAGGAACCGGGGGCCGTCCTTGAGGAAGAAGAACATCAGGAACAGCGCCAGGACGGCGGTGACGACACCGTTGACCACGGTGCCCACCCCGCTGACGAGAGCAGTGACCATGCTGCCTGCGCTGTCCTGGATACGGGCGACAGCGGCGTCGAAGGCGCCGGTGATCTGGTCGTCCCCGATGTTCAGCGGCGGTCCGGCAGCCCATTCGCGCAGCTGCTGGATGCCCTGGACCACACCGTCCGACAGCTCGCCGGACTGAGCTGCCACCGGCACCGCGATCAGCGCCACGACGCCCGCGGTGACCAGCAGGAACAGTACGGTCACGGCCGACGCGGCAAGGGCGGGACGCCACCCGCGCCCGCGCAGGAAACGCGTCAGGGGCCAGGTCAGCGTGGTGAGGAGCAGGCCGACGATGAGCGGCCAGACGACCGACCACATCCGGCCGAGCAGCCACAGGGCGACCGCGCCCGCCACGAGGACCAGCAACAACTCGACGGACACGCGGGCCGATACGCCGAGCGCGGCGCGGGCCCTTGTGGAACTCAACCTGGCGGACATGGGATCACCCTATGGGTAGGCCCATCACACGTCGGAATCACCGTCCGTCAACGGCCGCCTCCCGGCCTCACGTCGGCCCTTGACGTCATCCGGTGAACAGCTGCGTCGCCTTCCGCACGAGCTCGTACAGCCCGAACGCCAGCGGAACCCCCACCCACAACCAGGCGAAGGCGATCAGCCAACGCCGGTCAGGCGGACTCTGAGCGCTGTCGTTCGACATCGGCGGTCTCCTCCCTCGGTGCGGGGATGTGGCGGCGCGGGTGTACGGGACGGACGAGTTCGTTGGCGACGAAGCCGACGACGAGCAGCCCGATCATGATGACGAACGACAGGCCGTACAGGGACGCGCCGTGCTTGCCGGCCTCCTCCTGCCGGTCGGCGATCCAGTTCACGATCAGCGGCCCGAGGACGCCGGCCGTGGACCAGGCGGTGAGCAGCCGGCCGTGGATCGCACCGACCTGGTAGGTCCCGAAGAGGTCCTTCAGATACGCGGGGATCGTCGCGAAGCCGCCTCCGTAGAAGGAGAGAATCACCAGTGCGCACAGGATGAACAGCGGCTTCGACGAGTCCCCGAACAGCGCGATGAGCGCGTACATCACGGCGCCGGCACCCAGGTACACGCGGTACATGTTCCTGCGGCCGATCAGGTCGGAGGTCGACGACCAGCCGATGCGGCCCGCCATGTTGGCCGCGGACAGCAGTGCCACGAAGCCGGCGGCCGCCGACACGGACACCGGTGTGGACGTGTCCGCGAAGAAGTCCGTGATCATCGGGGCGGCCTTCTCCAGGATGCCGATTCCGGCGGTCACGTTCATGCAGAGCACGATCCACAGGCACCAGAACTGCGGCGTGCGCACGGCGTCGCGGGCCGAGACCTGCACTCCGTCGACGGCGCTCGGCCCGCTCACCACGGGTTTCTCGCTGCGCGGCACCCTCACCAGCAGCACGCCGAGAGACATGAACGCGGCGTAGGACAACCCGTGGACGAGGAACGCGAGCGCGATCCCGGAGCTGTCGGACCCGAACGACTCCAGCATCTGCGCCGACAGGGGCGAGGCGATCAACGCACCGCCGCCGAAGCCCATGATGGCGATGCCGGTGGCCATGCCGGGCCGGTCCGGGAACCACTTGATGAGCGTCGAGACCGGCGAGATGTAGCCGATGCCGAGGCCGATGCCGCCGACGAACCCGTAGCCGAGGACGATCAGCCAGTACTGCTCCGTGGCGGCGCCCAGCGCGGAGATCAGGAAGCCGGACGAGAAGCAGACCAGCGCGACCGTCATCGCCCAGCGTGGCCCGTTGCGCTCCACGAGGGTGCCGCCGAACGCGGCCGACAGCCCGAGCATGACGATGGCGACCTGGAAGGGCAGCGCGCTTTGCGTGCCACTGAGCCCGAGGGCCGATTCGAGCGAAGGCTTGAACACGCTCCAGGCGTAGGCCTGGCCGATGGAGAGGTGGACCGAGAGCGCGGCGGGCGGGACGAGCCAGCGACTCCATCCCGGGGATGCAACAGGTGGACTCATGATCCGAACGGTAGGAAGCACACAAGCGGTTGAGAAGCCTCCGCGTCGACCGTATGCGATGAACGGTATCCCGGGCACGACGAACGGTCGGCCCGACGGTCACGCTCCTCGCCCGCAGGCATGGCCGCGGCCCGGCAGCAGCGCCTGCGGCGGCGTGGCCACCGGCTGGACCCGTCCTACGTCGCCGCGCGTGACCTCCTGCGCCATCGTGCACGGAGGACCGCCAGGCAGGCGACTCCGGTCAGGAGGGCGCCGCCCACGTACCAGGTGCCCGCGCCGGGGGAATCGGCAAGTCCGGCAAGCCAGGTGGCCCCCTTGGGCGGGAAGGTGATCCTCCCCGACACCTGTTGCTTGACCGTGCCGCTCTCCAGGCTCAATCGGCCCGTCCAGGGTCCGTCGGGCAGGCGCGGGTCCAGGTCCGCGACAACCGTTCCCACGGCTCCCGGCAGCAGCGTGGTGCCGGGCCTGACATAGAAGGGACCCGCTCGGAGCCCTCCAGGCCCGGCGGCCAGGTCGACCTTGCCTTTCAGGTCCAGTGCACGGCCACCGGTGTTGCGGACCTTCGCCATGGCCACGGGCACGCCGTCATCGTTCCTGTGGACACGGAACTCACTGATGCGGAACGACGAGACGGGTTCTCCGCCGACGCCCACGCTGAGGTACAAGCGGATGCCCACACGGCTGACGACGGCGACATTGTGCCTGCTGTCCGCCGGTGTGCTGCTCTGCGCCCACAGCACTGCGTAGCGCTCCCCCTTGGGAGCGGCGCGGGGAATCACCGTCTTGACCAAGGCCCGGGTCTTCTCCCCGGGCTCCAGGGTCAGTTTGGCCGGCGTGGCACTCACCCAGGTGGCCAGTTCGTTCGCCGTACGTCCCGGGCTGAAGACGAACCGGTTGTCGTCGATCTTCGCTCCGCCGGCATACAGCTCGAAGGCACGCCGCTGTGACGACTTGTTGGAGACTTCGACGCGACGCTCGATGGTGGTGCCCGGCGGAAGATGGTCGACGATGTAACTCAGTGCCCGGGGATCCGCTCTGCGGACCACCGGCGCATCGACCAGCCGAATCCCGATCAGGCCCTCGGAAGGTCGGGGAGGAGCGGCGGCATGAGAAACGGCCGCGCCGCCGAGCAGTGCTGTGAGGACGGTCACCACCACGAGTGACCGGCATTCAAGCGACGGAATGAGTCACCGTCCCGGTGTAGGTGCCCGCGACCGCGGCCGCCGGTACGTTCACCGTCAGCGTCGGATTCCAGCTCACGGAGTTGTTCCCGTTTCCGCTGGCGCGGCTGAACGCGACCAAGGGGTCACTCAGGTCACCGTTCGACCCTGCGGTGAAAGGCCCGTTGACCGGGTTGATCGCCGCACCGGGCGAGTAGTCGACGAGTTCCGACCCGATGGTCTCCGCCGGCGTCCCACCACCGGTGGTGAATTCGGTGCTGGTCACCGTCGCTTCCCAGGTGGTATTGAGCGTGGACCGCTCATCGGTCACCGTGACGACGCCCATCTGGCCCGTCGAATCATTTCCCGGTGTCGTCGCCGAAAGGCTCGCCGAGGCGGGAGCGGTGATGTTCAGGCCGTCGGTGGCATTGACCGCAAAGGTCACCGTGGTGTCGTCGGTGGGTGCGGCCGTCGCCGTCGAACCCGAGAGACCGACGACCGACGTGACAGCAACCGCTATGCAGAACGACCTCGCGCGCATGGGGATTCCTTCGCTGTGATCCGATCCGACAATCGAATAGCTATCACGGCCCCGGTCGGCCTGCTCCTCCATGCGGGACCCGCTACTCCATTGGAGATTCGTTCTCCTCGAACGGACGTACCGTTCGATGAATCGCTCTTCGTGGCACAGGGGCGCGGGGCGCGAGATCGGCAGCATGCCCGTACGGACACCGCAGGGCGTCAAGCGGCTCGACGACCTCGCCGGTGGCGATGCGGTCGTACGCGCGGTCGGCGACCACCCGAGCAGATCCACGACGCGCTCGCCTCTGGCGATCCTCGGACGGCACGCGCCCATGCCCCGCCCGAGTTGTGGGACGTCTGCACCGTCACCCGGATCGAGGCCACGGAACCGGTCGTCGCCCGAGGTGCCATGCGTCTCGCCGTCGCAGCCGCCGAAGGCCAGGAATGGGTCCGTCAATATGTGTGCCCGAGGCACATCAGGACTCGGGATCCCGTGGCGTCCGACGGGAACCGCTGTCGTCCAGGCTCCGCGCTCGAGCCATCGATCTCCCTACGCCATGGCGGCGCACTCTCGCGGTCTTGGCGCTGGACGCTCGCCTCACAGCCGCCGGACACGCAGAACGCCGGTCAGCATCGGGAGAGTGAACTCCCCGCAGGCGGTCTCCGGTGTGCCCGCGAGGAAAGCGCGGATCCGGTCCAGCGTGGCTTCTCGTTCCTGTTCCGGCATGACCAGCACCCCCGCACGCGTCGCGATGGTCGCGACGAGGGAATCGGCGGTGCGCAGCTGTCCGTGCGGGAACTCGACCTGCTCCGGAGAGCCGAACCGGGCGGCCACGCCGGTCTTCGGAAGGTGTGCGTCGGCCGTCTCGGCGCGCCAACTGGCGGGTGTGTCACGCGGGCCGATGGCCGCGCTCCCGCTGATCCGCGCGAGCCCGGCCACCCACTCGGCCCGGTCGTCCATGACGTTCCACAGGCCGGCCAGGACGCCACCGGGTGCAAGGACCCTGGCGATCTCGGGTCCCGCGACCGCCATGTCGAACCAGTGCATGGCGTTGCCGGCCAGCACGGCATCGACGGAGGCGTCCGGGAGCGGGATCGCCTCGGCGCTACCCTGCAGGGCACGGACGGCCGGCAGCGAGCGGCGCAGTTCGGTCAGCATCGCCGGGTCGGGCTCGACCGCGATGACGTCGGCACCCGGCGCGACCAGCGTGGCGGTCAGCTTCCCCGTTCCGGCGCCAAGGTCGAGCACACGCGGACCGGGCGCAGGCTCGAGCGCCCATCGCACCGCCGCTCGCGCGTAGTCCGGACGGTGCTCGTCGTAGGCGACGGCCGCTGCGCCGAATGACGAGGCGTGCAGGAGTCGTTCGTCCTTGTCCATGCGGGTGACCGTATCCGCGCTGCCGCCGGTCGACCACCCCGCCTCACACGGACCAGAACCTGCCACGTCCTCCCTCGGCCGCCGACTGCCGACTGCCGACTGCCGACGCGAGCTGACGCTACGTCACCGGGCAAGCCACACCCACGGTCCGACCCGCCGCCATGTGAATCTCCGCGTCAGTTCGCAGTCCTCTCCGTGCGGGGCTGAGGATCAGCCCCGTTGGTACGCGGCAGTGGAAACGGACTGTGCGGCCTCAGCACGTCGCCCAACTGGGGCAGCTCAGCCGCAGAGAACTTGAGGACGAGCGCTGCTTGCAGATGCGCCTTGAGAGTCGGTTCGCTGACCTCTTCGAGCAGCCGAACCGCATGGCCCGCGTCCCGCTCGGCCTTCATGTCCTGCTGGAGCTTCTCCCCCTGCTTCTCCAGGTGATGCAGCGCCGCATCGGCACGACGGTGGAACAGGATGCTGATGCAACTGATCAGCAGTCCGGCCACACTCGCTGTGACCGAGGCGTACATGTCGCCCGTGGTCTCAGCCCTGAAAATGGCGAGTCCGACACCCGTAATCAGAACAAGGCCGCCAAGAGCTGAATAAGTCAAGCTCATACTGAAACTGCGACGCGCCTGCACCAGCCCATGGGCGTAGTACTGCACCAACAGCTTGGCGAAGCGCTGTTGCGAGTGGCTTCGCTGATGATCGTGATCGTCCTCGTGTTCCTCATCATCGGATGCGCCGTCGAAGATTGCCGACTCCAGACGATCCGCTTCCAACTGTGTTTCATCCTTGAGCTTCCGCTCACGCCAGCCTGTGAAGTACGTCGACGCCGTTGAGGCAATGGCGCCGACCGCCAAGGCCAGCACCTCGGGCGCTGATCCGATTCCCATCGGAGCACTCTGGCAGAGCCCCATCGGTGATGTCCTGAAGTCCGGCAAGTCGTTCATGACAGCCTTCGGAGACTCGCGGTGGCCGTCACCACAGTCGCGTGAGCGGGTAAGACGGCCATGGCTTGCACACTGGCAACTCCTGACGCAAGAGTGCAGTTGCGTCACCCGGTTCTCCACCAAGTGTCACGAAATGGCCACTCATGCGTGGCAGCTCCGTGGAATCCCCCATGATGTCCCTCTCTTGTCTCGCCGCGTCCAAGGGGGACCATGCGCACCAGAGCCACCGAGATTCTCACGGCCGCACTTCTGGCCCTCGTCGGTTGCAGCAACGGTGATACGGGAACCGACGGGTCGGCCGCCAAGGGTTCGGCCCCCGCGCGCCCCAAGGACGCCTCTGCCGCGCCCCCGAGCCCCACAAAGGGCAGCAGCCCGCTGACGATCGGACAACCGCACAAGTGGAACGGGGTGGCCCTCGATGAGAAGACGCCCACGAACGGCACAACGACCGTTCTGACGTATGCCCACGATGTCGACGTCGACGGATGGCCATCAGAAGCCCTGGGTGTCGACAACCCACTATGGGTCGCCATCGACGTCAAGGTGTGCAACGACAAGGGAGGCGTCATCTCCGTGTCCCAGGGACCGTGGTCCCTCGGCTTCTCCGACAGCCGCGTGGAACCCTCCTTCCTCGACGGAAACGGGCTGCCGAAGCCCGAGTACCCCCTCGACGGCGCGATGGTGAAGCCGGGGGACTGCATCCGCGGCAAGATCCCCTTCGTCCTTGAGAGGGGCCAGCGCCCCGACCGCGTCATCTACGAGACCTTCGGCGCGCCCCAACCGGTCGAATGGACCGTGCCGAAGTCATCGCGGTGAGTCGGGCCCAGAAGCCGAGGTGGTCGGTCACCGAGGTCGCCCGAAGGTCCTCAGTGACCCACGAGGTTCATCAGGCCGCCACGCTGAGCAAGCCCTCTCGCCGGCGTTCCTGCCCGGCCGGTACGGCGCCGGCACGGGGGCCCGTACGGGGCCGGGAGGCTCAGTGGTGGCCGACGAAGCGGCTGCTGATCTGTTTGCGGAAGAGGAGGATGACCAGGCCGACCACCACCGCGACCGTCACCTCCGCGACGACGAACGGGCGTCCGTCCAGGTTGGCTCCGGCGAGGGAGGCGAGCGAGGTCACGCAGTCGCCCGCCGTCACGGCCAGGAACCACACGCCCATCATCTGGCTGCCGTACTTCTCCGGCGCGAGCTTGGTGGTGACGGACAGGCCCACGGGCGACAGGCACAACTCGCCCACCGTCTGTACGAGGTAGATGGCGCACAGCCACAGCGGGGAGACCAGGTTGCCGTTCGCGGCCGCCGCCAGCGCCGGCAGGAAGACGACGAAGGACAGGCCGACCAGGATGAGACCGACGGCGAACTTGGCGGGCGTGGAGGGTTCCTTGTGCCGGGCGGCGAGCCACTGCCAGAGCCATGCGAACACCGGGCCGAGGGCCATGATGAACAACGGGTTCAGCGACTGGAACCAACTCGAGGGGAAGTCGATCCCGGCGAACTTGGTGTCGGTGTTCTTGGCGGCGAAGATGTTGAGGGTCGAGCCGCCCTGGTCGTAGATCATCCAGAAGATCGCCGCGGCGACGAACAGCCATACGTAGGCCGTCATCCGCTGCCGCTCCGGAAGGGTGAGCTCGGGGTCCCGTCTGATCCGGAACAGGGTCCACGCCGGGAACACCAGGCCGATGATGGTCAGGGGAACGACCACCCAGTTGAGGGTGTAGTGCCCGGAGAGCACGACAACGGTGTAGAAGACGACGGGCACCAGCAGCCACAGAAGCCCCTTCTTCACCAACGCGGCTCGTTGTGCGGCGTCCATCGGTGCGGGGACGAGATCGCTGTGCGGGCTCAGGGAACGGCGCCCGAGGAGGTACTGGACCAGGCCGAGCGCCATGCCCACGCCGGCCACCGCGAACCCCAGGTGGTATCCCACCTTCTGCCCGATGGTCCCGATCACCAGCGGGGCGAAGAAGGCACCGAGATTGATGCCCATGTAGAAGATGGTGAACGCACTGTCCCGGCGCCATTCCAGCGCACCCTGGTAGAGATGGCCCACCATCGTCGAGATGTTCGCCTTCACCAGGCCGGAGCCGACGGCCACGAAGAACAGACCTGCGAAGAAGAACCCTTCGGTGGGCACCGCGAGAAGGAAGTGCCCGATCATGATGATGACGCAGGCGACCGTCACCGATTTCCGCGGTCCGAGGAAGCGGTCCGAGACCCAGCCGCCCGGGAGCGTCAGCAGATAGACCATCGAGAGGTACACACTGAAGATGGCGATGGCGGTGCTGGTCGGAAATCCGAGGCCACCCTCGCTCACCGGTGCGGCGAGATAGACGGCGAGCAGGGCACGCATGCCGTAGTAGCTGAATCGCTCCCACATCTCGGTCATGAAGAGGGTGGAAAGACCCCAAGGATGACCGAAGAACGTACGACCGGGCGGAGATGCTTCGGACGTGCTGATCAACCCTTGCCCCTTTCCGTGCTTCTGACGGAAAGCTAGGCACTTCCGGGCCGTCGACCGTGTTGCCACGCCCGGTTCTCACCCGCATACGGCGGTAGGTCGTGCACGCCGAGTGGTGACCGCCGGCATGAAGCGGGCCTCCCGCGGGGCATGGGCGCGATTCACTCCGGTCGCCGGGGTCCGCCACCACCCTCACCGCAGATGTCCCCGGTGTCCGTCGGTGTCCACGGGTATCCGCCGGCATCCGCCGAGCCCTGAGTCGCGTACGTGGTGCTTGTAACGTTCGACGCTCCCGCCGCACTGAGGGGTATGAGCCATGACGACCTGAGCGCGCTGTTCCTCAACTGCACGCTGAAGAGGAGCCCGGAGCGCAGCCACACACAGGGCCTGATCGACCTCAGCTCGCGGATCATGGAGAAGCAGGGCGTCCAGGTCGAGCACCTTCGGGCGATCGACCATGACATCGCCACCGGCGTGTGGCCGGACATGACGGAGCACGGGTGGGAGCGCGACGCGTGGCCGTCGATCTACCAGCGGGTGATGGCCGCCGACATCCTCGTCATCGCCGGGCCGATCTGGCTGGGTGACAACAGCTCGGTCGCCAAGCTGGTCATCGAGCGGCTATACGCCTGCTCGGGCCTGCTCAACGAGGCCGGTCAGTACGCCTATTACGGGCGCGTGGGCGGCTGCCTGATCACCGGCAACGAAGACGGCGCCAAGCACTGCGCCATGAACGTCCTGTACAGCCTGCAGCACCTGGGGTACACCATCCCGCCGCAGGCGGACGCGGGCTGGATCGGCGAAGCCGGGCCAGGCCCCTCCTATCTCGATCCCGACTCCGGCGGTCCCGCCAACGACTTCACCAACAGGAACACCACGTTCATGACGTGGAACCTGTTGCATCTGGCCCGGCTGCTCAAGAACGCCGGTGGCGTTCCGGCGCACGGGAACCAGCGGTCGCAGTGGGACGCGGGGTGCCGTTTCGACTCCGAGAATCCGGAATACCGCTAACCCAGCAACGAAAGGCCGAAGGAAAATGACCGTCGAGACCGTAGAGACCATCCCCAACTGCGCCTACCCGGGTTGCACCAATCCGCCCGAGCCGCACACGGCCGGCGCACAGGGTCCGGCGCCACGCTACTGCCCGCATCCCGACCACAACGCGCTCGGCGCGTTCAAGAAGTTCCGCGCCAAGCGACTGCAGCGCAAGGAGGACAGGCGCGCGGCAGCCGAGGCCAAGAAGGCGGCGAAGGACGGCGCACAGGGCTCCCGGGCGCCGGTCGCCGAGCAGTCGTCGTCCGCCGCCTTCGGGCAGGCCTCCCCTGCTGGTGCGCTGCCCGGTGCGGCCGGGCGGACGCCCGCCGCGGATGCGGCACCCCAGGCGTTCGGGCAGGTCCCCGGAGCCGAGGTGGTGCCCCAGGAGTTCGCACAGGCTCCCGCCGCCGAGACGATCGAGGAGGCGTCGGCCCAGGCCCTCGACGACGAGATGACGGCGATGGCGGCGATGACGGACATGCCGGTCGCCGCCGACACCCCGACCGCCCAGTCGCGCGACGTCCTCGTCGCACTCATCAACCAGCTCGCCGGCCACGTCGACCAGCTCTCCACCGATCTGCCCGGCTACATCGAAGAGCTGGCGATCATCACGGACTCCGCGGCAGCCGAGGCGCGGATCGAGACCGTCACCCGCGCCGCCGCGCAGCGCATCCTGGCCGCCGAGCAGCGCGCCACGCTGGCCGAGGAGGCGGGCGACATGGCCGTCGCCCAGCTCGAGGCCGGGGAGCAGAAGTTCGCCGAGGAGACCGCCGCGATCCGCGAGGAGACGGCCCGCCAGGTGGCGGACGCCGAGTTCGTCCGGGCCGAGCTGGAGCGCTACCGCGAGCGTGTCAGCATGCTCGAGGTCAGGCTCGACAGTGTCCGCGACGAGGCGGATGAGCTGCGCCGTGCGAGGGCCGGGCTCTCCGTCGAACCCGAGCAGTCGCACCCGGCGCAGAACGACTGACGGTCGGCGTCCGGCCTGGTTCCGGCGTTCCGCCTGTTCCGCCTGTTCCGCCTGTTCCGCCTGTTCCGGCGTTCCGGCGTTCCGGCGTTCCGGCGTTCCGGCGTTCCGGCGTTCCGGCGCTCAGGTCAAGGACTCCCGTCGACGTCACAACGCCGCTGCGATCCTGGAACCGCCGTTGAGAAGAGTTCGGGGCCGACTCGGGGGCTGGGCCCCCGAGTCGGCCCTGTCGTTCGGCGTTCGCCGGCAGGTGCCTGAGCAGGCGCCGGTCGTCGACAGCCGCTCGGGGAGGGGCTTCACGGGGGCGCCGTCTCGATCGTCAGGTCACCGGTCAACGTCCGGTGGACCGGGCATCCGTCGGCGATGAGGCCACCGCCGACGGTTGCTTCGGCGCCACGCCCGGTCACCGGGTGGGCCTGAACACCCAACAGAAACGGAAACACCATGTCCCGGACCAAAAGCCCTGTCCTCTGGATCAGCACCGTCGTGGTCGTCCTCGCGGCGGCCGTCGGGCTCTACCTCTTCCAGCCCTGGCGGCTGCTCACCACGGAACGCGTCGATGAGGCGGCTCCGGTGGCCACCGGCGGGCAGGGGGCCGCGAAGGCCGAGCAGGTGGCGAACGGCAGCTTCATCTCCCACGAGCACGAGACCAGCGGTTCGGTGGAGATCCAGCGGCTCGCGGACGGGAAGGCGACGCTGCGCCTGACGAACCTGCGTACCTCCGACGGCCCGGCCCTGCACGTGTGGCTCAGCGACCAGCCGGTCGAGCAGGACGGCGGCGGCAACCTCGACGACGGCAAGTACGTCGACCTCGGCGACCTGAAGGGCAACGAGGGCAACCAGAACTACGCGATCCCTCAGGGCACCGACCTGAACACGTTCTCCACGGTGACGATCTGGTGCGAACGCTTCAGCGTGTCGTTCGGCGCCGCCGAGCTGAAGCAGCTCACCTGACCGACCCCGGTCGCGCGGGAGGAAGTGGAGCGGGTGGCCGTCGCCGCCCGCTCCACCGCTTTCCGGGCCGGACCGGACATGACCGTTCCCGACAGGCCCGACCCGACCCGGCCTGACCTGGCCCGGACCGGACCGGACCGGACAGGCCCGACCCGACCCGGCCCGGACTCAGGACACCAGGATGGGGATGAGCAAGGCCACGCACGTCACCAGGCTCCACAACGCGGGGGCCGCGCTCAGCGATTGCTCGTGGCGCGCGGCCGCCCGCGCCGCGGCAGCCTCACTGCGGGTCAGGTGCCAGGGGCTGACCCGCTCCTCCAGCCGCTGGTACACCAGGCCGAGCACGGCGCCGTAGGCGAGGTGGCCGATGAGGGAGGGGAAGGCCAGGGCCAGCGCGGCGCCGCTCCACCGCGGTGTGGCGCCGAGCAGCACGGGAAGCAGCGTCAGGTTCCCCAGGACCCACCAGAGGAAGCCGTAGGACGCACCCCAGCCGATCCCCGACGCCGGGTCGAAACTGCGACGGCGGAAGAGGACCGCGTAGGTGACGCCGACGACCTGGGAGATCAGCAAGTGGATCACCAGGCCCACGACGGCGGACCCCGAGCCGACCAGGGCGGCGACGGTCGGCAGGAATCCTACGGCGACCATGACACCGGTGAAGATCACGCCGCCGGCCAGCCCGGCGATGACGCCGTGCCAGATCGAGATGACCCGGCCACCGGCGAGGCGGCCTTCCAGGGAGCGGCGCACGTCGTCGGAGAACACCGCTCGCGCCAGGCCGCCCAGCCAGCAGGTGAGCAGGGCCGTGCCGGCGCCGAGCAGCAGATGGCCGGGCAGCGATGCCACGGCCACGCGCACCGCTGCCGGCGTCCACTCCAGGCCGCGGCCGTCCAGCAGCGGCGAGATCGTCACCGCCGCGAGCACCCACCACGCGAAGCCGAAGGCGGCGCCGCGGATCAGGGCGGGGCCGCTGCCCTCGTCGCGTTCGCCGAAGATCACCGCGTACGTGGCGCCGACCAGCGCGCCCACGATCAGCCCGTGCCGGCCGAGCCCGAGGAGCGGGGCGGTGAGCAGCCCGGCGGCCGTCGCGCGCACCACGAGGCCGGGCTTGAGCCGCCGCTCTGCGGGCGACAGCAGGGCGAGGACGGCGGCCGTGACGGCTCCGTAGGCCAGATGACCGAGCAGACTGGGGATCAGCGCCTGCGCCGTCGCCACGTCCCAGGCCACGGGACCGCCCAGCAGGATCGGCAGCAGCGTCAGCGGCCCGAGGAACCACCACAGCACGCCGTACGCGAGCCCCCAGAACAACAGCTCGCGCTGCCGCGCCACGAGCACGCCGAAGACGCTCCCGATGATCGCCGCGAGGAGCATGTGGACGGCGAAGCCCACGACGGGAGAGTCGGTTCTGACGATCGCCGCGACGGTGGGCAGGAACCCGATCAGCACCATCACCCCGCCGAAGACCAGACCTCCCACGAGGCCGGCGAGGGCTCCGAATCCGGCGTTACGCATGGCGGTCATCCTTGGTCGAGAGGGCGATGTCCCTGGGGAAGACCAGGTCGAGGGTCCAGTCGGCGAGCACGCGCAGCCGCTTCTCCACACTGGGCAGTTTGCTCAGGTAGACCGAGCGCCACAGGACCCAGGCGAGGAAACCGGAGACCTGCCGCCCGCCGATCTCGCCGGCCGCCGTGCGGTGCCCGAGCGAGACCAGCACGCCGAGCCCACCGAAGCGGAACGGGACGGGGCGGCGTCCGCCGAGGACCGCGGCGATGTTCCGCGCCGCCGCCTTGCCTTCGCGGATCGCGTGCTGCGCGGTCGGAGGGTAGACCCCGCCCGCCGGGTCGGGGATCCTCGCGCAGTCGCCCAGAGCCCACAGACCGGGCGTACCCGGGACCTGCATCGTGGGATCCACGGCCAGAGGCCCCTGCATGACCTGCTGCACCAGCGGGTTCGGCCGGTTGCCCGCCGTCCAGGCGAGGGTGCGGGTGGTGATGGTCTCGCCGGAGTCGAGCGTGATGTCCTCGGCGGTGGCCTTGGCCACGCGCCGGCCCAGGCGCAGTTCGATGCCGCGATGGGCGAGCTTGCGCTGCGCGTAGGAGCCGAGCTTCGGCGACAGTTCCGGCAGCAGCCGCTCCCCCGCGTGCACGATCACGAACCTGGGCCGCAGTCCGTGCAGCCGCGGATAGAAGTGGAGCACGTCGTGCACCAGGTCGAACAGCTCCGCCACCAGTTCCGTCCCGGCGAATCCGCCGCCGGCCACCACGAACGTCAACAGCCTGGTCTGCTCGGCCGGGTCCGGCTCGAGGTCGGCCCGCTCCAGCGCGCTCAGCACCTGGTTGCGCAGCCTGGCGGCGTCATCGAGAGACTTCATCGGGTAGGCGTGTTCGCCCACTCCCGGCAGGTCGAAGAAGTGCGGCACCGCGCCGACCGCCAGGACCAGCTCGTCGTACGGCACGCGGACCATCCCCTCCTTGCCGGCGGAGACGTACGCGTGACGTGTCTGCGTGTCGATCGAGACCACGCGGCCGTGCAGGAAGGAGGCGTGGTCGAGCCCGGCCCGCACCGGGGCGCTCACGTGCCTGGCTTCCACCGTGCTCGAGGCGACGCCGACCAGCAGGGGGGTGAACAGCAGGGAGTTCGAGTCGCTTATCAGCGTCACGTGGGCATCGAGCCCGCGGGCGACGCGTCGGTCCAGTTCGCGCACGGCACCCACCCCGCCGAAACCACCGCCGACGATCACCACGTGGGGTTTGGCCCGCTGGGGCGCCGGCCGAGGCGGGAACCAGGCCGACAGGGCGTGGTGGGCGAGCCCGGCGATCGCGCCGAACAGGACGGCACCGACGAGTTCGGGGAAGTGCGACACGGCCGTCTCGATCGTCCATGACGGCGTCCTTCCCTCCAGCGCGGGGGCAAGGCTGAGTGTCCAGGTCACCCAGTCGAGCAGGCCGATGAGCAGACCGACGGAGAAGGCCGAGCCGTTGCTCTGCCTGTGGTCGCCGACGAGGAGGCCGAGCACGGCTCCCAGTACCACCGTGTGTGCCGCCCACGGCATCCACGGCGGGTTCGTCACGACGGCCACGATCGCGCCACCGGGCAGTCCGGCGATGACGCCGAACAAGAGTCTTCTGAGCAGAGTCATGGATGTCTCCGGTCGTCGCACGGCCGCCGTCCAGGCGGTAACGGGGGCGAAGGCCGTGCGAGGCGTGGGGGGCTCCCAGCCCCCGCTTCGAACGTTCAGAGCGGGCGCGCCTCTTGAGCGTTACAAGTCCGCCGGGCGGGGAACGCGGCGCGAGGACGGGAGCCGGCCGGAGACGGCCCGCACAGCGACCCGTCCCGCGCCGCCCGCAGGTCGGCGGCGGGACATGCCGGGGACGTTCGGCGACGAGAGGATGGGGCTGGACGTCCGAGGTGACGAAGACGGGCTGCAGCCCCGCCGGCGCGGCCAGGAACCTGGACGAGCGTGGCGAGTTGACCCGCCGGGCGGCACGGCTCGCGAAGGGTCGGCAGGCGCCCGGTGGCGAATGCCGCGGCTCATACCCTGGAGCACGAGGACCGGGCGGCGGTCGTGACCACTACGCGCCGGTCATGACGGCCGCCCGGCGTGCGCCGGAGGCGCACGGGATCACTGCCGGTGCCAGCCCCGGAAAGCGGAGAGCAGCTGCTGCCGGGCGTCCGGTGAGATGTTGTCCGGGGTCAGTTCGCCCGTCGTGGCGATCGTCCGACGGAACTGATCGAGGTAGTTCTCGCACCCGGAGCATTCCGCGAGGTGCTCGATGAAGCGCCGCTCGTCCGCTTCGGGCAAGGCGCCCTCGAGGAACTCGGTCACCAACTCCACGAAGTCAACGCAGTTCACGGTCGTCCCCTCCCGCCGGCGACGTCATGGGCACCGGACACGTACTCCTCCAGCTTACGGCGCAAGAAGGCCCTGGCCCGGTGGAGGAGAACACGTTGGTTTCCCGGTGAGATCTCCAGCAGGGAACATACTTCCTCCGAGCCGTATCCCGCGACATCGCGAAGTGTGACCACCGTGCGGAGGCGGGGCGGCAGTTCGTCGAGCGCCTCGGCGATCACTTCGCGGACCTCGCCGCGCAGCACGTAGTCCTCGGGAACGTGCCAGGGACGCGGTTCCTGCCCGACGGCCCAGTGTCCGGCGTACCGCTCGCCGGGGGCGCGGAAGCGGGAGATGTCCACCGTCGGCCCTTCCTCCTCGGGCAGCAGGCTGGCGAAGGGAACCGTCCTGCTCTCCTTGGTGCCGCGCGCCTTGGCCGTGTTGACCAGGATCCGGTACACCCATGTCTTCAGGGATGAACGGCCCTCGAAGTCGGAGATCCCCTTGATGACCGCCAGCCATGTGTCCTGGACGGCCTCCTCCGCGGACGCCTTGGTCGACACGAACGACATGGCCAGCCGGAGCATGCCACTCGACCAGGTGTCCAGCACCAGGGTGAACATCTGCTCGTCACCGTCACGCAGCCGCTGAACCAGGACCTCGTCCGGCGGCAATTCGCGTGCGCCCGCCATTCGTCTCTCCCCCTACCGCTCGTCCACTGGGAGGGTCAGCCTAGGGCAGCCCGATGAACGGGATCTTGTTCGGGTGCGTTTGTTCATGCCTCGGTAAGGACGTTCTCAACCGCGAAGCCCGAACTGCCGGACAGTATCGCGAATCGCGCTCCCGTCACGCCCCCCGTCTCTCGTGTAACCGCATCGCATTCGGGTATTTCCCCAGCAACTCACCTGTGCCGCAGCATTGTTCACTGCCCAGGTCTCCGAGTCGTTCCCGATGCACACGCCGCACACACGCCTGCACACACGCCATGGAGGACGGTCATGCCGATCAGCCCCAGTCAGGGTTCCACCGGCGGAGGCACCGCCGTCACCATCACCGGCGCCAACCTCGCGGGTGCCACCGCCGTCCACTTCGACGGCAAGCCCGCCACGATCACCGGCAATACGCCCACCTCGGTGTCCGTACTCTCCCCCGCGGGAACGGGCGCGGTCGGCGCCAGGGTGACCACGGCGGGGGGCACCAGCGGCCCGTTGGGGTTCTACTACATCCAGCCGCCCGTCGTCCTGACCGTCTCACCGGCGTCGGGAGCCGCGGCGGGCGGGGACACCGTCACCATCACCGGGCGCAACCTGGGCACCGCCACGTCCGTGGATTTCGGCGCCACGCCGGTCGCGCCGACGGTCGTGAGCGACACCGAGATCACCGTGGTCACCCCCGCCACGGCGGCGGGCGAGGTGTCCCTGGTCGTCCACACCCAGGGCGGGATCTTCGACGATCTGGTGTTCACCTTCGTGGACCCGCCGACCGTCACCGTCTTCACCCCGGTCACCGGCACGACGCTCGGCGGCACCCTCATCGACATCACGGGCACCAACCTCGCGACGACCACCGACGTGACCTTCGACGGCGTCTCGGCCACGTCGGTGGCCGCTCTGTCCGATGACCGGGTCACGGCCGTCACTCCACCCCACGCACTGGGCGCGGTTCCGGTCACGGTCACCACGACCGGCGGCTCGGACAGCGCACCGCTCACCTATCTCTACGTCCTCTGACAGCCCGAGCGCCCCGGACGCCGGCCGGCCGCGACGCGCGGGGACTGTTCGGAGGACGACCGGATTCGGCATTCAGCGTTCGGCGTTCGGCGGCCTTACGACCGCGAGCTCGATGAGGCCGTCGTCTTCGCACTCGCGCGCCTGCGCGCCCGGTACGCCGCGGCCTTGATCTTGTTGCCGCACGGATCCATCTTGCACCACTCCCGGCGCGCCCCCCGGGAGTGATCGATGTAGAACTGGGTGCATTCGGGATTCGCGCATTCCTTGAGCAGCGGAACCTCCGGCCCGCTGAGGACGGCGACGGCATCCCGCGCGACATGTGAAAGGGCCTGCTGAACGGTGGCTTCGACGCTGCGTCCGGCGGCGGTCAGCTGCGGCACGGGAGCCGGGTGGCGTGCCGCGGCATTCACCAGGCTCAGTGCCTCCTCGTCATAGCTTTCGCCGGAGATCCTCGCGACGATCACCTGATAGATCGCCTCCCGCAACGCCACCGCCTCGCGGACATCGTCGCTCCCACACGGAAGGTCACTGTCCGTGATTCCGCATCCACGGAACCACGAGCTGAGGCTCTCGGGCGAGTGGAGCATCTCCCGGGGGCTGGCTTCGCGTCGCAGGCGCAGTGTTCCCGCGAAGTCGAGCGCCGGGCTTCCGGCGGGATACGCATGTTCCATGTCACCATTCTGACAGGTGACGATATGACATGCAACGCTCAGCGCGACAGCATGCCGTCACACTCCGTGGCGGGTGGGATGGGCGCTCGCGAATTGGCCCACTCGAATCAGATGCGATTGCACCAGAGGAGTGGGGCACCTCGCCTCTAGGCTTGATGCAGGACGACACCGCCGCCTCCCCCACCGCCGGCGCCGGTAGACAAGAGGATTTCCCCCATGACCGACACGCAGCGCGTCAACATCGGCAAGCAGGACCCGACCAGCTACAAGGCCCTCATCGCCCTGTCGGCAGCGGTCGAGAAGAGCACCGCCGAGGCGGGCCTCGACCCGCTCCTGCTGGAACTGCTGAAGATCCGCATCTCACAGATCAACGGCTGCGGCTTCTGCCTGCGCATGCACACCCGCGACGCCCTGAAGAAGGGCGAGAACCCCGACCGGCTCGCCGTACTGCCCAGCTGGGGGGAGACCGGCTACTTCTCCGACACCGAGCGTGCGGCCCTGCGCCTGGCGGAGTCGATCACCCTCGTGGCCGACGGGCACGTCAGTGACGCGGACTACGCCGCGGCCGCTGCCGTGCTCCCCGAGGAGCAGGTCTCGGCGGTCGCCTGGCTGAGCACCGTGATGAACGCCTTCAACCGGGTCGCGATCACCAGCCGGTACACCGTCGCCGGCGGCTGAGCCTGCTGCACGCCCGGCGCCGGAGCCCGTGGTCACCTTGCGCCGCCTGCGCCGCTCCGGCAGGCCACGGCCTGGTACCCGGCACCGTGACAGGTCGGCCGTCGGAGTGATCGTCGTCGTCGTCCTGCGCCGGTACGGCGACGGCGACGGGCCCAGCCCGCACGATGGAGGGCGTCGCACCGCTGTGAACGCCACAGCGGCAGGCGCTCCAGGAGCACTCCGTGAACACCCAGCCGCACCCTTCCTACGACGGTCTCCGTGCGATGTTCGTCAACTGCACGCTCAAGCGGTCTCCCGACGTCAGCAACACCCAGGGGCTGATCGACAAGAGCCGCTCGGTGATGGAGTCGAACGGGGTCGCCACCGAGGTCGTACGGGCCGTCGACCACGACATCGCGACCGGCGTGTGGCCGGACATGACGGAGCACGGCTGGTCCACCGACGCATGGCCCGCGCTGTACGAGCGGGTTATGGCGGCCGACATCCTGGTGCTCGCGGGGCCCATCTGGCTCGGGGACAACAGCTCCGTCATGAAGCAGGTCATCGAGCGGCTCTACGCGGGTTCGTCGCTCCTCAACGACCGCGGACAGTACGCGTATTACGGGCGCGTGGGCGGCTGCCTGATCACCGGCAACGAGGACGGCGTGAAGCACTGCGCCATGAACGTTCTCTACAGCCTGCAGCACCTCGGCTACACCATCCCACCCCAGGCCGACGCGGGCTGGATCGGCGAGGCCGGGCCCGGACCCTCGTACCTCGACCCCGGGTCCGGCGGCCCGGAGAACGACTTCACCAACCGCAACACCACCTTCATGGCCTGGAATCTCCTGCACCTCGCCGCCATGCTCAAGCAGGCCGGCGGTATCCCCGCCCACGGCAACCAGCGCTCCGCGTGGGACGCGGGCTGCCGCTCCGACTCCCCCAACCCCGAGCACCGCTGACAGAGTCCGCACCGGAGCAACGCACGCTCCTCGACCCGGAGTCGAGCGCTGAAGCGGCTCAGCCCAGGTAGAAGTCCCTACGGGCGGACACGAACGCCTCGACCGATCGCGCAGGCACGCCCGTGACGTGCTCGACGTCGTCCGTCGCGCGGTCGTAGCGGTTCTCGCGGTGCAGTCGGGCCATCGTGACGATGTGCTGTTCGGTGTGCGCAGGCAGCCCCGCCTCGGCGAGCACCTCGGTGCGCCAACGGTCGAGCGGTACGTCCGTATAGGACACCGGACGCCCCAGGGCTCGTGTGAACTCCTCGGCCATCTCGTCCATGCCGAGCGAACGCGGGCCGGTCAGCTCGTAGACATGACCGATGTGCGGGGCCGGCTCGCGGAGCACGGTGGCGACCACGCGGGCGACGTCGGCCACGGCGACGGGTGAGGTGCGCCCCGTGCCGAACGGCAGCGCGATCGTGCCGTTCGCCCGGATCGAGCGAGCTGCCAGGGTGGTGAACAGCGGGTTGTCGAGGAACGACGTCGGGCGGATGTGCACCACGGGCAGGCCCGACCAGTTCAGTACCTGCTCGGCCAGCCAGTGCAGCCGCTGCTGGTGCGACTCCCCGGTGCTGGTGGCGGTCATCTGAGACACCGTCATCTGGGACATGCCCACCAGGGCGTCCAGTCGCCCGTGCTCGCGCGCCACGGTGGCCGTCACCGTCGCCGCCAGCAGGTGGTCCGGGGACACGGGCATCGCGAAGTACATCCTGGCGACGCCCTTCAGCGCGGCCGCGACGGTCTCGGGCCGGGTCAGATCGCCGACGACGACCTCCGCGCCGAGTCCGCGCAGCTCGGCCGCACGGTCGTCGTCCCGGTGGACCATGACGCGTACAGGTACGTTCTGCGCACGCAGTTGCTCCAGGACCATGTGGCCCACGTCCCCTGCGTTGCCGACGAGAACGAGGTTGCTGGCGACCATCGGTCGGTCTCCCTTGCGAGTGGGGTGTGGTCACTCTGCCTCTGGGTCTTCCGAGGGCGCGGTTGCACCGAACCCCGGGGCCCCGGCTCTGGACGGGAGCGGCGTATAACGTGGATGGGGAGATCCCGGACGGTACCCCATGAGCCTAGAAGGCTCGGCGGCAGATCGCACCGCGGGATTGGGCAACGTCGGTGGGACCTGACTGCCACGCCGACCGGCCACCGGAGTCACGATGTCGTACGACAACCTGGTCATCGTTCTCGCGGTGGCCGCGGCCGTCCCCTTCGTCCTCGCCATGGTGCCCCGAGTGCCCCTCCCCGGCCCGGTCCTCGAGATCGTGGCCGGCGTCCTCCTTGGTCCGGCGGTGCTGAATCTGGTGCAGCCGGACGCAACCGTCGAAGCGTTGTCGATCATCGGACTGAGCTTCCTGCTGTTCCTCGCCGGGCTCGAGATCGATTTCCGGCAACTGCGCGGGCCACGCGCACGGCTCGTCGGAATCGGTCTGGCGGGGACGCTCGGGCTGGCCGGGATCGTCGGCTGGGTGCTGGACACCGCCGGCCTGGTCGAGAACCCATTGCTCATCGGCACCGCGCTGGTGGCCACGTCCTTGGGCCTTCTGGTCCCGATCCTCAAGGACGCCGACGCGGTCGACCGGCCGGTCGGCCAACTGACCATCGGTGGAGCCTCCGCGGGTGAGATCAGCGCTGTGGTCCTGCTGTCGTTGTTCTTCTCCGAGCATGCATCGAGCCCGGCCTCCGGGGTGCTCCTGCTGCTCGGCCTCGCTCTCCTGGTGGCGCTCATCGTGGTGACATCGCTACGTGCGGGGCGCTCCATGTGGCTGTCCCGGGCCGTGGTGAATCTGGCGGACACGAGTGCCCAGATCCGGGTCCGCCTGACCATGGTTCTGATCGTCGGTCTTTCCGCGATCGCCCTGCATCTCGGATTCGAGGCCATTCTGGGTGCCTTCGTCGCAGGGGCCGTGCTGCGGCTGGTCGACCCCGACGCGGAACGGACGCATCCGCAGTTCCACGTCAAACTGGAGGGCCTCGGTTATGGATTCCTCGTCCCGGTCTTCTTCGTGACCAGCGGCATCCAGTTCGATCTCGGAGCGCTGTTCGCGGACGTGGGGACGGCGCTGCGCGTACCGATGTTCCTTGCCGCGCTCCTTCTCGTACGCGGACTGCCCGCACTCGTCTACCGCAGGGCGGGCCTCTCGCGTGCGGAGACCGTGGCCGGCGGACTCCTGCAAGCCACTTCGCTTCCCGTGATCGTGGCGGCGACCACGATCGGGTTGAGGCTGGACGCGATCGGCCCGGCCAACGCGGCCGCGCTGGTGGCTGCGGGCCTCGTGTCCGTGGTCGTGTTTCCCCTGACGGCGCTGCCCTTGCTGAACCGTTCACGGAGATCCGCGACGAGAGTGCACCGCCCGGAATGAGGAGGGAGGCCGCCTCCCTGCCCGGATGCTGCGCTGCGCGATGTCCTGGAGAATGGGAACCGCGGACGTCGGAGAATGGGGGCGACATGCCCATCGTTTCGCGTGGATTCCACGGACGAGCGCGGGATACGCGGCACAAGCTGCCTCCCGGGCAGTACGAGACCACGGACTTCCCCGTTCTGTCCGCAGGACCGACCCCCACGGTGGACCTCGATGAGTGGGAGTTCACCATCCGCACGGAGACGGGTGAACGGGTCAGCTGGAACTGGGCGCAAATGATGGCGTTGCCCAGCGAGACACCGACCGTTGACCTGCACTGCGTCACCAAGTGGTCGAAGTTCGACACGGAGTGGCAGGGAGTCTCCTTGGACGCCCTTCTGGAGGACGTGGAGACCAGCGCCGAATACGCGCTCGTTCAGTCCTACGGCGACTACACCTCCAATGTTCCCCTGGAGGACCTTCTCGACGGACAGGCGTGGATCGCGTACCGCTACGACGGCGAGGACATCGCGCCGGAGCACGGCGGCCCCGCCAGGCTGCTGGTTCCGCACCTGTACTTCTGGAAGTCCGCCAAGTGGGTCCACGGAATCCAGCTGCTCGACGAGGAAGAACTGGGCTTCTGGGAGACCATCGGCTACCACGATTACGGGGACCCATGGCGCGAGCAGCGGTACCAAGGCGACTAGGCGGTGGCCCGCTGCGCTGGAGGGCGGCCCGCCTGACGGATCGGCGCACCGAGTCCGAGGCGGCGCGCACGCTCGTCTTCGAGGTGCCGGGCTGGCCGGGCCATGTCGCGGGACAGCACCTGGACGTGCGGCTCACGGCGGAGGACGGCTACAGCACACAGCGCAGCTACTCGGTGGCGTCGGCAGCCGATGACGAGAACGTCGAGCTGACCGTTCAGCGTGTCAGTGACGGTGAGGTGTCCCCGTACCTGATGGACGAACTCGCACCGGGCGATCTGGTGGAACTGCGCGGACCGGTCGGCGGCTGGTTCGTGTGGCGACCGGAGCAGACGGAACCGGTCCTGCTGGTGGGCGGCGGCTCGGGCCTGGTGCCTCTGATGGCGATGGTCCGTACACGCCGCGCGGTCGGCAGCCGGACGCCTTTCCGGTTGGTGTACTCCGTACGCAGCCCCGAGTACCAGCTCTTCACATCCGAGTTGAGACGCGGCGACCCGGGCCTCGACAAGACGTACGTCTACACCCGCTCCGCCCCACCGGAGTCGCCGCGGCCTCCCGGACGCCTCACCGCTTCGGATCTGTCGAGCGCCGGGTGGCCGCCGGACTTCGAACCGACCTGCTACGTCTGCGGTTCCACCGGCTTCGTCGAGAAGGCGGCCGGCCTGCTGGTGGCCCTCGGCCACCACCCCGGCCGTATCCGCACCGAGCGGTTCGGACCCAGCGGATGAGGAGGTGGTGAGAACACCGGTCACACTGTGCACGGCACCCGCGGCCACACCGGTCGCCGCCCGCCGCGCAGAGAGCCGGTTCCCACTCGCTCGTCCATAATGAGTGGTACGTGAATGAGTGGCACGTGCGCCAGTGGTGAGATGCCCGGTCGCCGACTCGCACGGCGAGAGCCCGGAGCCCAGCGGTCGGCGCGCCACGTGTGCGGACCGACAGGGAGCTGAACGGCCATGACCCTGACGCCTGACTTCCTCGACGGCAACGCGGCCGCCGGGGACCTCGAGTCCGTGTTCGGGACGGACATGACCGTGGCCACCGGACGATGCCGTGGCTGCGGTGAACGGATGTCGCTCGCCCAGACGCATGCCTATCTCCGTGGTCCGGGCATGGTGCTGCGCTGTCCCGGGTGCGACAGCGTTCTGCTTCGACTGGTCCGCTCCGCCGACCAGTTGTGGCTCGACACCGGCGGACTGCATTACCTCAGGATCCCGGCACTGCAATGACCCGCCTACGACAAGGCCGCACGTCGGCTCGGGAGTTCCCATGGCGGACATGAAGGACCGTCTGCAACGTCTGGCCTCGGGAGTACGCACCCCCGACGTCGTCGACGCCATGGGACGGATGCACCGCCACCGGTGTCACCTCGACGACCTGGTGAGCCCGACTCCGGGTCGTGTCCTGCTGGGACCCGCGGTGACGATCTCGTATCTCCCTTCGTGCGAGGAGGCACTCCCACCCGAGCGGTTCACCTTCACCCGGCTGTTCGACGACGCCGTCGGCGAGGGCGCGCAGGGGCGCGTGCTGGTGCTGGCCGGGAACGGGCACAGGGACATCTCCCTCGGGGGCGGCACAAAGCTCTCGCTGGTGGCAGCACGCGGTCTTGCGGGCCTCCTTGCCGACGGTCGTCTCCGGGACTTCTCCGAGATCGCGCGTTACGACCTCGCTGTCTACTGCTGGGGACAGACGTCCAAATGGGGCGGCGACGTGGTGACACCGTTCGAGGCCAACCGGCCGGTCGTCGTCTCGGGCGTGGCCGTCCGCCCGGGTGACTACGTGTTCGCGGATGCGTCCGGTGCTGCCGTCATCCCGGCCGCACACGTCCTCAAGGTGTTCGAAGAAGCCAACCGCGTCGCACAGGACGAGGCGGCCTACGCCGAGAGTGTGCGCCACGAGAACCCCGCGGGCCAGGGGTCCGGGCAATAGCGCGTCCCCGCACGCTCATCGCATGGCTGCGCGGCCTCATCGCATCGCCGCGCGGCGCTCACGCGACGTGGATGACCGTCTTGCCGACCGTGCCCTTCTTCGCGCGGAACGCCTCCGGCGCAAGCTCCAGGGGATGGACGGCGCCCACCAACGGGCGCAGCGCGCCGTCCTGATGCCTGCGAATGACCTCCAGGAGATGGCCGCGGTCGGGTTCGACGATGAAGTACATCGCCCGGCCGTCCTCGGGCCGCACGGTCGGCGGGCGCGCGATGCTCACGAGGATGCCGCCGGGGCCGACCAAGGCGGCCGAGCGGTCGAGTACGTCCCCGCCGAGGGCGTCGAAGACGATGTCGACGCGGCCCGCCGCCTCCTCCCACGCCGGTTGCTCCAGGTCGAGGAAGTCCTCCGCGCCGAGCTCCAGCACCCGGTCCCGGCTCGCCCCGCGCCCCGTGCCGATGACGCGTGCCCCCGCTGCGCGGGCGAGCTGCGTGGCGGCCGATCCGACGCCCCCTCCCGCGCCGTGCACCAGCACGCTCTGACCGGCCTCCAGCCGGGCGTGGACGAAGAGGCCCTGCCAGGCGGTGAGGCCCGGCATCGGCAGAGCCGCCGCCTGCACGTGCTCGATTCCCGCGGGCAGCGGCGCCAGATTGCGGGCCTCCACCGCCACGTACTCCGCGAGAGCGCCGTTCCGGTTCCAGTCAGTGAGGCCGACGACACGTTGTCCGACCGACAGCCCGGTGGTGCCGACCGCGACCTCTGCGACCTCGCCCGACACCTCGTGCCCCGGGATGACGGGCGTTCGGTCCCTGCCGCTCCGGTCGACCCAGGAGGCGGGCCAGGTCAACTCGTCCGGGGTGAAGGATGCCGCGCGCACCCTGACGATCACGTCGCCCTCGCCCGCGTACGGGTACGGAGCCTCCTCCACGGCCAGGCCGTCCGCGGCCGCGTCACGATCGTGTGTCCGTACGGCCTTCATCGGCGCTCCTTCCGGCCGCGGGAGAACCCCGCTCGTGGGAGACCTCCTTACGCTCCAGGATGACGGCGTGACGCCCTCGGAGCGATCCGGGCCCATGCGCCGGCGCTCGCCGGGACACGCCGCGCACTGCGGCGTCCCGCAGGTCACAGGACGTAGGTCACACCACGCAGGTCACAGGACGTGCGTCACACCCTCCCATTTCGTCACCGCCTTGACAGGTGACGCCACGCCTGTGACTATCGAGTCACCACTTGAGCAGGTGACGCGCACTGGGCGTCCCCCGCCAGGAAGGCTTCTTGGCTTACGAGACCCGTAACGCCCCAACCGTCAGAGGACATGCAATGCCGAACAGCTACACCGCCGTTGTGAACGTCGCCGGAGAGGGCCGCAACGGCGGCCGTGTACGGTCCGACGACCGCATGCTCGACATCAGCCTTGCCCACCCCAAGGAGCTCGGCGGGGCCGGCGATGCCACCAACCCCGAGCAGCTCTTCGCAGCCGGCTGGGGCGCGTGCTTCCTCGGCGCCGTCCGTATCGCCGCCGCCGACCGCAAGGTCCGGCTGACCAGCACGGAGATCAACGCCGAGATCACACTCGCCCACGGCGACGACGGCTACTCCCTCGTCGCGGTCCTCAACCTCGAGCTCGGCGGTGTCGACCAGGACGGGGCCACCGAGCTCGCCCGTGCCGCCCACCAGATGTGCCCCTACTCGAAGGCGATACGCGGCAACGTCCCCGTCACCATCAACGCCACCGCCGTCTGACCTCACGGACAGTGGGACGCGGCGCTTCAGGCCGACCGGGCACCTGGGTCGGCCTGAAGCACCCCCAGGCCCGATCCGCGGGACGACGGGATGCGACGCGGCTCTTCGCGTGTGCATGGTGGAGTCGTTCGAGGTCGTGACCGCGCCGGTGCGGCGCCACGGCCGGCGTTTCGCAGGTGACGGCGGCGGACTCCCCGTAGTGGGATGCCGAGTGTCGTTTCGCGGCCCTGGCGCCGCCGGACAGACGGCGTGGAAGTGACCACCGGGCCGGTCTCGCTTCTTTCCCGAGGTCAGTAGGTGAACAGCATGAATGACGCGGTCAGGGAAGTGATCATCATCGGGTCCGGTCCTGCCGGGTACACCGCCGCGCTCTACGCCGCCCGCGCACAGCTGCGCCCGGTCGTGTTCGAGGGATCCGTCGCCGCCGGCGGTGCGTTGATGAACACCACCGACGTGGAGAACTATCCGGGGTTCCCCGATCCGGTGCTGGGCCCGGACCTGATGGGCAGGATGAGGGCTCAAGCGGAGCATTTCGGGGCGGAGTTGATCCCCGACGACATCGTGGAGGCGCGTCTGGCGAGCAGTGTGAAGGAGGTCGTCGACAGCGCAGGGAAGACCCACAGTGCCAGGACCGTCATCCTCGCCACCGGCTCCCAGTACCGCGAGTTGGGGCTGGCCAACGAGAAGCGGCTGTCCGGCCGGGGCGTGAGCTGGTGCGCCACCTGTGACGGCTTCTTCTACCGCGACCACGACATCGTGGTCGTCGGCGGCGGTGACTCCGCCCTGGAAGAGGCCACGTTCCTGACGAGGTTCGCCCGCTCGGTCACCGTGGTGCACCGCCGTGACGCCCTGCGCGCCTCGAAGATCATGCAGGAACGCGCGCGCCGCAACGACAGGATCAGCTTTCTCTGGAACCGCGAGGTGCTCGACATTCTGGGGGAGGAGAAGGTCACGGGTGTCCGCCTGCGTGACGTGACCAACGGAGAGGAGACCGACCTGCCGGTGACCGGTGTCTTCGTCGCCATCGGGCTCGATCCGCGGATCGAACTGGTCAAAGGGCAGCTCTCCCTCGACCACGCCGGTTACGTCGCCGTCGAGGGCCGGTCCACGCTCACCAATCTGGACGGCGTGTTCGCCTGCGGCGACGTCGTCGACCACGAGTACCGGCAGGCCGTCACGGCCGCCGGGACAGGCTGCGCGGCGGCGCTGGACGCCGAGCGATACCTGGCGGCGCTCGACGACTGCGACACCTGCGAGGAGGCACGGCTGGAAGCCACGGCCGTCGCCGAACTCGTCCACTGACCCACACCGCCGGACGGTGGCAGCCCGGCGGCACGGGCGCCCCTGTTCAGCCCTTCGCGCGGGTGGGCAGCCGCCCACGACGGTCCGCAACGGCCGTTCACCACTGCACTGTGCGCACACCATTATCCCTCCGGACCGCCGCCGGGGACGGGGACGGGGACGGGGACGGGGCGATCATCCTCGGACGGTCTCCGTCTCCGTCGAGTGGCACCAGGATCGGGCGAACTGAGCAGGTGTCACCACGTCAGGGTCAGCGAAGCTCCGACCGGCAGTGTGTGCCACCGGTCGGCGTACGCGTCGAAGCGGGTCACGATCCGGTCGACCACCGCAGGGATCTCCCCCGCCGTCACATACGCCGGCAGCTCCCGCGCGTGACCGTGCCGCACCTCCCACACGGCTACGGCGATGCCCGCCAGCTCCTCCGACCTGGCCATGTCGGCCTTCGCCTGAAGGGACGACTTCGCTCGCTTCGACCTGCGTCGCCGGGCGGCCCTGACGCGCTCCGCAGGGTCGGCGGGCCAGAACAAGCCGTTGTCACCCGCGGCCAGGCGTCCGTAGACGCCGAGTTCGATGCCCGCCTCCGCCTCGACGAGGAAGTGCACCAGGTCGTGCGGCAGATACGGATGCCCGCCGGGTCCGTTGCGCGGGGCGAGCGCGGCCCCGGTCTCGCGGTGCACGGCGATGTCGTAGCTCGTACCGGGCCCTTTGGTGAAAACAACGCGCATGTTCGGCAACGCTAGGTGACGGCCACGACCCCGCGCACCTGGTTTTCCGGGCGCGCAGTGAGCGCGCAGTGAGCGCGTCAGGGCGACAGGTCGTCCGTCGCCACGCTCGCGCCGCGCTGGGCGCGGATGAGCTCGATCACGATGTCGGCGGTGCGATCGAGGTGGCTGCGGCCGTCGGGCAACCGAGCAGTCCGGCTGATGTAACTGCCCGGCCCGACGTGGGTGGCCGGGTCGAGCCGGTGCGCGGTGATCTTCCCCGCGCGGCGGGCCCGGTTCCATCCGCTCCCGCGGATCAGGGGCCAGCGCTGCGGGAAGATCCAGGTCCCGAGCCGTTCGATCCGGTCGCCCGCACTGGTCAGCCGATGCAGATGCTCGGCACGGGTGAGGTCGTTGGCGCCGTTGTGGAACCCACCCAGTGTGATCAGCAGGAGCGGGGAGCGCAGCTGGCTGTGCAGCTCGTCGACCGCACCGGTGGCGACCTGGGCGCCTCCGCTGTAACTGAGGAGCACCACAGGGATACCACTGCCGGGCTGGTAGCCGGCGAGCATGAGCTGAGTGGCGATCTGGCAGCCCACGGCCCGGTTGTACAGCGGGCGGTACCGGTGGTCGGCGGCGACGAAGATCTGTATGACGTTGTGCAGGAAGAGCAGCAGCCCGATGCGGCGGCGCAGCCACGCCCACACCGGCCGGTCGGCAAGCGGGTCGGCCAGCGGCGAATAGGGCTGCACCTGCCCCAGCACCCGCAGCTCCGGCGCTCCGTCTATCAGGGCCTTGACCAGCTGGCCGCCGTCCCGGCTGTCACGGACGCGGCGTTTGCCGATGCCGTCCAGGTAGACCAGGTAGGCGTGCGGAGGACTGTCGGGGGCCGCGCCCCGGGCGTAGGGCATGCCCGTCGGGAGTTCGGTGATGAGGTCTCGCCAGCCCGCGCCGTAAGCCAGCACCTCGTACCGCGCCAGCAGAGCCTCGGCGAGCAGAGCCGGCCCGATCGCGAAGACCCAGAGCAGGAAAGCGTTCATGCGATGGCCCTCCGTCTCTCCGTGGCGCTGATCCACACGACCAGACGCCGTACGACCTCGACAGCGACACCGAGACCGAGTCCGGCGACCGCCACGCATCCGGCGGCGCCCCACCAGCCCAGCTCGGTCGCCGCGGCGAGCGTGTCCGCCAGGCCGGCCCCGACCCCTACGAACAGCAGAAGGTGGAGGAAGGGCCCGAGCATGGGGAACGCGAGGACGGCAGAGAGCACGAGCGGGGCGAGCAGGTGCGGTGTCCACGCCAGCCCGGTGTCCGGCTGTGCCGGGGACACCACCAGCTCGGTGAGGGTCCAGGCGGTCAGTGGCCACAGCGCGAACACAGCGGCCTCGACGAGGCCACCGGCCAGCAGCAACCAGGCCACCAGACGCCTCGGCATGCCGGGCCGGCGTACCGCCAGCGGCAGGATGCGCCCGGCTGCCTCCGATACTCCGGCGACCAGCAGCAGGACGATGACGAGTGACATGGTTCAGCCTCGCTGCGACGGATCGACGGGAGCGGAACGACCTGCCGGGCCGGCCGTGTGCAGATACCGCTCGAGTTCGTCGGCGGCGCGCCGGTATCCGCCCGCCTCCCGCTGGGCGGTCTGCAGGGTGGCCGCGACCGTCCGGTAGCGGGGGTCGTGGAGCAGGCGCCCGGCGAGGGCGCGCACGGAGTCCTCGGTCACGTCCTGGGTAGGGATCGACAGGCCGGCGCCGAGTTCCACCACGCGTCGGGCCACCATCGGCTGATCGGCGCCCTGCGGCACCACCAGCATCGGAACCCCGGCGTCCATGGCCTCATTGGCGCTGTTCATTCCGCCGTGGGTGACGAACAGTGCCGCGCGGGCCAGCACCTCGGGCTGTGGGACGAAGTGCCGGGCGAGCACATGGGGCGGCAAGGGCCCCAGCTCGGCGGGATCCGTCTTCCCGGTGGAGACGACGACCGTGCCGCCCAGTGAGGCGAGCGCGGTGGCGCAACTGCGCAGCAGCTTCGGATCGGCGTTGAACACCGTGCCCATCGACGCGTACAGCACCGGGTCCCGCAGCCGGTCGAGCGGGAACGACGGGTCGGCCGGACGGTGGCCGATGCTGGGGCCGATGAACCGGTAGGACGGGTCGAAGTCGTCGGCGCCGGGCTGGAACGCCCGTGAGGTGTAGACCAGGTTGAGCGGCTGGCGGATGTTCCCCAGGTCGACCAGGGGCACTCCACGCGTGTCGAAGCGGCGGTGCAGGCCCCAGCGCGACCGCAGGTAGCCCCGGACGCTGCTCGGCCGGGACGCCGCCGCGGTGAGCAGGTCCCACGAGCCGCCGGTGGGGCTGGGCACGTGCCGGTTGAACGCGAACGTGGTGAACGACGACGCCGCCGGCACCTTGAGCTCGCGGGCGGCGATCGCGCCCCACGGACAGGCGTTGTCGTGCACGATCAGGTCGGGCCGGATGCGGTGCAGATCGGTGAGCACCGGGGGCGTCATGCGCAGGGCACCGTTCGCGAGTCCCTCCAGCAGCGTGACCGGCGTGGGTCGATCGGGCAGCGGCCGCTCGCCCCCGGGGTAGAGGTACACCGTCGCACCGGCGGCATCGATTCCCTCACGGAACGCGGGCGAGGTGTGGTACGTGACGGTGTGGCCGCGCCGGACGAGCTCGGCCACGATCGGCAGCGTCGGGTTGACGCGGCCGTGCATGGCGATGTTGAGGAACGCGATGGTGCTCACAGGGGGACCCCCGATGCCGAGAAGGTCGATGCCTCGTCCTGGGCTGCCGACGACGTCGTGGCGGCGCCGGCCCGGTACAGGCCCGGGCCGCTGACGCGCAGCCCGTCGATGAAGCCTCCCGCCGTACGGGACGCGGTGCTGATCAGCCGCTGGGAGTGGCCGAAGTCCCACGGGGAGGGCCAGACGTCGATGCCTGTCGGCAGCACGACGGTCGGCACGTGCCGGGCCACCTCCTGCAGATCACGCTCGATCTGATGGCGCATCAGCAACAGCCCGGCCCTGGCGGCGATCGCGCCGGCCCGCCGGCGCGGGACGGCCTGGCCGGGCGACGAACTCTCCGGCCCTGTCGACAGCACCACGACGCTGGCCGCCCCGGCCTGCAGAGCCGCCAGTGCCGGGACGTAGGCGATCACCCCGCCGTCGACGAGCGTCCTGCCCTCGCGATCCACCGGGGGCAGCATCCCGGGCACGGCCGCGCTGGCCAGCAGCGCGGACTCGAGGTCCCCGTGGTCGAGCAGCACCGGAGCGCCGGTACCCAGGTCCATGGCGACCGCGGTGAAGGGGATGGCCAGCTCCTCGATCCGGGACGGGAGCCCGGACCGTGCGATCAGCCGCCGCAGGCCGCGATCGGTGAAGATACTGGCCCGGGACGACAGGTAACCGAGCGGATACACCTCACGGCGACGCAACGGGGTCCACACACGGTCCAGCAACGGCGACGCGGATCCGTCGGGGTGGGCGGCCGCGATGGCCCCGACGAGGGCACCCACCGAGGTCCCGATGATCATGTCCGGGACGAAGCCACGCTCGTCCAGCGCGTACCCGACACCGACATGTGCCGCTCCGAGCACGCCTCCGGCGCCGACCACCACGGCCACGGGACGGGGAAGGGCTCGCAAGCCCTCCGAGGTGGCGTCCTCGGCCGACCGGCTCGACGACAGGGGGCGCGTCCCCTTGTCGCCGGTGACGGTTCGACGCCGCTCGCGGCCACGGCCACGTGCCGGGGCGTACCCGCCGAGGCCCGGGCGTGGCCATGGGACCGGTATCCGGCCACCTCTGATTCTCATGATCCACCCTTTCGCCACGACACCGAAGTGGACTGGCTTCGCATCTATGACCCGGCGGCCACCCGTTCTGTGACACCACCGGCCGGACGCATCGGTGAAGGCGTCATTCAGACGTGTGACAACGCGCCACATCGGCCGTCCGCGGGATGCACGACGGCCCGCCGGCACTGTGCTTCCGGTCCCCGGACCGTGAAGCGTCGAGGTCGAGGCGGCCACCGCCGAGAGGGCGCAGGCTTGGCCGTTCTGGCCGTTGCGGCAGAGCGTCAACTCTGTACGGCCGCCCGCCTCGAGCAAACCTGGGGTACGCGTCCCGCCGTAACCACGAACAGGCCGTCGTCAGGTCGGCCGCACACCCACGGCTCGGGACAGGTGTCCTTGCGGCGTCCCGGATTCCGCTGCCGTCGGGCGGACTTGACGCGTCCGGGGCGAGAAGGGCTTCCAGCGAAGCCACGTCGCCCCTTCGAGACGCCGAGACGAAGGTGGCCACGAGTCGTCGGTGTTCCGCCCTGTTCACGCTTTCCCGTCGCTCGGCCGACAGGTGCTTGCGGGCACGGCTCACGATCTTCCGCACGTTGACGGGGCTGAGCCGAAGGATCTCGGCGATCTCCGCGTAGGCGTAGTCGAACGCCTCGCGCAGTACGTACGCGGCGCATTCTGTGGGGCTCAGCCTCTCCAGCACCAGCAGCAGGGCCAGTTCCAGATCTTCGGTGAGCTGCGCGCCCGCCTCCGGGTCCGAGGTCGTGTCGACGGCATCGGGCAACCACGGTTCGATGGGGGTTTCCCGGCGTACACGCGCGGATTGCGCGACGTTGATGGCCAAGCGGGCCGTCGCACTCGAAAGATAGGCCACCGGGCTCAACACCGGGGAGCGGTCGGTCTTCTGCCATCGCAGCCATACTTCCTGGACCACGTCCTCGGCGTCGGCCGCGTTGCCGAGCACGCGGTAGGCGATTCCGAAGAGGCGCGGCCGGTGCTGCTCAAAGACAGAAACGGCCTCTTCAAGGGTACTTGTCACAGGGCAGGGCTCGAGATGCATGATTCCGCGGTCTCCGAAACTCCGGTTACGGCTGTCCAGGGCGGAGGCGCGCCACTGCCGAACGGACACGGGCGGCTCCGGCGAGCGGTCCCGGCTAATCCCTCGACGAACGTGACCGTCTCGTCGAGCGGCGCCCGCCCTGTGCGGGCGCGGCCCACCGTGACATCCTCGAACCCGATCGACATGCCACAGAAGAGGAGGAGTTCGTCCGGGGCCGACACGACCTCCGTGACGGTCCTGTGAAACTTCGCCCAGGCCATCTGCGCGCAACTGTGCAGTCCTTCGGCACGGAGCAGCAGCATGACGGTCTGCAGATACATCCCGACGTCGGACCATTGGGGCGGGCCCATTTCGCGGTCGATGTAGCAGAACAGGGCGGCGGGCGCGCCGAAGCAATCCCAGTTCGCGGCAGCGGCCCTCTGGCGCGCTTCCAGGTCGTCGCGCGGAATGCCGAATGCGCCGTAGCGCTGCTCGCCGAAGGCGGACCGGCGTTCCCGGTAGGGGGACTTCAGTGTGGGCGGGTACTGCTGGTACTGGGGCTCGTCCCAGGCGTCACCCGTGATCAGGCGCTCGCCGGCGCGTTTCTTGAGCTCGGCCAGCGGTGCGCCGGTCAGCACGTAGACGTGCCACGGCTGAAGATTCGATGCGGACGGTGCCCAAGCAGCTGCGGACAGTACGCGCTCGATTACTTCCCTCGGCACGTGCCGGTCCGTGAATTCCCGTACTGCGCGTCGGGTCGTGACCGCCTCATAGACGTCCAAGATCACCGACCTCCTTCATCCACTCACTGCACCCCCCTTCGTCACACTCGCGATAGTATCACTCAATACCATCACGTGCTTAACTATCTTCGACTGTGAATCCGCTGCCCCGGCTCCACGCCCGGGGCGCCGCTCCTGGGAGAAACTCCATGGCCACGCTGCTGCACATCGACTCGTCCGTGTTCCCCACCGGGGTGTCCTCGTCCCGTTCCGTCGCAGGGGCCTTCCGCAGCGCCTGGGAGGAACAGCACCCGGAGGGCACGGTGATCTACCGCGACATCGCCGCGGCCCCTGTCCCGCACATCACCGCCGACGCCCACACCGCCGCGTTCACCACGCCGTCCGAGCGCACCCCGAAGCAGGCCGTCGCGTTCGCGGCGCGCGTGCAGCTCATCGAGGAACTGGAGCAGGCGGACGCCATCCTGATCGGCGCCCCCATGTACAACTTCACGGTCCCGTCGACCCTCAAGGCATGGCTGGACAACATCATCCTTCCCGGCCGCACCGCGGGCGAGATGCCCTCCGCGCAGGGCACTCCGGTCACCGTGGTCGCAAGCCGCGGCGGCTCCTACGCGCCGGGGACTCCGCGCGAGGACTACGAGTTCGTCCTCAACTACCTGGAAGCCGTCCTCAAGGGCACCCTCGGCCTGGATGTCGACTTCATCGTTCCGGAGCTCACCATGGCTCCCCGCAAGGAAGCCATGTCGGATCTGGTTCCCCTCTACGAGGCATCCCGCCGGCGCGCCTTCGAGGAGGCGAACACCAAGGCCAAGGAACTCGCGCAGCGCCTCGGCGCGTAACCGGGGTCATGGGCACCGTGTGACGCCTCACCCCGGGACGTCACACGGTGCGCGCCGGGCGCCTCGGCTGCGGCGGGTTGGCCGCGACAGGGCGGCAGACAGGACGCGCCCAGGCGGTGGTGGACAGCGGTGTGCCGCGGGCTTACGCCTCGCCGTCTTCTCCATAGGCGAACCGGGTCAGCAGTTCGGCCAGCTTCTCGGGTTCGCCCGGCTCCAGTTCGGCCACCAGTCGCTCGGCCAGCGGCGCCGCCGCCACATGAACCGCGTCGAAGAGCTCGACACCCTGCGGCGTGATCTCCACCGCCCGCACCCGCCGGTCCCCCGGAACGGCCTTGCGTACGGCCAGACCTCTGCGCTCCAGGTCGTCCACGACCCGCATGATTCCGGCCTTGTCCGACCCCGTCGCCGCCGCCAGATCCCGCTGCATCGTGGGCCCGCGGTCGACCAGCACGATCAGCACGGCGAAATGCCGCAACTCGATGCCGAGCGGCCGAAGCGCCTCCGACATCACCGCGGCCGCGCGCCAGTGCGCCCGTCGCAGCAGCAGGCCGAGAGCGAACGGCGAGGCGTCACCAGGGCGGTCGGTCGCACGGGAGGCGGTGTTCCGGGGAGCGCGATCGGCGGTCATGAGGGCACATTATCAGCCATCCGCTCATTCGATACGGTATCGGTTGATACAAATCGCTGTACGTCCGCACGGCCCTCTCCCCGCACACCGCGACACATCCCGAGTACGCCCGACTTGGGCGGGGCCTCGGGCGAGGGACCGAGCAACCTATGGTTGCGGTCATGGACTTCCAGCCGCCGGCGGAACCCGCCGTCTTTCACGCACCGCTCCGCGATCAGTTCGAGGCGCTCCTCGACGAGCATCGATCCCTACTGCACGACAGCCTGAACGGGCTGACCGAAGAGCAGGCCCGACGGTCGCTGGTCACGTCCAAGACCACGCTGCTCGGCTTGGTCAAGCACGCCACGGTCGTCGAGAAGGTCTGGTTCGACGAGGCGATCACCTGCCGGTCCCGTACCGAGATCGGCATTCCCGACACGCCCGACGAATCCTTCGATCTCGACGACAGCGACACGATCGCCCTGGTCCAGGGGGCCTACGAGCAGACGTGCGCGGCATCCCGCCGAGCCACGGCCGAGCTGACACTGGACGACCTCGTGCAGGGCAACCGTCGCGGCCCACTGCCGCTGCGCTGGGTCTACCTCCACACACTGCGTGAACTGGCCCAGCACTGCGGCCACGCCGACATCCTCCGCGAGCAGATCCTCAGCGACACGACGCGCCGCAACTGAAGCACGGGAACGGGGCGGCGGGCCCTCAGTGCCACTCAGGCACTCGGCCCTCCGGTCAGTCGGAGGTCTGGCCGGCCTCCCGCTGGAGACGGAGGAGGAGGGCCATGAAGTCCAGCTCGCCCAGGCCGGTCGATATGCAGGCCTGAAGCAGTTGCTGCACGACACCGGTGACCGGCAGGGGAACTCCGCCGGCAGCCGCCGCTTCGAGGGCCAGGTCCACGTCCTTGCGCATGAGCCGCGAGCTGAACGTCGGCGTGTAGTCGTCCGCCAGGAGCGGCCCGATCTTGTACTTCACCAACGGAGACGCGAGCGCCGAGGCTCCGACCACCTCAAGGAGCTTGTCCCGTCGTACGCCGTGGGCCTCGGCCAGCGCGACGCACTCGGCGAGAAGCTCGGCCGTCCCGGCGACCATGAGGTTGAGTGCCAGCTTGATGATGCGGGCAGCGTCCCCCTCGCCGACGTGGAACACGTGGGCACCGATGTCGCGCAGGAGGCTTTCGACGGACGTGAAGACGGCCTCATCGCCCGAGGCGAGGATCGTGAGGTTCCCGGCACGTACGACGCCCGGGTTTCCGCTCACCGGAGCGCGTAGGTACCGGACGCCGCCGGCCGAAGCCGCGGCGGCCACGTGACCGGACACCTCCGCCGAGACGGTGCTCATGTCGATGAGTGTCTTCCCCCTGCCGGCCGTAGCGTGCGCGAGCCCGCTGTGGGGCGCGAGCGCGACATCGGCCAGCGCATGGGAGTCGGCGACCATCGTGATACAGACGTCCGACCGGGCCCACGCCTCAAAGGACGCGTCCAGCTCGAACGCGCCCCTGGCCACCAAGTCGTCCGCCTTGCCCTTCGAGCGGTTCCAGACGCTGACCTTGTGGCCCGCGCCGACGAGTCGTTCGGCAATGGCGGATCCCATCTGACCGAGACCCAGCACGGATACGTCCACGTTCATCTCCTGGGAATGAGGTGCGCCATCTGCGCGCAATGGGTGGCGCGACGTGCGCAAGGGGTTGTTGACCGCACCCGCCCCCGACGCGCGGTGGTGCGCGTGAGCGGCCCGGGTGCCTCGGCGGGACTGGCTACTGCGATGCCGCCAGCTGCCAGTCGAACGCCAACTGCGCATGGGAGTCGAGATCGCAGAGGCTGCCGAACTTCCCACCGAAGTAGACGAGCGGGTTCGAGTCGACGGAGTAGCCGCAACTGACGACCTCGCCGACGAAGATGGTGTGATCTCCACCCGCGAACTCTTCCTTCACGTTGCACGCGAAGTGAGCGACGGCGCCTTCGACGACGGGGAGGTCGTGGTCCGCGCGCAGTCCCATGCCGGCGAACTTGTCGTCGCACCGGCTCGCGAACCGCAGCGCGTGCCGTTCCTGGCCCTGTGAGAGAACGCTGACGGCGAAGACGCCGGAGCCGGAGATCGCGTCCCTCGTCGCGAGGGTGTTTCCGACGCACACCAGCAGCATGAGCGGATCCAGCGAAACGGACGTGACAGCGCTGGCTGTCATCCCCGCCGGCCCGTTCGGAGTCCTGGTGGTCACGATCGTCACGCCGGTCGTGAACCGTGCCATTGCTCCGCGAAAAGTAGCGCGCATCTCCTGCGCGGTCGACGCACCCATCTTGCCCTCCGTTGCCTGTAACGAGACGGCTGAGCATTTCCTGCAACCCGGTGCTCGAGTGTGACTCGCCGTGTGTTTACCGAGGCGAAATCGGCCGGCCTCATCGGCGCAGCTGCATGACGAGCCGGCGGACCTCGTCGGACGGCGGCACCCCGAGGTCCCGCATCCGCGCGACGTACTGCTGGTAGAGCGCCAGCACGCCGTCGTCGCTGCCGCTGGCATGCGCAAGCCTGATGGCGAGCTGCCAGGCCTGTTCGCGGTAGGGATCCTCGCGAAGCACGCCGTCGACCAGCCCCTTCGCCTCGCGATAGCGGTTCATCCGATAGGCGAGCTTGGCCGCGTCGATCCGCGCCGACACGAAGGTCTCGGTCAGGACGAGGCGGCGCTCGGTGACCCACTCACCTGAGATCGTCGCGAGGTAGGGCCCCCTCTCAGCACTGCCGAGGGCGCGCGACAGCGTCTGGAGACGGATCTCTCCGTCCTGTCTCCCGGCCTGGGCGACGAGGTCGACCGCCCGTTGTGCCGACCCCATGGCCAACGCGGGGCCTGCCATGTGAAAGACATCGCCGTCCTGTGCCGGGCCCAGTCCCTCGGGAAGTGCCTCGCGCAGCCGGTACAGCGCCTGCCGGAGATAGCTGCGGCCGGCGGCGTCGTTGCGGCCGCCGAAGAGCGCCCCGAGAAGCTCTTCGCGGGTGGCTCTGCGGTCGGGTGTCCACAGCAGATAGCTGAGGAGTTCGAGACTCTTCGTCAGCCGGGGCTGAGTCACGTGTCCGTCGACCGTGAGGACCGGCTCGCCGAACTCCTCGAGCACGAGTCGGGGCGTGCTCACGTTCACGCGTATCGGATGCTGGCCCGAGAGGGCGGCGAGGATCTCGTGCCAGGGCGACATGCGGCTGGACTTGGTGTCCGCGGCTCTGGCGGCGACCGAGGGCACGTCCGCCAGGGCCGTCAGCAGCAGGTGCTGTGTGCCATGGGTCGAGGCAGCGGCCATCGCGAGTTCGGCGGTGGCGTCGGACTCCTCTTCGAGGCCGAGCCGCCATTGCGCCTCGGAAAGGTAGACGGCAGCCGTCGGGAGCTCGAGATGACGGTCTCCCTTCTGCATGCTCCGGAGGCATTCCGAGAGATGCTCGTGGCCCTCGGCGTCCCGGTTCTGCAGGAGCATCGACAGACCCGACCACATCTGCCACATCTCCCGTGTCAGCATGTACTCCGAGGCCCCGTTGGCGGTCGCCTCCGCCAGTACGCGGTCGGCCCGTTGTGCATCGCCCTCGAGGCGCAGGCACAGCTTGGCCTCGACGAGCAGGCTCAGGTTCCGGTACACCTTCGAGCCGGTCGACGCGATGAGCTCCCTCCCGCGCTCGATGGACGCATGGGCCTCCTCTCCGCGGCCGAGGTCGAGCATGAGATCGACGGCGTCGACGGCATGCAGCCAGACCGGCTGCGACGAGCCACGGCGAGGCTCGAACATCGACATGGCGGCGTCGAGCCGCCCGGTGACGCGCAGCGCGGCAACGACCCAGGGGCCGCCGAGTATCGTGCGCCACGGATCGAACGACCCCGGGTCGTCGAGTCCGTCGAGGCGGCCGCGCAGGAAGGCGAGCCGCATCAGCAACCCGTCGAGCGGGCCGGACGGCGTGGCCGAGAACTCGGGGATCGGTGGCGGCTCCTCACCTGTGGCCAGGGCGATCAACGTGTGCGCGATGAGCCGGTTGCGGCCCGCAGGCAGCTGATCGGCGACGGATCGCGCCTCCTCGATCCTCCCGGAGTGCCAGAGGCACCAACAGGCCAGGACGCGGGCCTCCTCGCAGTCGGGGGTACTCGGCGCCGGAAGCCAGTCGAGTCCATGGCGGTCGACGAGCTTCACTCCGCGATCGCATTGTTCGAGTGCGAAAGCGACCCGCAGGATGACCCCGCCCATCTCCGGGGTCAGGGTCCGCACCGACGCTCCCAGCGCGTCGAGCCACCGTGCCGCCGGTGCGAAGTCCATCCGCGCGACGAGGCTGGGCAGGGCCGCGGCGGCCAGCCGACCTGCCGCCTCCAGGTCCCCGAGCCGGAGCAACTCGTCGACGGCTTCCTCGTGCGCGCCGCCGGCGATCAGGACCTCCGCGTGCCTGCGACGAACCGCGGCGAGCGTCGTGACGTCCTCCCGCTCCAGGGCCTCGAGCAGGAAGTCGCGGAACACCGGGTGCGGTGTCATGCGAGAACCGTCCGGGGACCACGTCACCGGAAGATGCCGCGCACGCAGGCCCGCCATGACCTGCGCGGCGTTCTCCTGGCCCAGGGCCCGGGCCCCTTCGACCGAGACCTCCCCCAGCAGACTGGTGTGCAGGAGGAACGTTCTCTCGGTCAGGGTGAGCGAGTTGAAGACGTTCGCCGCGACATAGGACCGCAGCAGGTCGGGATCCAGCCCGCGGGACTGTGTATGGCGCCAGCCCTCGAACAGGACCCCGGTGACCCAGCCCCCCGTCGCCGCCACCGCCTGAGCCGGGTGCACGTCGACGTGGCCGACGGTTCGCAGCGCGGCGGCGGCTTCCTGGGCGTCGAAGGAGAGGTCGCTCTCGACCAGCTCACCCACCCGGTCACGCTCGCTCGTCGAGCCCGTGTCGAGGCGGACGTCAACGCGTGAGACGAGGACCAGGTTCACATCGGACGGCAGGTAGCGGGCGAAGGACGACAGCACCGAGACGCAGGCGTCGTCGGGGGCGATGCGTTCCACGTTGTCGCACACGAGGACGAGCCGGCTCCCCTGGAGGCTCTCCGCCAGCAGTCCGGCCGCCTCACCGATGTGAAGACTGCTGCTCAGGGCATCGGACGCCACGTCGGCCGCGCCGGGGACGACGCCCTCGACAGCCGCCTCGAGGTAGACGAGCAGGCGCCCCGCCGCCTGCTCCGTACCGTCGAGCGACAGCCAGGCGACAGGCCTGTCGAGGTCGCGGACAGCCAGGGCCACCGCCGTCGTCTTGCCGGCCCCGGCTGTCGCGAAGACGTTCACCACGGTGTGACGGTCGAGCAACCCCCTCAACCGCTGACTGAGCCTCTCGCGAACGACGATGTCCTTCGCCGGCTCCGGCATGGCCAGCTTCCGCCTGATGATGACGCGATGCTGTCGACCCGGCGCCTTCGAGCCGCTTGGTCGATCGGGTTCGGAGTCACCCATCGATCGTCACGCCTCCGTGAACCTCAGTGCTCCTCGGGGAGCTTACGCCAGTCGTCCGGGAAGAAGAACCCGTCCGAAGTGGGAGGAATCGGCGACTGCACCTCGATCCAGCGCGCGGGCTCATCTCGTTCGTTGACGAACCCGTGCGTGCCGTTGGTGCCCGCCCACACCAGATCACCTGTCTCGACGATCTCGTCGTTGCCGTCGAGTGTGCCTCGCATCCCGCCGGAGGTGAAGTAGTAGATCTCCTCGAACGGGTGGTAGTGGACCTTCGCCGCCTGGCCAGGGCCGGACTTCGGCGCGATCTCGCACACGAAGACCGTGTGATGCTGTGCCCCCAGGAGCTGGTCGACCATCATCCTGAGGCTGATGTTCTTGACGTTGGGGCCGTGGTAACCGGGCATCGACAGCTGGGCGTACGGGGCCATGTCCGAGTCCTCGAAGTGCCCGACGAAGCGGTGCCGGGGATCCGTCTCCGACGGACGGCCGAGGTTCTCACCCGCGGCGGGCTTGGCGGCGATGCTGTTACGGGCACCCTCGAACGTCGGCGGCTTCGGTGCGCGTACGCCGAGCCACGTCAGCCCTTCATCACCCGCCGACAGCGCATGGGCGAGGCCCACGGGCGCCACACCGTAGTCGCCGGAACCCAGTTCGTAGCGCAGACCGGCAACGGCGGCTTCGCCGTTCCCGCCCGTGATGAACCACGACTCCTCGAACGGGCAGCGGGCCCAGCCCGTCGTCGCGCCGGGAGCCAGCTCGTACAAGCTCACCTCCAAGTGCGCGGCACCCTGCTCGTGCCCGACCAGGAGCGCCTGCCGAAGACCGGGCACGCCCTCGACGTCGAAGAACTTCCGATCCGCCACACGTGCGATGTAGTAAGCCATGTCAACCTCTCCGTCCATACGCGAAGGAGCCCGGGCCGGCATCGCCCAGTCGCTGATTTCCCTCATCGGGCCCCTGCCCAGGGGAATGCCGAGGACGGCGGTCCGCGGCCGGCACCGGCCGCGGACCGCCCCTGCTCGGTCGCCGGCTCAGCGGACCCGTGAGCCCTCGAGCCGCACGCCGTCGAGGCGGCGGGCGTATTCGGCCTGTTCGGTGTAGGCCGTCACCTCGGGAGCCTCGGGCTTCTGAAGGCCGCAGATCTTCCGGGCGAGTTCGGTGAGCGGGCCGGTGGGTGACAGCTCCGAGCGCTTCATCGTGAGCATCCGGGTGGCGAGCATCGGAGTCCCGTTGAACTGCTCGAACGTGCTGATCCGGTCGCCGAAGTCGGACAGGAAGAGGTCACGGATGACGCGCGAGATGCGCAGGCGGTCGTAGGGCTCGCCGATCGCACCCGCCTGCAGTGGTGCGAGCCAGTCATGGAGCTCGGGGTTGTTCCACTGCTCCTCGGTGGGGAACAGCAGCGAGGCACGACCGGCGAGGTCGATCACCTCGTTCCTCATCTCCGCGTACCTCTCCAGGTAGTACGAGCGGCCGAAGTCGAAGAGCAGGACGTTCGGCTTGTAGAGCCCCGACGGCGAGATGAATCCTTCCGTCTCGGACGCGATCACGTGGGCCCGCAGCGTCTGGTAGAACTCGACGAGACGCGCCAGGCGCGCCTGGACCGGCGGCAGCTGGTAGGTGCCCAGGTGCTCGGTCATCAGCATCGCGAGGCCGGCCATGAGCTCGGCCCGGACCATCGTCCGGATGAGCGCCTCGTAGTGCACCCAGTCGAAGATGCGCTGCGGGTACAGCGAAGCGTGCTCGGGACTTCCGACGTGGAATACGAGATCCCACGGAATGAACACGTTGTCGAAGATGACGGTGCATTCGAGCTCGTCGCCGGCCGAAGCGATCGGGTGGTTGTCGGGGTCGTCACGCACCGTCGCTTCACGGGAAACTATCGTGACGCCCGGATCATTGGCCGGGCAGGCGCCGTAGATGACCTGTTCGCTCTCGATTCCCGGGCGGTAGAAGACGCCGATGTGAATGTAGTCGGCGAACGGCGTTCCGGTGCTCACGGCCTTGACACCGTTGACCACGATGCCGTCGTCGCGCGTCTCAACGACACGCAGCGCGGTCTTGGCCGCGTGCTGCCTGGACCGGTCGATCTGGGGGTCGATGAAGGCGAAGGCGCAGTTGAGGTCGCCCTCCTTCACCAGCTCCAGGAACTTCCGGATGCCCACGGTCAGGTCACGCCCGCCCGTGCCCACGGACTGGTCGCTCCACGGCTGCGGGTCCTCTTCGTAGGTGACCAGGCCGTAGTTGTTCGCGCACGGGGTCCGGCCGGACGATCCGCCGTCGAGCTCCCTGACCACGGTCTCCAGGTACACGCGCTTGCGCCGCAGCCCCTCGGCGTCCCCGTGCTTGAACCACATCATCGAACGACGCACCCCGTCGTCATCGACGAAGGTCATGACGTCCTGCATCTCGGGCAGGTGGTGCAGGTCGTAGAACTTCGCCATACGCTTGGCCTGCGCCCTGGTCAGCGGGTGGGTCGTGACGTCGTCGATCCGTTCACCTCCGACCCAGACAACGCGCCCGTCCCTGAGAGACTCCAGGTACTGCTCGCCAGTTCGCATCAAGTGCCACCTCTCCACTTCACCCAGGTACCGTCGTGCACGCACTTTCCAGTCCGGATCGCCGGCCAATTCCCCATCGATAGAACATCGATAGAACATCACTGGGAAGCTGCCGTTAACCCGTTCATGAACTTACTCTCGAGGCGTTAGAAGCTGGGAAATCAGTGTCGTGATCCACTGACCGTTCAAAATGCCCGATCGGAATCTTCGAAAGCGCATCCTGCCCCGAAGTGGGGACTCGTTCAGCCGTTGGTTCCACCGACGTTAGCCACGAGATGTTAGTGGGGTGTTAATCGCGGCGTTTCCCGTCCGGGCACGGCGTGAGGCCGGCCGGACTCCTGTCCGGCCGGCCTCATCGTCCTGCGGCGAGTCTCAGATCTGGGCATCCACCGGTGCGGGCGGCGCCGGCATGTCCAGCTCGACGGCCATGACCCGGTGGAAGCGCGACAAGGCGTTCCACATGCTGATGCACATGACCAGCTCGGTCAGCTGTGCCGCGTCGAACACCCGCTGCACGTCGTCGCGGACGCTCGCCGAGACACCGGTGAGGCCCTTGCCCGCGGGGACGGTCGGAAGGGCGACCGTCATCTCCTCCGCCAACCGGAATGCCAGCTGCTCCTGCTCGGTGAAGCCTTCGAGCGTGCCGGTGGCAACGGCCGCGAGCTCGTCGACCTCAACGCCCTTGGCCAGCGCCGACGTGCAGCGGTGACTCGCTGTGTAGCGGCAGTGGTTGAGCACGGCGATGCGTACGGCGACCAGGTCCTTCACGCGCCCGTCCAACGCGCCCGGGCCGTTGAGCCGCCCGAGGAAGGGGAGGTACGTGGCGAGCAGGCCGGGACTGTTGCCGATGGCCCCCCAGGTGTTCAGGACTTCGCCGTAGGTCTTCACCCCCTGTGCGACAGCGGGTTGGTCGGCCGATGAGAACTGATCGGCAGTGAGGATCGGCACCAGCGACATGAGAATCACCTTTCGACGGATCCTGCCTGGAAGCGGCAGAGCTCGGGTTGCGGATGAGGCGGCAGGCTCAGCGGGCTGCGGGGCGGCGTGAGCCCGGCACGATCCGCCGGAGACCTCAGGGAGTGGCCGTGTCTGCGGGCGAGGTCCGGCGGCGTGGTGAAGCACCGGACTTCCGCAGGCCGATCGCGATCCCCATCGTCGCGTTGAGCCACGGCACCAGGAAGGTCAGGGCGACGCGCGAGGCGAGCACCCAGGTGAACGGGCCGTCCCGGACCTGCGCGTACAGGTTGACCATGAACAGAATCGACCCGACCGCCAGAGCGGCCACGATCGTCTGCGTCAGTGACCTGCCCCGTACGGCACCGCGCAGCGCCACGCTCCAGGCGACGGGAGGAGTCTGCGTTCTCGGGTCCTGCTCGAGCCGGCTCATGGTGTCCCTCAACGCTCCGGCCTCACACCACCATCGTTCGTGTCACGTCGCCCGTGGGATGCCTCGAGGCAGCAGACCTCCATCACCCACCCCTCCTTCACCCTCGGAACAGGCTGAGCGCAGGCCAGTGTGCGCCTCCCACCGTTAGCCCTCGGGAAGGTGCGCGGTGGCCCGACCGCGCAGGTGTGAACGCTCCGTTAACCGCGCTTGCAGGGCCTCAGCCCGTCGGATCCACTCGGCAGCAAGCAATTGACCGCTGACTGGAGGGGCCGAACATGGCTGCAGGTTGGAACTTGGAGGGCCGCACGGCCTTCGTGACCGGTGGTAGTCGAGGCATGGGTTTCGCCATCGCACAGGCGCTGCTCGAGCGTGGTGCCAAGGTGGCGATCGCGGCCCGGGACGAGGCGGCGGTCAAGGCCGCGGCCGGTCGTCTCACCGAGGGATCCGCGGCGGAGAACGTGCTGCCCGTCGTCGCGGACGTCACCGACGCGGATTCCGTCAACGGCGCTCTGGCAGAGGTGCACGCCTGGCACGGCGTCCTCGACATCCTCGTGAACAACGCGGGGCCGCAGCTCACGCCCTCGCCGCTCGAGAAGGTCGACGAGAAGAACATCGCTTCCGCCTTCGACACGAAGCTGATCGGCTACCTTCGCGTCTCGCAGGCCGCTCTGCCTCTCCTCAGCCGGACCGGCAGCGGCAGCATCGTCAACGTCGTCGGCGCGACCGCGCACGCGCTGATTCCCAACACCGGTGCCACGGCGATCGTGAACGCGGGCGCGGTCGCGCTCACGAGCTATCTGGCGGCCGAGGCGGCTCCCAGCAACATCCGGGTCAACGCGATCTCCCCCGGAATGACGACGACCGAGGGCTGGCTCACCAAGACCGAGGCCATGGGCAAGCAGCAGGGCAAGAGCGCTGAGGAGGTCCGGGCCGGCATGGTTCAGGGGCTCGGCATCCGCCTCGGCCGCTGGGCCGAGCCCGCCGAGGTCGCCGCCGCCGCGGCGTTCCTGGCGTCCGACGACGCCTCCTACGTGACCGGTCAGGTGCTGCGCGTCGACGGCGGGCTGTCGAAGCCCGTCGCCTGATCGCAGACTCCCGGACAGGCGCCATCCAATGCCGCAGTCGCCTTGGATGGCGCTCCCGGTGTGCCCACATGGGCATCCGCCGAATGCTCGGGAACATCGACATCCTGGAGTGTGGGGAATGCTGATCGGAATCGTGAGCGAAGCCCGCCGTGGCGAGACGCGCGTTGCCGCGACTCCCGCCACGGTGGTCCAGCTGGTGAAGCTGGGGTACGACGTCGTGGTGGAGCCGGGTGCCGGAGCGTTGTCGAGCTTCCCGGACGAGGCGTACGTCGGGGCCGGCGCGAGGGCCGGTGACCCGCTGGCGGCGGACATCGTGCTCTGCGTGAACGCTCTCTCGCCGGAGCAGTTGGACGGGCTGAAGCCGGGTTCGACGGTCCTGGGCATCATGAGCCCGGCGTGGAACCCCGCGCTGGTCGAGGACCTGGCGCAGCGGCCGATCACGGCGCTCGCGATGGACGCGGTGCCCCGTATCTCGCGGGCGCAGTCGTTGGACGTGCTGTCGTCGATGGCGAACATCGCGGGCTACCGCGCGGTGGTGGAGGCCGCTCATGCCTTCGGCCGGTTCTTCACCGGTCAGGTGACCGCCGCGGGCAAGGTGCCGCCGGCCAAGGTGCTGGTCTGTGGTGCGGGGGTGGCGGGTCTGGCCGCGATCGGTGCGGCGGGCAGCCTTGGTGCCGTAGTGTACGCCACCGATCCGCGGCCGGAGGTCGCCGACCAGGTCAGGTCGCTGGGCGGCGAGTACCTCTCGGTCGAGGCCGGGGATGCCGACGAGGTGGCCATGTCGGTGACGGGTTACGCCAAGGAGATGTCGCAGGACTACAACGCCCGCGCGGCCCGGTTGTACAGGGACCGGATCACGGAGACGGACATCGTGATCACGACCGCGCTGATCCCGGGCAGGCCGGCGCCGACACTGATCACCGCCGAGATGGTGGCGTCGATGAGATCGGGCAGCGTGATCGTGGACCTGGCCGCCGCGAACGGCGGCAACGTCGAGGGCACGGTCAGGGACGAGGCCGTGGTCACGGCCAACGGTGTGACGATCATCGGCTACACCGACCTGCCCGGTCGATTGCCGGCGCAGGCGTCCCAGCTGTACGGCACCAACCTGGTCAACCTGATCAAGCTGATGACCCCGGGCAAGGACGGCCTGCTGGTACTGGACTTCGACGACGTGGTGCAGCGGTCGATGACCGTGGTCCGCGACGGCGAGTCGACCTGGCCACCGCCACCCGTGCAGGTCTCCGCAACTGCGGCAGCCGCTCCCGCCCTCGCATCACCTGAGGTGAAGCCGGTCGGCTCCAAGGCCGAGGCACCGGTGTCGACCCGGCGGCGGTTCACGATGGTCGGGCTCGGCGCCTCTGTGCTGTTCCTGCTGACGGCCCTGGCCCCGGCGGCGCTGCTGGGACACCTGACGGTCTTCGCGTTGGCGATCGTGATCGGCTACTACGTGATCGGGCAGGTGCATCATGCCCTGCACACGCCTCTGATGAGCGTGACCAACGCGATCTCGGGAATCATCGTCGTCGGCGCCGTGCTGCAGATCGGGCACGGCGCGAGCCCGAACGGCAACGTGGTCACGGTGCTTTCGGCGATCGCGATCCTGCTGGCCTCGGTCAACATCGTCGGCGGCTTCGCGGTGACCCGTCGGATGCTCTCCATGTTCTCGAGAAGCTGAGAGGGTCCGTCATGTCTGATCTGATGGCTGTCGAAACAGCCGCTGCGGCCGGCTACATCGTCGCCGCACTGCTCTTCATCCTGTCGCTGGCCGGCTTGTCCCGCCACGAGACCGCCAAGGCCGGCAAGGCCTACGGCATCAGTGGTATGGGTCTGGCCCTGGCCGCGACGATCGCGCTGGCGATCCACCATGACATCTCCGGAGTCGGTCTGGCATTGATGATCGGCTTCATGGCGGTCGGTGCCGCGATCGGCCTGTGGCGGGCGCGGGTGGTGGAGATGACCGGCATGCCCGAACTGATCGCCCTCCTGCACTCCTTCGTGGGTCTGGCCGCGGTGCTCGTGGGCTGGAACGGCTACCTCCACGTGGAGGCCACCCTGAACGGCACGGTCAGTGCCGAGGCCAAGGTGCTCGAGGTCCGGGAGATGCTCGGGATCCATTCCGCCGAGGTGTTCATCGGCGTCTTCATCGGCGCGGTCACCTTCACCGGTTCGATCGTGGCGTTCCTCAAGCTCTCGGGACGGATCAGGTCCGCCCCGCTGATGCTGCCCGGCAGGAACCACCTCAACCTCGGTGCCCTGGCGGCGTTCGCGGTGCTGACCACGTGGTTCGTCGTCGACCCGGCGCTGTGGCTGCTGATCACGGTCACGACGGTCGCGCTGGCACTGGGCTGGCATCTGGTCGCCTCGATCGGCGGCGGTGACATGCCGGTCGTGGTCTCGATGCTGAACTCCTACTCCGGCTGGGCGGCCGCGGCGTCCGGATTCCTGCTGGAGAACGACCTGCTGATCATCACCGGCGCCCTGGTCGGCTCCTCGGGTGCCTATCTGTCCTCCGTCATGTGCAAGGCGATGAACCGTTCCTTCATCTCCGTGATCGCCGGCGGGTTCGGCATCGAGGCCGGCCCGGCCGAGGACAAGGACTACGGCGAGCACCGCGAGATCACCGCCGAGGGCGTCGCCGAGCTCCTCGGGTCGGCCGACTCGGTGATCATCACCCCCGGATACGGCATGGCCGTGGCCCAGGCCCAGTACGGCGTCGCCGAGCTGACCCGCACACTCAGGGACCGAGGCGTCGACGTGCGCTTCGGCATCCACCCGGTCGCGGGCCGGTTGCCGGGCCACATGAACGTCCTGCTCGCCGAGGCCAGGGTCCCCTACGACATCGTGCTGGAGATGGACGAGATCAACGACGACTTCGACCGCACCACCGTCGTCCTCGTCATCGGCGCCAACGACACCGTCAACCCCGCCGCCACCGAGGACCCGGACTCACCGATCGCCGGTATGCCCGTCCTCCAGGTCTGGAACGCCGAGAACGTCATCGTCTTCAAACGCTCCATGGCCTCCGGGTACGCCGGCGTGCAGAATCCGCTCTTCTACCGCGAGAACGCCGCCATGCTCTTCGGAGACGCCAAGGACCGCGTCGAGGACATCCTCCGGGTCCTCGCCTCTGACACGCGCCTCGCCGCAGGTGCCGGCCATCGGCCGTGAAACCGCCTCGCCTTGTACGTCCCTGACACAGGAGTCCCCCATGAGCGTGTCCACACAATCCCGCACCCACCCCGGCTTCCCCGCCGGCTTCCGCGGCGCGGTGTTGCGGCCCGGCGACATGAGGTACGACACCACGCGCGCGCTCTACCAGGGCCGCGCCGCCGACGTGGGCCCCGCGCTGATCGCGCAGTGCGTCGACGAGAAGGACGTCGCGACCGTCCTGCGTTACGCCTCCGCGCACTCCGTCCCGGTGGCCGTGCGCAGCGGCGGGCACGGCTCGGACGGCTATGCGATGCCCGCCGGCGCGTTGGTCGTCGATCTCTCGGCGATGCGGGCGGTCACCGTCGACCCGCAGACCCGGGTGGTGCGGGCCCAACCCGGCGTCAGGCTGGGCGAGATGGACGCAGCCGCACAGCGGCACGGGCTGGCCGTCCCCGCCGGTACGGTCAGCAACACCGGCGTCGCCGGGCTGACCCTGGGCGGCGGCATCGGCTTTCTGATGCGCCGCCACGGCGCCACCGTCGACAATCTGCTGGCCTGCGACATGATCACCGTGGACGGCCGCAAGGTCCGCGCCGACGAGACCGAGAATCCCGAGCTGTTCTGGGCCCTGCGTGGCGGGGGCGGCAACTTCGGGGTCGTCACCTCGTTCGAGTACCGCGCGCACCCGGTCGGCCCCGACGTCGTCGCAGGGCAGCTGATCTTCCCGTTCGACCAGGCCGCCGACATCCTCAGCAAGCTTCCGGCACACCTGGCCACAGCCCCGCGGGAACTGGGCCTGCTCGCCGCGATCGCTCCCGCTCCGCCTCTGCCGGTGCTGCCCGAGGAGGTGCACGGGAAGCCCGCGCTCGTTCTCGTCGTGGTCCACACCGGTGAGCCCGCCACGGCCCATGAGGTCGTCGAGCCGCTGGCCGCGCTCGGCCGGCCGCTTGCCGACCTGGTGGGAAGAACCACGTGGGTCCGGGCCAACAGCATGCTCGACGCCGTCGCCCCCTACGGCATGCGCATGAACCTGCGGGGTGGGTACCTGCCGGCACTGTCCGCCGGCGCCGTCGACGTGCTGCTGGCGAACGTTGCCGCCGCGCCGTCGCACCCGGGCGCCTTCTGCACGATCAACCTCTCGTTCATGGGCGGCGCGATCTCCGAGGACGTCGACGAGGACGCCATGGCCTTCTCCCGGGAGGGAGCGGCCTGGCTGTGGGAGGCCATCGGCAAGTGGGACGCGCCCGAGTACGACGCACAGTACGACGAGTGGGCTTCGACCCTCACCGAGGCGATGCGGCCGCACGCTCTGACGAACGGCTACGCCAACCTCACCGACGACCTGGGCGAGGAGTGGCGGCGCGGAGTGCACGGCAGCGAGGCCAAGCACCAGCGGCTGCGTTCGGTGAAGGCCGCGTGGGACCCTCACAACCTGCTCCGCTTCAACAAGAACATCGCCCCTGAGGCCCCTGCCCTGTAGGCGGTGCGGATGCCCCGCACCCTCCCCAGGGCACGGGCGGGATCCGGCCCCGCCCTGGGGAGGGCCCACGGATGTGGGCGTGGGCTTTCCGGTGTGGTCGTCAGCCGACGCAGCCGGGTACGGGGTTGGCGCTCCCCGTGCAGTTGGTGGGGGTGTTGTCGGTGATGCGGTTCTGGCCGTTGACGGTGACCGAACCGCTGCTGTGAACGCCGCCCGCGGGTGCGTTGGCGACGTTGCGGGCCACCTCGACGTCGGTGAGTGTCAGGGTGTTGACGTTGACGATGCCGGCGCCGAAGGACGTGGTCGCCCGGTTCTCGTTGACCTGACTGCGGCTCATGGTCATGTTGCCCAGGATCACCACGATGCCGCCGCCGAGTCCGGCGGTGTTCTTGTTCACCTTGCTGTCGTCGACCACCACCTGGCTCTGGTCCTGAATCCCGCCCGCCTGCGTGGCGGTGTTCTCGCTGACGGAGCTGTGCCGAAGATGTACGGAACCGCCGGTGGCGGCCAGGCCACCGGCGATGCTGGTGGCGGTGTTGTGCCGGATGATGCTCCTGACGATGTCCACCTCCCCGCCTGCGACATAGGTGCCGGCGGCGTCCGAGGCGGTGTTGTGCTCGATCACGCTCCCGCTGATCGTCGCGGATGCTCCCTCGATGAAGAGGCCGCCGCCCCCGGCCGCGGTGTTGTGGCTCAGCTTGGATGCGATGAGGTTCAGCTTGCCGTTCGCGCTGCTGATGGCGCCGCCGTTGCCGCCTGCGGCGGAGTTCTCGCTGAGAGTGCTGGCGCGGACGTCGGCGGTGCCCTGGTTCCGGACGGCGCCGCCGTTCACGGCGGTGTTGTTGGTGAGAGTGACGCAGTGCAGGGTGAGGCTGCGGTCGTCGTCGACGAAGACGGCGCCTCCACTGCCGGCGGTGTTGCCGCCCCGGACGGTCAGGCCCGAGCCGTTGCGGCAGGCCCGGTCACGGTCGTCGCGGTCGGCGCTGGTGAGGAGCGCGTCGGCGGTGTTCCAGGGATCCCAGCGGTCGCCGGGGTGGCGGCCTGGGTTCGTCCCGTCGAGGGTGAGGGCGCCCGCGGGGCCGGTGACCTCGAAGATGCGGAACGTGGGTGCGGCGGCCGAGCGTTCGATGACCGTGTTCTTGCCGGCCCTGAGGGTGATGGGGGTGGTGATGACGGGGAGGCCGTTCGCGCCGTGGAGCCCGGTGTTGTCCACTGTGGTGAGTGTGTAGGTGCATCTGCGGGCCAGCTGGACGGTGCCGCCGCCGGCGGTGTTGGCGGCGTTGATGGCGTTCTTGAGGGCCTCGGTGTCGCAGGCGATGGCACGGTCGGGTCTGATGGGGTCGGCCTGTGCGGGGGTGACGGTCAGGATGACCAGGCCCAGGGCCAGGGCGGCGCAGGCATCGCCGGCGCTCGGTACGAGTTTCACGGTGTCTCCAGAGGCTGGGGCTGACGGGCACCGTAAGCGCCACCCGGCAGGCCCCGTCGTCGACACCCCCGTGGGCATGGCCGGTGCCACACTGATGCCGTACCACCCGGGCACTGGGCCGACCCGGCGAGCGCGGCCTCGTCGGATGACACCGACGAACGTGGCCGCGCCGCCGCCGTGCCGCTCCGCCGTCGCGATGCTCGCGCCGAGCGCCTGAACCGCACGGTGAGACGGGCGTTGTCAGCCGATCTGCCGACGTCGGCGTGCCCGCGACGGCGGAAGCTCCGGGCCCACGCCCTCGGGTCCGTGCGCGAGGGGCCGACGGACGACGGGCGACGGGCGGGCCCATCACGCCCGGCCGGTGAAACCGACGGTTCGCGTCAGCTCTTCCAGATCGTCTTGAGGTTGCAGAACTCCCGGATGCCTTCCGCGGCGAGCTCGCGCCCGATACCGGAGTCCTTCACGCCGCCGAAAGGCAGCTCGGGGTAGGAGACGCTCATGCCGTTGACGAAGACGGCACCGGCTTCGAGGCGGGTGATCAGGAACCGCTCCTCGACCGGGTCGGTGGTCCACACCGACGAACTGAGACCGAAGGGCGTGTCATTGGCGAGCGCCGCGGCCTGCTCGATGTCGTCGACCCGGTGAACCACGGCCAGCGGCCCGAAAGCCTCCTCCCGGTACACCCGCATCTCGGTGGTGACCTCCTCCAGCACCGCCGGCTCGAAGAACCACCCCTCGGTGCCGACCGCGGAGCCACCGCACCGCAGGACGGCACCCTTCGCGACGGCGTCGTCGACCAGTTCGCCCAGCTCGCGCCAACCGGACTCCGTGGCGATCGGCCCGATCTCGGTTTCCTCGTCGAGCGGGTCGCCGATGGTCAGCGCCTTCGTGCCCGCGACGAAGGCCTCGACGAACTCCTCGTACACCTCCGTGTGGACGATGAACCGCTTGGCCGCGATGCATGACTGGCCGTTGTTGATCGTACGAGCGGTCACGGCGGTGCGGGCGGCCGCGCGCACATCGGCGGAAGGCAGCACGACGAACGGGTCGGACCCGCCCAGCTCCAGTACGACCTTCTTCACCTCGGAGCCCGCGACAGCGGCGATCGACCGCCCGGCCGGCTCGGAACCGGTCAGCGTCACGGCGGCGACGCGCCGGTCTCGCAGGACTGCTTCGACGTCGGTCGCTCCGATGAGGAGCGACTGGAACGACCCGGCGGGGAAGCCCGCCCGTTCGAAGAGCGTGTCGAGGTACAGCGCGGACTGCGGCACGTTCGACGCGTGCTTGAGCAGGCCGACGTTGCCGGCCATCAGCGCGGGCGCGGCGAAGCGGATCACCTGCCACATCGGGTAGTTCCACGGCATCACGGCCAGAACGACGCCGAGAGGCTCGTACGAGGTGTAGGCGGCCGAGGCGTTGACCGTGCTCGGGTCGGCGAGTGGCTGGTCGGCCAACAGGGACTCGGCGTTGTCGGCGTAGAACCGCATCGCGTGTGCGCACTTGAGGACCTCGGTGCGGGCCTGGGCGATCGGCTTGCCCATCTCGGTCGTGAGCATGCGCGCCGTCGGGGCGGCCTCGGCCTCGACCAGGTTCGCGGCCGCCCGCATCCACCGGGCGCGCGTGTCGAAGTCGGTTGCCCGGAGCGTCGCGGCCGCGGCCTGCGCTCGCGTCAGGCGCTCGTCGACCTGTTCCTTCGTGAGTGAGGCGAACTCTTCGACGAGTTCACCGGTGGCGGGGTTGACGGTAGCGATGGGCACGGAGCTCTCCTCCTGACGCGGACATTCAATGAACGAAGATTGGATCCATCGTAGGCTTCACAAGAGGGCTACACCAGGGAAAGTGTGAGGCAACTGCCGCTCATGAACGTCGGGTTGGATACATGTCGCGTGCGCATGTCATCCGAGAAACCGTGTGCGACACGTGGGAGATCCGAACCGCTCAGACGGTTCCCGGCTTCGCGCCCGCGTCATCGCTGTCGACGAAGAGCTCGGGGTGGGCCGTGAGTTCGACCCGGGTGCGGCGGATGTGCCCCGCGAGATACCGCTCGCAGTCCTCAGGGTCGCGGCGCCGCACGGCGTCGAGGATCAGCCGGTGTTCGGCGTTGACGATCGTCGCCCGGTCGGGGTCCGCGAGAACCATGAACGCACGGCGATAGTGCTGCGTGGCGTTCCAGAGCCGCTCCGTCGTGGCCAGCAGGTGACCGCTGGGGCAAGCCGAATAGCTCGTCATGTGGAAGTCGCGGTCCAGGAGAAGGAACCGATTGACATCACTCTGGCTCTCGATCTCCTCCTGGATGCGCTCCAGACGGGCGAGGTGATCATCGGTGAGACGGGAGAGGCTCTCGGTCAGTGTCAGCGGCTCGAGCCGCTCGCGCATCCGGTAGTACGTGTTCACGTCGTCGAGACTGAGCACGGGAATCCGCGCCCCACGGTTGGGGAACGACTCGGTGAGGCCCTCGGACTCCAGGATCCGCAGCGCTTCACGGACCGGGATGCGGCTCGCGCCGAGGCGCGCCGCGAGTTCGTCCTGGCGCAGCCATGTGCCCGGCGACAGATCGCCGGCGAGGATCTCGTCACGGAGGATGCCGGCGATGCGCTGACTCCTGACACTGTCCGACCCGCGCGGATCGCGAGCGTGCGCAGGACTCAAGAGCGGTCACCTCTGAACTCTGACGGGTCGCGGTCGTAGGCCTTACCGCCAGGATAGGACACCAGCTCGAACTGCATTCCCCAAGGTGAGAGGAAGTAGACCCACCGCTGCCCCTGTGACGGCCCGGCACTGACGGTCGGGTCCCCCAGCACCGGAACGCCCCTCGCCCTCAGGAACGACACGGCGTCGTCCAGGTCCTCGACATACAGCGCGACATGGTGACCGCCGACGTCGCTGTTGCGCGGGACCACCGTCCGCTGCTCGTCCGCCTGGTACTCGAAGACCTCGAACACCGCCTGCTCACCGCACCGGTAGAAGCGCAGTTGACGCATGACCGTGCGCGCGTCCACGTTCAGGTGCTGCGGCATCCAGTCGCCCGCCGAGCCGAACGGGCCGAGCGAGTACAGGTACTCACAGCCCAGGACGTCCACGAGCCACGCATGAGCCTGGTCCAGGTCCGGCACCGTGAATCCGATGTGATCGAGGCGCACAAGGCCGGGCAGTGTCACGGTCTTCCTCCTTTGGATCCAAAGTTGCTTCATCGTGACACTTTCCACGCCCGATGTCGAGAAGAGTCTTGTGATTGGATCCAATCGCATGGCAGGGTCGGTGTTCTCCGGTCGACTGAAGGGGGCTCTCGATGCCTGCCGAAAACTCACTCCAAGCACATGCCGCGTGGTCGGAGTTCGTCGTCACCCAGGACGACTGGGACGCCGCGGCTCCGGACCTCCTGACGGGAATGTTCAGCCAACTGGTGCTGATCCGGGCCTTCGAGGAGTACGTCCTGGAGCTTGCCGCGGACGGGCTCATCCACGGCCCCGCGCATTCCAGCATCGGCCAGGAGGGCGGCGCGGTCGGTGCGTGCTTCGCCCTGACGTCGCAGGACACCGTGAACGGATCGCACCGCGGCCATCACCAGTTCCTCGCCAAGGTCCTCGCCCATCTGCATCCGAAGGGCATCGACCCGACGCAGCCGTTCCCCGAGGACGTGCGGGACGTGCTCCTGCGAAGCCTGCGCGAGATCTGCGGACTGGACCGGGGCTTCAGCCACGGCCGGGGCGGCAGCATGCACCTTCAGTGGCACGAGGCCGGTGCCATCGGAACCAACGCGATCGTCGGTGGCGGTGTACCACTCGCGGCCGGATCCGCATGGGCGCACAAGGGAGCCGGCACCGACGCGGTGACCTTCACGTTCTTCGGCGACGGTGCGATCAACATCGGATCCACGCTGGAGAGCCTCAATCTCGCGGCGGCGTGGTCGCTTCCCTTGTGCTTCTTCGTCGAGAACAACCTGTACGCCGTCTCCACCCACGTCGCCGAAGCCACCGCCGAACCACGGCTGTCCGGCCGCGGCCCGGGCTTCGGCATCCGGAGCTGGAAGGTCGACGGCATGGATCCGCTGGCCGTGCACCTCGTGACGCAACAGGCTCTCGCGCACATGCGCGCCGGCAACGGCCCGACGATGATCGAAGCCGATGTGTACCGCTACTTCCACCAGAACGGTCCCTTCCCCGGCTCGGCGTTCCGGTATCGCACCAAGGAGGAGGAAGCACAGTGGCGCGCCCGCGACCCGATCGACACCATCGTGGGACACCTGGTGCGACGCAGAATCCTCACCAAGAAGGCGGCCGCGGAGACGATCAAGCGCGCGGGCGCTCTGGTGTCCGGGCTCGGCGACGTCCTCCTGGAACCGCGGCCCGGCGGCAAGCCCGGTGAGCGCCGCATCATCCCCTCGGAGTGGCCGGACCCGGCATTCGTCGACGAAGGCGTACGGGGCGACCTGTCGGAGCTGACCGGGATCGAGTTCACCGATGCCGGGGACTTCGCCGAAGCCCTGACCGATGTCACGTTCATCGGCGCCGTCGCCGGCGTGATGGGGCGCCGTCTGGAGTCCGATCCCCGCGTCGTGGTGATGGGGGAGGACGTGCACAAGCTCAACGGCGGTACCAATGGCGCCACCCGCGGCCTGAGTGAGGCGTTCCCCGACCGGGTGATCGGCACCCCGATCTCGGAGAACGCGTTCGCCGGCCTCGGCGGCGGACTGGCTCTGGACGGCCGCTTCCGCCCCGTCGTCGAGTTCATGTACGCCGACTTCATGTGGGTGGCGGCAGACCAGTTGTTCAACCAGATCGGAAAGGCCCGCCACATGTTCGGAGGTGAGGGCAGGGTGCCGTTCGTCCTTCGCAGCAAGGTCGCCACCGGTACCGGCTACGGATCACAGCACTCGATGGACCCTGCGGGCATCTTCGCGACGGCCCCCGGGTGGCGAATAGTCGCACCGTCGACGCCGTTCGACTACGTCGGCCTGATGAACACGGCCCTGGCCTGTGACGACCCGGTCGTGGTTCTCGAGCACGTGGACCTGTACAACTCGACCGGCCCCGGGCTGCCGGAGAACTACGACCACTACCTTCCCGTCGGCAAGGCCGCCGTACGCCGTGAGGGATCAGCCCTGACGATCCTCACCTATCTGGCGATGACGCCGGCGGTTCTGGCCGCCGTGGAGCAGACGGGAGTGGACGCCGAGGTCATCGACCTGCGCTGGCTGGACCGGGCCAGCCTGGACTGGGACACGATCACCGGGTCGGTGAGGAAGACCAACAACGTGCTCATCGCCGAACAGGGCGCCATCGGCACCTCCTACGGCGGCTGGCTCGCGGACGAGATCCAGCGCCGGTTGTTCGACTGGCTCGACGCCCCGATCGAGCGCGTCACGGGTGGCGAGGCGTCGCCGAGCATCAGCAAGGTGCTGGAGCGCGCCGCGTTCGCTTCCACGGAGGAAGTCGTCGTCAAGCTCCGCGAGCTCTCCGAGGAGCGCACCAATGGCTGAGACCCTGCGCATGCCCGAAGTGGCCGCCAACACTGCGGAGGCGCTCCTGGCGTCCTGGAACGTCGGCTTGAACACCCCGTATGCGGCCGGAGATCCGATCGTCACGGTGGAGACCGAGAAGGCCGTGGTCGAGGTGGAGGCCGAGAACGACGGCGTACTCCTGCGCCTCCTGGTGGAAGCGGGCACGACCGTGGCGGTGGGTACACCGATCGCCGTCTGGGGGGCGCCGGACGAGCCGGCGTCCGAGGTGGACGCCCTGGTGGCGTCGCTGGGTACGGGAGCGGCGCCGGCCACGGCCTCCTCCGCCTCCGCCCCGGCCCCGGCCCCGGCGCCGGCGCCGGCGCCGGCGCCACAGGAGCGCGCGACGCCGGCGGACACGAACGGTCCGGCGCCCACCGAGCCCGCACGGGACGGGAGCGAGCGCGTCTTCGCGAGCCCGCTGGCACGCCGTCTCGCGCGCGCGTCGGGAATCGATCTCGGTGCTGTGGTGGGGACCGGCCCGCACGGGCGCATCCGACGGTCCGACGTCGAAGCGGCCGTCGTCAGGTCGGCGGGGCCGGGGGAAACACCGCCGGCGGGCACCGTGCCGGGGACCCCGTCAACAGCGGTGCCTTCAGCAGCGGTGCCGTCAGCAGCGGCTCCGGCGGTCGAGGCGCGATTCGTGGACGTACCCAACTCGCGGATGCGGGGGGCCATCGCCCGCCGGCTGACGGAGAGCAAGCAGAACACACCGCACTTCTATCTGCGCGCCGGCGCACGCGTCGACGCCTTGCTGGAGCTGCGTCAGCAGATCAACGCCGGCCAGGGCGTGAAGGTGTCGATCAACGACCTGCTCGTCAAGGCGATCGCCTCGGCGCACCTGAGCGTTCCCGCGATGAACGTGCAGTGGAACGACACCTCGATCCGGCACTTCTCGGACATCGACATCGCCGTGGCCGTCGCCACCGACGGCGGGCTGGTCACCCCGGTGATCCGCGACGTGGGCTCGCTGTCGATGAGCGCCGTCGCCACGGCGACGAAGGACCTGATCGCCCGTGCGAAGGAGCGCCGGCTCCGGCAGGACGAACTGGAAGGCGGCACGATCTCGATCACCAACCTCGGGATGTACGGCACCGAGGACTTCGCGGCGATCATCAACCCGCCCCAGGCAGCGATCCTGGCCGTCGGCGCGGTGCGGCAGGAGGCGGTCGTCGATGACGGTGCGATCGGCGTCGCGTCCGTACTGCGTCTGACCCTCGCCGTCGACCACCGGTCGGTGGACGGCGCCATTGCGGCCCAGTGGATGACGGCGTTGGTGGACGTGATCCAGCACCCGCTGCGCATCCTGCTGTGAGGCGCCCCCGGCGTCCGCGCGCCTGTCCGCGCTGTGCGACCACGCTCTCGGAGTGTCGCCGGACCGGTTGACGGTGAGGAAGCCGATGCCGACGGGAGGGGCCGGTGTTCGGCGCCGAGGAGACGCGGGCGCCGGACCCGGCACCTCCCGGCCGGGTGCAGGGCACCAGCCACCAGGAGCCCGTTGCACCAGGGCCGGTGGTACAGATGCCGATGCAACCGGCCGCCACGCGGGCAAGGATCCGGTTTCCCGGAGAGGTCCGGGAGGGCCTCACCTTGCCGCTGTGAGCCCGGGCTTCGTCCGGGCTCCCCTCTCGTGCGGACAGCGGTCCGTTGCTGTTCCGGACAGTGGTTCCCAGCGCCGAGTGCACGCGTGATCGACGCGGGATTGACGCCGGATTCACAGACGGGCCGCCCTGCCACCTCTCGCTTTCCCGGCGACTAACGGCGCGCGGCCCACACTGGCCTTTGCTCAGCCTGCTCACAGGGTGAAGGAGGGACGGGCGATGGAGGTCTTCAGTCTCGAGGCTCCCCCTGAGGGACGGACCGGCGGTGACCGCCGCCACGCCGGTGGGACGCGCTCGCGCGCCAGAGTGGCGATCGGCACGTTCGACGGCGTTCACATCGGTCACCGTCAGGTGCTCCACGGATGCGACACCGTGCTCACCTTCGACCCTCACCCGCTGCAGGTGCTCGAACCACGCCAGGTGCCGAGCCTGCTCAGCGATCGCCGGCGAAAGCTGCACAAGCTCGCCGCCCTGGGTGTCCGGCGCGTGGCGATCGTCCCGTTCGACCAGGCCTGGTCGCGAGTCCCCGCCGAGGACTTCGTCGAAGGTGTCGTTGTCGACCGGCTAGGTGCCGGGTTCGTCAGTGTCGGCCAGGGCTTTCGGTTCGGTGCCCGGGGCGTGGGGACGACCAGTACGTTCGATCGGTTTCCCGGGCTGAGCACCCGGGTCGTCCCGCTCGTCACGCGGGGCCCGGAAGGTGAGCCGGTCTCATCGACGCGGATCCGCAGGCTGATCCTCGACGGAGACGTCGAAGCGGCCGCCGACCTGCTCGGAGCCTTCCTCACCCTTCCGGCAACCGTCGGCGACGAGGGCCGGTTACTGATCCCGGACCCCTTCGTGCGCCCCGCACCCGGCCTCTATCGCGGGTACGTGGACCGCCGGCCCTGCCGGCTTCGCGTGTGCCGGGACCGCACGGTCGCCGTCCTGGGGACGGTGCGGACCGGCACCGAGGTCGACGTGACGTTCGTGAAGCGGGCCTCCTCGGCGGAACCGGCGTTCCGCTTCCCCACTTCACTCACGGATGTTCAGTAGCACTCACCACTCGTCGCGCGCCCTGCCGAGTTCAAGGAGGCGCGTGCTGCTCCACCACCCGTAACTGTCCGCTTGGCAAAGGACTTGTGATGGCGATTCCTACGTTTGGGCCGAACGCGGTTGACTGGGAGACCCGCGTCGACATGAGCAGGCTCCGCGAGGAGCGGCTGGCTCGTCTGCGCACGTCGTTGGAACAGTCCGACGTCGGCGCCGTCCTGGCCTTCGACTTCTCCAACATCCGCTATATGACGTCGACCCATATCGGCACCTGGGCGATCGACAAGATGATCCGGTTCTCGCTGCTCGTCAGGGGAGGCGAGCCGATCGTCTGGGACTTCGGTTCCGCCGCCAAGCACCACCAGCTGTACAACCCGTGGCTGGACCACTCGAAGGCCCACTCCGACGGTGATCCGCACGGGGCCCACCACGGGGCCGACGCCCGCAACCCGAGCGGCGCCCGCGCCGGCATCTCCACGTTGCGCGGCGCCATCAACCCGCTGGTCGGCATGGGCGACTCCGTCGCCCGGAAGATCAAGCACGAGCTCGAGATCCACGGTCTCCTGGGCGAACCGCTCGGTGTCGACGTCATCGAGCTCCCGGTCCTGATGGCGCTGCAGAACGCGGGTATCACCGTGGTCGACGGCCAGCAGGTGTTCCTGGAGGCCCGGCGTATCAAGACGCGTGACGAGATCAGCCTGCTCACTCATGCGTGCTCGATGGTCGATGCCGCCTACGAGAACCTCTACGAGTTCCTCCGGCCGGGTGTGCGCGAGAACGAGTGTGTCGGTGTGGTGGCGAAGACTCTCTACGACCTCGGCTCGGAGTTCGTCGAGGGCGTCAACGCGATCTCCGGGGAGCGGTGCGCACCGCACCCCCACGTCTTCTCGGACCGCATCGTGCGGCCCGGGGATCCGGCGTTCTTCGACATCCTGCACAGCTACAACGGCTACCGCACCTGCTACTACCGTACGTTCGCCGTCGGCAGCGCCTCTTCGGCTCAACGCGACGCGTACACGCGCTGCCGTGAGTACATGGACGAAGCGATCAGCCTGGTACGGCCCGGAGCCACGACGGCCGACATCGTGTCGGTGTGGCCGACGGCGCAGGAGTTCGGGTTCCCCGACGAGGAAGCGGCCTTCGCGCTTCAGTACGGCCATGGTGTCGGGTTGTCGATCTGGGAGAAGCCGGTGTTCTCCAGGCTCGTGTCCCTCGATCACCCCGAGGTGATCGAGGAAGGCATGGTCTTCGCGCTGGAGACCTACTGGCCGTCAAAGGACGGCTGGGGCGCGGCCAGGATCGAGGAGGAGCTCGTGGTGACCGCGGACGGGTGCGAGGTGATCACGAAGTTCCCCGCGGAGGAGCTGCTCGTCGCCGGCCGGCGCTACTTCAGCGTCTCGGGACCGTTGCCTGCCGAGCGCGACTCGCAGTCGCACCTGAACACGGCTGCCGGGGCCCGGTCCAGCCGTCGGGAGGACTCACCGGCCGGCCGCGACGTCTCGTCCGCCGGTTGACGTCGGCCGCGCCCGGTGCCGGCAGAACCGGTGGTGCGGCGGTCGGGCTCGTCGCCCTCCCGCCGCACCCGCCCTGTACGGCACGGGGCCGTCCTCCGCTCCGTGTCAGAGCCGGACGTTCCAGCCGACGGTGGACTTCAGCGCCTTCGCGATCTCCGGGTCGCGTACCGCGGCCGTACGGTTCTCGACGGTGACGGACAGCTTGTGCGTGCGTCGGTCGAGCAGCCACAGGACCAGGTCCGTGACCCGCACCCGGGTGTGGCCCGCGAGCGGCTTCAGTTCCCTGCCGTCCAGGTACCAGCGGATCGTCAGCCGGTGTCCGTCCGGGCTCGTGAGCCGCGGCACGGACACCCGCGCCGTGTCCCGCAGACGCAGCACGCGCTCGGTGGGCGTGACCGCGGTGGCGAGCCGCGCGTGGCGGTGGAAGCCGGCGATCATCGCCTCGATGCCGGGCAGGTTGAACGGTTTGTCCAGGGAGCGCATCAGGGAGTTGTCGGTGGGCCGGCGCAGCCCGGTGACGTAATAGCCCCCGCCCTCGTACGCGCCCACCGCACCGCCGTCGGGCGACGCCTCCCCCAGCCAGCGGTGCCACTTGGCGCGCTGCGCGGCCATGTCCCCGGCGGTCAGCACGGAGATGTTGGAGTCGCCGGGCTCGGGCCCCGTGTACTGCTCGTACCCCGGGTAGTCGGGGTAGAAGTACTCGTCGGCCAGTTTACCCAGCGAGTGGCCGGTCTCGTGGATGGCGACCTGACCGGACTTCTCGTTGCCCGCCGAAGCGGTCGAGATGCCCTCGTAGCCCAGGGTCTCGCTCGGCTCGTTGTACCCCGCGCCGCCGTACTTGGCGCTGTTGGCGAGCACGACCACCAGGTCGGCCTCCGGCGCCTTCGCGACGTAGCCGTCGACCTTCGCCTGGTCGATGCACAGCAGCCGTTCGATGTCGTCGCACCAGAAGGAGGAACCGAGGGCCGTGTCACGTACGGTCTCGGGTCCCGGATCGCCCGAGACACCGGTCTGGTTCGACACGGCGTCGACCGTCCAGACGTTGAAGAGGCCCTGGTACGTCGTGTACGGCTCGACGCCGGCCAGTTCGGCCCACATCTCCTTCGCGTCGATGTGGAACCGGTCGAGTTCGGTGGCCGTGTAGCCGTCGCCGACGACCACGATGTCCAGACGGTCGCCGGTGGAGCCGTTGTCCAGGAGTTTGGTGACGACGCCGTCCGCGGACCTCTCGGCCGCCGAGAGTCTCGGGGAGGGCCGGTCCCGCCCGTCCCGCGGGACCCGTGTGTGGCCCGACCCGGCGGCGTCGCCGCGTTCCGGGCCCGGGATCTCCACCTCGACCCCCGGGCCGGTGGACACCGCCGGATCGGCGGCGGCGCCGGGCGCGGTCAGGACCGCGGTGAGAACGGCGGCAGCCCCGGCGGTCGCCATGCCCCTGCGCCATGCTGAGCGCATGAAAGCCTCCCCCTGAAACGGACGTTAAGTCTCTGAACAACCGTATTTAACGGAGTGCTTAAACTAGGCGTGGCGGGGTGGCTGCGCAATGGTCTACTGCCCCTGAATAATGGGGACTTCGAACGACCCAGGGGGTCTGATGGACGAACCGGCCGAGATCGGTCGCCGCGTGCAGCAGCTGCGCGCACACCTCGGCCTGACCCAGCGGCAGCTGGCCGAGCCCTCGTACACTCCCGCCTACATCTCGACCCTGGAGGCCGGGAAGGTGCGGCCGTCCGAGGCGGCGTTGCGCTTCCTCGCCGACCGGCTCGGCACCTCGTTCGAGGAGCTGTCCACCGGCCGCCCCGCCCATCTCGCCACCGAGCTCCGGCTCGCCCTCACCGACGCCCAGCGCGAGCTGGCCACCGGCTCCGCCGAGGAGGCTGCAGTCAGTTACCGGCGGCTCCTCACCGACGCGGAGCACCTGGAGCTGACCGCCGAGCAGGCCGAGGTGCTGCTCGGACTCGGCGAATGCGCCCTGGAGACCGGGCAGTTGGACAATGCCCGCAGGCACTTCGAGGCGGCGGAGCGGCTGTTGGGCGGCGAACCGCTGCCCCGGCGGGCACGCGCGGTCCGGGGCCGCGCCATCGCGCACCTGCTGGCCGGTGAACTGCGCTACGCCTGCTACCTCCTCGAAGCCACGATCGACGAACTGAACGCGAGCGGCCTGGCCGATCCCGAGGCCCTGGTCCTGCTGTACGCGGCCATCATCGGCCCGTACATCGACATGGGCGCCCATGCCCGCGCGGCCCACGCCGCCGAACTCGCGCTGGCCCTGGCCCCGCAGGTCGACGATCCGGCGCTGGTCGCGGGCATGCACCGGCAGGTGGCCCGCACCTTTCTCGCGGAGGGCCGCACGGCCGATGCCGACGCCTCCCTGGCCAAGGCGCAGGCGATCTACCGGCAGCTGCGACTGCGGACCGATCTGGCGCACTGCCACTGGATGCGCGGCTACGTCCAGGCGCAGGACGGCGAACTCACCCTCGCGGAGCAGGAGCTGCGCACCGCTCGGGACATGCTGACCGCCAAGCGCGCCGTGCTCTTCGCCGCCCAGGTGGAGGTCGAGCTGGCCGACGTGCTGCGACGCCTCGGACGGCTCGACGAGGCCTCCGAGCTGCTCACCGCGCTGCTGGAACTGGGCGACCGGCACGGCGCGGTGCACGCGGGCGGAGCACACCGGCTGCTCGGCCTGATCTCCGAGGAACGCGGCGACGGCGACGCCGCCGAGGAACACTACGTCCTTGCCCTGGGGCTGCTCGAACGGAGCGGGGCCAGCGGGGACCTCGCCGATCTCTGCCGCCTGCTGGGCGACCTGCTGCGGCGCGGCGGCCGCACCGAGGCCGCGCTGGACGCCTACCGCACGGGCCTGGGCCACCGGGCGGCACCGGGCACGACAACCCTCGGCCCCGCCCCGGCGACACCGTCGTTCCTGCCGCGCTAGGTCCCCGGCCGTACGGTAGTCCGAGCGGAACGCCGGGAGTGCTCCTCGGCAGAGGTCCTCCGGAGCGTCCGTCACACGGGACGGCGGGTGCCGGGGGTCGGCCCCGGCACCCGCCGCGAGGTTCGGCGGGCGCCTCCGCGGGGTTTCCGCGGAGGCGCTCGCTCACTTGCCGAGCAGGTAGGCCCGCTCCACGGTCTGCCGGACCGTGTTGCCCGCCTTGTCGGAGGCCGTGACCCGCAGGGTCACGTACCCGCCCTGCCGCTGTCCGTCCGGCCGCTCGACGGTGGCGGTGAACCGGTTGTGGCCGCGGTCCTTGACACCGACCCGCGCCTTCCACGTCCTGCCGTCGTCGAACGAGGCCTCGACCTTGAGCGTGACCCCGGCGGGGGCGGCGAGCCCGTCCTGGTTCCTGACGGTCAGGTCGAGGTCGTGCCGCCTGCCTCCACCGACGGTGTTCCACAGGTCGGCCGGGACTCCGTAGTCGACCTGGAGGAGGGGCAGCAAGGTGTCCTCGGTCGTGGTGTCCGAACGGAACGTCCACGAGGTGGCGGTGCGCGTACCGGCCCGCCAGTAGTCGGAGAGGCGCTCGGTCGTCAGATCCAGCCGGTAGTCGGCCTTGCCCGCGGGGACCGCGAAGTTCCCCCAGGCGGCGTTGGACCTGCTCACCTCCTTGCCGTCGCGGTGGAGGACGGCCGTCACGGTGTCACCGCTCGGGTAGGTCGGCTCGTCCAGCGTCCCGGGCGTCCCGGCCCTCCCGATGCCTCCCGACAGTCCGGGGGCCTGCTTGCGGGCCCAGTGGCCGGCCGTCGAGTCGGTGTACTCGGGGATCGCGACGCTGAGGACGTCACCGTTGCGGACGGAGGGGCTGCTCCAGCCGCGCGGGATGGACGGCCGCACCACGGCCTTGTACCACTCCTCCTTGACGTTCTCACCCGCCGCGAAGCTCCGGGGGGCGTCGTGCAGGCCCGACCGCATGGCGAAGTCCGCGTACGGGCTGGTGATGAAGTCGACGTGGTGCATCCACTCCGTGTCCCCGGAGCTGACGTACTCGGTGCGCGTCAGACCGGTCGGCACCGCGCGCGAGGTCTCCATGGTGACCTTCGCGTAGGGACGCCAGCTGAAGCGCTGCTCGGCGCTCCAGTCCAGCGCGCTGTTGTCCGTGTAGGACGCCTTTACCTTGGCGGTGTTGCGGTCCGAGACGGTGTACGTCACGTCCTGCGGGATCTGGTGCTTCCAGATCGCCCTGACGTCGTACAGGTACGGGCTCTTGACCGTACCGGAGATGTCGACGACGGCCTTGTGCCTCTTCATGTACGACAACAGCTCAGCGCCGTCGGCCGCGTTCACCCGGATCACGGGAACGGCGGAACGCGTGTCCGCCGGCTGCCAGCGGGTCCAGGCCACCAGCCCCTCGGGAAGGACGACCACGAGGCCCTCGGCGCCCGCCCGCGCGGCCGCCTCCGCGAGCGCGTACTCGCCCGAGGCGGTGTCGTCGCGGATCACGGCGAGCTTGCCCCGCACGGTGCCGGGCCGCAGGTCCGGGTTCTCCACGGTCCCCGCGTACACGGCGGAGAGCCGCCGGCCCTTCGGGTCGAACGGCGCGGACCGCGGTACGTAGTACGGGTCCAGGTCGAAGTCCGCGCCGCGGACCTCTGCCCTGATGTCGGGAGCCGCCATCTCCCAGCGCGTGTTGAACTCGAACTCGCCCTCGGTAACCTTGGACGTGGGATTGACGTACAGGTCAACCGACCCGCCGCCGTCCTCGAAGTAGGTGGTCCGGGCCGTCGCCGCCCCGTCGATCTTCCGGTACTCCTGGAACGTCGCGTTGTTGCGCCGCTCCGCGGGCATGGGCGTGCGCACGCGCACCGGCTTGGCCTTGCGGGCGTCCAGGGTCACGCTCCTGTCCCCCGCGACCTTCACCTCGGGCTCCACGATGTGGATGAGCCGCGTGGTGCCACCGCTCTGGTGCAGCAGCGTGCCACCGAACTGGTATGTGCCTTCCTCGACCTCGAAGACCAGGGGGTCCCAGCTGAGGAACTGGACGTCCGTGTCTCCTCCGAAGACATCCACGATGTTCCAGCCGGTGGGCTCGCCGTCCGGGCCGTGGGACTCGATGGTGACCTTGTGCATCGGGGCCCGTACGACCAGGCTGACGGTGGTGTGGACCGAAACCCCGTCGGAGGACGTGGCGGTGACGTAGCCGTAGTAGGAACCGCGGCCCGCCTTCTGGGGGTCGACACCGACCGGGACCTCCGCGGTCGCGCCCGGGGCGACCCGGACCGTACCCCCGCCCGAGCCCGCGCCCAGCGTCAGTCCCTGCGCGGGGAGTTCCCTGCCGCCGTTGGTGGCCAGCGCGGCGCGCAGGCTCAGCGAGACCTCGTCGTCGGTGTGGTTGGTGTAGCGGATCACACCGGCCCGCTCCACCGGAGATGCGTCCCTGCCGAACGGGCCCATGGCGATCGTGCCGGTGGCCGTGACCGGGGCGGAGATGGCCGCCTTGACGTCGACGCGGCCGCCGCCCTGCTGGGTCGGCACCTGGCCGGACACCGTACGGGAGGTGCTGATCAGCGCGTCCTTGAGCTGCTGCGCGCTCCAGTCGGGGTGCTGCCCGGCCAGGAGCGCCGCGGCACCGGCCACATGGGGCGTGGCCATGGACGTACCGTCGGCCGCCACGTAGTGGTCGTCGACCGGGACGCCCATGGTCGTACCGGCGGCGCGCGCGGCGACGATGCCGACACCGGGAGCGGTGATGTCCGGCTTGGCCGCCTTGTCGCCGAAGCGCGGGCCGCGGCTGGAGAACGAGGCCAGCGAGTCGTCGCGGTCGACGGCGCCGACGGTGAGGGCGGCGTCGGCGGCGCCGGGCGACCCGACCGTCATCTCGCCCCGCGAGCCGCTGTTGCCGGCGGCGACGACGAAGAGCGCGCCGCTGCTGCGGGAGAGCTCGTTGACGGCGAGGCTCATGGGGTCGGTGCCGTCGGTCTGCATGTCGGCGCCCAGGCTCATGTTGATGACCCTGGCACCCTGGGCCGCGGCCCACTCCATGCCCGCGACGACCTGTGACTCGCTGCCGTAGCCGTCGTCCCCGAGGACCTTGCCGACCAGCAGGTCGGCGCCGGGCGCGACGCCCTTGCGCAGGCCGTTGGAGGCGGCGCCGCTGCCGGCGGCGGTGGCGGCGACATGCGTGCCGTGGCCGAAGCGGTCCAGGGTCGAGCCGCTGTTGGAGAAGTCCTTGGCCTCGGACACGCGGCCCGCGAGGTCGGGGTGCGCCTGGTCGGCGCCGGTGTCGAGGACCGCGACCTTGACGCCGTCGCCGTGGTGACCCGCCGCCCATGCGGCCGGCGCGTTGATCTGCGCGGTGCTGCGGTCCAGTGTGGGACGCACCTTGTGGTCGAGCCAGATCTTCGGGGTCGCCGCCACCGCTCTCGCCATGGACGCGTCCGACGCGGGTGCGAGCTTCTTCCAGAACGCGGCCAGGTCCTGGTCGGCGACGCGCAGCGCCTGGGCGTCGATGCTCGCCAGTCGCCGCGGCCCGGCGGAGTCGTCGTCGTGGAACTCGGCGAGCGCGTCGACCCGTTCGACCGCCGCGCGCGCCGAGCCCTTGGGCGCCGACACGATCAGCGGCAGGGCGTCGGTGTGTGCCTCGTCGTACCCCTGGACGATCAGTCCCGCGACGTCGAACAGCGCCGCGTCCAGCCGCTCCGTGCGGACCAGCGGCGCGGCGTCGGAGGGCATGACGGTCAGGGCGCCGTCGTCCTCCGAGACCTGGAAGAAGACATTCTCGCGGCCCGGTGCGCGCTGCACCGAAGCCGTCTTCTTCCCGTTCGGCGCGTCGCTGACGGTGACCAGGTCACCCGTGATCAACCGTACGGTCCTGGTGGGGTCCTGCGACGCCGGCGTGCGTGCCTCGGCCCCCTGCGGGGACTGGGCGGAGACGGGCGTCATCGCACCCGTCGCCATCACCGCCGACATCGATATCACCACCCACAGGCGGATGCGTCTCATGGCGATTACAGCCTTTCTGTCATGTCCCGATGCCCGTACGGGCACAGCGTGTGAGCGGGCGTCAGGACGCACGGAGCCGGCATGTCACACCTGGAGCGTGTGAGACGAACGTCGTCCGGCCCGGCCTCGGCCCGGAACTCGGCCGAACCGCCGGCCTTCCGTTCCCGCGGGCCCGTTCGTCAGGGGTGCCTCGTCCCGGTGGCCCGTGACGTGGTGACCGGTCATGTGGTGACCGGAGAAGAGTGGTGACCGGAGAAGAGTGGTGAGCGAAGAAGTGGTGGGCGGAGAGGCAGTGGCAATGCCGGTGGCACAGAGGACCGGTCGAGGCAGAGGACCGCCGCCGCGCCCGGCCTCAGGTGACGGTGGTGACGGTGCGGTGGGTTCGGGACGGGATCGATCGGCGCCGCGGCCCTGCGCGACACACCTCGCCGATCCGGCCGGCACTCCTGCGGCAACCGGCATCAATGCTGTCGATCGAGCAATATCCCTCCGTCCACCCGTGGTTCACACCGCGATCATCCGCCGTGCCAACCGGTGTGTCATCCCCCGCCAGGTGGCACAAACGCGCCATGTCAACGATGCGACACGCACCGCCTCCGGACGCCGTCGCCAGGGACGGCCCGGCGTCATCGGCCGGTCGTGGAGAATCCCGTCGAGCACGGCCGGGACACCGTGCGCTCACCGCCGCGGCGATGCCGCGCCGGACCACCCGGCCCGCCGGTACGCAGCGCGCCGAGCACGACGGCCGATAAACCGGCTGCGCCGTGAGGCCCGAGGCGTACAGACTGTCGGGACGCATCGAACAGTCCGGGCGCACCGGACATCGCACGATCTCAGGAGTCCTCAGCTTGCAGGCAGCCGTCACCGTCACGCCCGCCCGTGTCCCCGAGCTGCTCCTCGGCCTCGCCACGGTGCGCCCCGTCTTCCTGTGGGGCGCTCCCGGTATCGGCAAGTCGTCCCTCGTACGGAACTTCGCCGAGTCCCTCGGCCTCGAGTGCGTCAGCCTCCTCGGCACTCAGCTCGCGCCGGAAGACCTCATCGGCGTACCGCAGATCCGCGACGGCAGGTCCGTGTTCTGCCCGCCCGAGGCCATCGCCAGGGACGAGCCCTACTGTCTCTTCCTCGACGAGCTGAACGCCGCGACTCCCGATGTGCAGAAGGCGTTCTACTCCCTGATCCTCGACCGGCGTATCGGCACGTACGAACTTCCCGCGGGGTCCGTCGTCATCGGCGCCGGCAACCGCGCCACCGACAACGCGCTGGCCAGACCCATCGCTTCCGCGCTGGTCAACCGGCTCACCCACGTCCATCTGCGTGCCTCCGCCACGGACTGGCTCGTCTGGGCGGGTGAGAACGGCATTCACCCCTGGGTCGTCGACTACGTCGCCGACCGGCCCGACCACCTGTGGTCGCAGCCGCCGAAGACCGAGGAGCCGTTCTCCACTCCCCGCTCCTGGCACATGCTCTCCGACGCGCTGCACTCCTTCGGGCCGACGCTGGACGAGGACACCCTCAAGATCGTCGCGCACGGCACCCTCACCCCCGCGCACGCCGTGTCCTTCTGCGGCTACGCCAAGATCGTGCGGCACACGTACGGCATCGACGCCATCATCAAGGGCGACGCGTCCTGGCCCCACCGCATCGAGGACCGCGACCTGCTCTACTACCTCGCCGACGCCTTCCGGGGCCGGCTCGTCAAGGAACTCCCCGCCGCCAAGGAACAGATCCCGCCCGCCCTGCGAGAGACCGCGCACCGCGCCAAGGCGCTGCTCGTCCAGCTCGCCGAGATCTCCGTCGAGGTCGCCCAGACCGTCATCCGCGACGACGAGGACGGCCGGCCCGTGCTGCCCGCCTGGTTCCTCGTCGAGGCCGCCCGCGACATGCCGCGGCTGGTCGAGGCCCGCCGGTGAGCCGCGCGGCCGGCCGGGGGCCGCACGGGAGGAAGGCACGGAACGACGCGGCCACCGAGGCGTTCCTCGCCGGCCTGGCCGCCGTCCGGAAGAATCCGGCCCTCGCCTCGCTGGAGGCCGATGTCTGCCGCACCCGCGACTGCGACCTGAACCCGCGCCACGGCCTCGCCGCCGTCGACTCCAACGGCAGGATCCATGTCCATCCCGACCGCCGCGCCGACCCGTCCGAGTGGGCCTGGGCCATCGCCCACTGCCTCATCCATCTCGGCTTCGGCCACGTCCCCGCCGCCAAGGGCCACCGTACGCAGCCCGACCGGCCCGGACTCGCCGCCCGTTGCGCCGTCGTCAACCGCTTCCTCCTCACCTACCCCGTCGGTCGTGCCCCCGAGCACGTCCCGGCCTCCTACCCCGACGGCGACGAGGAGCAGCTCGCGACCCGCTGGCGCCGCGACGGCATCCCCGCCGCGTACGAACACGGCGGTACGGCGGGAGAGAGCCCCGACCAGATTCTGGTGTCGTGGTCGCGGTGGCACACCCCCGCCGACTGGCAGCTCGCGTTCGCCCATGCCCTGACCCGCACCATGTCCGCCGCGATGGACGTCGCGGGCGGCCGGCGCGACACGCTCACCGGCGAACGTCTCCCCGCGCGCCCCTGGGACCGGGCGTTCAGCTGGTTCATCGCCTCCTACCCGCTGCTCGGGGGGATCGCGGCGGGCATGAAGCTCGTCGCGGACGCCGAAGTGTCCCGTGCCCACGACATCGCGGTCGCCGCCGTCGATGCGACGCTCGGCGAGATCTACGTCAACCCGCTGCGCCGGTACGACGACGAGGAATGGCGTTTCATCCTCGCCCACGAGATGCTGCACGCCGCGCTGCGCCACGGTGACCGCCGCGGCGCCCGCGACCCGTACCTCTTCAACGTCGCCGCCGACTACGTCATCAACGGCTGGCTCGTGGAGATGGGCGTCGGCACCATGCCGGAAGGGGTGTTGTACGACCCGGCGTTGAGGGACCTTTCCGCGGAGGAGGTGTACGACCGGATCGTCGTCGATGCCCGCCGCATCCGGCGCCTGGCCACGCTGCGCGGCAAGGGCGCCCGCGACATCCTCGGTGAACCGCTCGGCGGACGCCTTCGTGACGGGGTCGACCTCGACGAGTTCTACCGGCGCGGGCTGGTTCAGGGCCTCGATCTGCACCTCGGATGCGGCCGGGGGCTGCTGCCCGCCGGACTGGTCCAGGAGATCCGGGCCCTCGCCCATCCGCCGGTGCCGTGGGACGCCCGGCTGGCCCGCTGGTTCGACGAGTTCGTGCCCCGCCCGGAGGCCGTGCGCAGTTACGCGCGGCCCGCCCGCCGTCAGGCGTCCACGCCCGACATCCCGCGCGCCGGACGGTACTTCCCGCCCGAGGAGGTCGCCCGGTGCACTTTCGGCGTCGTCCTGGACACGTCCGGTTCCATGAACGTCCGGCTGCTCGGCAAGGCTCTCGGCGCCATCGCGTCGTACGCCGAGGCCCGCGACGTCCCTGCCGCCCGGGTGGTCTTCTGCGACGCCGCCCCGTACGACGCGGGATATCTGCCGCCGACGGAGATCGCCGGCCGGGTCCGGGTACGCGGGCGCGGCGGCACCGTCCTCCAGCCGGGGATCGACCTCCTCCGGCGAGCGGAGGACTTCCCGGAGACGGCGCCCGTGCTCATCATCACGGACGGCTACTGCGACGTGCTCCGTGTCCGAGCCGAACACGCCTACCTCGTCCCGGAGGGTGCCCCGCTCCCCTTCACGCCCCGCGGGCCGGTGTTCCGCCTGCGCTGAGGCGCGTCCCCGAGGATCTCCGGGCGCCGCGGAAGCGCCTACGGTGAGAGGCGGGTCCCGGTCGTCATGATCGGGACCCGCCTCTGTATCGAGACCCGCCTCTGTCACCGGCCACCGAGGACACTGTTTCCTGACGGTGCGTCAGCCATCGACGACGGGCGCGCCACCAGCACTACCCGAACTTCACATACTTGTAGACGTGCCCCACACCACCGGGCTCGATGGAGCTCTGGGCCTCGCCCCTGCAGCCTCTGGACTCGTACGAACGCACGGTCCGGCCGGTGTGGTTCGACGCATAGAACGGAGCGTTGTCGCCCCTCAGGGAGTAACAGCGACCCGACTCCGGAGAGGCGAGCACTGCGTCCTGCCCGCCCAGTCCGGAGGTACTCCAGTAGAAGTCCCCGTCAGCCGCGTGCGCGGACACCGGGAGCGTCAGGAGCGCGGCAGCCAGCAGTCCCGGGCCGGCCGCTCGCACGACCTTCACCCCAATCATTTCCACAGACTCCCTTCCTTTCGAACAGCTTTCATTCAGCTGTCATTCGGCTTTCATTCACGCCGTCTGCCGTCGATGAAACATCGAGTTGAGAATCCAGTTCCCGAGACGCACTTTCGTTTCTTTGCTGCAATGGACGTCGGTACCGTAGACGGGCACCCCCGAGATCTTCTTCGGGCATTCGTTCAGATCGTTGCAGAGCTGATGGAAGATATCCAGGTAATGCACCCCGGGATACTTCTTGCTGAACTCCAGAAGGATCCCGGACATCAAGACCGCCACCGAGCCCGGCACATGCTGCCAGGTGGATCCGAAGACGTAGACCGGGGTGCCTCTCCGGGAGAGGATCCGGACCGCCCGGTCGAGATTGGTGACAAACCTCTTGCGCGCCTTGTCGTCCCGAATCGTCACCCGCTTTCCTCCCGGGTCGATCTGCTGCTCCGCCAGATCCCACTGGACGCTCAGCAGAACCGCGTCCGGACGCACCTCGTCCATCAGGGCCGGCCACTCGGCCTCCCATTTCGGACAGTCCCTGTTCGGCATCGGGTTGACCGGATTACGGATCCCGCAGGCGAGTGCCGAACCGTCCTTCACCTGCCCCTTTCCGCCGAAGGCCGTAGCAATCCCGGACGCCGCGTCCCGCGCCCAGGAGTCGCCGACAACGAGGACCCTCTTCCCTTCCGCACCCGGCAGCAGGGCAGGATCCCCCCACGGCGGGACGCCGGTACGACGCGACGACGGTGCTGCTTCAGGGAACTCGCACGGAGCCGCGTAGCAGGGAATGTCGGAGGGCGCCTGCTTGATTTCTTGAACAGCGCCTGGGACCCCACTCGACCAACCTGAAATGCTGCCGGCCAGGATGGCGGCAACACCTTTCACCATTTGACATACGGGCATTACTGCCGGTCCTTCCGGGGGAATACGTCACGCAGGTCGCCAGCAGGATCCGAGAAAGCGCACAACGGCCTCAGAACTTACCGATGGGGTAGCTGGACAAACACCTGACACGACCGCCGGTACGATATTTCACCGGATCGGCCCAAGCCGACCGGAAGACCGCCTCCTGACTGCCTCCTGATGATGCACCAACGGGCGCGTCAGAACTCTGCGGCAGCCGCCGGAAGCTAATCTCCTGATCGACAATCCGATTGCTTCCGAGTCGGCGCGGGGTGTCGTTCCCCCTGATTACAGCGCTTCCGCACGCGGACTCCACGAATGCCGTCCGACGATGACGGACTCCCGAGAATCCTGGTGGGTAATCATGGTGCAAGGAAGAATTCGCCGACTCGGCCTCGCCGCGGTGGTCGCCGCGCTGGCGTGCGGCTGCGCTCCACAGCATGCGGCGAAGAACACGACGACACGTTCCGAGGCAGCCCCGTCCGGTGTCGTGGCCGGTGCCGGTGAACCGCACTACGGGTCGGCGGTTCCCCCGCTCGGCTCGCCTTCCCTCTCACCCGCCGTGACCGGCAAGACCGTTCTGGTCGTGGGCGACTCCTGGTCCGCCAGCATCGGTCAGGGCATGAGCGAGGTCGGGTCCTCTCGCAACACCGTGGTGAACGCGGGGCTCGGCGGCTGCGGAATCCTGCTGCCCGTGGGCAAGGAGACCCCGGAGACCTGCCGCAAGTGGCCCACCCAATGGCCCTCCCATCTGGAGAAGTACAAGCCCGATGCCACATTGCTGACAGTCGGTTTCTGGGATGTCGTCCCGCAGCGGCTGGCACGCGACGAAGAGGCCCTCGATCTCACCTCGCCGGCCCACGAGAAAGCCTTCCGGGACCGGCTGAACCAGGCGATCTCCATTCTGACCAGCCGGAACACCCCCGTGTACCTGATGACTTCGCAGCAGGTGGGTCATCCCCAGTACCGTTCCTCCGCCCTGGTGATGAACCGGGTCCTCCGGGAGGCCTCAGCGAAACAGCCCGCCGTTCGACTGCTGGACCTGCGCGGCCAGTTGTGCAATGACGACGAGTGTCCCGAGGTCCTGGCAGGAACACGTGTCTACGACCCCACCGACCACCCCACCAAACCCGCCCGCGCACGGCTGGCCAACTGGGCCCTGAACGAGATGTTCGCCAAGGACGGTGCGTGAGGGTGCCGCTGGCCCTCGAGCAGCGTCCGGCCACAGCCGCAGGAGAGGCCTCCGCCGGGAGAATCGATGCGATCGACGGTCTACGGGCCGTCGCCGTCGCCGCCGTCATGGCTTTCCACTACGGGGCCGGGCTGGACGGCGGATTCCTCGGCGTCGATCTGTTCTTCGTCATCTCGGGGTTCGTCATCACCCGGTTGCTCCTGGCCGAACGAGCCCGAACCCCACGCCCTTCACTGGCGAGCTTCTGGTTCCGGCGGGTCAAACGACTCCTCCCCGCCGTCCTGCTGGTGGTAGTAGCCGTCCAGGCATGGATGGTCCTGCAGGATCCTCCGGGACTGCGTCCCACCGTGAACGCCCAGACACTGGCCGCCCTCACCTATACGTCCAACTGGTACGCGATCCTCGGAGACATCGACTACTGGGACGTGACCCAGGAACAGGCGCCACTGAACCACCTGTGGTCCCTGGCCGTCGAGGAGCAGTTCTATCTCGTCTGGCCCGTCGTGCTGATCGGCCTCACCACCTGGGGCACCCGACGGATCCGCCATCCCCACCGGCTTCTCCTCGCGGCCGCGGCGGTCTGCTACCTGCTGGCGCACCTTCTCTACTTCCCCGGCGCGCAGGAGCGTGCCTATCTGGGCACCGATACCCGGGCCGGGGCGTTGCTGCTGGGGGCCGTCATCGCGTTCCGCCCGGGTCTGTTCTCCCGGTTCTCGCGCTTCTCCTGGCCGGCGGTAGCGGTCCTCGGCTGGCTGTGGTGCACCGCGGACATCGACTCGGCCGCGCTCTACGCCTGGCAGCTGCCGCTGGCAGGAATGACGGCGGTCATGCTGATCGACACCGCCGCGCACGGACAGCGGTTCCGCAGGGCGCTGTCGTCCCGCCCCCTCCTCTGGCTCGGGCACCGCAGTTACGGGCTCTACCTGTGGCACTGGCCCGTATGGGTCTACCTCGGTGTCAACCACCCGGAGTGGAGCCAGGGATCGAAGATCTCCGTAGCCGTCTGCGCGTCCGTCCTGCTCGCCGCTGCCGGCTATCGACTGATCGAGCATCCCGTTCGCACCTCGTCGTGGCGCCCTCGTGCGCTTCTTCCCGTGCTGACCACCTGCTGCGTCATGGTGGCCCTGGTGACCACGGCCCCCGTCGCCGCTCCTGTGGACGCCCACGACAACGGGCCGGTCGTCACCGGGCCGAACGCGCCCTGACACGTCGGCTACGCGGTGCGTGAGTCGGCGAACTTGTCCAGTTCGCGCATCGCCTCGGAATGGGCGCTCATCCGGATGCTCAGACTCCCGCTCGTGAAGAGCGCCACCCCGACGACCGATACGGGCACGGACAGCCCGAGCACAGCCAGGGCTTCGGGCCAGTCGCGTTCGTTCTGACACCAGTCGTTCCTCTGCAGGCCCTCGTTGGCCGTACCGCGTTCGGTCAGCAACCGCGACTCGCATTCCGCGGGGTAACGGTCCTCCGGCTCCTGGTCGACCTCGTACGGCGTGAGCAACAACAGGGCGCACCAAGCCCATTGGAGCGTCGCGACAGCCAGCAGACCGATGCCCCAGGCGCGTATGCGCCCGGCCCTGTCGCGGAAGTCGAGGTCGTATTCACGTGATCGCATGGCGGACGAATCTAGCAGCGGGTGCGCGCAGCTCGGCGGGCGCGCTGCGACGGGGAGTCGGGGCAGCGCGTCGGCGACGCCGGTGCCGATGTCCGCCCCGTCGCGCGCCGGAGTTTCACCGAGCCCACCACCGAGCCCTGCCCGCCCGTCGACCGTGATGCGGGCCGTTCACCGACCCGTCGTCCGTGATGCGGGCCCTTCAGCCGCCGCCGGAGCCCGGACCCGAGCCCGGGCCGTAGAGCGCGGCGATGTCCTGGGACGACGCCCACCCGCTGTACGTGGGCGACTGGGGCCAGCCCTCGGGCGAGTCCTGCCATTCCTCCTGCCGTCCGTACGGCAGCACGTCGATCAGCGGGAAGGTGTGGCTGAGCTGCTCGGTCCCCCGGCCGTCGGTGTGCCAGGTGCGATAGACGGTGTCGCCGTCGCGCAGGAAGACGTTGACCGCGAATCCTCCGCCGTTCGGTGCGCCGACATCGGCGCCGAACGGACTGTCGGCGGTCGAGTACCACGTCATCCGGTTACCCACCCGCTGCTTGTAGGCGAGCGCCTCCTTGATCGGGCCCTGGGTGACGATGACGAATCGCGCATCGTAGTTGTCCAGGAACCCCAGGCGGGTGTACTGCGAGGTCAGCCCGGTGCAGCCCGAACACTGCCATTCCTCGCCGGCGAACCACATGTGGTTGTAGACGATCAGTTGACTCTTGCCCTCGAAGACGTCGGCCAGCCGAACGGGCCCGTCCTCGCCCTCCAGGGTGTACTCGGGCATCTCGACCATCGGCAGCCGGCGCCGCTCGGCGGCGATGGCGTCGAGCTCCCGCGTCGCGGCCTTCTCCCGAGCACGCAGCGCCTCGAGCCGGTGCTCCCACGTTGCGGCGTCGACGACGGGTGGAAGTGCGTGGGTGGTGGTCATGGTTCCCTCACAGAGCTCGTGCCGGCTTTCGCTTGTACAGAGGTAGACCCCACCGGGCCCCGAAAGTCATCGATCGCCACGTCACCCGCGGGGCACACCCTCACCATACGTACACACCCGGTCGCTCTCCGCACGCCTTGCCTGTCGGTGAGCCGCGAGGGCATCGCGGCCGTCGTCGAGGGTCGCCGCCCACCCCACTGACCACGTGAAATGCGGTTCAGAGGCACCTCGAACCCCTGGTAGAGTTGTCCATGTCGCCGCGGGGAACACCTGGGGCGGTGATACACCCGGTCCGGGTGGCGGAATGGCAGACGCGCTAGCTTGAGGTGCTAGTGCCCTTTATCGGGCGTGGGGGTTCAAGTCCCCCCTCGGACACTTGCCGTAACGATACGGATGCGAGGGCCTCGACCTAAGGGTCGAGGCCCTCTCTTCGTGTTGGCAGGTGACGATGATGCCGCGTTCACTCATGGCGCTCTTCAGGCGGGAGTCTGCGGTCGCGCACTCACGGTAGCCATGCGCATGCGGTCATGTCCCGTGGAGGGCGCTGGGGCGCAAGTTCCCGGTTGGCTGCGACCGCCGGACCCCGATTCGAGCTCCCCCTGCGACCGGGAAGCCATTGGACCGGGCAAGGCGGTACGCCTCTCCGCCCCCGCACCCCCGACGAGGCCGTAGCCAATCACCCACGGCCGTGCCTGTCCCGCGACGTGACAGTCGTCGGCTGCGGCCCGCACCGCTAGCCTCGGCCGCATGATTGTTTGGCTCAACGGCACCCACGGCGCAGGCAAGACGACGACCAGTGCACTCGTGCAGCAGCTGATCCCGGATTCCCGGGTGTTCGACGCCGAGAAGGTCGGCGAGACACTCATGGACATCACGCCAGGGCTGCCCGGGACGGACAACTTCCAGCACTGGCCGCCGTGGCGGCCGCTCGTCGTCGAGACAGCCCGCCGCGTACTCGACTACACCGGTGGCACTCTGGTGATGCCCATGACCGTCCTGGTCGAGGAGTACTGGCGAGAGATCAGCACGGGCCTCGCCCACCATGGGATCCCGGTACGGCACTTCGTCCTCCATGCCGACCAGGACACCCTCCGCGGACGCATCGCGGGCGACACCGTTCTTGGCCCCGATTCCCCGTTCCGTCTCAAGTACCTCGAGCCCTACGCCGAGGCAGCCCGCACGTGGCTGCATGCCGAGGCCGAGGTCGTCGACACCACACACCTCACGCCCGCCCAGGCCGCCCTGCAGATCGCGGAGGCCGTCAAGGCTGAGGCTCGATCCGCCGGAGACCGACGAGTGTGATCCCGCCGAGAGCGTGCACTACTACTCGCTGAAGCTGTCTGGACCAACGACAGCCCCGGCGACGAGGCGGAAGGGAGGATCGTGATCCTCTCGACTCGCCTCGGCGCCAGGAACTACTTTCGCGAGCATGGTCGAACACGATGCCCTCAGCACCACCCGCGAGGCCTACGACGCTGCTGCCGCCACCTATGCGCAGCTGTTCCGCGACACGCTGGATGACAGTCCCCTGGATCGTGCGATCCTGGGTGCCTTCGCGGAGGTCGTACGTGCGAGTGGGGACGGTCAGGTCGCGGACCTCGGGTGTGGCCCGGGCCATGTCACCGCCTATCTGGACGAGCTGCGGCTGACGGCGTTCGGTGTCGACGCCTCTCCTGCGATGATCAAGTTGGCTCGACAGGCCTATCCGGGCCTGCGGTTCGACGTGGGCTCGATGGCCGCGTTGGACATCGCCGACGGCATGCTGGGCGGCGTGCTCTCCCGTTGGTCCATCATCCACACTCCGCCGCAGGAACTCCCCCTCATCCTGGCGGAGTTCCATCGCGTGCTGGCACCTGGTGGCCACCTCCTGGTCGGCTTCTCGGCAAGCGACGATCCGTCTCACCCGACGCAGGTCTTCGATCACACCGTCGCGCCGGCCTATCGCTGGTGGCCTGATCACCTCGCCGCGATGCTCCGCAAGTCCGGGTTGGCCGAGGTAGCCCGGATGGTTCGCGAGCCCCAGCCCACCGATCGACGGCAGTTCCAGGAGATTCACCTGCTCGCCCGCAAAGCCTGAACGGAGGACCGACCGGGCAGCGCCGTACTGCAGCATGCGTCCGCGGAGCGCGGTGAGTTCCGTCAGAGGAGCGCGTTGAGCTCCGTCACGGGAGAGCGTTGAGCTCCCCGACGATCGAGGCCGGCGTGTGGCCGCTGCCGTCCGACAGCCGGTGGAAGTCGACGGAGACGAAGTTCGGACTGCGTCCCCCGGCCGCGGGCCGGCACCGGTCGGCGATGCGGTTCCTCAGCTTGGTGCCGTTGTCCAGCGCCGCCGTGAGGACGGTGGGTACGTTGCGGTGGTGGCTCATCGTGAACAGCCGCCGGAATCCGGGCTCCTGGCGGTCCAGAGGCACGTCGGACCAGCGGCTGACGCACGCGAGGTCGTTGCCCAGATCCCCGAGGCTCCAGTAGTTGCTCACCGTCCAGGACCTGTCGTACATGACGCCCAAGTGCTCGCGGTCGGAGCGGTCGGAGAAGATCAGCAGGCGTTTGCCGGCGGTGACGAGGTCGGCCACCTTCGGCCATCCCTGCCGGCGTACGTCCCACTCGTCGGCCCGGAACAGAAGCTCGGGCAGCCCCCTGACCCTGTCGAGGGACCGACGCAGCTGTTCTGCATCGACGTAGTCCTCCAGGAAGACGGTGACCACCTCCTGGGGGTGGGCGGCGAGAAAGTCCACCACGGTCTGCATCGTGCCGTGGAAGGACTGCCGCGGCAGGGCGTACGTGGCGCCGGCGAAGGTCTTGCAGCCGCCGTGGCACAGGTAGACGTCGCTGGGATAGCAGTCGCTCCCGAAGCTGATGATGCACAGCCAGGTACTGCGCTCGTACCAGTGCGTGTCCAGACTCAGGCCGCGGACGCCGTTGTCCAGCTGGGCACGCACCGATTCGGCCTGGTTCACCGAACTCCACCGCGCGTCCTCGTAGTTGGTGAATGCGTTGTGGCTGGTCAGGAAGGCCACCTCGTCGAGCCGTCGCTCGCCCCAGCGGGCGGCCGCGGGATCGGCGGCGCGCGCGCCGGCAGGGTGGGCGACGGTGGAGGGAGCCCCGCCCCGGTCACGGTCCTGGTCCCGGTCCGCGGCAGAGGCGGCCGCAGCGGGCCCGGTGCCGAGCAGCGCCAGCACCAGGAGGCACACCACGGTGTGCCGGCGGGTTCTTCTCGGGCGCGCGGTGGCTTGCGTGCTGCGCACGCGCCGCCCACCCCGCCACAGACATAACGTGCTCACGTCAATCATGGCGCGGAGAGTAGCGCGGAGCCCCTCAATTCGCGTCCCTCATGCATACGTTCGGCCGATACCCGACGCACGGCAAGGGAGAGCCGCCAGGGGCGCATCGTCCTCACGACCTGCGGCGCAACCTCTCCCCCCTGGGCGGCTGTTGACGCGGTCCGGGCATGTGGTTGACTAGTCTGAGAACGAACTAGTCGAACTCGCAGAGTAGAAAGTAGAGTTGACTATCGATGGTCGCAGTGGAGACCGGCTGGTTGCGTGGGGTGCTCCCACTGGCGCTCGCCGCCGTGCTTGCCGAGGGCGACCGGCACGGCTACGCGCTGGTGCAGGAGTTGGCTGCGCGTGGATTCGGCACGGTCCGTGGTGGCGCCCTGTATCCGGTGCTCGGACGCCTCGAGACCGACGGGGTGGTGGAGGCGCGATGGGAGCCCGGTGAGGGCGGGCCGGGACGCAAGGTCTACCGGCTCACCGAGGCAGGGCGGGCCCGGCTGCGTGAAGAGGCCACCAGCTGGAAGCAGTTCTCCGACGCGATGGATCAACTCCTCGCCCACGGTATGGAGGAGTCGCCATGACGGACGAGGTCACCCGGTGGAACGCGCGGGTCCGACTGGCACTGGCCGCACAGCCGGTGGACAGCGCGCTCGCGGACACGGTGCTGGAAGAGGTCGCACAGCACTGCGCGGACAGCGGTGAGAGCCCGGAGGACGCCTTCGGCACGCCGGAGGCGTACGCCGCCACCGTGGTCAGCGAGCGCGTCCCGCCCGAGGAGCGTCTTCGCCACCAGGGCGGCCAGGCGCAGGCGGCGACAGTCCGCGCTGCGCTCGTCCCGATCGGTACGGCCGCTCTGGTGGCCGGCGCCTGTTTGTGGGTCGCGAACGGAATCACGCTGGCCCTGACGCCTGGCGGGCTGGTGGGCTCATCGTTCGTCGCCATGGCCCTGATGGGCAGTCATCTCGCGGCCACTGCATCGCGATCCCGACGGCGTATCGCGGGGTGGGTGCTCGTCGCCGTCGCAACGGTGCTGGGCGCGACGGCCTTCACCACCCTCTCCCAGAAGGCCTTCGGCCACCTACCCGCCCCTGCCCTGTGCCTGCTGGGCCTCGCGCTGCTCGGCTGTGCCACACGGAGCAACAAACCAGCCGCAGAACCTGAAGGAGTCACCATGCAATCTCGGACGGACGCCATGCAATCTCGCACTGACGCGCAGAACACGGTGGGGCGTGAGCACTGGCTCGGCCGGCTGACCCAGCTGCTCGAAGAGCGCCACGCCGTGCCCCGCGCACGCGCCGCAGAGCTCACCAGGGAAGCCGCCGACCACCTCGCCGCCACCGACAGCGCGCCGGAAGAGGAGTTCGGGCCCGTGGACCTGTACGCGTTGCGACTGTCCGAAGAGGAGTCTCCCCGCCCACGGTGGTGGCGGCGCAGCGACGTCCAGAACGCGATACTCGCCGTGATCCTCACCGGGTACCTGGTGGTCAATCTCGCCTCCGGCGGCCCGTTCTGGCGCACCGCGCTCGCCGCCGGCGCACTCGCCGTGAACCTGGCGCTCCTCGCGATCCCTCTGGTGCGCAGGCAACGCAGTGCCTCGCCCCAGCGATAGCGCGCTGCCGACTCCGCCGGGCCTGAGTACTCGGCAGGGAGATGCCGGCCCCTCCTTGCCCTTCCCTTGAGAGATTTCCTGCCATGACCATGGTCACCCCCCACTTCAGTGTCCTCTCCGAGGACTTCGCCGCCGACCCCTACCGGTACTTCGCCCCGTTGAGGGAGCAGGCACCGGTGCACTACGAGCCCGCGATCGACAGCTACTTCCTGTCCCGCTACCACGACGTCAAGCGGGTACTGACCGACCATCAGGCGTTCAGCACCGAGACACTGCAGGTCCGTGCCGAGCCGGTGATGCGCGGACCGGTCCTCGCCCAGATGACCGGCGCCGAGCACACCGCCAAACGAAAGATCGTCGTCCGCAGCTTCACCGGGCAGGCCCTGCACGACCAGACGCGCGCCATCCACGCCAACGCCGCCGAGCTCATCACCCCGTTCCTTCCCCGAGGCAGGGTGGACCTCGTCAACGACTTCGGCAGACCCCTCGCCGTCCACGTCACACTCGATGTCCTCGGCCTCGACAAGCAGGACTGGCAGCAGGTCGCCGCCTGGCACAGCGGAGTCGCCGAGTTCATCACCAGCATCACCCTCACCGCCGAACGCCGCCGCCACTGCCTGGACTGCGCCGAGCAGCTGGAGGCCTACCTCGTCCCCCTCATCGAGCAACGCCGCCACCGCCCCGGCGAAGACCTCATATCGAAGCTCTGCACCGCCGAGTTCGACGGCATCACCATGGACAATCGCGAGGTCACCGCACTGATCATCAACGTCCTGGCCGCCGCCACCGAGCCCGCCGACAAGACCCTCGCCCTGCTCTTCAAGCACCTGATCGACCACCCCGAGCAGATGGCCCAGGTCCGCCAGGACCCCAACCTGCTGACCGCCGCGATCGCCGAAACACTGCGCTGCACCCCACCCGTCCAGCTCATCCCCCGCCAGGTCGAGCAGGACGCCGAGTTCGCCGGCATCACCATCCCCGCAGGCGCCACCGTCTTCTGCATGATCGGCGCGGCCAACCGCGACCCCGACGCCTTCACCACCCCGGACACCTTCGACATCCACCGCCCCGACCTGGGCACCACCCGCTCTTTCACCGCCGCCGCCCAACACCTCGCTTTCGGTACCGGCCTCCATCAGTGCGTCGGCGCGGCCTTCGCCCGCGCCGAGATCGAAACCGTCGCCGCGATACTCCTCCCCCTCCTCGACCAGGTCCGCTACACCCCCGGCTTCCACTACCGGGAGACCGGCCTGTACACCCGCGGCCCCGCCTCCCTCTCGCTGGACTTCACACCCACCGGCGAAACCGTCCCCGGCTACGAGTGACACCCGCCTCCGACCCAGTTCCCCCGCCACTTCCCCGGCTCGCGAACCAGAACTCTTCCCGTACCCCCACCTTCGTCAGGAGAAGACAGCGATGACACCGACCGACATCACCAGAGCCATCAACGACCTGCTGTTCACCCCCGGCCTCGACCTCACCCAAGCCCTCGACCGACACTTCACGCCCGACTACCGCCAGCGCACCGACGGCGTATGGAGCGACCGCGCCGCCTTCACCCAACACATGACACGCCTGCGCTCCCTGGTCCGCAGCGGACACATCGAGGTCCACGACGAATTCCGCGACGGACTGCGCTACGCCGACCGCCACACCGTCACCCTCACCCAGCACAGCGGCCGCACCTCCCGCACCGAGGTCTACCTCTTCGCCGAGTGCGCCCCCGACGGCCGCTTCCGACGCGTCGAGGAAACCACCCTCCTGCTCACCGGCCACCCCGACGACCAGAACCTGGGACACATCAGCTGACGCTGCGGAACCCGCGGAAGGCGCCGTCCCCGACCGCGGGTCGCCGCGGACGTCTACGGACGGTTCAGCGGGTTGATGGGTTGAGCACTCGGAGTGCGCCCAGGTACGTCCGAGGCTGGGCTACACGTGGACAGGTGCGGACAGGACTGGACAGTCAACGCCCCTGCTGGGCATGGAAAGTGGACACCGCCCGACACGAGGCTGTGCGCCATGAACCTTGGACGCACGAAGGACCAGGCACCCCCACCTGACCGGCCGGGAGCCGTGCTCGCGGCGCTCGCCGCCGCGCAGTTCACCGTCATGCTCGCCACCTCGATCGTGAACGTGGCGCTGCCGCAGATCCGTGCCGGTGTGAACCTGTCGGACGGCGGCACCACATGGGTGATCAACGCCTACGGCCTGGCGTTCGGGGCGCTGCTCCTGGCCGGAGGGAGGGCTGCCGACCTCCTCGGCCGTCGCCGGGTGCTGATCTCCGGCCTCGCGCTGTTCGCGGGGGCTTCGCTGGCAGCGGGACTCGCCACCTCCACGGGCGTCCTGATCGCCGCCCGCGCCGTGCAGGGACTCGGCGCCGCCGCCATCGCCCCGGCCGCCCTCGCACTGGCGATGGGCCTGTACCCGTCCGGCTCCGGACGCGGCAGAGCCCTGGGCGTGTGGGGCGCGGTCTCCGGCGCGGGAGGGGCGGGAGGCGTCCTGCTGGGCGGCGTGCTCACCCAGGCGTGGGGCTGGCCCTGGATCTTCCACACCGTCGCGCTCGGGGCGGTACTGGTCCTCATCGCCGTGGCGGCCCTCGTGCCAAAGGCTGCTGTTCGGGAGTCCGCGCGATTCGACCTCCTGGGCACCGTCACCGTCACACTGGCCCTGACCTGCCTGGTCTGGGGCCTGACCACCGCGCGCGGCGCCGGCTGGACGGACGCCCGGGTACTCGGCGCCCTCGCCGGTGCCGGCGCACTGCTCGCGGCTTTCGCCGTGATCGAGATCCGCCGGCCGAACGCGCTGATGCCCCCGCGCCTGTTCACCACCGGCCGCGTCGCCGCCGGTAACCTGTTGATGGCCCTGCTGGGGTCCGTGTGGATCGCCCTGTTCTTCTTCCTGCCGCTCTACCAGCAGCAGGTCCTCGGGATGGACCCCTTGGCCACCGGAGTGGGCCAACTCCCCCTCGCCGTGGCCAATATGTTCGGTGCCGCTGTCGCACCTCGTATCTCCCGGCGCATCGGCGGCACCGCAACGGTGACCGCGGCCTTGCTCACCGAGGCCGCCGGACTGCTGTGGCTGTCACGGCTCAGCGCCGACGGCGGCTACCTCACCGACGTCCTCGGTCCGAGCATCCTCGTCGGACTCGGGCTGAGCATCGCCTTCGTCCAGCTCACCGCACTCGCCGTGGACGGTGTCCCGCCACAGGACGCGGGTCTGGCCGGCGGGCTGGTGAACACCACCCGCCAGGTCGGCGGTGCGATCGGGCTCGCCGCCCTGGCCACCCTGGCCGGCTCCGTCACCGCCCACGCATCCACCCATCAGTCCCACGTGGAGGCGCTCAGCACCGGTTACCGAGCCGCCTTCCTCGTCTCGGCCGCGGTCCTGGCCGTCGCCGCACTCCTCGCCCTGCCGCTCACCCGACAGAGCCGCACCGACCGCGGCGCCCTCCCACCACCCACCGCGGCCACCTCCACGGCGCCGCGCCGCCAGGACCGGGCCGCCCCGTGCGCACCCACCACCTGATCCCGTACCCCGGCCGCCGAGCCGACCCGATCCACCACCACCACCACCGAAGAGGACATCGCATGCACACCATCGACACCACCGCCCCCGTCGTCGTCAGCCTGACGACGACCATCGACGCGCCGCTCGCCACCGTCTGGTCGCTGCACACCGACATCGACAACTGGCCGGTCTGGAACGTCGACATCGACCAGGCCAGGCTGAGTGGGCCGGTGACGGTCGGCAACGACTTCACTTGGCGCACCCACGGGATGACCATCACGTCCACCATCCACGAACTCGTCGCCGAGCAGCGGATCGTCTGGGGCGGGACCGTCGAGGGCATCGTCGGCATCCACGTATGGACCTTCGAGCAGACCGGGGACCACGTCGTCGTCCACACCGAGGAGTCCTGGAGCGGAGACCCCGTGGACGCCGCGACGGACGAACTCGCCGCGGCCCTGACGACGTCCCTGGAGAGCTGGCTCGACTGCCTCAAGGCACGCGCCGAGCGGACGACCTGACACTTCACGCCACAACACACACCAACACACCACACACCACGCACCACGCACCACGCACGACGCACGACGCATCACGCACGACCACGACCACGACCACGACCACGACCACGAAATCCGAGGACGCGAGCATGAGCAACAAGCCGTATCTGACCGGCCACTACACCCCCGTCGCCGACGAGATCACCGCCACCGGACTCACCGTCGAGGGCACCCTGCCCCCCGAGCTCACCGGCCGTCTGATCCGCAACAGCCACAACCCCAAGCCCGGCATCACCCCGACCCACTGGTTCAAGGGCAGTGGCATGGTCCACGGCATCCGCCTCCGCGAGGGCCGCGCCGAGTGGTACCGCAACCGCTGGGTCCACACCCCCGCCCTGGACGGCGCTCCGTACATGACCGAGCACGGCCCCGACCTGACCGTGAGCACCGCCGGCACCCACGTCATCGAGCACGCCGGGCGGCTGCTCGCACTGTGCGAGGCGAACTTCCCCTTCGAGCTCACCCCGGACCTGGAGACGGTCGGCGCCCATGACTTCAACGGCCGACTGCGCACGGCCATGACCGCGCATCCGAAGGAGGATCCGGTGACGGGGGAGCTCCACTTCTTCGGCTCCTCGCCCTTCCCGCCGTTCCTGACGTACTACGTGTCCGACGCCAAGGGGGAGATCGTCCACAGCGCCGAGATCCCGGGCGCGACCGCCTCGCTCAAGCACGACTTCGCCATCACCCGCCGCCACGTCGTCTTCATCGAAGGCAACGTCACCTTCGACCCCGCCGAACACTCCGGCATTCCCTACGGCTGGAGCGACCGGCAGCCCGCCCGGATCGGTGTCATGCCCCGTACGGGCAACGGTGCAGGGCACGTCCGCTGGTTCTCCATCGAACCGGGCAACATGCTGCACGTCGCCAACGCCTATGAGGACGGCCAGGGCCGCATCGTCCTGGAAGGCCCCACCGTGGACCGCGAAGGGTTCCAGCTCTCCTGGAACTGGTGGGTGGGCGCGCCCGAGCGTGGCACCGAGCCCAACACCCGTTCGTACACGCGTCGTTGGGTCATCGACACCGCGATCGGCACCGTCGACGAGCAGATCATCGACGACCTCGCCGTGGAGTTTCCGACCCTCAACGAGGACTACCTGGGCACCGAGAACCGCTACCAGTACGCGGTGTCCTTCCCTGACCAGGAGGGTTTCGGCGGCTACGGCGTCGTCAAGTACGACCGCACCACCGGCGCCCGCCGCATCCACCAGGTCGGTGACGCCCGGCTGCCCAGCGAGGCGGTGTTCGTCTCCGCGGCCGGCGCCACCAACGAGGACGACGGGTACCTGCTCACCGTCGTCTCCGACCTCAAGCAGGACGCCTCGCAACTGCTGGTCCTGGACGCCTCCGGCCTCGACCGGATCGCCACCGTGCACCTGCCCCGCCGCGTGACCGCGGGAATCCACGGCTCCTGGATCCCGGACAGCGCCTTGGACAGCGTCCTGGACAACAGCGAGGGCTGACCCACACCGTCCCCGGCACACTGCACAGCCGGGGACGACCGTCGCTGGGCGGGCTCCGGGCCACGGTCCCGGAGCCGCCCACCACCTCTGACGGGCGGTGACCGCCGAGTCGGGTCACCGCCCCCGCCGCGGCCCGGGTACCGCATACCGGCCCGAGCCGCCCGTGCCGTTCCCGAATCCCTCACTGACACCCGTAAGCCCTTTGGAGGACTCCCCCATGTCCGTCGCAGCCCCCGACGCTCCGGTCACCACCGGCGCCACAGCCACCCCGAGTCGTCTCGTGAACGAGGTCGACAACCGCGATGCCTACGTCAGCTTCGGATTCGCCTACCTGCTGGGACACGGCGCCGCCGCGGTCTCCCAGGGCGACGACCCCCTTCTCGGCCTGCCCGGCTGGCTGCCCGTCACACTCCTCGGAATCGGCCTGGCAACCGGCATCACCCAGGCCACCGTCGCCGCCCTGCGCGCCCAGCGGGGAGCCACCGGGCCGGACGTCCTCACCGGCAAACTGCTCGGCGCCTCCTGGATCGCGGCCTTCACCGCCCTGTTCCTCGCCGTCACCGGCCTGACGTCCGCCCTCGGCATGCCGGAACTGCAGTCGATCCTCTGGCCCGCCGGCTCCGGCCTCGTCGTCGGGCTGCTCTACCTCGCCGAAGGCGCCGCACGTCGCAACGTGCTCCACTACAGCCTCGGCGTCTGGCTGGCTCTGACCTCCACCGCGGCGCTCTTCCTGGGCACCCCGGGCCTCTACTGGGTCCTCGCCGTCGCAGGCGGCGGCGCCTACGCCCTCGCCGCGGTCCTCGAACGCCGGCGCCTCATCCGGTACGCAGGGCGTCCCCAGCAGTGAACCCTTTGGCTAGGCGGTGGCTTTGAGGAAGGTGTGCCAGCCGCCTGCCGGGGACTGTCCGACGTGCAGCGTGCGGAGCTTGGTGAGGATCTTCGGGTCCTGGACGTCCAGCCAGTCGCAGAACTGCCGGAACGACACCAGCCGTACGTCCTTCTTCCC